>NZ_JACJPK010000086.1:0-584747 GCF_014696035.1 Trichocoleus sp. FACHB-262 | reverse complement strand
CCGCTGAAGGACGGCTGCGTCCTCCAGACCTCCTCCAGACGAGTCTAGTTGTCGGTGTTTCGAGATTTGGAGTGCCCTAACCCCCAAATTTCTAGCTCATCCCTCATCCTTCCTCCCTCATCCCTCAGTTCCAACCAACTGCCGCGCCCGGACTTCTAAGTAAACTAGGAGGGCGTTGATGTCGGCGGGGTTGACGCCACCGATGCGGGTGGCTTGGCCTAGGGTAAGGGGTTTGATTTTGGCTAGTTTTTCGCGGGATTCTTTTGAGAGGGTTTCGATCGCGGCGTAGTCAAGGTCGGCGGGGAGTTTGCGGTGTTCTTGGCGAGCGATTTGCTCAATTTGGTGTTGTTGGCGGTGCAGGTAGCCTGCGTATTTGATATCAATTTCTGCGCCTTCTTTTTCGACGCGTTCCAGTTCTGGGTTGCCGAGGTTGTAGTGGTCGAGGTTGGTGTAGTGGAATCCAGGGCGACGCAGTAAATCGGCTAGGGTAACGGAGCCTTTGATGGCTTGTTGGGTGTCAGTGGCGATCGCTTTGCCCACAGGGTCGTGTTCTTTGATGCGGGTTTCGTGCAGACGTTCTTTTTCGGCGGTGATGTTGGCTTGCTTACGGGTAAAGAGTTCCCAGCGGCGATCGTCGATGAGGCCAATTTCGCGACCGAGAGGGGTGAGGCGCTGGTCGGCGTTGTCGGAGCGCAGGAGCAACCGGTACTCGGAGCGGCTGGTGAGCATGCGGTAGGGTTCGCGCAGGTCTTTGGTGCAAAGGTCGTCGATCAAAGTGCCGATGTAACTTTGCTCACGGGGCAAAATCACCATCTCCTGGTTGTAGGCATAGCGGGCGGCGTTCAGGCCTGCAACTAAACCTTGAGCCGCAGCTTCTTCATAGCCTGTGGTGCCGTTGATTTGCCCTGCACAGAACAGCCCAGCTACTTTTTTGGTCATTAAGGTGGGGTAGCACTGGGTAGCGGGTAGGTAGTCGTATTCCACGGCGTAGGCGGGCCGCAACATGGTGCAGTTTTCTAGCCCCGGAAGCGATCGCAGCATTTGCAGTTGCAAACCTTCGGGCAATCCGGTGGAGAAGCCTTGGATGTAAAGTTCTGGGATGTCTCGGCCTTCTGGCTCAATAAAAATTTGGTGGCTCTCTTTGTCGGCAAAGCGCACAATTTTGTCTTCGATGCTGGGGCAGTAGCGTGGCCCTTTGGCATCGACCCAACCGCCATAAACCGGAGATAAGTGTAAGTTTTCGCGAATCAGGCGGTGCGTCTCGGCAGTGGTACGAGTCAGGTGACAGTTCATCTGCTCCCGCTCTACCCAAGCTTCTGGGTCAAAGCTAAACCAGCGCACGTCTTCGTCGGGGGGCTGGGCTTCCATTTTGCTGTAGTCTACCGATCGCCGATCTACCCGCGCGGGGGTGCCAGTTTTGAGGCGTCCGGTTTCAAATCCGAGTCGGTTGAGGGTTTCGGTCAAGCCGACAGCAGCAAATTCTCCAGCTCGTCCTGCATCCATCGACTTATTGCCGACCCAAATTTTGCCACCTAAAAAGGTGCCTGTGGTCAGCACAACGGCTTTGCACTGGAAGGCCACGCCAAAGTAGGTTTGCACGCCGATCACTTCATCGTTTTCGCCCAAGATCAAGTTGGTCGCCATGCTCTCTCGCAGCACCAAGTTCTCCTGGTTCTCCACGATGACTTTCATGATGTTGGCGTATTCACGCTTGTCGGTCTGCGCGCGCAAGGCCCAAACTGCTGGCCCTCTGGAGTTGTTGAGGATGCGCTTTTGCAAATAGGTGCGATCGGCCATTTTGCCAATTTCGCCACCCAGAGCATCAGCTTCATGCACAAGTTGAGATTTAGCAGGTCCGCCAACAGCTGGATTGCAGGGTTGCCAAGCAATTTTGTCGAGGTTGAGGGTGAGCAGCATCGTACGGCAACCTAACCGTGCGGAAGCGAGAGCTGCTTCACAACCAGCGTGACCCGCTCCAACCACAATCACATCAAAAGCATCTAAGAATTCTACGGGTGTTTGCAGGGTCATAGTTTGGTTCGAACGCTGGAGAATCTCAACTCACTAATTTTAGCGGTTATACTCAACCGTCAGGCTATATCCACTTAACTGCTGCCAAAGGAATTGATGCTGCACATCAACCTAAGTAAAGACAGAAAAATCAACAGAATATTGTTGGATTAGCAAAAGCTTTTCTCCCAGATGCCTCGCCCCAATAACTACAAGTTAATTCTTGAAATCTTTGCTTACCAGCTAATTCCATGAGCAATGCTCTTGAAGATTAATTAATACTTATTGAGGTTTTTATAAGCAATTTATCTACTAGGCGTTGAACAGGTTTACTGACGGAGCGCGATCGCCACATTTTCAGTTCTATAATGTTTACACTTGACTCCCAAAACTCTTTAAAAATACTTCCTGAAAAGTTCTGAAAAGTCTACAAAGCTGAATGCTTTAAATATTTCAGTGGTTTGCAACTGCAAATCCTCAATTTGCATGTTTCAAAGTTATAACTCTAGCAAAAATCTTTCTAATTTCAGAATAGAAATAACTTTAAAGGTAGCTGTAAGCTGGCGATCGCCCAGACAGACACCTCCCCCTAGGTGAGCCTTTTCCTCTTAGCTTTGACTTTGCTGATCATCCTGGTGAGTTGCAACAAATACTGAATGATCCTGAAGCATTAGGAAATACTGGATTTAGAACGCCATAATTTCAGAGCCATTTTTCATTTTTAACCGCTTGTGAAATACTTCTTTTTATCAGACGGCTGGACTGTGGGGCGAGTGTGGGAGTCAGCAGGATTGTGGAGCGAGGTGGCCTGGAGACGCAAACCAGACATCAAGAAAATGAACGTTTCCATCCTAGAGCAAGGAGAAAAGTTGTGGCTTTACCGAGTTGAAGAAGCGGTACTGATGGTAGAGGTAAGGCCCACTGAGTCAGCAGAGCTAAATCCTGGGGCTCAAGTCATTGGACAAGTCGTGCTCAAGCGCTTAATCACAGCAGAGCAAGTCTTAGAGTGGCTGTCTACATCCAGTTCGGTCTGCACCCAAGGAGATGACTGAGCTGGATCTTTATCTAAAGTTGCAGTCGTGTAAGCGTTCACTCATTCGGGGGAAGAAGATTTTTGGGACATCACTCAGACTAAATAAATAGGCGTTGAAGCCACCTCAGACTCTAGTGCAGCACTATATAAGCTAGTGGAATCTTTAGTGGGAATGAACTTGGTCGAACAAGCGTATCAGCGTCTTGCCATCGCCACAGATTTGGTCAAGAGTAGTGTTGATTCCCTCTCCGAAGTAAGCGATCGCTCAGAAGTGACGTTTGAGGTTTTACAGGATTTGACAGTTGTCCTCTACGAACTGGAAAAACTAGCTCAAGATTTCAACACGCTGCTGAAAAACTGAGCCAAGGTTCTACAATCCTGCTGAAAAGAGATCTTTAGGCAAAACAAATAGAGAGAGAAAAGGGCAAGGAAAGACTTGCCCCCGTAAGTTCTATGGAGCGGTAGCCGCAGGCGTTCTACCTGTAGAGGCACTAGGAGCAGCGCCTAGATTGGTAATCGATCGCTGGAGGGCAGCTAAAGCTCGGTTGTAGTTCAGAATCGCGTTCAGGCGATTGCCTTCAGCTCTAGTCAACTCGTTTTGGGCACTGATTACGTCTGTTTGAGTACCAACACCCGCTTGGAATCGTAGACGTGCTAGACGTAAACTTTCCCGAGCCTGCTCCAAGGCAACTGAAGCCGTCTGGATGTTCTCAAAGTTAGATTGCAGGTTAAAGAACGATTGCTCTACGTCGAGACGAACTTGATTTCTCGTATCCGCAAACTGGTTTTCAGAAATTTCTGCATTAATTTCTTCCTGTCTGGCTCTGGCTCTAGCTGCACCGCCGTCAAACAAGTTCCAGTTCACTTCAGCCCCTAGAGAATAACTTCTCAGCGCGTCTCGGTCATCGTCAAACTGATCTTGCAAACTGGTGTTGAGGAATGCGCTGATTCGCGGTCGGTTATTGGCAAGGGCAATTCGACGCTGTTGCTCGTTGATTTCTCGCTGTAGCAGTTGTTGCTCTAGCTCTGCTCGGTTTTTAAAGGCCTGGACAATGCTCTGTTCTAGCGACAGATTCCACAAGCCTGCAATTTCGACTGGGTCTGCTGCTGACAAATCAACTGATTGGATAATGTTTAGTCGTTGGGAAAGTTGCCGCCGGGCCGTCCGTTGATCGCTGAGAGATTGGGTTAAATCTTGCTGAGAGTTGGCTAAGTCTACTTGAAATCGCAGCACATCAAAGCGAGTCCCTACACCCGCTCGTTCCAAAGCTAGAGCGTCTCGCAAACTAGCCTGAGCCGTTTCGACCGCAGCCCGCGAAATGCGAACTTGCTCGTCGCTTTGTTGCAAATCATAGTAATTGTTCGTGACATCCAGCCGTAGCTGCTCTCGCTGCACCTCAACTTCTAATTCGTTAGAACGCACCTGTTTTTCAGCAGCCCTGACTGTGGCAGACCGTTGGCCTGAGGTAAAAATGTCGTAAGAGACTCCAAGGGTACCGCTGAGGGATGTGCTGGCAGAGTCAGGATCGGCTGGCTGTGGCTGCGGTGTTAGGTCGTTTTGGTTAGAGTCCTGGCGCGCGATTCTAGCTCCAGCATTCACGTTAGGGTAATAGGCTGCCTGTGCTTCTCTTAGCGCCGCACGACTTCTTTCTAGGTTCAGTCTAGAAACTTGTAGGCTCGGCGTATTGCGCTCGGCTAGCTCGATCGCTTCTTGCAAGGTAATGGGTTGAGTGCCCTGAATCTGAACTTCGCTAGGTCTGGTCGGGAATTTCAATGGATTCGGGTCAGGATTGAGATAACCACGAGGAACAGGGCGAACGAATTGGTTGCTATTGCTAGCAGGACTCGTTGGAGTTGCGGTTGGTGTGACGGGTAGCGTCGGACTTGAGTTATTTGGCTGCGCTGGTTGTGGCGATCGCGGTGCTTCGGAACCAGTCGGATTAGTAGGTTCTAGCGTTGGTAAAGGAGCGCTGGTTTGCGCCGTTTTTTTAGCAGGGGTTGTGGTTTTGTCTATGCTCTTTTCTGCTGGTATGCTCTTTTCTGCTGGCTTCTCGGCCCGCTTAGTAGTGGCACCACGGACCTTACTCGCTGTCTGAGTCCTAGCTTTAGAGCGGATATTGGGCTGAGGGGTGGCTTGCTGAGTTGCTTGTTCCTCAGCTATCTCCTTTAGCGCTGCCTCTACACTGGAAACGGTAATTTTTGCAGAGTTGGAGCGAATCTTACGGCTACTCTGGGTCTTGGAGCGGGTCTTGTTTTTGAGTACCGGATCTTTGGATGCCGAATCTTTTTGTACCGAGCTTTTCTCAGCAGCGGGTCTAGCAGTATCAGAACTAGTTTGGGTGACACGCTCGGAGGTGGAATCAGAGGTGGCAACGTCAGTCTTAGTAGGCTCGTTTGGCGTTGCATCAGTGGAAAGCTGAGCCGAAGTTTTATTAGATTGGGCTGCACTGGGCTCCGGGCTACCCAACGTACTTCCCAACGCGATCGCCGCACTCACACCTACAGCCATCAAATAGCGAATGGTTTGCATAAGTTTTATTCAGTCTGCAATCCAGAGAAACGTTTAGAAGTCGGGCAACCAACCTTAAGCAGAATACTGGCTGGCAAAGTCACTTGGCAAATAGTTCAGCTTGATTCTTGCTGCTCTGCTCTAATTTACTAAGTGTGTAAACCAAAAGCACCCTAAAGATATCAATAAACCTGTTACTCAGCATCCGGAGATGCAGAACTAGCAACTAATGTTTCATCGGCTACCATAACGCGATCGCGCCCAGCAGCTTTAGCGCGGTACAAAGCAGTATCTGCCATCCGAGTCACGGCCTCTCCGGTAGGCCCATGCAGCGGATAACTCGCAACCCCAGCCGAGAGCGTAATCATGCCGAGAGCTTGGCGGTGATAATGAACACTTAGGTGGCTAACGGCTTCCCGAATATGTTCCGCTCGTTGACGGGTGGCTTCCAAAGAAGCATCGGGTAAAAGTAACATCAGCTCTTCACCGCCGTAGCGACAAGCAATATCGGAGGCCCGAATAGAGTTTCTGATGAGCAAGCCTACCTCACGCAGCACCGCATCTCCTGCTTCGTGGCCAAAGGTATCGTTAAAGCGCTTAAAGTGGTCAATGTCTAGCATGACAATACCGAGGGGTTGTCGATTACGTTCTGCCCGTCGCACTTCTCGCTCTAGCGATTCTTCCATATAGCGCCGATTGAATAAGTTAGTCAGAGGGTCGCGAATGCTCTGATTCCTCAGGCTTTCGCGCAGCTTGAGGTTAGCAAAAGCTAGGGCAATATGCTCAGCCACTGTCCCTGTCAGTAGCCGCTTTGTCGGCGTGAAGTCGTCTTTGTTGGAGGCCGCTAGATACAAAGTTCCTAGAGCGTCTCCCTGAGCCATGAGAGGAATGCAGCAGTACTGAGTGGGCCAAGGAGCGTGGAGATGTTGGCAACGCAAGCTGCTATCACCGTTGTCAATGAAGTAAGCTCGGCCTCGACGGAGCGCCCAGCAGTCTGTCGGGTCAAACATGATCGGCTGCAAGGATAGCGGTCCCCAAGAAGCGATCGCTTCGACTAAGTTGCGGGACTCACTAGTGATATAAAGCGCGCCAGACATGCCGGGAAACAAAGGTTGCACCAACTCAGCCACCACAGCGTAAGCCTCGCCCAAGGTGAAGCAGGCTTGCAAAACATCGCTCAACTCTCCTAAGAGAGCAATCTCGCGACTGCGTTGTTCTAGCTCTCCCACCCAACCTTTCAGCTTGGTTTCACTTTCTTGCAGAGCCAGTTCTACGGTTTTGCGCCGTCTGATGTCTCGGTTGAGGGTAATGGCCGCGATCGGTAGCAACGCCGCTGCAAGAAATCCACTAATGGCAACCACTAGCGTTGTATTGCGAGTTGCTAATTCTGCCTGATGCGATCGCTGTTGAAGTAAGCGATTTTCCTCGGTGGTCATCTCATCCATGAGGCGACGAATTGCATCCATCACCTGACGGCCTCGAGCTTCACGGATTGCTTGCTGAGCCGCTGTAAAGCCTTGTTCCTGCCGAGTGTCTAAAACTGCTTGCAACTTGTCTAGGCGCTGCTGGAGCAGAGGACGCAAAGTATTAAGGCGCTGTTGCTGCCTGGGGTTATCAGCAGTGAGCCTCTGAAGCGTATCAACTTGGTCATTAATGGTGTTAGTGGAAATGTAATAAGGTTCTAAATACTCCTCTTGCCCCGTAATAACGTACCCCCGCTGCCCAGCTTCAGCGTTGGCAATGTGAAAGAGTAAAACTTCTTGTGCCTCTAGCACCCGATAAGTATGATTTACCCAGTTCGCAGTGGCAACGAGTTGTGTGATGTTCCGGTAGCCGAGACCACCAATTAAGCTAAGCACTAGAAGGGCAATGCCAAAGCCGCCCGTAATACTTTTCTCGATTGACCACTTCATATCGTCTTGCAGCTCATAGAAGCGACTGGCACTAGACGCAAGAGGGAGCCTTGGGAGTTCCAGAGATACAGGGTTGGGCAGCCGCATCGAGCCAGAGACAAGTCTCCATAAATTCCTCGACGTTGCTAATCAGCCAAATTTTGGTTTGGAGTTGGCGAGCTAAGTCCTCAACCGTAGTGTCATCCAAAAAGCGAGACTCTCCATGTTTCAACATAACCGTTGGCAAGAGAATACCATCACCTAGGTCCTTGGCTTGGAGCGCTGGCAACAAATCGTGCCCAGTCAGCAAGCCCGTCACGGTGATCGACTGCCCCCAGTAGTCGCTGCAAAGTGCGACTAGTTCCACAGTAAGTCCTTCCACTTGATTGAGCCGTTGTAGCAATGGTTGAAACGCTTGCTCAACTGCATTCCCCACCACCCAAGTCAGTTTCCGGGGAGGGGAAATTTGCTCAGGTAGGCGAGCCGTGGCGGCGGCAAAAGTTTTTAGGAACTGCTGAATTGACCCAACGCCATTACCAATTTGTGGGTAGTCTTCGTAGTGCGATTCGGGTGGTAGGGCTTGTCCTGCAATCAAAAACCACTCATCTGCTAACCAGGCAAAGGTGGAGCTAAACTGCCGTTGGAACTGAGTTTGCAATGTCTGAACTTGGGCAATCACTTCTTGAGCTTTTTCCGGCGTCACAGGCACCAATTCATCTTGATCAGGCCGAAAGCGCGTGAGTCCTACAGGTACTACAGCCACAGAAGCCACAGCAGGCATCTCACCTTGATGAAACTCGGCTAAGTCTAGTAAGGTGCGCTCTAAGTGAACTCCATCATTAATCCCTGGGCAAACTACCACCTGGGCATGAATCTGCAAACGTCGCTCTTGGAACCACTGCAACTGCGATCGCAACTGTCCTGCCCTGGGGTTCTTCAGCAACCGACTTCTAATTTCTGGCTCAGTGGCATGGACTGACACATAAAGCGGAGAAAGCCGCATCTGCTCAATCCGATCCCATTCTCGTTGGGTCAAATTGGTCAGGGTTAAATAGCTGCCATAGAGAAAGCTAAGGCGGTAATCGTCATCTTTGAGATACAGCGTTTGCCGCATTCCGGGCGGTTGTTGATCAATAAAGCAAAATGGGCAGCGGTTGTTGCACTGAAGCAGCCCATCAAACAAAGCAGTTTCAAACTCTAGACCCAGATCTTCATCGAAGTCTTTTTCGATCTCGATCTCATGAGCTTTTCCTTTGGCATCTAAAACTTCTAGTTCTAGAACTTCATCGGCGCAAAGAAACTGATAGTCGATCAAGTCACGTGGTTTTTGACCATTAATGGCAACGAGGCGATCGCCCGGCTCAAACCCAATCTCAGCAGCAATCGAATCAGGAAGAACCTTGGTAATTAAAGCCGGACGAATTGAAACTTCGCTCATGAAGATGCCACTGGAATGCTAAGGCCAATTTCTATTCTAGAGAGTCCAGCCTCAGGTATTCCGTAAAGCGCCAGCCGCCACTGCCGTCAGAATCGCTGCACCAAAGCCCAAACGATACCAAACAAAGATCCAGGTGTTGCGATTTTGCAGATAGCGCAATAACCAGGCAATGGAGAGGTAAGAAAAAATGAAAGATGACAGCGTGCCAACCACTACTAAAGACAGGTCGATTTGGCCCAGCGCTTCCTTAAAAAACTGGTATAAGGTTGCGATCGCTAAGGTCGGCAACCCTAGTAAAAAAGAAAATCTAGCCGCTGTTTGCCGCTCCAATCCTAAAAATAGAGCAGCCGTCAAGGTAGAGCCAGAGCGAGAAACGCCTGGCACCAAAGCCAACATTTGCCCCAAACCAATCAAGATTCCATCTTGAATTCGCAACGCCGAGAAATCCCGTTTCCGACTCCCTAGGTTTTCTGCGGCTCCTAATAACAGTGCCATGACGATAGAGGCGATCGCGATCGTCGTCATGCTGTTAATGGTCGAGCCATCATCATTCAGCGCCTTTTTGAGCAAAAATCCCCCCGCCAACGCTGGGATCGTGCCCACTACAATTCCCACTAAAAGTTTCCATTCCTCCCGCTGCCAATCTCGCTTCTGGGCGGCTTGCCATCCTCCTAGCAAAATGGTGCGAATGTCCGACCAAAAGTAGATGACCACTGCGACCACACTGCCGAATTGAATCGTCGCCACAAACGGTTTAGCGCCTACAGTAGCCCAGCCCAACGCTTTAGTAAAAACCTGCAAATGGGCAGTACTACTAATGGGCAAAAACTCTGTAATGCCCTGCACAATTCCCAAAATGAAGGCTTGAAACAACTCAGCCAACCAGTTAACAGCACTCGCTTCTGGGGTAGCAACGGCTAATAGAGAGAAAATATTCGCTAAATGATCCATCTGTACTGATGGAATTGACACTGGTTCTAAGGAATAGCTGAGCCACACCAAACTGTCTATTCCAATCGTCATGCACATACTCCAGAAAACTAATCAGTTCGGTATCCAGTTTTTACTGCTGCTCTCAACAAGGAGCAGGACAAACCACTCTCAGGTTCCTTAGCTACGTTGCTTCAGCCAAGAGCGATGGCAAGCAATTTGCCCCTACGCCAGCAGCTAGAAAGCTCAACTTTCACCTGCTCTGGTATAGCGTAATTGAGTGTTGCAAACTTGCGAAAGTTTCAACGATTACATCAGAGGCACTGATCTCAAGCTTTGGCAAGAGAAAAACTAAGTTATCATAAACAAGATGCCCCCCCAGGGGATGTGCTTGTGTTATGTTAAAAAAAGTAAATTAAATAAGAAACTTAAAAATACTTTGTCTTCCTTCACACCCTTCCCCCCATCCTCACGCATGGTTGATTCAGCCCAGGAAAGGTCGCCTGATTCAGCTTGGCAGCTTCGAGTTAGCCAAACTTGGCTCGTGCTGGCTGCTGCTGTCCTGCTAGTAGCGGTACCTGTTTTTATTCAGGCTCCCTTAGTGCGCTGGCAGCCTGTGCTGAGCTTACTTCTGACTGGTGGTTGGCTTGGACTCAGCTTAGTCTTGATGGCTCGCGATCGCACCCAACTCTGGGGTGACTTGCTTTTTGGATTCACCTGGAGTTGGTTAGCAGGTTCTATTTATTGGGGATGGTTTCGCTGGGAGCCACTGCTGCACTTACCCATCGAGGCCATTGGGTTGCCTGTTGCAGTTTGGTGCCTGATGCGCCAGTGGGGGAAGGTAGGAAATTTCTTTTATTTAGGGTCTTTATTCGGGACCGTCGTTACTGATCTTTACTTCTATATCGTGGATTTGATCCCCCATTGGCGACGATTGATGCAAGTTGATCCAGCGCTGGCATTACCCATTTTTCAGGATGCGATCGCTCAAATGCGGACACCCTGGGGAGCAGCTTGGGCAGCGGTGCTGGGGGTAACTTTGCTGGTGGTGGGATTGTTGCCACTACGCTCTCAGAAAGCTCACTGGTGGGCCTTTGGCGGAGCTGTGCTGAGCACAATTTTAGTAGATGGTTTATTCTGGTTGGTAGCTTCTGCGGCTTAAGTTCCTGAGCTGCTAGTCAGCATTTCCAAGATTAACTTCTTTGGACTTCAGGGCAAACTTCAAGCGCAACGAGATTTTGCTTACAATTCTTAGTTAAATCTTCGAAAGCATTCATTGGCATAAGTAGATGTGTCATGGATAGTCGTAGATAGATGTGTCAGGATGCATCATAGGGAAAGATGCAGTGATTTCTTAGCCTGTGGTGACTTTTCAATCCACTCCTCATTTAGTGCTCCGTTCCGAGGCAGGTGATCGATATCTTCCATTAGTCGGCAACAACTGCTGGACGATTGGTCGAAGCGATGACAACAACTTTGTGCTGCCCGATCGCTGGATCTCCCGGAACCACGCGATGCTTCAATGCATGGAAACAGGCGAGTTTTATCTCATTGACTTGGGAAGCCGCAATGGCTCCTTTGTGAATGGCCGCCGAGTTAGTGTTCCGGTAACGTTACAAAACGGAGACCAACTCACCTTTGGTCAGATCGAATTAGAGTTTTACTGTCCTTCCCCAGAGCACCTCACTGATCCGTCGATGGGAATGGACTCCAAAGAATTTACCGCGACCGCAACCTTGCATGTCCGCCGCCTGATCTCAGTTTTGGTGGTGGATATTCGTGACTTTACGGGGTTGACTCGGCAACTGGACGAAAAAATCCTCTCTGAGGTGATCGGCACCTGGTTTCGGCGAGCCGGCGATATCATTCGCGAACACGGCAGTTGGGTCGATAAATATATTGGGGATGCGGTGATGGCAGTCTGGATTCACGGCACCCAAGGGGTCAGTGACGAAGAGATGCTACGCATTTTTAGTGCCCTCAGCGCCATGCATAAGATGACGAGTGAGCTGTACGACCAGTATCCCCTGCCATTTCCGCTACGCATTGGGGCAGGAATTAATACTGGGTTTGCGATGGTGGGGAATACGGGGAGTGGCGATCGCCCTGACTATACCGCCCTAGGAGACACAGTTAACGCTGCCTTCCGCTTAGAATCTGCCACGAAAGAAATCCGTCTGGATGTAGCCTTAGGAGAAACAACCTATAAGCACGTGCCGATGGGCCCAACTTATCAAGCTTTGTTTCAGACTCATACAGTGGACTTAAAAGGTTACGACGTACCCACTGTTACCCATGCCTGTACCTTCGCTGACTTAAATCGCTTTCTACAAATGCAGGAAGAAAGTCTAGTGCTGGGTAATGAAAGCCCTGAACCTCTCTAGAGCGTTGTCAAGATTGCTGTCACAGAGTACTAGTAGTTTAGGTTTACGCTTTAAGATCTAAGGCGGTAAAGCGCATCAGCGCCGAGCAACGCAAAGTTTAGAGGTTTTCCAGGGTACCTGGGTACGCTACCCTAGACTTTAGAAAATTTGTGGCATTTGCTGCTTTGCACGACCTTAGAGAGCATCGCGCTTTTCCAGGGTTGGGTATTCTTGTGCCAATTCTATAAATGCTGTGTGTGGATTTTATCTGCTCAGAGGAAGGTATAAATCGATGAAACGCTTTGTTCGCTGGCTATCAGTTCTCAGTTTGTTAGTGGGCTGCCTAGGATGGCTAGGGTTGCCTCAACAAGCGATCGCTGCAAACTTGAGCCATTTGGTTCTGCAACCGATCCCCGTCTTAGCTGCTGAGGTCGCTCCTCGCAATGCAGTCGATGATAAGCGGGCCAAAGTCGGGGACAAGATCGATCTCAACAACACCAATGTTCGGGCTTTCTTGCAATATCCTGGCTTGTACCCCACCTTAGCGCGTGCGATCGTCCAGCACGCACCTTATGAAAAGGTGGAAGATGTTCTTGATCTACCTGGCATCAGCGATCGCCAGAAAGAGACGTTGCAAGCAAATTTCAAGAACTTTACCGTGACCGATCCAGATTCTGCCTTGACCGAGGGAGACGATCGCTTCAACAACGGTATCTACCGCTAAATCTGCCTCCAGCTCTGCCACTGTTGACTGAGTTTGTAGAAGCCCGGTACTTTAGTTGCCCTTGTCTCTACAGCTTCTGGGTCAGAACTGGGTGGTTAAACGCTGCAATAATATCTTTGCTCTCTGTACAGTAAGGTTAATCCTTACGCGCGATTGATGACAGGGAGCAATTTTTATTGGACACTTCGTTACCTCTTCCACCCCCTGCTCCAGCCCAGAGTCCTGACTTCACTCAGCCTTTTGATGTTTTAGTGGTAGGGGCGGGAGCCGCAGGGCTTTATTCCGCCCTTTGTCTGCCGCCGTCGTTTCAAGTCGGCTTAATTACCAAAGACACCTTATCTCTTTCGGCGAGTGATTGGGCTCAGGGTGGGATTGCTGCCGCGATCGCTCCAGATGATTCTACAGCTCTCCACATTACTGACACGATCAAAGCGGGTGCAGGGCTTTGCGATCCCGCAGCAGTGGAGTTTTTGGCTGAGAACGCTTCTGATTGCATTCGGTCCTTGGTAGAGATGGGGGTGGCATTCGATCGCCACGATGGAGAACTCGCTTTGACCTTGGAAGCAGCCCATTCTCGGCGACGAGTCTTGCACGCAGCAGATACCACAGGACGGGCTGTGGTCAATACGCTCACGGCGAAGGTGCTGGAGCGCAAAAATATTCAAGTATTTCCTCAAACGTTTGCTCTGAGCTTATGGATTGATCCCCAAACTCAACGTTGCCAGGGAATTAGCTTGATCCACCAAGGGCAAGTTGTTTGGGTTCGAGCGACAGCCGTGGTCTTGGCGACAGGTGGGGGAGGGCAGGTATTCGCCCAGACGACTAATCCCGAGTTGAGTACAGGAGATGGAGTGGCGATCGCTTGGCGAGCCGGGGCTTTGTTGCGGGATTTAGAGTTCATCCAGTTTCATCCCACAGCGTTAAGCAAGCCTGGAGCCCCCCGGTTTTTGATTAGTGAAGCGGTACGCGGGGAAGGAGCGCACTTAGTGGATACGGCAGGCCAGCGGTTTGCCTTCGAGTACCATCCAGCGGGAGAACTGGCTCCTAGAGATGTAGTCAGTCGAGCAATTTTCAATCACTTACAACAGACGGAAGCAGACCCCGCCAGCGCCCACGTTTTGTTGGACCTCCGGCCCATTCCTGTAAACACGACTCGGCATCGCTTCCCTAACATTATTCAAGTCTCTCAACAGTGGGGCGTAGATGTGTTTCAGGAGCCCATTCCCGTGACACCTGCGGCCCACTACTGGATGGGAGGTGTGGTAACTGACACGATGAGTCGGACGTCGATTCCAGGGCTTTATGCGGTGGGGGAAACGACCAGTACTGGCGTGCATGGAGCCAACCGTTTAGCCAGCAACTCGTTGCTAGAGTGTTTGGTTTATGGGGCTCAGTTAGCCCATTTAGAGTTAGGCCAATGGAACGCCCTTGACTCAAGCTCAGAGCCAAGCGTCCCTGAATCTGAGGGCTATTATCCTGAGCCTACAGATTGGCAGCGTCAGCAGGCGGCGATCGCCACTATGCGTCAAGAATTACCTCGTTTAATGTGGCAAAGCGCCGGAATTTGCCGCGAAGAAACTACCCTTCTGGCCGCGATCGCTCAAGTAGAAACCTGGCAAGCAGAATTTGCTGCCCTGCCTTTAAGCCAATTCCTGCTGAACTTAGCACCAACTCAAGCCGCTAGCGTGGGCTTGCCGGATGCTGACTCAGCCATCCGCACTTGGAGCGAAACCCAAAATCTTTTGGATGTTGGCTACTTGATTTTGAAAAGCGCTTTGTTTCGCACTGAGAGCCGGGGTGGTCACTATCGGGTTGACTTTCCGCAGCCCGAGCCGCACTGGCAAGTTCAGACTTTGGTACAAGACCACCATTGGTGGACAGCCCCCATTTCAGCCCTCTCAAATTAGAGAACTTCGTGCGTGTACTTATGCTGTTTCACATTGTCTTCAGCTCTGACAATGCGCTGGGAGTTTAGCACTCGCTTGCGTTCGGTAGAGTAGTTGAAGTCTTGACGAGTCGTTCCAGGAGGGACATGAGCTTGTGCTGCGGTCTTGGCTTTGTAGGTACGAGCGGCAGCAATAGCACGCTGCACAAATTCATCACAGAATTGGGCATCTTCCGGGAACCCATCTGGCTTTTGTGGGGTTTCTCCAGCTAGGACTGTGCCTAAAGTCGTGGCAAGGGCCATTTCGTAAGAGGTGGGCACTCCTTTCACAATGGCTTCGATCGCGGCTGAGGGGATCGGCTCCAGAATTCTCACTTCGTGCAGTTTGCCATCTTCTTTGAGAAAACAAGTAGCTAAACCAATGACTAAATATTCATCTGTGGAGAGGTCGGGGGCTTGAGGATGGGAGGTAGCGGTTGTCATGGAAGATTTGGATTGGCACTGCCAATTTCAACGGAATTGAAAAATTTCAAGGAGCTACGCATCACAGTTCGTTAAAGTGCGATCGCAGGTAAGCTCCATAGGAATTTTAGCTCGGTTAAGCCTTCTGGCCACGTCCATCCCCGAGGCGTGTCGAACAGTTAGATTTTTAACTGCTAATGCTGTGTTCAGGCAAGGTATGCGGGGCACTTCAGAAATTGGCTGAGTTGCTCTTGTAGTCTTGCTATAAGTTCTCAGCATTGTTTTCAGTATTAAGGGTGTCTATTCTGTCACTTGCTCGGCATCAGTCTTAGGAGACAGCTTCAAAGCTAAGGCTTGCGAGTTTAACGTCTGGAAATCATGACTTAAGACACATCGGTAAGTGACACACGGATAGAGCAACAATTGCGGCCAACTGGATATCGTGAGTCTACAAGCCCAGAGATACGGTCACTGATTCAGGAGAAGAGTATGAGTAGTCGTTCGGCTTTCAACCCTCAAGGCAGCGCTCAGCGTCGGCGTCAGGGCTCAACTCTAGCTTCTGTGGCTGGGCAAGCAAATATTAGCACTGGCGTCGGGCAGGTGGGTCCTCATCGGCGGCAAGGCAACCAACTGCGTCTAACCGGGACTCCATCTCCTCGTTCCAGCGGAAGGCCTGAGGTACACACTGATGAGCAAGACCAACAATTACGACAGCAAGCGATCGCCGCAGCGCAGCAAGGTTACTACGAGGTAGCAATTGATCTACTGAGTGAATTGCTAGAGCGGCACCAAGCTAGTGCTACAGATTACAACAACCGGGGTTTGGTCTACTTTCAAAGCGGACAAAGCGAAAAAGCGATCGCAGACTACAACCAAGCCATTGAACTAAATCCCAAGCTCGCTAGCGTCTACAACAATCGAGCCAACTACTATGCAGCTCAAGGTCAATTAGCTGAGGCGATCGCAGACTACGGAGTTGCTATTGACCTAAATCCGGGCAACACTCGCGCTTGGATCAACCAAGGAATTACTTTTCGGCAGCTAGAGATGTATGAGCAAGCGATCGGCAACTTTGAGCTAGCGCTGCACTTCGGCCAGCTCGAGGGCCACATTTACGCCGAGCGGGGCCGCACGTTCCACATCATGGGGGATTGGAACTGCGCGATCGCTGACTACCAGAAAGCTCTACAAATTCTGCTTCTGACCCATACCGAATCTGCACAGCGACTCCGCCAGCAAGTGGAGAATTGGCTCAACGACCTTCTCAGTCCCCTAAGAGCGTAGCCAAAGCTACCTCCTCGCGATCTAGCTAAGTTAAACCCCAGACTCCAGCGACTCCACCTCTAGGGAGTAACCTCGTCGGTATCAGCCAAATCGGCCACATTCGTCCACACGACCTGTAGCTGCTTTGGGTCTACCCGATTGCTTTGTTCCTGCATAAGTGCTTTTGTCTGCTGTGGATCAAAGTGGCGACTAAAGTCGTCTCGTAAGCGATTCACTCGCCCTTCAGTCACATTGACTTCAGCTCGAATTTCTTGCAACTTCTCTTGCTGCGATAACTGGTAAGGCAAAATCCGCATCAACGTAGAGACAGCAGCAACAGATAATGTGACGTTCACAGCTAACTTCAGCGTTGTTTCCATCACAAGACCAACAGGTAGCTTCGTGGCTGCTTTGGCAGGTTTGCGCCGCTGGCGCGGATTAGGCGGAGTAGCCAGCCGCAAATGGTTGCTAGTTCTTAAAGGGGGGCTTGAGGGTTGAATCGCGTTCATACGGAGTGGGGTGACGTAAAACCTTGAATGTGACGCACCTTTGCTACCCAGGCTCAATGGTAGGTTCAGATCAACCAATTCCATAGCACCCAAAAGCTCCAATTGGAGACTATCTCAGCAGCAAAGCCTAGTTGCTATCAGACAATCTACACTAAATTTCTAAGATTGCCCGGAGGTTTTGACCCCACCCCTAAGATAGGCTCCAATCGCTCAATTTGCGAGCTTACTTATACAGTTCGGTGGCTAACCGGAAAGCCATAATCCCTGGGATCAAAGCAACGACTAGCGCAACGTAGACTTGGGTATCTGATATAGACATGTTTGAAAACTCCATATTTTGAGGTTGCTAGTTCACCAATTTCGGCCAAATTCCTGGCTTCTGGAACAACTTGTTACATGATGTAACAAAAAATCAGCTAAAGCTGCGATCGCAGCCTGGTCTACTTCTAAGCATAGTTAAGGCTGCAAAACCTAGCTCCAGTCGGTTCTGCAACTAGTCGCAGAAGCACAGCCGATACACTCTCAACAAAGAGTTCTAAATGAACAGTTAGTGCTGAAGAGAAACTGCATGCTTACAAATGCTGCTTATAGCGGCTGGAGCCAAAATGCTTTGATTTAGAGCGATCGTGACTACATCTTTCTAAGTTTTAGGTGGCTATACTTAAGCTATTTCAATGAGATAAATCATCTTTGCAAAACTCGAAAGCCCAGCCTTCGAGGCAAAGTTTAATAAAATCTACATATTTTTAAGATTGGTAACTGTTTCGTTGGAAAGCCAAAGATCTGTCCGAACCCATTTCGATCGCCAGCTTAAACGCCTGCAACGGGACGTTCTACGTATGGGTGCCTTGGTAGAAAAATCCTGTCGCTTAGCCCGCCAGGCTTTATTTGAGCGAGATTTAGAAGCCGCTGAGCGGATCAGTCAGCAAGACAAACAGATTGATCAGCTCTACCGCCAAATAGAACTAGATTGCGTCAGCATGATGGCACTACAAGCCCCTGTGACCCAGGACTTACGAATGATTAGTGCCTTAATGCAGTTGGTGCGAGACTTGGAGCGGATCGGCGACTACGCTGAGGACTTGGGGGAAATTGCGGTTAAGTTGTTCCCTTACCCAATTCATCCCTGCATGGAGCGAGTGCAACTCATGCTAGACCGCTGCCAAGCCATGCTCGCCATGAGTTTGGCTGCTTTGTCTGATCTAGATGCAGAGTCAGGTCTGGATTTGAAGACAAAGGATGATGCGGTCGATTCAGATTACCAAGATTTATACGACCTCCTAGCGCATCAAACTGATCTTCGAGGCGTCGTAGAGCCAACGGTTTTGTTGGTTTTAGTGATTCGTCACTTAGAACGAATGGCTGATCACGCAACTAATATTGGCAAGCGTGTCGCTTACATTGTGACTGGACAGCGTTATTAGGAACTGGACAAGGAATCATTTAGGACTGCCATAGTCTGATGAAAAAGAGTGTTTCTTGGTTCTAAAGACGTAATTCTGATGAGAGATTTGATGAATAGCGTTTGACAGGTTTACATTCAGTGCGAAAGTATTAAATAGAGTGTGTACAGTGCCAAGGTAGACGCAATTAAAGCACTGGAACATTGTCAACCCGAATCTAGCGTTCGTTACTCCTGCCTCCTACAACGTCTCGATGTACTATGGCTGTCCTTTCATCTAGCTGGTAGCTCCAGAAACGTAACTCTAGAGCACTAATCAATGAAGAGATGGTATTCCCCAGACCCTGTCAAAAAGCAAGTTCGCGCTGTTGCGGCTGCTATGTCTAGGGCAGGATCGAGGTTCATCAGCTGTGGATGACCTAGGGCTTAGTAAATGCAAGGAGCTGAGTGACTGGCATACCTGAGCTGCAAGGCATGGGTTGGCGTGCGATGTAAGCTGTATTGCCTGTATAAATGCGAAGCGTTGTATTGATGCAGGTTTACAGCAAGTGACATCGTTAGGTGCCTATTCGAAAACTCTATTGAGTTTTTGAAATTCAAAGCCCCTCCGGGGTTTTCGGATAGGTTCTAGGTAAATCGGGGATAACACAGGCTAAGCGATGCCTGGGTCATCACAGCAAGGGTGAGAGAACCGAATCAACAGAAATTTAAGGACCTATCGCTACATGGAATTTTCGATCGCGGCACTGTTAGCAAATTTCGCGGATGACAAACTGATTGCCCCTAAAGTCTTGGAAAAGAAGCTGAACTGCCAAGACGATGCGGGTCTGCGTAAGCTCCAAATTGCCCTAGATGCCCTGGAAAAGGTGGGCATTTTGGTAAAAGAGCGAGGCAAATACCGTCGGGTCTGGGAAGAAGGCGTCGTTGAGGGCAAACTGCGCTGTTCTAGCAAAGGGTTTTGCTTCGCGATTCAGGATGAAGAAGGAGCAGAAGACATCTACGTCCGCGAGAGCCAACTCAGCAACGCTTGGAACGGCGATCGCGTCTTGGTCAGAGTCACCAAGGAAGGCAGCCGTCGTCGCAGCCCGGAAGGGGAAGTGCGGCTAATTTTAGAGCGGGCCAATAGCTCAGTGCTGGCGCGGGTAAAGCAATCGGAAAAAGGCTATCAAGCGGTGCCCCTAGACGATCGCTTGCTGTTTGAATTGCACTTGAAGACCAATGGAGTAGATCTAGAAGCCGCCCTGGATCATCTAGTTCATGTTGAAGTGCAGCGCTACCCCTTGGGACAGCAACCTCCCTTAGGAAAAGTGACGCAAGTTCTAGGCAGTGATGCTCAGTCAGCCGCAGATACCGATATTGTCAGCTGCAAGTACGATTTGCGTCGAGAGTTTCCCCCCGCAGTCCTGAAAGCTGCGGAAGCGCTACCTAAGAAGCTCAAAGCCGCCGACTTAAAAAACCGCTTAGATCTCCGCGATCGCTTAGCCTTAGCCTTGAAAGCAGACAGCACCCAGCAACCTGTCGATGGTTGTGATGATGCCCTCACTTTGGAAAAGACCGAGGAAGGCAACTGGCGCTTAGGGGTGCATATTGCAGATGTGTCTCACTATATCCAGGCTGGCTCACCGCTGGATATTGAGGCGCAGAAGCGGGGCATTTCAGTTTATTTGGGAGACGTGGTGCTACCGATGTTGCCCGATGCAGCGGCGCAATTGTGCTGCCTAGTACCAGGACAAGATCGCCTTGCCATCTCCTTACTCTTTACCGTTAGTCCTGAAGGCCAAGTGGTTGAGCATGAGCTGCAACCCACTGTGCTCCAGGTGGACCATCAACTCAGTTATCAGCAAGTGCAGACAATTCTAGAGCGCCAGCAGCCGCAGTCTGAGTCGCTAGATAGCCAAACGGCGGCTTTTGTCGAGTCACTGCCTGATGGAGTCAGGGAGATGGTCGATCAATTGGCGTTGCTCAGTCAGGCATTAAAAACTCAGCGTCGCCAGCGGGGTGCCTTTGAACTTAACTTGCCGCAAACCCGCTTCCACTACGACGACGAGGGAGCTTTAGGGGCAGTCATCGTCTCCTCCGACCTCTCGGCGCGAGCGATGGTAGTAGAGTTTATGCTGCTAGCGAACCAAGTCGT
This sequence comes from Trichocoleus sp. FACHB-262, assembly GCF_014696035.1. Classification (NCBI taxonomy): domain Bacteria; kingdom Bacillati; phylum Cyanobacteriota; class Cyanophyceae; order Leptolyngbyales; family Trichocoleusaceae; genus Trichocoleus; species Trichocoleus sp. FACHB-262. Next base: position 564,193 of record NZ_JACJPK010000086.1, on the reverse strand, counting down.
AGCAGCACATTTGCAAGCTCTGGGTGTACCTGGGATTTATCGAGTGCATCCCACGCCCAATGTCGGGGAGGTGCAAGAACTCATGAAGCTCGTCAGCAACATGGGCATTAACTTGCGCTTGGAGCAGGAAGATACCATTCAGCCGCAAGACTACCAAAACTTTACTCAGCAGTTTGCGGAGTCGCGAGCCGAAAAGGTGCTCACTTATCTGCTGCTGTCTACGCTCAAGCCTGCCGTTTATACCACGCATCCCCGACCGCATTTTGGTTTGGCGCTAGAGCAGGGATACACTCACTTCACTTCTCCCATGCGGCGCTACCCAGACTTGTTGGTGCATCGGGTGCTACAGAGTGTGTTTGAGCAAGGCCGCGATCGCCGTTCTACCCGTGCTAAGGACAGCGTCAACCTCCGAGACGGTTCTTGCTACGGCAAAATTAACTGGAATGTGTTGCCCCCAGAATTGCACCAAGACCTAGAGAGTCATATTGCCACCATCGTCAACAACTTGAGCGAGCGGGAGAAAGTGGCGCAAGAGGCGGAAGACGACTTAGAAGGTCTGAAAAAAGCTGGGTTCATGAAAGAACATACCGGCGAAATCTTCCAGGGCTTAATTACTGGAGTGCAATCCTACGGTTTCTTCGTCGAAATTGAAGATCTACTAGTCGAAGGTCTGGTACATGTCAGTTCCTTGAAGGATGACTGGTATGAGTACCGATCGCGGCAGCAGAAGCTAGTGGGTCGGAAGAACCGGAAGCAGTACCGTTTGGGCGATCGCGTGGAAGTCCAAGTGAAAAGCGTTGATTACTATCGCCAGCAAATTGACCTGATTGCTGTCGGTGGTGGTAGCGAAGCGTCTGAAGATGACTCCGACGAACCCGGAAGCAGTAATGCTGACCTGGGTTACGACGCTGACCCTGGTGCCCGTCATCTTGAAGAGTAAGGCTGAGTTCAAAAACCTGTGTCTAATTCTGTGGCTTCAGCCCTACCTCGGCCTCTGATTCTCGGCGTATCAGGGGCATCGGGTCTCATTTATGCCGTACGGGCACTCAAGTTTCTCTTGAGCGCAGATTATGCCATTGAACTGGTAGCCTCTAAAGCTACCTACATGGTTTGGCAAGCCGAGCAAGACATCCGGATGCCAGCCGAACCCTTGCAACAAGAACAGTTCTGGCGGCAGCAAGCGGGGGTTTTAACAGGTGGTCAACTGACTTGTCACTCAGCGGGCGATGTGGGAGCTAACATTGCCAGCGGCTCTTTTCGCACCTTAGGGATGTTGGTGATGCCTTGCAGTATGAGTACTGTCGCTAAATTAGCTGGGGGGTTGAGTTCGGATTTGTTAGAACGAGCTGCCGATGTCCAGCTCAAAGAAGGCCGCAAATTGGTAGTAGTTCCTCGTGAAACCCCCCTAAGCTTAATTCACCTCCGCAACTTGACCACTTTAGCGGAGGCAGGCGCTAGGATTGTCCCAGCTATCCCCGCTTGGTATCACCAGCCTCAAACGATCGAAGATTTAGTGGATTTTGTCGTAGCTCGCGCCCTAGATCAGTTTGAGCTGGATTGTGTACCGCTAAAGCGCTGGGAGGGGCACTGATGCCGCCATCATTGGCGCTAGGCAAGCTATAGGATGTAGGGTATAGGGTGTGTAAGGTCGAGCTGGCAATATTAACAAGTAGAAGACAATTTAGAGCTGAGTGCTGAATAGCATGCCTGTGATCCGCCTCTTACTACTGCTATTGATTTTAGTAGCGTTAGCTGCATTTACCCTGCAAAATTGGGTATCTCAACTGCCGCTGGTCTTTCTCGGTAAGCAGACCTTGCTATTACCCCTCTCAGTCTGGGTTTTAGGGGCGATCGCGGCTGGAGCACTTACGACGTTGCTGCTAACGGGGCTTTTCCAGTTATCCAACACTCTAGCTGTCAAGAAAATGCGATCGCGGGTCGCTACTGCTTCGCGGCTAGAAACGGAAGCCGCCGCCTCGCGTTCTAGTTGGGATAGCAGCAGTCGCTCAGCTAGCGATCAAACTAGCTATACCAGTCCCACAGCAGATCGCTTTACTGATGAAACAGACTTTGGGGACGAGGAAGAGGAAACAGACCCCGTAGATCGCTCTGACTATAGTTCCAGCGATCAGCGCGATCGCACAAACTACGAAGTGCCCCAAGAACCAACCTCTAGTTATCGCTCTGGGTCATCTTACTCCTATAGCTACAAAGAGCCAAACACCTCTGGCGTAGGCCGATCTGAATCTGTCTATGATGCTGATTACCGAGTCATTATTCCACCGCCCCAACCGCTGGAAGAGACAGAAGATGACTACGGCTTTGAAGATGAAGATTTTGAGGATGAAACGCCTCGTGATGTTGAACGCCGTGACTGGGCAGAGCGTCCCGACAGGCAAGACCGGGGAGACTCCCAAAACGATGATTGGGGGGATCAAACCTGGCGAGACAAAGGTTGGGGCGATCGCTCAAAGTCTGATTGGTAGCGGCTTACCCCCTATCCCCAATCCACCCATTGGCTATTTCTACAGCGGCGAGTTTATATCGGCGGATTGATGTTCGTCCTGCATAAACAAGCAACACTGATGACGTTGCTCTATATGAGGATGTTTATGATTCGAGTTATTCGTCGTTTACAACAAATTCAATTACGCCAAGTTCTCAGTGCTTTTCTAGTCGGAATGACATTCTTTTTGAGCGCTGCTCTAGGTCAAATCAGCTATATCCCTTCTGCTCAAGCTGCTGCGACCCCTGAAGCTGCTCAATACAACCCGGATGGCAACAGCACTGGGACGGCTAGCGGCATCCAAATTGATACCAAAAATTCCAAAAAGAACCTTCAGGCAAACACCAAAGAGGCAGGTGGCTTCGTCGGCGCGATCAAAGATGCGGCTGAAAACGTAACTGAAAAGCTGAACTTGAATGAGCCTTTGCCTGAGAGCACCAAAGAGTTTTTAGATTCTGTGACGAACGATCCAGCAGAAGCGACACAAAATGGCTTAAAAGATGCAGCCGCTTTCCCTCAAGGTGGCTATAGCCACTAGTTCTAGATAAATTTACCTTTTTCAGCAAGCGATCGCTCTTGGCTTAAATCCAGGCAGGGCGATCGCTTTTTTTCACTCAATTTAGGCAATTTAGGATTAATTTAACCCATAGTTCAAGTTCCTTAACCTACTAGAAACGTTCCAGGGCCCTCGGAAATCACCGATAAGAAATCTGTGTAACCTTCCACAACACCAACCAAGTCACCGGATGTAGTAGAGAGGGTTAAACTACCGTTCACTACTTGCTGAACGTACACTTCGGGAGAGCCTGCTAACTGGATATAATCGCTTTGGATGTCAAAGCTTCGGATAAAGGCATAATCACTGTTGCCATTTCCGAGGTATAACTGCACAGGACCAAATGCGTCCTCCAGTCCAAGAATGTAGGTATTAGATTCGCTACCTCCAATTAAATAATCGATCTCGCCAGTTCCTAAGCTTTGCACTATACCTGTTCCTGGGTCTTCACTTACTCCTAGCAATTCAGAGTTAACACCGAAACTGACAATAGTATCGTCTCCATCCGTTCCCGTGAAGAAACCTGTTCGGTGTGGCTCGAATTGGCCAAAGATGCGATAGTGGTCCTCACCAGAGCTAAACGCGCCAGCTTGGATCGCATTATTCACGTCAGGATTAGCTGAACGATAGAGGTATTCATCAAAGCTAGTGCCAGAACGGCCTTCTTCTTCGCCATATTCAGCAAAGTGAGCCAACCCAGAACTGAAAAAGCCCGCAGCAACGGCATTCTCTACATCCGGGTTGTCACGCAGGTAAAAGCCTTCATTAAAGAAAGTGCCGCCGGAGCGATTCTCACCTAAACCATGATTCAGGTAATGCTGTAACCCAGAACTAAAGAAGCCCGCAGCAACGGCATTTGCTACGTCGGGATATTTTTGTAAATAATATTGCTCGTTATACAATGCCTCGAAGCGGCCTTCATCAAAGCCAAATTGCTCGAAGTGACTGAAACCAGAACTAAAGAAGCCCGCAGCAACGGCATTTGCTACATCGGGATATCTGCTTAAGTAAGCTTGCTCATTGAATGTCCCATACAAGCCAAAGCGTCCTTCGTCTTCACCATAGGCCATGTAATGCACTAAACCAGAGCTAAAGAAACCCGAGGCAACCGCATTGGCTACATCTGGATTTGCTTGCAAGTACAGGCTCTCGTTATACAGCGGGGAAACGGAAACCCGCCCTTCGGCAAATCCGAATGTATTGAAGTGGTCAGCACCAGATTCAAAAAATCCCGCAGCAACGGCATCCGCTACATCTGGGTTAGTGGCAAGATAATATTCCTCATCAAAAATATCAAAGGTCATGATGTCACCCGAAAGTACTGATTAAGACATCAAAGCTAGATATTTCTATTTCGGAATTTACGGAGGAATTTTTGCAGAGCCTACGCAATCTCACAAATATAGTTTTGCGTAAGCGATCGCTCCTTTATTGCGCTTAAGCAGTGATCTTGCTCTGGGTATCAACAATCTCGCTAAACCTGCACCAACCCCAACAAGAAAGTGCCAGAGATAGCTCCAGGGCCAATGGATGCAAGCGAACCAACGCCCTCAACAATGCCAATCAAATCATTAGTCGCGGTTGCAATGTTCAAGCTTCCGTCAACAACTTGAAAATTGTACTGACTAGGCTCACCCGCCAGAACAATAGCATCCTCAGCTACATCAAAATTCTTGATTAGCGCAAAGTCAGCATTACCGCCCCCGACATAAAAGGTTGTAGGAGTCGAATTGGATGGAGTCATGCCAAACCCCAGATAAAACTCATCAACCGCAGCCTCGCCGATTAAAGTATCCACTTCACCGACGCCAAAGCTGCCTAAAATAGCATCCTGTAAGTCTCCAGCACTAGCTGCAACCTGGCCCACCTCAACTCCCGTAATAGAGGCAATAAAGGTATTCTCGAAGCCAAAGTTATTGCTGTCAGCAGTCACAACATCATTGCCTCGACTGCCACTGAAGAGAGGGCTTCTAAACTCTTCAAGTTGCCCATACTGCAAGTAATGCTCTAGACCAGAGCTAAAGGCTCCAGTTTTAACAGCATCCGCCACATCTGGATAGAGAGCCAGATAAGCTAGCTCATTGAATGTAGTACCAGAACGATTCTCGGTTTCTCCAAACTGGGCAAAGTGGGCCAAACCAGAACTAAAGATTCCAGCAGCAACTGCATTTGCCACATCAGGGTATCTACGTAGGTAGAAACCTTCATTGAATAAAGTTCCGCCCGATCGCCCTTCAGTGAAACCAAATTGCAAAAAGTGCTGCGATCCAGAACTAAAAATACCTGTCTGCACCGCATTGGCGACATCTGGATACTTCTGCAAGTAATACTGCTCATTAAATAGAGCAGCAAAGCGACCTTCCTCAAGACCAAACTGCACTAAGTGCTGAAACCCAGAACTAAAAATGCCTGACTGAACTGCATTCGCGACATCAGGATATCTTTGCAGATAAGCTTGCTCGTTATACAAGCCCAATAATCCAAACCGGCTTTCTGTTTCGCCATACAAAATGTAGTGCTGCAATCCAGACCTTAAGCTGCCAGTGGCAACCGCATTCGCCACGTCTGGGTTGGCTTCTAGGTACAGGCCTTCGTTGTAGAGAGGTGAAGCAGAAACGCGCCCTTCAGTAATCCCAAATAGTTGAAAGTGCTGTAGTCCAGAACTAAAGAAGCCTGCTTGAACCGCATTGGCTACGTCTGGGTTAGTAGCAAGATAGTACCGCTCGTCAAAAATATCGAAGCTCATCTATTACCTTAAAGATTTTATTGTAGTTTGAGTAAAATTACGTAGGAATCTTTTTAGTAATATCACATTTCAAGCAGAGCAGTAGAGACTTTAGGTTTCAGTAATCGATCGCCCCAGCCAGTCGGCGCTCAGGTGAGGCGAGATTTTAACGGTTTGTTTTACTGAAAGCAGTAAGCTACAGGAAGACCCCACAGAAGTAAATCTCATCAAGCGGTGCTTTAAGGGTGGTCTTGCTATTCCTCTTAACCTCATGAAATTAATCTCATGAATCAGTTGCTAAAAGGAGTCAATCTCTACCTCGTTGGGATGATGGGGGCTGGCAAAACAACGGTAGGACGCCTACTTGCAAAGGAGTTAGGCTACCACTTCTTCGATACAGACACGTTGATTGAGCAGTCCCAGAAAAAATCGATCAACGAAATCTTTGCGGAAACCGGAGAAGCGGCATTTCGGGATATTGAAACTGCTGTATTGGCCGAGCTATCGTCTTGTGTCAGATTGGCGATCGCGACAGGCGGAGGGATTGTACTCCAGCGCAAAAACTGGAGCTATCTGAGGCATGGCTTAGTTGTCTGGTTAGATGCTCCGGTAGAGGTGCTTTACAGCCGATTGCAAAACGATGCGACTCGCCCCTTATTACGAGAGACTGACTTAAAGGTAAAGTTGCAAAGCTTACTGGAGCAGCGCCAAGCTCTTTATGCCCAGGCTGATTTGCATCTGACTTTGCAGCCGGGAGAAACTCCAGAGCAAATCACTGCCAGAGTCATAGCAGAAATTCCTACAGTGCTTTGCCCAGAACGAAGGCCAGTCACTGAGCTAAATTAGTCAGCGATTGTTGATGAGCGATCGCATTTCGTTAGACTCCACGGCTTTCATTCCCACCCTTAGGGATATTAAGCTCTACTAGACCTGACTTTTCGCCCAATCCAGCCCTCATGGTTAACGACAGCGAATATTTTCGGCAAGAGGATGCAACCCGCGTCCGCATCCTCAGTGAAGCCTTACCTTACATTCAACAGTTTGCCGGACGCACCATCGTGATCAAATACGGTGGGGCCGCGATGAAAGATAGCAATCTCAAAGAGAAGGTGATGCGGGACATCGTCTTCATGGCTTGCGTCGGGATTCGGCCTGTAGTGGTGCATGGCGGTGGCCCAGAGATTAACACTTGGCTCGATAAGCTGGGGATTGAACCTCAGTTTAAGAATGGTCTGCGAGTCACCGATGCTGCCACGATGGACGTGGTGGAGATGGTCTTAGTCGGTCGGGTGAATAAAGAAATTGTCTCTTTGATTAATCAAGCGGGCGGCTGTGCAGTCGGGCTCTGCGGCAAAGACGGCAGCTTGGTCAAGGCACGTCCCGAAGGTCAAGCAGACATTGGCTTTGTCGGTGAGGTGAATAGCGTCAACGTACGGATTTTAGAATCGCTGCTGAAGGCAGGACATATTCCGGTCATCTCTAGCGTCGCAGCAGACGACACGGGGCAAGCTTATAACATCAATGCGGATACAGTTGCGGGAGAGCTAGCAGCGGCTCTCGGAGCCGAGAAGCTGATTCTGCTGACCGATACAGCCGGAATCTTGCACGATTATCATGACCCTTCCACCTTAATTGACAAGCTGGATATCCAAGAAGCGCGCCAGCTAATTGAATCTGGAGTGGTTTCTGGGGGCATGATTCCTAAAGTCAATTGTTGTGTGCGATCGCTGGCTCAAGGTGTAAAAGCGGCCCACATTATTGATGGCCGTCTGCCTCACTCCCTGCTGCTAGAAATCTTTACTGATGCTGGTATTGGCTCCATGCTCGTGGCTTCTGAGTTTATGAAGTAAGACGAATGATCACTTATTCTGAGCAAATTTCCGCGATCGCTCACCGAGCCCAGGCACGCGAAGATGCTTTGCCTGTACGAGACCCTGCTTGCCGTTCCCGCTTTTGGTTTCACCCGCGGCCCACTTCTAAGGTTTGCTTGTTCTTCCACGGGTTTACGGCAGGCCCCTACCAATTTGAGCCGATGGGTGAGGCCTTTTACCAAGCAGGCTACAACGTTCTGGTGCCCCTACAACCAGGGCACGGCATTGCTGGCGACTGGAATCGCGATCATCCGCCACCGCTTCCGACAGATGTGCTCATCTATCAAAATTTTGCCGTGGATTGGCTTCAGCAGGCCCAGTCTTTAGGGCAGCAAGTCATAGTGGGCGGACTCTCCAGCGGAGCCACCTTAGCGGCTTGGCTAGCCTCTGAGTACCCGCAGCAGATCGCTCGTGCCCTGCTGTTTGCGCCGTATCTGAGTGGCACGAATCGATTAGTCGATTTTTTGGTAGAAATTCTGCCTGTCTACTTTGAATGGTTGAACAAAGACGAGCCTGGGCATCATGGCTATGATGGCTTCCGGATTCCCACGCTGCGCCTGTTCTTGGATCTAGGCCAAGAGTTGCTCGACCGCGTGGCTCATCGCCCAGCCGCACCCATGTTTGTGATTTCTAGTGCCAGCGATCGCGCTACTAACCCTCAGGATCACCAAGCCTTGGCGCAAGCTGCCCGAACGCTTCAGCCTCAAACTTGGTATCACTGTCTGGACGAAGCCCTAGATATTCCACATACGATGATGACCCAAGCGGAGGGGAATGATTACCAAAACTTGCTGATCACCTTGGCAAAAGCTTTTGTGGAAAGCAACTTAACTTGGTCGGAGGTGTTGGCGATTGGCGATCGCTTGCTGCACGGAAACACGTTTGATGGTGCTGTAGCTGAGCTAAATCTTCAGCAACGCACGGCTGCGGAGTTGTCTGTGATGATGGCATTGCTCGACCTCAAGGCCATTGTTGCAGCGCACCAGGCTGAACTCAAACCCTAAAGAAACCAAACTGGCTGTTTTATGCCCAATTACTCTGCTACGATTGCCGCGATCGCCAAGCAAGCAAAAGCGCGGGAAGATGCTCTACCCCTGCGTCATGAAGCCTGCCGCTCCAAGTTCTGGTTTCACCCCCAACCCACCCAGCGAGTTTGCCTCTTCTTTCATGGCTTTACAGCCGCACCCTACCAGTTTCAGCCCATAGCTGAGGCGTTTTACAAAGCGGGTTACAACGTGTTGGTTCCTTTAATGCCAGGGCATGGCGTCACTGGCAATTGGGGGCCTGACAATCCTCCCCCGCTCCCAAGCGATCCAGCAATTTATAAGCAATTCGCCTTGCAATGGCTCCAGCAGGCACAAGCACTAGGAAAGCAGGTGATTGTCGGTGGCCTTTCAGGGGGAGGGACACTAGCAAATTGGCTGGCCTTCGAGCGATCGCAGCAGATTTATCGCACACTGCTATTCGCTCCCTACCTCAGTAGCAGCAGCAAAGTCATAGATTTGTTCGTGCAAAAGGCCAGTTCCTATTTTCAGTGGGAAAGCAAACCAGGGAGCGTTCCCGTTGGTTATTCTGGATTTTTGTTGCCGAACTTACGAGTTTTTCTGAATATTGGCCAAGAGGTGTTGACTCGCTCCAAGTCTCTAGATCCGGTGGCTCCCATGCTGATCATTTCTAGCGAGAGCGATCGCGCTGTCGGCAATAACGATCACAGAGCCATGTTTCGCGCTGTTCTACCACGGCAACCAAAAACTTGGTACCACCGCTTCGATCGCGTCCTCGACATCCCCCACACCATGATGACCAAGCAGGAAGGCAACGAGTACCAAAACCTACTGATCACGATGGCCAAGGCCTATACCGAAAGCAGCTTGGGCTGGAAGGACGTAGAAGAAATTGGCTACCGCATGACTCAAGGTAAGACCTTTAACGCAGTAGTAGCTGAGTTGAACTGGCAGAAACGAGTCTCGGCAGACATGCCTGCCATGATGACAATGGTAGATAAGCGAGAAATTGTCCTGGCCCGCAATAAGGCTGATGTTGGCGCTGACTAGAACGAAATACTAAAAGACCCCCGCACCCCAGGACGATACCGAGGTCGCTCGATAATCACGGGATTGACCAAGGTGGAGTTGTAGATGGGCGAGTTGACTACCACCGGATTCACCAAGGTAGAATTCACCACGCTGCCGTTGAGAATGTTCTGGCTCGTTCCACCCACAGCAGGATAGGGTGTAATACAGGGATGAAAACAGCCATAACCCACGGAACCATAGTTATTAGAAAAACTAGGTGAGCCGATCGCGGGACTCAAGAATAGGGGGTCGATCTGAGGTGGATGGTAAATCACATAATTAGGTGCTTGGTTGACTAAAATCACGCGCCTAATCGTCACTTTTTGACCTGCTACTACCGGAGCGGCACTTAGCAAAGAGCCACCAATGCTTACTAAAGCAAAGGTTGAAATTAAACTGAACTGGAAAGCAGACTGTAACTGAGAAGAGTGAGACATAAGGGTGACCCGAAAGTAGGAGCGATTGACTAAGCCAAAGCTGAACCTCAAGGCTGAACGTGGCGACACCCTGACAGGTATGAATTTCTCAAAGCAACTGATCGCTAGCTCTCAGATCTAGACTAACGCCCTTTGCTAGGATCTTGAAAGGTGCTTTACCGTAGCTTTAGATGGTAGAAAAAGCATCGAAGCTGCTCAGAAATGTAGCAGCTTCCAGATTTGTAGTGTGATTTAAGGCGAATAAGTTAAGCATGTTGATGCTTGGCCCAGTCCCAGTCCTGATCTAACTTTAAGAAGCGTGAGTTCAGAAAACCTAGAAATCGTTGAAGCTGAATACGAGGCTGGCAAAGCTACCTTTGAGCGAGGACAGTATCGCCAGTCGGTGCAGCATTTAGAAAAAGCTAGTGCTTTGGTCAACCGCACATCTCCTTTGGGTGGAGAGGTGCAAATGTGGTTGGTGACAGCCTATGAAGCCGCAGACCAGCGCCCCGAAGCGATCGCCCTGTGTCAGCAATTAACTCGGCACCCCGACTGGCAAACTCGCACCCAAAGTAAGCGCTTACTCTATATCCTAGAAGCCCCCAAACTAAATACTCGCCCTGAATGGTTGACCCAGATTCCCGATTTGGTAACCTTAGCGGAAAGCGATCCTAAAGATCGGCGAGGCAGTGCGGGAACGGCACCCGCGCGATCGCCGCGCAAAGTAACCGCAGCCGAAGAACCGGAGTCTCCTTTTAATCTCGGTCAAGCTAGCTCTAGAAATGCCAACTTTTTCTGGTTCGCCTTAGGGCTGATGGCGCTAATCTTGGGCAGTTTGTGGTGGTTTAGCTAAAAGCTGTTGCATACCTTAACTACAGACTAGTGCCGCTGCAACAGATACAGATAGGATGAGCAAGTATGGGAATCAACCTGGGAGTCAAGCCAGTGGGTAGAACGATCAAGCAGTCATCGCTCACAACTCGCCATTCAAGTCGGCCAACTCAGATAATCACAAAAACGGTCACAAAAGCGATCGCCCAAAAGCTAGGACAGCAGCTTAGGCGCTTTCGAGTGGTTTGGATGATGCTCTTAGCTTCCTTACTGCTTTCTGGTTGCGTTCAGTATGATGTCGGCATCAACTTCGAGAGTCCCAACCGGGGTGAAATCGTCCAACACATCAAGTTGGACGATCGCCTGACCAGCTTGAGTGGAGCCAGCGCCCAACAGTGGCTAGAGACAGTCGAACAGCGGACTCGGCGCTTAGGTGGCAAAATCCGCCGCAACTCTAACCAAGAAGTCACAGCCATCATCCCCTTCAGTAGTGGCGCTGATCTGAATACTAAATTCAACGAGTTTTTGCAGCCGTCAACCCAAAAAGGTACGGCGAAACGAGCCGAACCAGTTTTGCCTGAGATTACGTCAGACTTTCAGCTGTCGCAAAGTAACTTCTTGCTCCTGCTACGGAATCGCCTCAGTTATACTCTCGACTTGCGATCGCTCGGTGTCACGAGTGCCAATGGAGATTTGTTGGTAAGTCCTAGCTCATTATTAGACTTAGAGTTTCGGCTCAACACGCCTTGGGGAGCCCGCAGCATCGATACGGCAGCTAATGCCATTAGTGCGGAGCGTCGCCAGCAAGGTCATGAATTGATCTGGACGCTGAAGCCAGGCCAGATCAACCACTTAGAAGCAGCTTTTTGGCTACCGAGTCCGTTAGGAATTGGCACTGTGATCATCGTCTTTTTAGTGCTGGGTGGGTGGTACTTGAAGTATCAATCTCTGCCTGGACAAACAGCGGGTTCGACTCAAGTTCCTGCCTCAGAAGGTTAGTCAAACCCTGCTAGCTGCTGACTCACGGATTATCTACAATGCGCCGTTCAAACAATCTCCAGCGTTTGTTTCTATTGGGTTTGAGCGGCCCAATTGTAGCTCTGAACGTTTGGATTCTGTCGCAGGTTTTTCGCTACTTTGAGCACTCGATCACGCTGCTAGTAGTGGCGGCAATTTTGGCGTTTCTGCTCAACTATCCAGTGCAGATCTTGGAACGGACTCAAATTAGCCGTTCTCAAGCCGTGATCGCGGTTCTGCTGCTGGCACTGGCGCTGTTAGTCGTGCTGGGTGTAACCTTGGTCCCGATTTTGGTGGAGCAAGCCGCTCAGTTTGTGGACAAGCTTCCTGCGTCGCTAGCGGATAGCCAGCGTCATGTAGCTTCTTTAGACATTTGGGCGAAAGCACATCGTCTCCCGTTAGACCTCCAAGGTTTTAGCACTCGGATTAACAACCAAATCGAAAATCAGTTACAAGCCTTAGCCAGTCAAGCATTGGGTTTGGCAATCATAACGGTTTCGGGGCTATTCGACTTGGTTTTGGTGGTGGTGCTGGCCTTTTATATGCTGCTCTACGGCGATCGCATGTGGCAAGGCTTAGTCAACTTGTTGCCAGCCAGCATTGGTTTACCGCTCAGCGCCTCTCTGCGCCTGAATTTTCAAAACTTTTTCATCAGTCAGTTGTTGTTGGGATTTTTTATGTTCTCAACGCTGATTCCCATTTTCATCGGGCTGAGGGTGCCCTTTGCGCTGCTCTTTGCCCTGTTGATTGGCGTGGCTGAGCTAATTCCCTTTATTGGAGCGACGTTGGGAATTGGAATTGTGATCCTGCTAGTCATGTTTCAAGACTTTTGGCTCTCGCTACAGGTGGCCTTTGCCGCAATCTTGATGCAGCAGATTAAGGACAATGTTTTGGCTCCTAGATTGATGGGCAATTTCACCGGACTAAACCCCATTTGGATTTTTATCGCCATATTGATGGGGGCGCAAATTGCGGGATTACTCGGCGTTTTAGTCGCAGTTCCGATCGCAGGCACCATTAAGAGCACCATTGACGCAATTCGGGAGATCAACCGCCCCAAAGTAGTTACTACAGAAGTTTTGCCAGAAGAGAACCAGGTGCGCCGCTAATTCACTGAACCATACAGAACCATTCGATCGAGTGAGCAGGCTGCTAAGCTTTTCTTCAGATATCGGGTCTGAGATTTAAGTTACAGTCCTGATGATGCTTAAAAAACTTGTGAAGTTAGCCAGACCTGTGAAATTGAGGAGTTGATGAATGCGCCAGATTAACTTTTTAATCATCTTTGTCATTGCGCTAGCTTTGGTCTTGTTCAGTTTAGAAAATACCGAACCTGCCACCATTCATATTGTTCGAGATATCCAAATTCAGGCTCCCCTAGCCGTAGAACTGATTTTGGCCTTGGGCGTGGGTGCAGTACTGGCCTGGGTCTTCAGCGTTTGGGCCCAACTACAACACATGCTGGAAATTCGCAAAGGCTTGCAACAAGTTCAAGAGCGGGAGCAACGCATTGAAGAGCTAGAACAAGACCTCGATCGCTACAAAGCAGAACTTCAAAACCAGCAACCCCTACTGCCTGCGGTTGATTCTATGGCCCAAGAAGTCTAGACTGCTGGGAGGCTGGCTGGGATGTGGACTGCTGATTTGACTAACCCTGATAGTCTCTGGAGTTTGGTGGTGCCAGTGTTCTTGCTGGGCCTGATTGTCTTAGCGGCGGTTGCCTTTGTTCGCATTAACAGCAAGTAGGAATTGGTGGCATGGTTCTGTCTCTGGCCCAAAGCGCGATCGCCTTACTGACCGAGTTGGCAGAGCGGGGTGAAATTGACCCTTGGGATGTCCAAGTAATTGAGGTGATCGATCGCTTTTTGAGTGAATTGACTCCCAGCGACACGGTAGAAATGAACCGAGCCACCTACGAAGCCGATCTGTCTCGTTCTGGGCAGGCTTTTTTATACGCCTCCATGTTGGTGCTCCTCAAAGCTGACACGTTAGTCCGGGCCGAATCTTCTGAAGTTGAAGTGCTCGACGAGGGGGAATTCCTAGAGCCAGATGGGTTGATGGAAACTCAGATGCCACTACATCTAGAACGGCGCTTACGGCGACGAGCGGTGGCAAAACCGCCGCAAAACCGCCGAGTCACCTTGCAGGAGCTGATTGAGCAACTGGAACTGATGGCCGCAAGCATGGTCGAAGCCGCTCCCCGCACTCGCCCCCGTCGCCCCCGTCCCCAATCGCGCAGCCAAGCAGTCCGAGCGATCGCGCAACTAGCGCACCAAGAAAACCTTTCCGAAGTGGCAGCCGCATTAGACCAGTTTCTGGCGACCCAATGGCTAAAAATCTCCCAAGGAGAAGATTGGCTAGACTTTGATTTGTTGATAAAACTATGGTCGGGTGCTGCTCAGCAAGAATTAGATCTTCCTGGCTTATCTAATGGCTCGCATCACAGCACTAGCGATCGCGTCGCCATCTTCTGGGCGCTACTATTTTTGTCCGCTCAGTCCAAAGTAGAGTTATCGCAGGAGGAATTTTACCAAGACTTAAAAGTTCGGAGTCTCGCAGAATTGCCTATTTTTGCGGTATCCGAATAAGCGGGGCATCCTAGCAAAACAGATCACCAGTTTTACCAAGCCAGTTTCACCAAGAATGTAAAAGATCTGTTAGCATCTTGGCGACTCCCAGCCAGTTATGTCTGGTAGTGATAAATTTTGCCGGGTTGGGCAGTCAAGTTGAGATCAATGAAGAGAATGGTTGGTAGATTATCTACAAACCATTGGGTTGCATCAATACGAGTTTTTCCAAAGCGGCTGATTGAGGCCGTTTGGTAATGAGAGGGGGAGGAGAGCGAGTGCCACAGCACTGGAACTCAACCGCCAAACAATGTATCGATTATTGACAGTGTAGTGGTCTAGGGTGAGAGATAAATATTTATGAAAGCCATGATCCTGGCAGCTGGTAAAGGTACGCGCGTTCGTCCGATTACCTACACCATTCCCAAGCCCATGATTCCAATCCTGCAAAAGCCAGTGATGGAATTTCTCTTAGAACTCCTGCGCCAGCATGGTTTTGACGAGATTATGGTCAATGTCAGCCACCTAGCCCATGAAATTGAAAACTACTTCCGAGACGGGCAGAAGTTTGGCGTCCAAATTGCTTACTCTTTTGAAGGGCGCATTGTAGATGGTGAGTTGGTCGGTGAAGCGCTAGGCTCGGCAGGAGGCATGCGCCGAATTCAAGACTTTTCCCCTTTCTTCGACGACACCTTTGTGGTGATGTGTGGCGATGCCCTGATTGATCTTGACCTTACCGAGGCCGTGAGATGGCACCGAGAAAAAGGTTCGATCGCCACTGTAATCATGAAATCCGTGCCCAGGGAAGAAGTCTCCAGCTACGGGGTTGTGGTAACTGATGAGTCAGGTCGCATCAAAGCCTTCCAAGAAAAGCCTGCTGTAGATGAAGCCCTCAGCACCAGCATCAACACAGGGATCTATATTTTTGAGCCTGAAGTTTTAGATTACGTTCCCTCAGGCTGCGAGTTTGACATTGGGGGTGAGTTGTTCCCCAAACTCGTAGAAATGGCTGCGCCCTTCTATGGCGTCACAATGGACTTTGAGTGGGTGGACATCGGCAAGGTGCCTGACTACTGGCGCGCGGTGCGTGGAGTTTTGCAGGGCGACGTTAAGAATGTGCAAATTCCAGGACATGAAGTCGCACCAGGCATCTACACCGGATTAAATGTAGCCGTGAACTGGGACAAAGTTGATATTCAAGGCCCAGTCTATATCGGCGGCATGACTCGAATTGAAGATGGAGCCAAGATTGTTGGTCCCACCTACATTGGCCCTAACTGCCGCATTTGTGGTGGGGCAACCGTTGACAACAGCGTGATCTTTGAATACTCACGGCTAGGTCCTGGGGTACGCTTGGTAGATAAGCTGGTCTTTGGTCGCTACTGTGTTGATAAAACCGGGGCAACGATTGATGTCCAAGCGGCAGCCCTCGACTGGTTGATCACCGATGCTCGCCAAGAAATTCCCTCTCAGCCAGCGCTGGAACGGCAAGCGATCGCGCAACTCCTCGGCAAGGATATCAGCGAGATCGGCAAAGATAGCCGAGCCATGCTTTCCTAAGCGTCGGGCCTCAGATTAGTTCTAGCCTCTGAGCAAAATCAAAATCCGATTCTTGAATGCTTTAAGTTCGAGAGTCGGATTTTTGTTGGCACTCTTTTTTGTTGGTGCTGAATAAAACAGCAGCATGACGAAGGCTCTAAGGTCTGATGACAGGTTGCCGCAGTACTAAAATTCCTTGAGCATTCACCCGGTAAGCTTGACCCACATAGCCTGTGCGATCGTACAACACTTGATGGATATGTTGATCTAGCTTGACTTCATCGGCAATGCGATCGCGATAATAGCCTTTCATTTGCTCCTCAACGCCCATTTCGCTGAGGCGATCGTGCACTTGGGTACTGTTGCCCTCAAAATAGGCAGTTCTGGCGGTGTTGTCTTGAAGAAAGCTGACAATGACCGAGAAGGGTACGCCTCCAATCGTCACATATTCCCCCACCACTAAGACAACCCAAAGTCCTAAAGATAGCAGGATGCCTGAGCCAGCCAAGACGACAATTTGCTGAGGCGATCGCAGTGAACCTGAACCCGGAGTTTTGGCTTGTTTGTGTAGGGCTTGCTTTGATTGAGGTGTGAAAGCACCCATGATCTCAGACCTCTAGCGATCGCTCTTAATCTAGCTTAGGGAGTCAAAGGCTGCCAAATCCTTGAACAATTGAGCAGCAAACTCAGTCTCAATTGCTAAGGTTAGAAATTGGGAAATGTACTGGATCAATCGCACATATGAGCGTATAAGGTTTCAGGTACCCAGTCGCTACCTAAAAAATCATTGCCCAACTGACTGCTCACCCTGCGTGGTGTGACGAGAAGCCCTGAGTGCAACCCCATGAATTTCTTATTGTCTAGTTTTGTGGCCCTGACCCTGCGGCGGTGGCAATTGCAATTCGTTTCTCCTGACCATCGCGTTGTTCAGACTCACCCTGTAAAACGTTGGACTCTTTTAGGACTGGGAGCCCTGAGCAGTGGGCTGTTACTACCCAGTCTCACTCACCCAGCGGCGGCGGCAGAACGTGTTTACGTCTCCTATGGCTCCGTCGAACGCTCCATTTCCATAGACACATTAGAGACTTATGCCAGAACGGGCACCATCAATGATGATTTAGCGGCTTACGCTCAATATGCAGACCCCAAACAGCTGCAAGATTTACGAGAAGTTCTACTCACACCAATTCAACTTTCGTCGGTCGCCGTTTCTCAGTTCCTCTACACCCCCCAAGCAGAAACGTTACTCATGCGCTTGGGCCAAGTGATTCAAACAGAGGCGCGTCAGACTGGGTTTTATGCCATTCGCTCGGCCTTGATTTTGGCAGCAGCTCAGCCGGAGGGCTTGACCTTGCTCAATGTGATGCGGCAATTTCCCACGGATGGCATTCGAGTGAACTTGGGTCGCAGCCTAGAAATTGCTAATGCCTTGGATGAATTTGTGGAGCAAACAAGGCAAGCCTCTGTCGCAATTAGCCAACAAGCAACGGCAGAAGCGGCTTTGGCACCTGTGACTGATTTTTCTGCCCTCGCGGACTTGCGTCAAACGGGAGAATTTGAGTGGGAGAAAACCACCATTACTTTGAGCGATCGCACCCGCAAAACTATTCAACGATTTCCCAATCGCCCGCCGATAGAAATTCCTCGAGAACGGGTGTTTCCAGTTGATATCTACATGCCTTTGGCCAGCGCCGCACAAAACCAGGCCCGACCTTACCCAGCTCCAGTGATTGTGATTTCTCACGGGTTGGGGTCAGATCGCACGACCTTCGATTATTTGGCTAAGCATCTGGCTTCCTACGGCTTTGTGGTAGCTTTGCCAGAGCATTTGGGGAGTAATGCGGGTCGATTGCAGGCACTCTTGAGTGGTACAGCCACTGATGTCGCTGAATCCTTTGAGTTTGTCGATCGCCCCTTGGATGTTAAATATTTGCTGGATGAGTTGGAGCGGCGGTCTCAGTCTGAGCCGTTGTTTCGAGGGCGGCTTAATCTACAACAAGTGGGAGTAGTAGGGCAATCCTTCGGAGGCTACACAGCCCTCTCCGTAGCTGGGGCAACGTTGAACTTTGAGCAATTGGCCGAGAACTGTCAGCGCAGCAATGAGTCTTTGAACTTATCGCTGTTGTTGCAATGTCGGGCGCGGGAATTGGCAGGACGGCAGTACGAGTTGCGAGATCCTCGCATTAAAGCCGCGATCGCGATTAATCCGGTTGATAGCACTGTATTTGGAGAACCGAGTTTGAGCCAAATCCAAGTACCGTTGATGATGATTGCTGCCAATGCCGACACAGTTGCGCCTGCCTTGCCGGAGCAAATTCGACCGTTTACTTGGCTCACCATGCCAGAAAAGTATCTAGTGCTGATGAATGGGGCTACTCACTTCTCGGCCATTGGCGCTTCTGCTACCAATAGTGAAGTTGTGCCCATTCCGACCCCAGTGATTGGAGCAGCTCCAGCGTTGGCTTACCGCTATATCCAAGCCTTAAGCGTGGCTTTCTTTAAAACTCACATCACAAATCAAGAGCAATTTCGACCTTACTTAACTTCTGCCTATGCCGCTAACATCAGCCGAGCGCCCCTAAAACTAGATTTAGTACAATCTTTTACTGCTGCTCAATTGGCCCAAGCCCTAGATGGTGAGACAGAAGAACCAACCGTACCGCCAGAACCTGGCCCTGCTCTCCCTGCAACCTCTCCCTCGGAGCCATTACCCGCGCCCGTCCCACTGGAGGAGCTAGTCCCCACGGTTCCCTAAAATTAAGCTTCTTCTGAGCGCATGAACCGCGATCGCGCTGTTCAAGACTTGACCAAAGCGCATACAGTTCTAAAGGAACGCAATTTTTGTCTCTCTTAAGATAATTTATCTGTGCCAGTACTTGAGCCTAAACATCAACAAATTATCGGGGAATTAATTGCACTGCAAGCCCAAGATCGTCAGTGTAATTTATCCCAATTTAGAAGCATCACCAGTGCCGAGCAGTACCAAAAGCTTTACCAGTTATTGCAGCAATATGTAGCGCCAAAAAGTGCGGTTTTAGATTGGGGCTGTGGCAATGGTCACTTCTCCTATTTCCTCGCCCGCTCTGATTATCAAGCCTATGGTTATGCTTTTGAAGACTTTTACTTACGACAAAAATTAGATCAATTGGCTTACGAATTTAAGCAAGGCACCCCAACGGATGCGATCGCCATCCCGTACGCCGACCAACAATTTGATGCGGTGGTTTCTGTGGGCGTTTTAGAGCATGTACGAGAAACCGGAGGGGATGAAATCGCCAGCTTAAAAGAGATTTTTCGCCTGCTTAAACCGGGCGGTTATTTCATTTGCTATCACTTGCCCAATCAATTCAGTTGGATTGATCCGATCGCCGCGCTAGTCCCCAACAAACACCACCACCTTTATCGCTATACTCGCCAGTCTATTCAAGCTTTGTGTCAAGCAGCCGGCTATGACCTGTTAGAGGTGCAGCGTTATGGAGTTTTGCCTCGCAACTTTTGGGGAAACTTGCCTGGAAGGATTCGCACCTCGGCAGCGATCGCTCAAGGCTGGCAGCTAGCGGATACAACTTTGAGCTACATTTTCTCCCCGTTCTGTCAGAATTATTGGTTTGTGGCGCAAAAACCAAGCGACACTCAGTGTCTCACTCCTTAGAAAGATTAACTAATTCTGAACTTGTAATAGGTTGGCTAGCCGACCCATGACCGTACACCACAATGAGAGCTTGAACTGAGACTGTGCAAGGGTTTTTGAACTTAAATAAACCAGCGGGAATGACTTCCCATGATTGTGTGGCTAAGCTGCGTCGCTTGCTGAAGCTGAAGCGGGTGGGACATGGCGGCACTCTCGACCCCGCAGCTACTGGAGTATTACCAGTCGCAATTGGGCGAGCCACTCGTCTCCTGCAATTTCTGCGATCGGATAAAGCGTATCGCGCCACTGTGCGATTGGGAGTTAAAACTGCAACCGATGACTTAGAGGGAGAAACCCTGTCAGCGCAAGCAACGCCGAATTTAACCTTGGCAGCGGTGCAAGCAGCTCTACCGCAGTTCCAGGGACCGTTGCAGCAAATTCCTCCCGCTTACAGTGCCGTCCAAGTTGAAGGTCGGCGGCTTTATAGCTTGGCTCGGGCGGGAACCCTGATTGAAGTGCAGCCTCGTGCCGTGGAAGTGTTTGCTATTGAAGTGCTGGATTGGCGACCGGGTGACTTTCCCGAACTCGATTTGGCGATTGCTTGTGGTCCGGGCACTTATATCCGGGCGATCGCGCGGGACTTAGGCGAAGTCTTAGGGGTGGGGGGCACGTTGGCCGCTTTGAGTCGTACGGAGAGTTGTGGCCTCACGTTAGCGGAGAGCCTCACCTTTGCCGATTTAGAAGCGCAGCTACAGGCAGGCACCTTTGAAGCGATCGCTCCCCTGAGCGTTTTGCAGCATCTACCCTCGATCACCCTCTCACCTGAATTGGCGCGGCGCTGGTGTTGGGGGCAACGAGTGTTTCAGCCCCTAGACCAATATTTATTTCAATCGGTTGCGTCCGCAGAGGCAAGTTTGGCGGTACGGATTCACCATGAGGATGGACGGCTTTTGGGCGTATCGCAGCAGATTCAGGAACCGGAAGGAACGCTATTAGCGCCTCAGATGGTTCTGGAACCAGATTCGTAAAGCTCATCTTCTGGCTCATCGGGCAACTCGGTTTGCCAAGTGGAAACCGGGCGCAGCACCGCTGGAAGCTCACCTTGGTCTAAGGGAAACTCCAAAATAGTTTCTGACAAGCCTAGATAGCCAGATTCACTAAACGAGATCAGCATTCGTTGCAGGGCAGGCCAGATTTCGGCTTCGTATTCCCAGTCGCGATCGCGGTTCGCTCTCCCAGCGATCGAGCGTAAGGCCCAGAAGTAGCTATTCCGCACCATCGACCCACCTTTCTTGTAAGGCGGGACATCCTCATGGTGGAGGAACAGAATGTCATCAACGATTTTGGCTCTCATGGTTGGTTTGGGGGCTGATTCTGGGTTAAGACGATCCGGAAGGCGAAAAAGCTTCTATCCTCAATTTTAGGAACCGCTGACCCGCCTTTGGAGAATACTCATGCCCTCATCCCAAGTTGCCGCTTACGGTACCTGGAAGTCCCCCATTACTTCAGATTTGATTGTTACAGGTACCATTGGCCTCAGTCAGGCAGCCTTAGACGGAGAGGATATCTACTGGCTAGAGCTAAGACCCACAGAGGCAGGCCGAACAGTGCTGGTGCGCCGGACTCCCGATGGGCAAACTTCAGATGTCACACCCGCTCCCTTCAATGTGCGGACACGAGTGCATGAATATGGTGGGGGAGCTTATGTGGTTCACCAAGGCACCGTCTACTTCAGTCACTTTGCTGATCAACGCCTCTATCGCCAAACGCTAGGTTCAGAACCGCAAGCTCTGACACCGGAAGGCAACTGGCGCTATGCCGATGGCGTGGTAGACGAATCACGGCAGCGCTTTATCTGTGTGCAAGAAGACCATACGGCTGGAGAACAGGAGCCCGTCAACACAATTGCCAGCCTAGATTTGGAGGGCAACTCAGAACCACAAATCCTAGTAGCTGGCAATGATTTCTACTCCTCCCCACGCCTCAGCCCTGATGGCTCGCACTTAGCCTGGTTGACCTGGAACCACCCCAATATGCCCTGGGATGGTACCGAGCTGTGGGTCGCTGCGTTTAATCCCGATGGTTCTCTGAGGCAACCTGAAAAAGTAGCAGGCGGCATCACAGAATCGATCTTTCAGCCAGAATGGTCTCCGAGCGGCATCCTGCACTTTATCTGCGATCGCACAGGTTGGTGGAATCTGTACCGTTGGCAGCAGGGTCAGGTAGAAGCGTTATGCGATCGCGCCGCTGAGTTTGGTGAACCCCAATGGGTGTTTGGTCAGTCTACCTACGGGTTTGATACGAGTAGTGGCAGTGAGCAAATTATCTGCACCTATGTCGAGAAGGGCACTACCCATCTCGCTAGGCTAAACCCAACCACTCAAGAACTTCAGGCAATCACCATTCCTTATACAGTGGTGCGAGGGTTGCAAGTAGCAGCGGGGCAAGCGGTGTTTTTGACGGGCTCCCCCACCGAATCACTGGCGATCGCCCGACTCGATTTAGCTACAGGCGAAACCACTGTTTTGCAGCGCGCCAGCCACCTTCAGGTTGATCCAGGCTATCTCTCGGAACCACAAGCGATCGAGTTTCCGACCGAGAATGGTTTGACTGCATACGCTTTCTTCTATCCACCGAACAACCAAGACTACACCGCACCCGACGGAGAAAAACCACCTTTACTCGTCAAAAGTCATGGTGGCCCCACTGCTGGCACTTCTACGCTTTTGAGCTTGAGCATTCAGTATTGGACGAGTCGGGGGACTGCTGTTTTAGATGTAGATTACGGCGGCAGCACCGGATATGGTCGCGCATACCGGGAGCGGCTGAAAGGGCAGTGGGGCATTGTCGATGTCGATGACTGTGTGAATGGAGCCCGTTTTTTAGCTGAGCAAGGTTTGGCAGATGGCGATCGCTTAGTGATTGATGGCGGAAGCGCTGGAGGCTATACGACGCTCTGTGCTTTGGTGTTCCGCGATGTATTCAAGGCAGGCGCGAGCTACTACGGAGTCAGCGATTTGGAGGCGTTGGCGAGAGATACGCACAAGTTTGAATCCCGCTATCTCGATGGCTTAATCGGCCCCTATCCCGAACGGCAAGATTTGTATCAAGCGCGATCGCCTGTCCATTTCTGCGATCAGCTTTCTTGCCCAGTGATTTTCTTCCAAGGTTTGGAGGACAAAATTGTGCCGCCTAGCCAAGCCGAAGCAATGGTAGAAGTGCTGCAATCGAAGGGCTTACCCGTCGCCTACATTGCCTTTGAAGGCGAACAGCATGGCTTCCGCAAAGCCGAAAACATTAAGCGATCGCTGGACGGCGAACTCTATTTCTACTCGCGTGTATTTGGTTTTGAGCTGGCCGATTCGGTTGAACCTGTCGCGATCGCCAACCTGTAGAGGTCTAAGGCTTTCATCGGTGCTAGGGTAAAGATTGGTTTCATTTCGCTTATTCATGTCTGCTGCGATCTCCCTGCAAAACGTCTACAAAACCTATAGCGATCGCCCGGTCGTTCAGGATCTTTCACTCACGATCAAATCAGGGGAGATGTTTGGCCTACTCGGCCCCAATGGTGCAGGGAAATCCACCACAATTCGCATGCTAACGACGCTGACTAAACCCAGCCAAGGCCAGATTCAGATTGCTGATTTTGATGTGGTGCGTCATGCGGCTCAGGTGAAGCAACGGATTGGTGTGGTGTTGCAGCAAACCAGCGTAGATGGCGATCTGAGCGTTTGGGAGAACATGGAATTTCATGGCCGTTTGCACCATATCCCCAATCGAGTCCGGCAAGAACGGATCGATCGCTGGCTAGAGTATGTAGAACTGAGCGATCGCCGGAATGATTTGGTCAAAACCTTGTCCGGAGGGATGAAGCGGCGCTTACAGGTTGCCCGTGCCTTGCTACATGAGCCAGAAATTCTGTTTCTCGACGAACCAACTGTCGGTTTAGACCCACAAACTCGCCGCCGCCTCTGGGAAATCATCCGCGACTTGAACAAGCAGGGCATGACGATGTTGCTCACCACGCACTACATGGATGAAGTGGAGTATCTGTGCGATCGCATCGGCGTCATGGATGCGGGCAAGTTGATCGAGTTAGGCACGCTCTCCGAACTCAAGCAGAAGTATGGCGAAGGCTTGGTGATGACCCAGAAAGGCGACAAGTGGGATTACCAATTTTTCCCTGATCTAGAGCAAGCGAATATCTATCTGGATCGGCAACCAAACAAGACTGGTATGATGGTGCGACCTTCCAACTTAGAAGATATTTTTGTTGAATTGACAGGACGTAATCTGGATTGAGCGATCAACCAACGCTGTGGGAAGAACCGCCAAAACAGACGGGACTCGCTAGCACCATCGAAGCGATTCTCTACTTAAAGGCCCAACCGCTGGCGCTCAGTGAGATTGCCAAATATGCAGGCTGCGATCGCGCTACGGCAGAAGAAGGTTTGATCGAGCTCATGACCGATTATGCTCATCGCGACAGTGCCTTAGAAGTGGTAGAAACGCCCGAAGGATACAGCTTGCAACTGCGTCCAGCGTTTCACAAACTGGTGCAAACCTTAATTCCAGTAGATTTAGGGGTGGGGGCTTTACGAACTTTAGCGGCGATCGCTTTACGGGGGCCAATTGCTCAGGCGGATTTGGTGAATTTGCGCGGTTCAGGTGCCTATCAGCATGTGCCAGAATTAGTCGAGCAAGGCTTTGTGCGGAAACGGCGGCAATCAGATGGTCGATCCTATTGGTTACAAGTCACCGAGAAGTTCCACCAGTATTTCCAGGTAGACAAACTCCCGATCGCCTTAGAGCCACAAACTCAAGAGCCTGCTGACGAATCCTAAATTTTGCCATTCGACAACCACCCCTTACCCGTCCCTAGAGGTTCGGAATTTTCACCTTTTTGAGACTGGTCACAGAGGTGGGTGGAAGTGCCACAATAGTACAAATAAGCAAGCAAACCCTTTAGCGTCCTTATGGTCTTTAACCCTGAAAGTGCTAAGTTCCTTGGCTCTGACCCCGAAAATGCTCAAGCAAATCCGTTGCTGAAATACCTGCAACATCAGTCACCTGAGGTGCTAGCACGGGTTGCCAAGTCGGTCAGCCCGGAGGTAAAACAAATTATTTCCCATAACGTTCAGGGTTTAGTGGGAATGTTGCCCAGTGAAGGCTTTAACGTTCAAATTACGACCGATCGTGACAACTTAGCAGGGCTGCTCGCCTCTGCCATGATGACGGGCTATTTCCTGCGCCAGATGGAGCAACGCATGGAACTGGAAGGCGTTTTAGCGGGTTCAATGTCTCTTCACGAAGACCCCCCTTCTAACCAATAGCCGACAAGCTCAAAAAGAAATTTTTAGGATCGCGAAGATTGACCTAACCCCCGGCCCCTTCCCTGCCAGGGAGGGGGAGAGAGATAGTAGATCAGCCAATTTCTTCAGTCGGAAAAGCGCTGGGTTGAATCCGCAAGCGTTGAGCTTTGCCGTTGCGGTTAATTTCGAGATTGAGCTGGGCCCCTACGACACTCGCTTCCACCATCTCTTGCACTTCCGAAGCAGTTCTAACCGACTTGCCGTTAATTTTTTGAATCACGTCTCCCTGCTTTAAACCTGCCTTGGCAGCGGGTGAGTTGTCCAAAACCTTAACAATCAAAACGCCTTGATCCTGCGTTACCTTAATGCCCAACTCACGATCGCGGTTGATTTCCTCTTTAATTTCGCCCGTTAGGTCAACCATCTGGATGCCTAAGTAAGGATGCTCAGCACGACCACTGCGAAATAGTTGCTCGGCAATGCGCTCTGCTGTCTCGATGGGAATGGCAAAGCCTAACCCTTGAGCATCAGCTCGGATGGCTGTGTTGATACCCACCACTTCTCCCTGCTCGTTCAGCAAAGGTCCGCCGGAGTTGCCCGGATTAATCGCTGCATCGGTTTGGATAAATTGCACCCGCTTGTTGGGCACTCCCACTTGCGAACTAGAGCGGCCAATAGCACTAATAATGCCAGCGGTGACGGTGTTATCTAGACCTAAAGGATTGCCGATCGCGATCGCCCATTGTCCTGGCACCAAAGATTGAGACTTGCCCAACTTGACCACAGGCAAGCTAGAAGCACTGATTTTGACCACCGCTACATCCGTCACTGGATCAGTCCCAACCACTTGGCCGTTAAAGCTGCGACCATCTTTCAGCGTCACTTTTACAGTATCAGCCTCAGCCACGACATGGGCATTGGTCATCAAGCGGCCATCTGCACTCAAAATAAAGCCAGAACCTGTCCCTCGTTCCACACGATCTTCTGGAATAGGAGCTTCACCACCAAAGAAGCGCTTGAACATGGGGTTTCTAAACGCCTCTGGCACATTACCCGTCACTGTCCGGGCTGAATCAATTCGCACCACCGCAGGCCCTACCTTTTCGACTGCTGCGGCAATAAAGTTAGGGCTGGTAGGGGAGATGGGTAGGCTAGCAGTGGTACGGGCAGACGGCTTCTGAGTCTGTGGTTGAAGAAAAGGTGCTAGCCCGCCAGATGAAGTAGTTCGCTCTGCGGTGAGGTAGCGGTTACCCCACGCTCCTGCACCACCGCCAATGGCTAATAAAGCTAGGTAAATCGTTAGTTGTTTGAACGACAAACTCATAGTCTCAACACTGAATGGCAGTGGCGCAGGAAAACATACCTCTACTGTAATCGATGGTGCTTCTGAGCAGGAAAATCGGACCGAGCTAGGCGATCGCTCATGATTGCGATTCAATAAAGCTAGGAAACAGCAGTCAGAAAACAGGAGTCAAAATAGATGCAGTTCTTCTGACTTCCAATTCCTAACTTCTGACTCCCCCAGATATGATACCCATGAGTTTTTCTCGCTGGTTTGCTCTACCCACTCTGCTCTGGCTCACTTGGTATCCCCTCAACAGTAGTGCTGCAACGCCGGAAGTCAGTTCAGGGATACGGCCAGGAGCGATCGCTCAAACCTCCAGTCTTTGTCCAAAGCCTGCATTAGAGCGCTTGACTCGCTACAAGGTTAAGTCGGGTGAAACGCTAGAGAGTATTGCCCAGAAATATAATTTGATTCCTGCAACTTTGATGGGATTCAATCCCAGCCTAAGGAGTGGCAAAGCAACTCCTGGCGCAGAGATTGTGATTCCGCCTTACAACGGGGTGCAGGTAAGCGTTCCGGCAGGCCAAACTTGGCGGGATGTCGCGGCTACCTACAAAGTGCGGGCTGATGTGCTGTTTGAAGTCAATGGTTGCTCAGCCAAACCTGCTACCGTTTTTGTCCCTGGCGTGAATTGGTCTCCAGTCGGCTCTGCTCCACCCAGCATCAGTCCCAAAGATCGCGATAACTATGGCTTGACAGGCTACCCGCTGCCCACCACGGCGACGGTGCTGCTCGGCTACGGTTGGCGGCTACAGCCTGCGATCGCTCAAGTGGCTTTTCATAGCGGCATTGACCTTGCAGCTCCAGTCGGCACCAATGTTCTAGCGGCAGGCGATGGTGTGGTAGCTTTTGCCGATCAGCAAGGCAGCTATGGCAGTTTAGTTGTGATTAATCATGCGGGTGGAAGGCAGAGCCGCTATGCGCAGTTAGGCAGCATCAAAGTCAAGGCGGGCCAGACCGTGAAGAAGGGCGCGCTAGTTGGTACGGTCGGCACCACTGGAACGCCTAGTTCAAAAGCAACTCATCTACATTTCGAGGTGCGCTACAACTCCAATTTAGGGTGGGTCGCTGAAGATCCAGAACCTTATATTCAGGGCATGAAAGTGGCAAAACAGTGATTCAATAAGAAACTGTGAATAAATATTAAAGATGAGCCACCCATCGCCTGAACAACTCCAAATCTTTTTAGACGTTGCCACGGAAGCAGTGCTGGCAGCAGGAGTCATCTTGCAAGATTACTGGGGCCACCTAGAAGGGATTGAGGAGAAAGGTCGTCCCGGAGATTTAGTCACAAAAGCGGACAAGGCCGCAGAAGCAGCGATCCTTCAGGTGCTGCGTCGCCATGTTCCAGACCATCCGATTTTGGCTGAAGAATCAGGGCAGCTCGACAACACGGCCAGCGAATATCTGTGGGCGATCGATCCCTTAGATGGCACCACGAATTATGCCCACCAATATCCTGTCGCCGCAGTTTCGGTGGGGCTGTTAATTGAGGGGATGCCGCAAGTCGGAGCTATTTTTGACCCCTTCCGCCAAGAACTATTTCGAGCCGCTATAGGATTGGGAGCCACTCGCGATCGCCGCCCCATTCAAGTCTCAAAAACCGCTGAACTGAGCAAGAGCCTTTTAGTCTCAGGCTTTGCCTACGATCGCCGTGAAACCTCAGACAATAATTACGCCGAATTTTGTCATCTCACCCACCTGACTCAAGGGGTGCGTCGCAGCGGCTCTGCCGCATTGGATCTCGCCTATGTCGCCTGTGGTCGCTTCGATGGCTATTGGGAGCGGGGCTTGTCTCCTTGGGATATGGCAGCAGGCATTGTGTTGGTTCGCGAAGCGGGTGGACAGGTTACAGCTTACGACCAAAGTCCTGTAGTCATCCCTTCCGGTCGGATTCTCGCCACGAATCAGCAAATTCACAGCGCTTTGAGCAGCGAACTGTTACAGGTGAGCGCTGCATCAGCCGCAAGAAGTGATAACAATGTATTAAGTCAGGATGCTAGCCACCCCTCCTAAGGCATGCATCCCCTGCGAGGCAAAGTAGACTAGAAGCATTTACGTAGTAGGAAGTGAGACCACAAACCATGTCTTTTCAAATTGACCGAGGGCTATTTAAGCTGGATTTCACTGACTACTACGCCATCTTGGGAGTCCCAATCAACTCGGACGCTAAGGAGATTCGGAAACGCTATCTTAAAATCGCGCGTAACCTCCATCCAGATAGCTTTTCATCCGAATCTGAGGACGAAAAGCAGCAAGCCACAGAGTTATTATCCAAGCTCGTTAATCCAGCTTACGAGAAGTTATCTCAAGATCGCGAACGAGCCGAATACGAAGTCTTAGTACGGCTAAAAGGTCAACAGGCTATTAAAGAAAAAGATTCTGTTCAAATCTTTAGTGAAGTAGCGACACAACTCTCTAAAGCTAATGATGTTGACCATGCCTACAAAACGGCACTACAAGAGATAGCAACTAAGCAGTATCAAACTCTAGATCAGATCCTGGAACTGACTGGTCAAATTAGTGAGTTAAATTTTGTCTACCTCCTACGCAAAGGTGGTGCCGTTCCAGGGTCTTCACAGACTAAAAATCAGGCTGCGGGGGGTGCTGCAACTTCTAATCAAGCAGGTAAATCTAATCAAGCGGCGAATGCTGCTCCAGCACCTTCTACGGCTTCACAAGCCAAGCCAACCGCTGTAGAACAATATTGCCGTCGGGCCGAAGAACTGATTGTTAGAAACGCTTTTGCTCAAGCAATTTTGGAACTCCGCGACGGTTTGAAATTAGAACCAAATAACAGCCGCTGTCATGGCTTGTTGGGCATGGTGTATTTGAAGCAAAACCAGGCCAAAATGGCTAAGATTCATATTGAGCGAGCACTACAGTTAAATCCCAAAGACGAGATAGCTTTGGAAGCGAAGCAGAAATTAGATAAGCTGTCTGCTGGGACTGGCGGTAAAGCTAAACCAGCC
This sequence comes from Trichocoleus sp. FACHB-262, assembly GCF_014696035.1. Lineage (NCBI taxonomy): Bacteria > Bacillati > Cyanobacteriota > Cyanophyceae > Leptolyngbyales > Trichocoleusaceae > Trichocoleus > Trichocoleus sp. FACHB-262. Next base: position 534,830 of record NZ_JACJPK010000086.1, on the reverse strand, counting down.
AAGGCTGGTCAGTCCGAGAAACCCCGTGATTCGGGTGGTGGTTTGTTTGGTTTGTTTGGTGGAAAGAAAAAATAATGGTTTATCAACCACCTGCTGGAGCTAGAGATCTCCTGCCACTCGATGTGGCTCAAAAGCGCTGGATTGAGAAGGGTCTACAGCAAGTGTTTCATCGCTGGGGCTATCACCGCATTATTACTTCAACCTTAGAGCGGCTGGATACCCTGATGGCTGGGGGAGCGGTGCAGCGCTCTACGGTGATTCAAGTTCAAGATGCCGAGAATGAAGTATTGGGGCTACGGCCAGAACTGACAGCTTCGATCGCGCGGGCGGCAGTGACTCGGATGGTGGGTGCTGCTTATCCCCAACGGCTCTACTACAACGCCAATGTGTTCCGACGGGCGGCTCAAGCCAATCACAACCGTCAGCAGGAGTTTTACCAAGCAGGCGTGGAGCTGTTGGGCGGCGGTGGCCTAGTCGCAGATGCTGAGATTCTGCTTTTGCTGGCTGACTGCCTGAAAAATCTCGGTTTAGCTCAGTGGCACTTGGTATTAGGAGAAGCAGGACTAACGCGATCGCTCCTCTCGCCGTTTCCGAGCCACCTGCAAGATACGGTGCGGCAAGCGATCGCCCACTTAAACCGCATTGCCCTAGAAACTCTCCCACTCTCGCCAGAACTGCGGGAACGGGCGCTGTTTTTAGTAGATCTGCGCGGTCGCCCAGCGGATGTGCTGCAAAAGGTGTCGAGTTTAGACCTAGATGCGGCTCAGCGTGAAGCGGTAAACAACCTCAAGTCTTTGGTGGAACTGCTGAGCGATAGTTTTGCTACACAGCCAGGCCGATCTCCCCTAATTCTCGATCTCAGCTTGATTCAAACCTTCGACTATTACACAGGCATTGTGTTTGAAGTGGTGAGTGAGGCGGAGACGGGGCAGCGCGTGTTGGGCCAGGGTGGACGCTATGACCAGTTGTTAGGTCTGTATCATCCTCAAGGAGAAACGTATCCTGGGATTGGTTTCTCGCTCAATATCGAGGATTTGCATCAAGTGCTGTTGCCCACCGAGCAATTGCCTCAGGAAACACCGAATAGTGATTGGTTGGTGGTGCCAGAAAGCGCTCAAGCTTATACGGCAGCTTTTGCTTATGCCCAAAAGTTGCGGGAGTCGGCTGAGTTGGTGCGGGTTGAGGTAGATTTGGGCGATCGCCTCTCCCCAGAAGCGGTGCGGGAATATGCGCGCGATCGCCGGATTGCCCAGGTGGTTTGGATTAAGGTGGATGGTTCTGCTGAGGTAGAGTCACTCACCTAATCTCGTCCTGAATCTTTAGGTTGATCCTGATAGCTTAGAAGAAGCAATCAGATTGATTTGTTTTGCGTTTTTGAGAGAGAGAACACTGTGCCACATACGATTGTTACGAATATTTGTGAAGGCGTTGCCGATTGTGTAGATGCTTGCCCAGTGGCCTGTATTCATGAGGGTCCTGGTAAGAACACGAAAGGGACTGATTGGTATTGGATCGATTTTTCTACCTGTATTGACTGCGGGATTTGTTTGCAGGTTTGTCCGGTGGAGGGGGCGATCGTGCCGGAGGAGCGGCCTGATTTGCAGAAGACGCCTTAGTTGTTAGTTCCTGACTTGAGGAAGCTGAACCTTTGGGGGCACCTGCCCCCAAACCCCCGCTGAGGGACGGTTGCGTCCCCCAGACCCCCTCCAAAAGGTGGTTTAATTTAGCTGACAACCTCTAACTTTCTACTCTCTAATCCCTAACTCCTAACCCCTACCCATGACCCATTCTGCTCCGTTGCTTGAAGTTGAAGATGTCTATGCAGGTTATGTGAAGGATCTGAATATTCTGCAAGGCGTGAATATGCGAGTGTATCCGGGGGAGTTGGTGGCAGTGATTGGGCCGAATGGGGCGGGTAAGTCTACGCTGGCGAAAACAGTTTTTGGGTTGTTGACCCCGAATCGCGGCAAGATTACGTTCCAGGGGGAAAGTATTGCGGGTTTGAAGTCGAACCAGATTGTGCAGCGAGGCATGTGCTATGTGCCGCAAATTTCTAATGTGTTTCGATCGCTGAGTGTGGATGAAAACCTAGAAATGGGGGCTTTTATCTGCAATGAGCCGTTGGATGCAACTAAGGATCGCATTTACACCATGTTTCCTGATTTGGCGGGTCGGCGACGGCAGCGGGCGGGCACTCTGTCGGGTGGTCAGCGGCAAATGCTGGCGATGGGGCGAGCGTTGATGCTACAACCAAGTTTGATGTTATTGGATGAGCCTTCGGCGGCGCTATCACCGATTTTGGTAAACAACGTGCTAGAGCAAATTAAGCAAATTAATCAGAACGGGACGGCGATCGTGCTGGTGGAGCAAAATGCTCGTAAGGCGCTGGAAATGGCCGATCGCGGTTATGTATTGGAGGCAGGGCGCGATCGCTTTGAAGGTCCAGGACGTGACTTGCTCTATGACCCGAAAGTGGGTGAACTATATTTAGGGGCAGGCAAAGCACACTAAATCTCACTTCATCGCTCAGGTGAGTTGATTCTGACTTAGAATAAATAATCTAGCTCAGCAAAAATTTTTGACAACTGGTTCGTGATTCTGCAACTCGACTCTCACCACATTCAAGCGATCGCGGCTCAGGCTGAGCGCACTTACCCAGAAGAGTGCTGCGGTTTGCTATTGGGAAAAGTGAGTTCAGATTCTAGTGAGTCTCGAACTGTGATTGAAGTTTGCGCCACTGAGAATGTTTGGGCTCAGGATTTAGGGGACGTGATCGAGTTGCCAAACAATTGGGATGTGACCCAACACAAGCATTTTTGGATTGACCCCCGCGAGATATTGCAAGTTCAGCGGGAAGCACGCGATCGCCACCTCGACATTGTTGGTGTGTACCACTCCCATCCCGATCATCCCGCTACACCTTCGGAGATGGACCGAATGTGCGCCTGGGCGCACTACTCGTATATTATTGTTTCCGTTCAACACGGTAAAGTTATAGATCTGCGTAGCTGGAGCCTGACCGAAGACCATCGGTTCCAGTCAGAAGATATTTGGATTGCTGAGGCTGCTTAGTTTTAGCCTCTCCCAACTCGCTTATCCCATCTCTCCTTGCATTCATTGCTATGCTCAATCCCAATTTGGATGAGATCCAACTCACAAAAGACGAATACGAACGGTATTCCCGTCACCTAATCCTGCCAGAAGTCAGTCTAGAAGGCCAAAAGCGCCTAAAAGCTGCCAGCGTTCTCTGCATTGGCACGGGTGGTTTGGGTGCGCCGCTGCTGCTCTATTTAGCCGCAGCAGGAATTGGCCGCATTGGTATTGTGGACTTTGACGTGGTAGACCACTCAAACCTCCAGCGTCAAGTGATTCACGGTACTTCTTGGGTGGGTAAGCCCAAGATCGAGTCGGCCAAGAACCGAATTCTCGAAATCAACCCCAACTGTCAAGTTGATTTGTACGAAACCCGCCTCAGTTCTGAAAACGCCCTCGATATCGTTGAACCTTACGACATTGTGGTGGATGGCACCGACAACTTCCCCACTCGTTACCTGGTCAATGATGCTTGCGTGTTGCTAAACAAGCCCAACGTCTACGGCTCCATCTATCGTTTTGAAGGCCAAGCGACGGTTTTCAACTACGAAGGCGGCCCCAACTACCGTGACCTCTATCCCGAACCCCCACCGCCAGGACTTGTACCCTCCTGCGCTGAGGGCGGCGTTCTAGGAATTCTGCCTGGAATCATTGGCGTAATTCAAGCCACCGAAACGGTCAAAATCATTCTAGGTAAAGGGACAACGTTGAGCGGTCGTTTGCTGCTTTACAACGCCTTGGAGATGAAATTCCGGGAGCTGAAGCTGCGGCCCAATCCGGTGCGACCCGTAATCGAGAAGCTGGTAGATTACGAAGAGTTCTGTGGCATTCCCCAAGCTAAGGCAGCGGAAGCCCAGCAACAAGCGGAAATTCCTGAGATGACGGTGCAAGACCTGAAGCAACTGCTCGACAGCAGTGCGGATGACTTTGTGCTGATCGATGTCCGCAACCCGAATGAGTACGAAATTGCCCAGATTCCTGGCGCTATTTTGGTGCCCCTCCCCGACATTGAAAGCGGCGAAGGCGTGGCTAAAGTCAAAGAAGCCCTGAATGGTCATCGTTTGATCGCTCATTGCAAAATGGGCGGACGATCGGCTAAGGCTCTCGGCATCCTGAAGCAAGCAGGCATCACTGGAACCAATGTGAAGGGTGGTATTCAAGCTTGGAGTCGGGAAATCGATCCTTCTGTGCCTGAATATTAAACGCCTGAGTTCTCAACTCTTCGCAATTTACTAAACCATCGCCTCCTCACTTCCGCTGCAATCCTCTCTTAGAGTTTGGATTGGCCGAGGTAGAGGGGGCGATCGCTTTTTTGCTAATTCATTTTCCCGAATCTGTCTGCTAGTGACGATCGTTACTTTCCTAGCAGCAAACTAGTGCATTAATGTTAATTGTCCATTTTGCTTAGCTCTCTAGAGCTGAAACTTAACTAGTACTGCATTACGTGCAATGGATTTTGATTTATCTATCTGGGGATCAATCTCTAAACTGAATACTTAAACTAAGTTTCTGAAGTTTGCCCCGACTTTAAAAAACAAAAATTTCGTGCTAAAAAATGCCGTTTCGCTACTGACAATTTAATTTGTCTCCCAAGATGGATGGCGGGGATCGCCCAGTAGCTCTACCTTAGAGTTCAGAGAACCTAAGTTTTTAGCTTTTGCTTCAGACATCCTTGAATCCTAGACCAGGGGTAACAGACCGAATAGCTAAGACTAATTGAATGAACCAATTAAGCTCAGCCCTTGTATTTCTTTAATTAACAATTTTTAAACTGTTTGGAGAGCTAAGTGCCATGAATAGCGATGTTAATAAGTGCCCTTATTGCGATAGTCCTTTGCTACGGCACGCGCGTCAAAAAGGAGTCTATTGGTTCTGCACCTCCTGCTGGCAAGAAGTCCCTTCCCTGTCTAGTGCAGTTCTGCGAAGTGAGACTCCTATGACTGCTCTAACACCGAACAAAGCCACCTCTGCTTATCGCTCTGGACAATAAGAGAGATTTTTAGGCAGACCGAGTTTGAGTCGCATAGAGCCATTAGCCCTGTCCTTAGTATTAAGGTAGGGTTTTCTGTTGAGCCAGCGGGCAGATTGCTGGAACCCAATCTTGTAAGATTGAGAGAAATCAAGGGTTTTAGGCAATTCCTGTGCTAGCAGCTCTCCTCTACGGTCAAGAAGATTTACGCTTAGAACAAGTCCCCGATCCCACTCCTGGCCCTGGGGAAGTAGTAATTCAAGTGGCAGCCGCAACAACTTGTGGCACAGACCTCAAAGTATGGCGACGGGGAGGTCATGCCCGAATGCTGCGTCCGCCAACTCTATTTGGCCATGAAGCAGCTGGAGAGATTGTCGCCATTGGATCAGAGGTGACAGACTGGAAGATTGGCGATCGCGTAGTGGCCAATAACTCCGCCCCTTGTCTCGACTGTTTTTTCTGCCACCGTCAAGAATATTCGCTCTGCCCCAACTTAACTTTTAACAACGGCACTTTTGCTCAATATCTCAAAATTCCCGCGCCGATTGTCCAGCAAAACTTACTGCCGATTCCGGAAGATTTGCCAGCCGAGTTGGCGGCGATGACCGAACCGCTAGCTTGTGTCTTGCATGGTGTGGCTCGCTCTAACGTTAAACCTGGCGATCGCGTGGCTTTGCTAGGAGATGGCGCGATCGGACTGATGTTTGTGGCAGCTTTGGCGAACCAAGGCGCAGAAGTATTTCTGTTTGGGGGTAGTGACTCACGCCTGCAAGTTGGCTCCAAGTTTGGCGCTGCCCAAATCTTTAACTATCGACAAGTGCCTGACCTACCTACAACCGTAAAAGAGCTAACCGATGGTTGGGGCGCTGATGTGGTGATCGAAGCCACGGGAGTTCCGGCAGCTTGGGAAACAGCGATCGCCTGTGCCCGTCCCGGTGCAACAGTGAATCTATTTGGCGGTTGTCCTCGCGATACCACGATTACCGTCAATACCGAACAACTCCACTACAGCGAACTCACGCTAAAAGGTGTTTTTCACAATACGCCTCACTATGTCCGTGCGGCTTTGTCCCTGCTAGCTAGTCGCACCGTGCCGTTTGAGTTGTTGATTAGCGATCGCCAACCCCTTGAACAACTCGAACAAGTGTTTCAAGACATGAAAGATCGCAAAGTGATTAAAGTCGCGATCGCAAACTGATATATTTAGGGCGCAAATCGCCAATACTAGGGCATTACCCATTCCCAATTACCTGGGGCGGTTGTCATGTGTCAACAAGAGGCTTGTGATGAGTAGAGTGCAACTGGGAGCTGTTCTGTCTTTTGGATTGATGCTAGTGCTAGGAGGCGGGCGAGCGGAGGCGCTACCTGGACAGACGACTGAAGAAGTTGGGGCTTGGATTCAAGCTCACCCGACTCTGCGGCCTGCCAGTGGGGAAAAGCTACTGGTGCGCAAGAATGATAGCGCCGCTCAACGGTTTACTTTTCAAGCCTCTGTGCTTGCTCCTGGTAAAGTGATTCCGGCTGGGGACCCCAGCATCATTCGCTCTGAGCGCCTGTCCATCTTTGACATGATCAATGGTGTGACTCGCAATCGCCTAGACGAATCACTGCGAGTAATTTATGGCCTAGATGTGTATCAAGACTACGAGCGTGCCAATCTGGTGTACAGCTATCCCGGAGAAGCCACCGCGTACCAAGCTCGCCGCCGCGCTACCCCTCTGATGTCAGCTTTGCAGGGAGAACTCCGCACGGGCAATCGTTATGCCTATTGGACCGAAATCGCTCAAACGCGAAATGGAAGTGCCTACGCAGGTCACGTTGTGGTTTTCCTTAAGAGTGACCTCAACAAACTAGAAACTGAACTGCGAAATCGCTAGGCTGATCACCGATGCCTAAGCTAGGCTGATTTCCACTCATCTGAAAAAATATTTTTTACGGCAGTTGAAATTCGCGCAACGTCTTCATCAAGTAGGGGTGGCCAAACCACTCCTAATTTGCGCTGCGAATCGTACTGTCGTCGGCTTTCTAGTGCCAATATATGCAAGGTATAAATTAATTCTCGGTCTAGGCTCGGGGCGGCTCGCAGTGCCTCAAATACCACTTTCAGGGCGAGTAATATGGACGTAACCTGCCCTGGAACTGGCGGTTTTCCTTGCTGGAGACGAGATAAAAACGTATCTTGATTTGGGTTGAGCAATCGCGCTTGATTGATTAAAAAACTACGAGCGGTTTCGTAATCCATGCCGTTCAAAAAATGATAGGGCTTGTCACTGAATTTGCTGATTTAAGGAGTTGGACTTCGATTAAACATCGCTTCTGCCAGGAATGCTGTTTAAGAGTGCCCACCTAAAAACTGCAAAGCAGCGGAATTGCTGTAAAGCTATCGTATCTGGCGATTAATGCCAAGTTCTCAGCAAAACCTATTACTTAAAAAATCAATAAAGTTAGTTTGAAATTAAAGTGATCCTCCGGAGCTTTCACCTTAATTGCAGCGGTGCGATCGCGGAAGTTATTGGAAGTTCATTGATTACCTAGGGACATTCATAGACTCTTCACCGTTTCACTATGTTCAAAATTCAGTAATTCGCCCATAACTAGAGTAGACCTGTACTGATTCAGCTCAGTTTCTAGATTTCGTCCCTACTCTCCCTCTTGAATATTGCCGTTTATGAACATCGCCGCTGCAACCATTCCATTTGTCGATCTCACCCTTCAGCATCAACCCATTCAAACTCAGATTGAACAAGCGATCCAAGCAGTAGTGCGGCAGGGAGATTATGTGTTGGGTCAAGCACTGACAGAGTTTGAATTGGCCTTTGCCACTGCTTGTGGAGCCGAGCATGGAATTGGGGTTGCTTGTGGTACTGATGCGATCGCCTTGGGTCTACAGGCCTGTGGCGTTGGGCCAGGTGACGAGGTGATTCTACCAGCCAATACCTTTGTTGCCACGTTGATTGGAGTTTTACGGGCAGGGGCAACTCCAGTCCTGGTGGACTGTGAACTAGAAACAGGGCTGATGGATTTAGCTGCTGCTGCCAAAGCGATCACGCCGAAAACCAAGGTGCTGCTGCCAGTACATCTCTACGGCCAGATGGTGTCGCCTCGGCAGCTTTTAGACTTGGCTGATGCCCATAATTTACTAATTTTTGAAGATGCCGCTCAAGCTCACCTGGCAGAGCGAGATGGTTACCGAGCTGGCTCTGTGGGGATTGCCGCAGCCTTTAGCTTCTACCCTAGTAAGAACCTAGGAGCCGTTGGAGATGGTGGCATGGTCGTGACGCAAGATGCGAGTGTGGCTCAAACCATGCGATCGCTGCGCAACTACGGAGCACCCCGCAAATATTTTCATACGGAATATGGCACCAACAGCCGCCTAGACACCTTGCAAGCGGCTGTCCTCAATGTGAAGTTGCCTCACTTGGCCGAGTGGAACCGCGATCGCAATCAGATTGCTCAGTACTATGATGCTTTGTTGCAGCCGCTCCAGTCCGTGGGGTTAGTCCCTGTCACAAATCAAAGTAGCAGCGGTCATGTGTACCACCTCTACGTCCTGCGTGTGCAAGACTGCCCCCTGACTCGTGAGTTAATTCAAGAAGAACTTTCAGCCCAAAATATTCAGACAGGCATTCACTACCCGATTCCCTGCCATTTACAACCTGCTTTTCAAAACTTAGGTTATAAAATGGGTGACTTTCCTCAAGCAGAGCAGCTCTGCCAAGAAATTCTTTCCCTGCCTATGTATCCTGGTTTGACTCCAGCTCAAGTAGAGCGAGTCGTGGCTACCTTGAAAGGTTTACTCCAAGCGTATCCTCCGGCGGCCAACACCCAGTTATGTACTCCAGTAATGGCAAACTAAAACCATGCTAATCAGGCGTAAAGTTCCCATTGCGATCGAGCGCTATGTCCTCAATGGCGCAATTCTAGGTCTACTGGCGTTGCTCTACGCTCCCTTACTGTGGCATTGGGTAGATGGCTGGCTCAACAAAAGTATCAGCACTGAACATGAATACTTTAGTCACGGGCTGATTGGCTTACCCTTTGCTGCCTACATTGCCTGGAACCAACGAAACGAGTGGCGGCGCTTACCCGAAGCCAACCATCCGCTCGGAATTGCCTTCTTGAGTTTAGGAGCCGTTTTCTACCTCAGTGGTCTCTCAGATCTAGTCAATTTATCCTTACCTGCCATCTTGGTGGGGTTGTGCTTGTGGCTAAAAGGCATGCCAGGCTTGAAGCTGCAAGGTTTTCCATTGATCTTAGTCCTGCTTGCCACCCCCACTGAGTTACCTTACCTAATTGCGCCCTACACCTTACCTCTACAACACTTCATTGCCGCGATCGCCGGGTTTATTCTCAATCAGTTTGGGATGGACGTAACGGTTGAGCAGATTTATCTGTATGTGGGCGATCGCATTGTGGAAGTAGCCCCTTACTGCGCTGGCTTAAAGATGCTGTTTACCAGCCTCTATGTTGGCCTGATGCTAGTTTACTGGACAGGCACTTGGACATCACGAACCAAAACTAGCTTGTTTTTCCTTGGCACCGTGGTCATTAGTGTCAGCGCCAATATTTTGCGCAACACACTTTTGACCTTTTTTCATGGCACTGGACAGGAAAAAGCATTTGAGTGGTTGCATGCAGGCTGGGGCGGTGACTTGTATTCTGCCTGTATGCTAGGGCTGACTGTCCTGCTCTTGACCAAAATTGATCAGTTTTTCTCCAGCAACCCTGAAAGTGATGGTGCTGAGGGCGTGGCTGAGTAACACTGTATTCCTACCTTGAGTAATTGCAAAAGTGACTCATTCTCCTGCCATCATGCGGTTCTTACCTAAATCCTTCCAGCAGATGCAGTTACCCAAACTTGCTCTATTACTGCTGTTGTTATTGCTGCTAGGAATTGGAGCCGCCCCCAGCTACTTGACTGGTCACTGGCGGTGGGCTCATCCGCCCAAGGATGCAGCCTTCAAACAATTGCGGAATCTAGAAAAGACAGAATTAAACTTACCTGGCTGGAAGACCCTAAAGCGACAAACAATACCTATCGGTGGGCATGAATGGCTAGCCCAAGAGATTGAAGCTGAATCCCTAGTGCTATCACCGCCTCAATCACTTAATGGTGCAGCGAGCCGCTTATCTGCCCCTGAGCCTGCAAGAGCAGTATTGCTACTCACTGCTCCTAGGAGTGAAAAAAACCAACCGGAAGTCGAGTGGATGGACATCAATGGGTTTCAGCGTTGGACCACAGACTCTGCTCGTTTGTCTCGATTTACTGTAGACGTAGAAAATTCTGCTGCCGCCAAGTTGGGTTCAGATAGTAAGACCTCAGCAAAGTCTCCCATTCCCGTGAAAGCCCGATTTTTACGCGGCTGGAATCAACAACAAACCTTTGCGGTTTTGCAATGGTATGCTTGGCCCGCAGGTGGTAGTCCAGCCCCGAGTGATTGGTTTTGGGCTGATCGAGCTGCCCAACTGCGCAATGCTCGCCAACCTTGGGTCGCTGTCTGTCTACTGATTCCCATTGAACCTCTTGGTGAGATTGATACTGTTTGGCCTATGGCGGAATCACTCGCTCAAACGGTGCAAGCTGCCTTAATCAAAGGCCCCCTCACAGCTGAGCTGCGATCGTCAGGTAAGTAGTAATAAATACTCTAGGTATGGGAACCGAAAAAATCTCACTTCGTCGTCCTCTCCTAAACTAGGTCAAGTCTCCACTAGACGACCAGCGGACGACCAGCCAAACTCAAAGTTCAATTCTTGCTTTGCCCTAACGTTTTTAGTGACCTCGCTCCAATCGCAGTATAAAAACGCTCGCAACTCTTTCAAGCCCTATGTCCCAAGCCTGTTTTCGGATACGTCAGTTTCGTGCCTTCACCCTAACCGGTCTGTACTCCGTCGCAACTACGGCATCGTTTACAGCTCTCTTGTGGGCGGCCAATGCTAGGTTTTTGCCAGAAGCAGCAATTGGGCAGACCAATCAACCAGCCAGCGATCGCCAAACTTTACCTACGGTTGTCCCAACAGTTCCAGTTAACCCAGTTGTACAACCGCTGCCTAACTCGTTTCCCCCACCCCCACTATCCAACACTTTCCCAGCCACGCCACCCAACGCCAGAACCCAGTTCGACTTATATCGCTTAGGGCCTGGAGATGGAATTGCTGTAAACGTCAATCGCTTTCCAGATTTGAGTTTCACGGCCAACGTCAACCCCGAAGGTAATATCACCGCACCCTTGCTAGGTACGATTTCTGTCAGGGGTCTCACTTTAGAAGAAGTTCAGGAACGGCTACGGGTTGGCTTTAATCGGTATGTGATCGATCCAATGGTGATCGTCACCTTAGGAAATCAACGCCCGGTGCAAGTAACCATCCTAGGAGAAGTTACCAAGCCAGGTTTCTACCCAGTAGCTGGAGCCCAGCCCCGAATCTCGAACGCCCTACTCGCTGCGGGGGGAGCTACGAATCGAGCCGATTTAAGGGAAGTGCAAGTGCGTCGGACCTTGATTGACGGCACAGTTATTGAACAAAGAGTTGACTTGTTTACTCCCATCGCCAATGGCGGACAACTGCCAGATCTGCGTCTAGAAGACGGAGATGCGATCGTGATCCCTAGACTGGATGTGGGTGAGGACAAGGATTACGACCGTAGCTTGGTCGCTCGTTCTACCCTTGCCAAACAACAAATTACGGTGCGAGTTCTAAGTTATGCCGGTAATGGCATCGGCAACATTAACCTACCCAATGGCAGTACCTTTTTAGATGCTTTAACTGCCATTAGCCCTAATTTGCAGAACGCCAGACTCAAGAAAATTGCTTTGATCCGCTTCGATCAAGAGCAAGGGAAGGCGATCGCCAAAGAATTAAATGGCAAGAAAGCCTTGATGGGTGATGTTTCGCAAAATGTTCCACTTCAAGATAATGATGTCATTATTGTGGGTCGTAATTTGGTCGCTCGAATTACCTACGCTCTCAATACATTTACTCAACCGTTCCGCGATGTCTTAGGATTTCTATTGTTCTTTAGTGAAATCTCCGATAGTGCCAGCGACCTTTTTGGCCCAGGTTCTAACGATGATGACAATAATGACGATGATGATGATTAGGTAACAAAGCGTAGCAAAAGCTGCAATTCACCGGAAATGCTAAGTTACCTTAGAAGCTAACCTGCTGTTTCAGCGCCCCCTTCCCATCTACGCGTTTTCCTGCTGCTATGACTCCCCCCTTTGTTAAACGTTATCTCATTGCTCTGGATCGACATAAATGGGCTGGACTTGCGGGTTTTGCCCTGATTATGGGTGCCTCTGTATTGGTGGCAGCCCAACCAGAAGAACCACCGACTTACGTGGCCCAAGGAACGCTAGCGAACAATCGCCCGCCTGTGACCTTTTCTGAAACAGGTACTCAGATCCAAGCTGAGGGACAAGTCCTGAGTCCAGAAATCTTACTAGCAGATAACGTGGTTGAGGCCGCTGCTAAGCAGGTTGATGCTGAGCCAGACGAGGTGCGACGCAATGCAACAGTAGAAGAACCCAAGAAGGAGAAGGGCAAAAACGATAATGCAGGTGCTGGTTCGTTCATCATCACCTATCGTGACGGAAACGATCCTAAGCGGGCTGCTGAAACGGCGAAGGTGCTGATGGATGGCATGGTGGAGCAGAGCCGCCTCATTAATACAGCACGCTTACGGGCGATCATTCAGGAACTGAATCAGCGTCTACCCCAAGCAACTAAAGACCTTAGAACCGCGGAACAGCAGCTAGAGCAGTACGACCGGAGAGAAGGTCCTGCCCTAGTAGCGGCTCAGAATGGCAATGTGATTACAGCGATTCAAAATGCCGAGGAGCAGCAACGGCAACTCCGCTTGGCAATGGAAGGAACGATGGCTCAAATGCGGAGCCTACAACAAAGATTAGGGTTGAATCCTGAGCAGGCCTATGCTTCTTCTGCCCTCAGTGCCGATCCAATCATTGCCAATTTGCGATCGCAGCTTTATCAAAACGAATCCCAAATAGCGCTGCTCAGTCAGTCATTGCGGCCCGAACACCCAACGATGATCGAGTTGCGAAATCAGCAACAAGCCTATGAAACATTGTTGCAACAACGCGCTGGTGAAGTTGTAGGTGGCAACCAAGTTGCAGCGCCCTTGGTTGGTGGCAACCAAATTCGCAGAGATAGTAGCTTGGACCCAGCTAGGCAGCAGCTAGCTAACCAACTTACTAATTTGCAAACTCAGCTAGATACGATGCGGCAGCAGATGGCGTCGGCAGCTCGCACCGAGCAAGAAATGCGCCGTGAATATGCGGTTCTACCAAACAAACAGTTAGAGCGCACTCGCCTAGAACAACAAACAATTCTGAAGCGCACCTTTTACGACCGAATGCAGGCTGCTTTGGTAGATGCCAAGGCCGCCGAAGCAGAAACGGCTAGTAGCTTGACGATCGCGAAAGCCCCAGAGGTATCCCAGGATGCCAAACCTGCTAAAAATGCTCCGTTGACACTCGGCATTGGGGCGCTAGTCGGGCTGCTCGTGGGTGGTGGATTAATCTTGCTGCTAGATTCCCTGGAAGGCAAGTTCTACACCCTTGAAGACGTGCGCGAAGCCTTGCGTCAGCGAGAAATTGCGATTTTGGGTGTCTTGCCGCTACTACCAAACCTTGATCCTTATAGCGACGACATTCCCGTTGTGGTCGATCCTGGGTCTCCTTATGGGGACTTTTATGAGCGGCTGCGAAGTAATCTACGTCGTGCCGAAGGTAAGACGCTAAAGGTCATTTTAGTGACGAGTGTGGTAGGTCAAGAAGGCAAGACTTTGAGCGCCTACAACTTAGCGATCGCCTCCGCTAGAGCTGGCAGACGAACTCTACTAGTAGAAGCAGATTTGCGATCGCCTTCCCAAGCTAAGTCTCTCAAAGTCGCTCCTGACCCAGACAGCGCGATCGAGCCACTACGCTACTACGGACAATTCGGCGACTGCATCCGCTTGGTCCCCGATGTCGAAAACCTCTATATCGTTCCTAGCCCTGGCCCTCAGCGTCAAGCCGCCGCCATTTTGGAGTCAAGCGAAATTCGTCGCCTCCTAGAGGATGTGCGGGGTCGCTTCGATATGGTGATTCTCGACACCCCCTCACTCAGCCTCTGCAATGATGCCCTCCTTCTAGAACCCTATAGCGATGGCATGCTACTAGTGACTCGGCCAGGTTATACCGAAGATAGCCTGCTAGCTGAAGCTACTGACCAGTTAGCGGAGTCAGATTTCCGGCTACTGGGAGCCATCATCAATGGTGTAGACATCCCCGTACAGTCGGTTGCACCCTTACTCGATGAGGAATTGACTGCTCATGCACTTGGTGAGGACATGGCTGAAGACCTAGGAGAAGTAGCCACTAGTACCAGAGACTACCGCTAGTCCTTGCTAACTTTCAAGAATTCAGAGCTTTTTTGAAACCTCTGTAGCTTTTGGGACTTCTCACCCTGCTACAGAGGTAAGCTATTAATTGAAATATTTGAAGCAAAATCAGTAAGAACTTTGACCTTAGAGTTGTTGGTTATCGGCAAGAACTTTACTGCACTGCTCAATTCACTAAACTCGTTAAATCTTAATTTAATCTCCGTAAAAAGCCCGATTTCCGGATCGGGACAATTGCACATACTGATAAGCATGGCACTCCACCCGATCAATTTATAAACTCTTCACAAGCGGATAGATATCTAATTTTGGTAGGGTTCAGCACAGAAATTGAATCCCAGATATTAAGCTGACCCCTAAATGCTCACCCGCTTAGCTTGACTGGGTTTATCTACCCCCCTTTAACATGAGGTTTCCAGTGAACGGTCTTGACCTAGAACGACCTAAAATTCTGGTCGTAGATGACCACCCAGCAAGTCGGATGACTGCTGTGGCCCTGCTCTCAGTGGAAGGATATGACGTTTTAGAAGCAGACAGTGGCCCAGCAGCTTTGACTTGTGTCACTGAGGGCAATCCTGACTTGATTCTCTTGGATGTAATGATGCCAGGAATGGATGGCTTTGAAGTCTGTCGTCGCTTAAAACAAGATGAGCAAACCCGACTCACCCCAGTTATTTTTATTACCGCCCTAAACGATCGACGAGCTCGTCTAAAAGGGATTGAGGCAGGGGGGGATGATTTTCTCACAAAGCCATTTGACCAATTAGAACTATCGGCTCGTGTGAAATCTTTGGTGGGTCAGAAGCGCCTGAACGAAGACTTAGACCACGCAGAGCAAGTCCTTTTTTCCATTGCTCGCACTGTAGAGAGCCGCGACCCTAATACTGGCGACCACTGCGAACGGCTAGTGATGAGGGTTAAAGCCTTTGGAGAATACCTAAATCTATCTCGGAGTGAGGTGCGAGACCTGATGTGGGGCGGGTACCTGCACGACATCGGAAAAGTTGGAATTCCAGATGCCGTCTTGCTCAAAACAGCGGGCTTTACCTCCGAAGAATGGGAAGTGATGAAGCAGCATGTGCTGATTGGAGAACGAATCTGTCAGCCCCTGAGAACGATGCGGGGTGTGTTGCCAATTATCCGTAATCACCATGAGCGCTGGAACGGCTCAGGCTACCCAGATGGGCTGGTGGGTGACGACATTCCCTTGCTGGTGCAGGTCTTTCAATTGATTGATATCTACGATGCCCTGACTCACGAGCGACCTTACAAGCGAGCTTATACCCCAGAAGAAGCTCTCGCTATTTTGCTGGAGGAGAGAGACAGAGGCTGGCGGAATCCCAAGTTAGTGCAGCAGTTTCAGGATTTTATCCATCAAAGTGAGATTAAGCCGTTGCTCTCAGTGCCTCGGACTGAAGTGGTTGCTCACCCTGTAGAATCACCTGTGAGTTAATCGTGTAGAACCGCGGTATACTCCGGTGGAACAGATGGAATCTGAAGGGAATGGTAGCGGTAGCAATTTTAGCAGCTGGACGTGGAACACGCATGAAGTCGAACCTACCCAAGGTTTTGCATGGTCTGGGTGGGCGATCGCTGGTGGAACGGGTTCTGAATAGTTTGTCTGATATTGAGCCATCTCGACGAATCATCATCGTCGGCTATCAAGGGCATCTTGTCCAGGAAGCTTTAGCATCTTTTAGCGATGTCGAGTTTGTGGAACAGGCAGAGCAAAAGGGCACAGGGCATGCAATTCAGCAGCTGTTGCCTCATCTAGCAGGGTTCCAAGATGACTTGCTGGTGCTGAATGGAGATGTGCCACTTCTGCGGCCAGAAACATTGCAACAGTTGTTAAAAACACATCAGCAGCACCAAAATGCTGCCACAATTTTGACGGCTCAACTGCCCAATCCTAAAGGATATGGGCGGGTTTTCTGCGATAGCCAAAACATTGTGAAGCAAATTGTAGAAGACCGAGACTGTAGTCCTGCCCAGAAGCAAAATCATCGCATCAATGCGGGAGTCTACTGCTTCCGGTGGCCTGACCTAGAGCGGGTACTGCCCCAGCTCAAAGCAAACAATGACCAACAAGAGTACTACCTGACAGACACCGTAAGCTTCCTAGAGCCAGTCATGTCGGTAGATGTAGAAGATTATCAAGAAATTTTGGGCATCAATGATCGTAAGCAGTTGGCGGGCGCTTATGAGATTTTGCAGGCCAGGGTAAAAGACGATTGGATGGCTGCCGGAGTCACATTGGTAGATCCAGACAGCATCACCATCGATGAAACCGTACAGATTGAACCGGATGTGGTGATTGAACCCCAAACGCACTTACGCGGCAAAACTATCGTTCGCGCAGGCGCTCGTATTGGCCCTGGTAGCTTGATTGAGAACAGCGAGATTGCTGAGAATGTAACAGCGCTCTACTCAGTCGTGACGGACAGCACCGTGAAATCTGGGGCTCGGATTGGTCCTTATGCTCATCTCCGGGGCCATGTGGAAGTAGGCTCTGGCTGCCGTATTGGTAACTTTGTCGAGATCAAGAGCAGTACTGTGGGCGATCGCACCAACGTAGCTCACCTGTCTTACATCGGTAACGCGACGCTAGGTGAACGAGTGAATATTGGTGCGGGAACGATTACCGCCAACTACGACGGAGTGAACAAGCATCCGACCGTAATTGGCGATCGCACCAAGACAGGCTCCAATAGCGTACTAGTAGCTCCCGTCACCTTGGGGGCAGATGTCACTGTGGCAGCAGGTTCCGTCGTGACCAAAGATGTCTCCGATGACTCCTTGGTGATTGCCCGTGCCCGTCAAGTGACGAGAGCAGGTTGGCGGATGAAACCGCAGGCTGAAAGTGAAGAGTAAGGAGTGAGGGGTGAGGAGTCTGAAGTCTTGACTTCCTTCATCTTTCCTCCTACTCCTTAGTCTTCGCCTCTCTTCACGTCGTACCTACCACCATTCCAGACGCTAATTCTAAGGTGTCGCCGATGCGATCGCCGTTGTGGTAAGCAGCCAAGAGAACATCACTAGTTTTGCCCCAGGCGATCGCACCATTGGCATCAATTCCAATGGCACCCAAGTCGCGCTGATTTTGTTGAGACTCAGTAAAGGAGCGCTCAAAGGCAGCTTGTAGCGGTAAGCCATCGGTAACCCGCACTACGATCCGCGCGGCGAGGCACTCATCAATAATGTCTTCCCCAATGCCTGTACAGCTAATGGCTGCATGCGTTGTAGCGTAGTTGCCCGCAGGCATGGCAGAATCGCTGACTCGGCCCACCCGCTCAAAGCCTTTGCCTCCAGTTGAGGTGCCAGCTACTAGATGACCTTGGTTGTCGAGCGCGACTACTCCAATCGTGCCGCGCCCCGCATTGCTATCGGCAACGAGTTCTTCTGCGACGACACCTGCCATTGTTTTGGAAAAGTTGCCTTGCCGCTCCTGAATCCACTCTTGTAGCCGTAGCTCCGTTAAAGGCTCATGAGGAGGAATTTGCAGTTCACGTAGTAACTCAGCGGCTCCATAATCAGATAGCACGCGATCGGCAGCATTTTGCAAGGTTTCAGCCAGATTGATCGGATTTTTTACCCGAGAAACGTTAATCACACCACTAAAGCGTTGAGTTGCGCCATCCATGAGCGCCGCACTCATGCGAATTTGGCCGTCGGATTGCAGCACCGAGCCAGTGCCAGCATTAAAACGGGGATGGTTTTCTAGAAGCTGACAACCCCGAACCACAGCAGTTTGGGCGCTGGCTCCTTGGTTGAGGAGGGCATAAACTTCTTCCACGATGCCGTAAAGAATTTGTCGTAATGCGTCTGCTCCCCCTTTGCCTTTTAAGGAGCTACCCGCCCCTCCATGAATAATTAGCTTTGGCTGCACCCGTGACATAACTAGCACCTTTAGTAAATTAGATAAGACTCAACTGCCTGAAACTGGCGAAGCTGGCGCGATCGCTAGCCCAGCCAACAACTCCCCGATCTATAAATCTAGCGACTGAGCTTGACTACGACGACGGCGACACCGCTCTGAACAGTATTTAACTTCATCCCAGCAGCCTTCCCATTTCTTTCTCCAGGTAAAGGGACGTTGGCAAACCGGACAAATTTTAGTCGGTAAATCGGATTTAGAGCGAGCACGTCCCATAGTCAAAGCATCTAGAAATCAAACGGTGAGCCGTAGGGTACGGTTGTAGATTAGGCTGTTTTAGGAAATAACCTACAACTCCAGGCTTAGTCTACTAAAACCTTGGCTGCTTACCCTCTATTCCTGGTTTTACATGTCTGAAAGTGCCTTAACCAAAGTTCGAATTGTCTTGGTGGAACCCGCAGGGCCGCTCAACATAGGTGCGATCGCCCGTGTGATGAAAAATATGGGTCTGCAACAGTTGGTGTTAGTTCATCCGCATTGCGATCCCCTAGGGCCAGAAGCACGCCAGATGGCCGTTCATGCAGTAGATCTTCTCACCACAGCTCATGTAGTCCCGAATTTGCCGACTGCTCTCCAAGGATGCCAGCGGGCGATCGCAACCACAGCCCGGAGTCGCACCTTAGAAACTGAGTTGGAGCATCCCCGAACCGCTCTCCCTTGGCTATTACCCGGAGCTAGGGCACGTGAGGAAACAGAGCTGGAAAACAGCTTAGACGCAACACCAACGGATACTTGGCAATCAGCCTTAATTTTTGGGCCAGAGGATCGCGGGCTGAGTAACGAGGAACTGAACTATGCACAGCGCTTCATTCGCATTCCCTCCAGCCCAACTTATCCTTCGCTGAACTTAGCTCAAGCAGTAGCAGTTTGCTGTTATGAGCTGTATCAATCTATTCAGATCAGCGCAGAACTCAGTGGAATCCCGCCAATCGCCCCCAAACCAACCGCCCTAGCAACACCTGAATCCGCAAACACCCCAGTGATGGCTCCCCTAGAATCCTTAGAAGGGTATTACCAACAGTTAGAAACTTTGCTCTTGAAAATTGGTTATCTTTACCCGCATACTGCAACCAGTCGCATGGAGAAGTTTAGGCGATTATTTAATCGAGCTGAGCTTTCGGCTGCTGAAGTAGCGATGTTGCGGGGTATTCTCAGTCAAATGGAATGGGCGCTTCAGCAAAGTTAGAAGTACGAAGAGGTATGAGCCGAAGGCTCTCCTGGAGTCCTCTCAACATAGGCACAACCTAGACAAGAGGGGGCGATCGCGAGTCATGATGTGCAGTTACAGCCGAACAAGGTTAAAATTCATCCAAATTTGTGCAATTAACCGCAAATACGATTAACCTAACGGCAGCGTTGCTCAACGCCCGCAATGAGAAATGAGGGGATTGGTGTGGCTAGAGGTTTACAGTTTAATGTGTTGTGTCGGGAGGCTCGCTAATGACAGATCAAGGTAGCACTATGAGCCGTCGGCACCGTCGTCGCCAAATGTTGCAGGCATCGCAGCAGCAAGAAGTTGCGAAAAGACCGCCTAGCCAACCCGAAAATTTGCTTTCCACTCAGGGCACCATGCCCAAGGCTCCCACGCAATCGCAGCAGCGGGCTAGCCATCGAGCGGGGTCTCAGTCACACTTACGGCTCAACTTAAAGCAACTGTTGTCAGGCCAACCAGAGCGCCGTTTACTGCCCCCCGCTAGGACAAACGGGCAACTGGTCGTATCGCCATCAAGAAGTAGCGCGATCGCACCTACAACCCGCCGTTCAGCCAGAGAAAGCGGTTTACGCACGTCTAACAATGCTCAGCGTTTCCCCGGACCGCGAGATACCAAATCAATCGACGATAGTCTTTGGCGCGATCGCTTACTGCCACTTACCCCTAAAGCAGCCACCCGAGAAGCAGCCAGAGGAATAGGCGCAAAAAATTCCCCACTCTCGGAGCGACAAACTCAAGTTAGCAGCCCCATTCCAGGCAATTCATCGGGTTCCAGAACTCGATCGGGCAAGCGGACTCGACAACGCAGTCCTAAAGTGCACCGCCCTCAACCTACAGCTCAGTCAATTGCTGAGTTGAAGCGTAAAGCCACTCAGCGATCGCAGCTTCGGCGGTCAGTATCTCCTTTGCTGTATGGCACTCGCCTGTTGATTTTGGGCTTAGGCATTGGGGTAATTGCTGGCACTTTGCTGTCTACCTTGGACCCCAGCCGCTTTATGGCTGGAGCTTCTCAAACGGCTATCAACGCTAAGAGCCAGACTGAACAACAGGCAAAAGTGGGTAACTCAGCTAAACTTCCGATGCCGTTGAAGTTAAGCCAAGAAGCTGCCCCCCTGAAAACCGAGATTCAAGGGTTAACCAGACAAACCTCTGGTTTAACCCCAGGCGTGTTTCTGATCGATCTGGATACGACGACCTATGTAGACCTGAATGGAACTGCCGTCTTTCCAGCAGCTAGCACAATCAAAGTTCCAGTCTTAGTAGCCTTCTTTCAAGATGTGGATGCTGGCAAAATTCGCCTAGACGAGCTTCTGACGATGAAGCCTGAGTTGATTGGCTCTGGGTCAGGCGATATGCAGTATCAACCTCCAGGGACAAAATTTAGTGCCCTAGACACCGCATCCCGAATGATCACGATTAGCGACAATACAGCAACCAACATGCTAATTGCTCGCTTGGGTGGGGTTGCGGCTCTCAACCGACGCTTTCAATCTTGGGGCCTCACAGCGACGGTAATTAACAACCCCCTACCTGACTTACAAGGCACCAATACCACCAGCCCTAGGGATTTAGCCACCTTGATGGCCTGGGTGAATCAAGGGGATTTGGTGTCGATGCGATCGCGCGATCGCATGCTTGACATTATGCGGCGCACCGTAACCGATACCTTGCTGCCCCGCGGTCTAGGAGAAGGTGCCACCATTGCCCATAAAACTGGAGATATTGGTTCGCTGATTGGAGATGTCGGTTTAATTGACATGCCCAACGGTAAGCGATACGTCATTACCGCTTTAGTCAAACGTCCCTTCAACGACGGGCAAGCTTCAGAGTTAATTCGCCAAATTTCCCGCGTCACCTACAACAATCTCAGCCAATCGGGGGGAGCTGCGAACACTCTGCCGGGGTCCACTATGGCTCCGGGTCCAGGAGTAGGTATGCCCAACCCAGCAGGAGATATGCCACTGGGCAATCCCGCCAATGTCCCAGGTCAAGGCCGTCCCATGGCTCCTGCTGTCCCCAGCACTTTTAACCAACCACCAGGGTTTAATCAGCAATAAGACTTTCCGAGAGACTTTGGGAAAGATCTTCAGCCAGATCCGGGGGGAGATCCTCTGAAAGGCTTGCTGCTTCCTCCGCCGCCATTTGGTCTAGAGTCTGCCAAATCTCTTGCAGCAAAGGCTCTAGACCGATGCGCGCTACGGCTGAAATCAGAAAAACAGGGACTTGACTCAGTTCTCTTAAGTGGGCTGCGACAGCCTCCAAGGTTTGTGCAGCTTCCTCCTGATTCTGGATGGCATCCATCTTATTGAGGGCAATAATCTGCGGGCGATCGCTGAGCCCCCGACCGTAAGCTTGCAACTCATCTTGAATGACGTGATAAGTCGCGATCGGATCTTCAGAAGTTGCGTCAAGGAGGTGGAGTAAAAGTCGAGTCCGCTCGATGTGGCGCAGGAAGTCGTGACCCAAACCTGTACCCAGGTGAGCTCCTTCAATTAAGCCAGGAATATCGGCAAATACTGTGCCGTCTCCCGTTGGTTTACGCACCACGCCTAAGTTGGGCACCAAGGTCGTAAAGGGATAGTCGGCAATTTTGGGTCGGGCAGCAGATAAAACCGAAATCAAAGTAGACTTGCCCGCATTGGGTAAGCCAATAATTCCTACTTCCGCCAACAGTTTTAACTCCAGTCGCAGCAAGCGGGACTCGCCAGGTAAGCCAGGCAAGGCTCTTTCAGGAGCGCGGTTATGGTTGCTGAGGAAGTGCTTATTACCCAGCCCGCCTTTGCCACCTTGAGCAATGCAGAAGGTTTGCCCAGGTGTAATCAAGTCGCCCACTATTTCATCCGTTACGGCATCATAAATCATTGTGCCGCAAGGAACTTCAATGATTCTGTCATCCCCTGATGCCCCTGTACGGTTGTTGGGGCCACCTCGCTCGCCATCTTCCGCTTTAAAGATGTGTGCGTATCTAAAATCAAGCAGGGTTTGCAAATTCTGATCTGCCTTCAAGATCACGGAGCCACCTCTGCCACCGTTGCCACCAGAAGGCCCCCCTGCAGGTACATACTTTTCACGCCGGAAGGCAACTAAGCCATCACCGCCGTTACCCGCTTGAACTTGAATTTCTGCTTGATCAATGAATTGCATGGGGATGAAAACTGAAGCGTTTATCTATCCATCATAGGTAACTACTTCTCCCTTGAGTTGACTTAATTTCAGCTCGAATTGTCTGTACCATGACTGTTTCTCCTGAGCGTAACAATCTCAGCGGTGATGAGCGATCGCCTCTTTAAGCTAAGTCGGTTAGCCATGTTCGTTAACTTGTTGTTGCAGCCACTCATCTACAGGTTGACCGTCTCGTCGCTTTAGCTCAATTTCGATGACTAAAACTTCCTGGGAACCTGGAGGGGCAGGCTTTTGATGAAACAAAACCTCGTAGGCAGCAGGATCTTCGTTGCGCTCCCGTAGCCAATCTTGCACCTTCATGGTGGCAAAAAGCGATTGACCCTGCTCAAACATGCGCGTAATTTGCATTTGCAGGGTGTAGGGGTTGTACCGAGGCATCGCTGACTCCGATCGCTGAACAGTACCCAGATTTTAGCTTGGAGAGCGATTGGCAGTTATGGATTAGCAGTTAGCCAAATTCAACCGCTAACAAACAACCACCAATCGCTATAAATTACCGAGCAATGAAGTGCGCCCAAACATTGCCATCTGGACCTGCGACTCGATCCATGTAGCTGTAGGGGTAAAGCAGCTTGCGGCCTTCGGTGTCATAGTAACCAGACAGAGCATCGCCCCAAGGATCGTTTACGATGAAGCCTTGCGCCGTGTAACCTACCACGCAAACAATATGGCCAGTCGCTGTGAAGTCTCCCCCCATTACGACAGGGCGACCATTGATCAGTTCGTCTTTGACTGCTGCCCAGTTGCGAGTGGTGCTAAAGCTGGTTTTGAAGCCATAGGCCTTAATCATTTCTGAGAGAACCGCATTATCGGTTTGTGATCCTTGGCCGTAGCGGTTGAGGCACCATTGCAAGAGTTCATCCTCTAATTGGCCACCTTGCGATCGCCGTCCGTAATAGTAAAAAATCATCGCGATCGAGGTGACGTTGCAAGTTGCCCAGGAATAGCGCGGATTGTCCCGTTGGGAAAAGTAAGGAACATTCAGTTCCACCTGGGGAGGCATCGGGTTGAAAGGCTTGGTGCCCCGCTTCATCTGGATAAAGTCGGGAAAGATATAGCCCGTGTTGCCAAACTGAGGCAATTCTTCAGTGAGGGAGGCTTTGATATGACCATCGGCGATCGCGTAACCTGCCACCCCGTAAACACTACCTGCCGTTAGCGCGAACTTTTCTGAAGCTTGCAGACTGGCGGAATCAACCGGACGTTTTTTGAACACAGTGGTTTTGAGCACCGTGGCTGTGAGGGCGTCTGGGTCAAAAGACACAACTTTATTGTTGTGCTTGATCTGAATGTGCTCCCAATAGATATAGCCCGTTTGCCCCAAACCCTGAATCGGAGTAGCCAGAGACACCCGGAAGTGACCTTTGATCGCAGCGTATCCAGTAATTTGTAAAGTTTGGCCCTGTAACAACTCAGCTTTTTGGTTGGCTGCTAATGAGGCAGAATCAGCAGGCTGAGCCTTAATTAAGGTGGTTTGCGTAACCAGAACCTGAGCGCTTAAAGGTGTGTTAGGAACATCGCTGATATTAAACTTGAAAACCTGTGCTCCCTTGCTGAGCTGCACATGCTCCTCAAAGAAATAGCCAAATTCTCCAATCGGGGCAATAGGCGGGTCAAGCACCACTTTGAGATGTCCATCCACTGAGCCATAGCGACTAACCTTGAAAGTTTGGCCTGCCTTTACAGCTACCTTCTGCTGAGCGTTGAGGCGAGCTGAGTCGATGGCACGAAACTTAAATAAGGTATCCCGCAAGACTTTTAAGGTTAGCGACTGACCTACCGTCATCGGGTCGGTGCTGACAGTCAGGTAAATCACTTCATCGTCAACCAGCTTGCCAGCGCTGTCGGTGCCTTTGAGTTTTAACCAGCGAGAGCCTGCGGCCTTAAAGCCTTGGTTCAAGTTCACTTGCCAAGTGCGCTTTTGAGCATCCACCGTCACTTCTAAGGGATACTTGTCTTCTGCGGCCAGCGAGACTTTGGCAATTCGCAACGGGTCGTAGGTTCCCTTCAAAACTATGGCTTGATTGATCAGAACTTCTCTGGGGCCACTGTAGGTGAGTGCGGGTGGGGCAGAAGCAACGGCTGGAGTACTGGGCGGATTTTGGGCTTGGGGGTTGGTCATAGTGTCCTCAGTCGGTGGATGACTCTTTCTTCTAGTCTTCTGTCTAGAGTGGCGACTTCATCCTATGGAAGTGGCACCCTTCAACTTGAATTCTGAATGGCTATGCTTCTGATTGCTCACTCAAGGCAGGGGGCAGAGGCAAAGCACTCAGGGCAACTACAGTTGGAATGGAATACTTTCCGACACATGCCAAAAATTAGGTCAGGCACTCCTAGCGCTAAGCTACTTGTTGCTGCTCTGACACCCATCTGGCAGAAGGCTGAAAAGAAAAGTCCCAAGATGATGGCAACCTTGGGACTTAACAACATAAATGAAATTAAACAGTACTAATCAAAAATCACTAACGCAGTGCTAGGGGCTATACACCCAAGTCAGCCAAAATATCAGTTGCATGGGTGTCGGTCTTCACAGTGGTGTAGACATTGCTGATGGTGCCGTTGCTGCCAATGACGTAGGTGACACGCTTGGCATAACCACCCCCATCGACATCGTAAGCTTTCGTGATGGCACCGTTGACATCGGCGAGGAGAGGGAAGGGGAGATTAAACTTCTCTGTAAACTTCTGGTGAGAGGTTTCGTCATCAATGCTGACACCCAGCACCACAATGTCTTTGCCTTGATACTGGCTGTAGTTGTCTCGGAAGCTGCAAGCTTGTTTGGTGCAACCGGGCGTATCGTCTTTGGGGTAGAAGTACAGCACAACCGCCTTGCCTGCAAAGTCAGACAGCGAAACAGTATTACCGTTGGTGTCTTTGGCTGTAAATGCGGGGGCAGTATCGCCAACAGATAAAGGCATAGATTTGGCTTCCTTCTAGTTTCTAGGTTCAGTTCCAGATTGTAACTTACCGAGCTTTTTACAGCCCTAGCGGGAGTGATTCCAAAAGGGGGCGATCGCTGCCTATTCCTTGAGGTTGAACCGTAAAACGTAAAGTTATACTTCAGGCGCTTGATCAAGTACTTTGATATTCTGTAGTCTTTGTTACAGAAATATTTTTTAGTTCTTAGCAGCAGAGTCGCTTGACTGATAGCAATCTGCCAGTTGATTTAGCAGTTGCTACTCAATCTCAAACTAAGGCCCAGGCTAAGACTCAAATTAAGGAAACTGACTTATGAAAGCTCAAATGCAATATTCCCAAACTGCTTTTGCTCAGACTGCTAACTTTTGCTGGCTCCCTGGTCTGGCTCCCGCCCCCACTGAAGCCGAGGCTTCTACTTGGGTGCATTTGCTCCAGCCTCCCAGCACTTTTAGCTATGACGAAGCTTTGCTAATTTGTCAGCAGTCTGAAGATGAATGGCTAGCTTGGGTACCCGAGCACGGTGAAGTAATGCTGCACGTCAATCAGTTTTATCGCGCTGCTTAATTCGCTTAGGCTTCCCTGGAAGTAACTCTGTAAGTAACTACAGTGGACTCGAAGGGACGCGATCGCCTCATCCAATGCTCAGCCGACGCTAATGAGTAGCGGCTAGCTCTACAGTCTCCACATCATTATCACTATCACTGGGTTTAAGGAGTGATACTTGAGTGCGTACCCACTCAAACCAAGCCTCCAAGCCTTCCCCAGTTTTGGTGGAAACCGGAATGATGGTGGCATGAGGATTCATTTGCCGCACATTCGCCACAATCTGTTGAATATCCACTTCCAAGTAGGGCGCTAAATCCATCTTGGTAATCAGCAAGCAGTCAGCTTCTTGGAACATCACCGGATATTTCAGCGGCTTGTCTTCGCCCTCGGTGATGCTGAGCAGCGCGATCTTGGCATGTTCACCCACTTCAAACTCAGCGGGGCAAACTAGATTCCCTACGTTTTCCACTAAAACCAAATCGAATTCGCTGGGATTGTATTGGTGAGAAAACTGATGCAAACCACCCGCCACCATTTTGGAATCAAGATGGCACGATCGCCCTGTGTTAATGGCAATTACCGGAACCCCATATTGTCGCAAGCGATCGGCATCGAGTTCGGTAGTCATGTCGCCTTCAATCACCGCAATTTTTAGCTCACTAGTTAAAGCGGCTAGAGTACGCTCTAGTAAAGCTGTTTTGCCAGCGCCAGGACTGCTCATTAAGTTGAAGCAGGTGATGCCCCACTGATCAAAATGAGCCCGGTTATGGTCAGCTCCCACTTGGTTGGCGTGGAGGAGATTGATGCCGAGGGCGGCGTCAAAGGTTTGGTGCATGAGTTTCAGTGAGGGGTAAGGGGTGAGGAGTGAGAGGTCAGAAGGAAGGGTTAGGCGATCGCTACATCAGCAGGGTCAGAATCAGCAGTATCAGCAGAGTATTCAATGCGATCGATTTTGAGTTCGCGGCCAGATCGGATGTCTTCCATCGGGGATTGGCATTGGGGACAGGCATATTGCAGACCAATCTCAGGGGCGTATTCTGCTTGGCAACGGTGACAGAAAGCAATTAGAGGAGTTTCTGCGATCGCCAGTTCTGCGCCTTCTAGAAAGGTGTTGCGAGTCTGCACTTCAAAGGCAAATTGCAGACTGACAGGTTCCACACAAGTGCATTTGCCCACAGTTAGGTGAACTCGGCTTACCTTAGGTTGTTCTGGCTGCGCTTCCCACCAGTCCTTAACTGTGAGAATGAGGGCTTTGGTCATATCAGTTTCGTGCATACCTTAGCTCCACTCCGCGACCAATTCTGGGGTTGCCTCGGGATGAATGAAACTGGCCTTTTCTTTACGCGGTAGTTGCCCGGACAAGACCAGATGAGCCATTGTGTCGCAAATGACGCGAGTCGCCATTAAAGAGGTGATGTCGCTGATGTCGTAGGGAGGGGAAACTTCTACGATTTCAAGACCGCAAACAGGGGCACGCTGGACAATTTTGCCGAGGAGATAGAGGGCTTCGCGCGGCATGAGGCCACCGGGTTCGGGCCAACCTGTACCAGGGACAAACCCAGCGTCAATGCAGTCAATGTCAAAGCTAATGTATACGCAGTCAGTGCCATCCATAGCCCGCTCTAGAGCAAACTCTACGGCTGCATCTAGGCCCATTTCCATGATGTCTGTGACGGTCAAAATGTTGGTGTTCCGCTCGCGGCAAACTTTCACGCCTTGCCGAGGTACTTGCCAGCCCCCAATGCCTAACTGCACCAAGTTTTTGGGGGGCGCGTTCTTGATGTTGTTGGCATGGAACCAAGGACAGGTATGCATGCGCTCGTCTAGGTCAGTCTCTTGGGTATCCACATGGCGATCGAAGTGAATAATGCCAACTTTTTTATCCCCTAGGTGCCGACAGATGCCCCGAACCGTAGGATAACCAATCGAATGATCGCCGCCCATAATGATGGGAAAAGCACCCGAACTAAAAACGTGGGCAATGCCCTTAGAAATCTGATCAAATGATTTTTCGTTATTCGCCGGAATCGTGAAAATATCGCCCACGTCACAGAGCGTAATTTGCTCTCTCAGGTCAATGCCTAGCTCAAAGTTGTAAGGGGTATAGAGCGCTGAAATTCGGCGAATTCCTTGGGGGCCAAAGCGGGTTCCGGGGCGATAGGTCGTACCCGAATCGTGCGGTACTCCCACGATCGCGACATCATATTCCCCAACTCTTCTCACATCTTCTAAATAAGGCGCTTTGAGAAAAGTATTGATGCCTGCATAATGCGGCAATTCTCCGCGAGAAAAAGTAGGGATGGTGCGATCGCGAATACTTTCGGCAGCTTCTAAACCATACTCCAAGCCTCTAGAGACTTCTTGTTGCCAGCCAGTCAGGGGCAGATGAGTCTCCAGTTCTAGGGCACGATTGGCTTCAGTTTGGCGCTGCGGTGAGTCGCCATTAGGACTTCGAAAAAGTGAATCTTCAGTCATGGTTTGTGGCGATGCGAGTGGACTAAAAAACAGAGAAAATTGCAACACAAAAGCCCAGGAGAGCCATAGCAGTTCAACTCTGCTACGTACCTCCCGGGCTTTTTTCCCGCCGTGTGACCAGCTAGTGTTTCTACAAAATTGCCGAAATACTAAAGACTGGTTGCCTCTCTCGGACCAGACGTTTGAGCCATCAAAACTAAAACCGGAACCCTAGAAGCAATTAAATTGTTGTGATAGTTCTAGCAACAGCACAAAAGCAATTGTGTATTGAAAAATACAAAGTTTCGCGATCGCGAAACCTGAAGGCAATCTGACAGACCTTCCGGACTGGTGGCGATATCGCTGAGAATCTAAGATTAGGAGATAATGCAAGCAACTGTAATTTCAGTTAGCTGCGTTACAGCTTGATCTTTGACTCAACATCCTTGTGCTTCTCAATGACTGTAGTCAATCCCAACCGTTCTAGAACCATTCACTATCCCAGCCGAACCGTCAAGCGAGCTAAGCAGGCCATGCGTTGTGCTCCATTTCGGGGCTACTTGTTTGTCACCATGCACCAGCAAAGCGTCTCCCTACAGGCGATCGCGGGGTCCACTGGAGTACAGCAGCAATATACACGCCAGCCACTATCAGAATTGAAGGCTGAGAGTGCTTTGCTATGGTTAATCCAAGTGGGAGTGCTACGGCGAGAAGTAGATGGTCAGGGTTTGACGGATAGTTTTCGGCTCACGCCCCTCGGTCGGCAAATCGTAGAGCAGTGGCAACTGCAAGGAGGAAATTGGCCTAGTGCAACGCTATGGGACCACCTCTATAACGCCTTGAACCGTTGGGTAAGACTACCTATTTAGTCGGTGCTGATGAATGATTGAAATGGGATAGCCAGCGAGGACCTCGGATGAAAGCCATTATGATCGTGGGCACTACGTCCCACGCTGGAAAATCGCTACTGACTGCGGCTTTGTGCCGAATTCTGAGCCGTCGCGGTTGGCGGGTCACTCCTTTTAAGGGCCAGAACATGGCTCTTAACGCTTACGTAACCTCAAGCGGGGGGGAAATTGGCTACGCTCAAGCCGTACAAGCTTGGGCAGCAGGGGTCAGCCCTCGCATTGAGATGAACCCAATTTTGCTCAAGCCTCAGGGAGATATGACTTCCCAGGTGATTCTCAAAGGTAGAGCAGTAGGCAAAGTTAGTGCAGCTGACTATTACGAGCATTACTTTGAACCAGGCTGGCAGGCGATCGAAGAATCGTTGCGACGGCTGGGCGAAGAATTTGACTTAGTGGTGTGCGAAGGAGCAGGTAGCCCTGCCGAGATCAACCTCAAGCACCGCGACTTGACTAATATGCGGGTGGCAAAACACTTGAATGCATCCACCATTTTAGTCGTGGATATCGATCGCGGTGGCGCATTTGCCCATATCATCGGCACTCTGGAACTCCTAGAGCCTGACGAACGAGCCTTAATTCGCGGCATTGTCATTAATAAGTTTCGCGGTCAGCGATCGCTCCTGCAATCCGGGATCGATTGGCTGCAAGAGCGCACAGGCATTCCCGTCATCGGTGTGATTCCATGGATGGAAGACTCCGGTTTCCCAGCCGAAGATTCGCTAGATTTGTTCGAGCGCCGTACCAGCCAAAGCAATCGTGATCTAACGATCGCCGTGGTCCGCCTGCCTCGGATTTCTAACTTCACTGACTTTGACCCGCTGGAGTCAGAATCAACCGTCACCGTGAAGTACGTAGGTCCAAAGGATTCTTTAGGCTATCCAGATGCGGTAATTATTCCTGGCTCCAAAGCCACGATCGCTGACTTGCTGACTCTGCAAAAAACTGGCATGGCCGAAGAAATTCAAAACTATGCCGCAGCCGGTGGCACCGTCCTCGGAGTCTGCGGTGGCTTTCAAATGCTGGGTAAAATTTTGGCAGACCCCGAAGGGCTGGAGGGGCATGAAGGTCGTTATAAAGGTCTGGGGCTGTTACCTCTCAAAACCGTGATTACAGGGCAGAAAGTAGCTCGCCAGCGTCTAGTCAGTTCCAACTTTCCTCAAACTGGACTGCCTGTTTCAGGTTATGAAATCCATCAAGGCCGAACCCAGGTGATGGAAGGGGAAGGGGTACAGTTATTATTTGAAGATGCCAATTTGGGAGTAGTGGACAAGAGCTTGTCTGTATGGGGCACCTATCTGCATGGCTTGTTCGACAATGGCCCCTGGCGGCGAGCTTGGCTAAATCGCCTCCGACAGCAACGCGGTCTGAAGTCTTTGCCAACCGGAATTTCCAATTACCGAGAACAACGAGAAGCCCTTTTAGATGCTCTGGCTACTCAGGTTGAATCACACCTAGACTTAGGCCCCATTCTTCCCTAGAGAGCACAGTCAACCTTTCTCTGAGCAAGCTAAAAAAATAAGCGCACCCTCTATTCAAGGTGCGCTAAATGTCCCTAACCCTTTGGGTGCAACGTACCCATTTGTCCTTAAGCTATACAGTAAAGGCTGGCACGTCAGAATGCCGTTAGATTTAGCTTTATTTTAGGGTTTTGTCATGAGTGTTTGCATTCGCTTTCTACCCGACGATGTCACGATTGAGGCAGAACCAGGAGAATCCCTGCTAGAAGTCGCTGACAGAGCAGGAGTTGATATTCCGACGGGCTGTCTGATGGGGTCTTGCCATGCCTGTGAGGTAGAAATTGAAGGCGGGGAAACGATACGAAGTTGCATTTCGGCAGTGCCACCAGGGCGATCGCAACTCACCATTCAACTATTCTCCGATCCTAGCTGGTAAATTCTTTTTGTAGAGAAAGTATCTCCTTGGGGAGATGCCAAGCTAACAATCACTTGCCTCTCCTGAGAGACGAAGGAATACTCTTTGCTGCTTACCCTGATTGGTAACAGTACTAATTAGGAGATCAAGAATCATGATTCCCAAGGGTTTCGCCATTTTGGGAGCAAGTTTACTCACCCTAAGCTTCTTGCCTGCGGCTTCTGCCCAAACTCCTAGGCAAGTGGCGACTGGTAACTTTACGCTCTCCGGAGAATCACTACGCGGTGTTCAAGGTCGTAGCATCAGCCAAGATTTCCCCATTGGGCGATCGCCCCGACCGTTAGTATCATCCACTAGTTCCAACACTAACACCACTTCTAGCCCGCAAGCAGATTTAGCGCTAGAACCACTACCAAGAAATTGGACAGTGGGCGATCGCGTGGACGTGATTCTCGACCGCTCGTCCGGTGCGGTAGTTGAAACAACGCCTCTGCTGGTTCAGGATGCACCCGCTACCGAGTCACCAGAGTTGCGAGTGCAGTATCAACTGTTGCAAGAGGATCAATAACTCACATTTGGACGGCAAGTGCTTCTAGATCAATATCCCAGTTGACCCATTGAATCCCATTGAATCACTGAGTAACGCAGGGTTAGGAAGCGGGAAACTGACTGGAGAGCGATCGCAAACAACGGAGCAACAGCGTATAGAACGTTGAGGTGTAGTTACTTGTTCTTGGTCTGAGTCTTCGCTTGCTCAATCGCGATTTCGCGCATGGCTTGGAAGGAACTGACATTTGCTGCGCCTTCAATCGCTTTGACTGCCAAATCCTGAACCTGTTTGAGGGCAGCACTAAGCTGTCATGAGAGCGCATGAATCCGGGTCTCCTAATTTTGTAGGGTCTCCTGTAGGGATTGGATGCGTAGTTCATAGTTGCGCCTGTTCCCTTCCACGTCTTTGGCATACAAATCTGCTTTGACCTTGGCTTGGTGATGAGCAATGCCCCTGCCTTCTTCCTTGGCGCGTTTGATTGCCGACTCCAAATCTTTGGGTAAGCCTTCCACCTTTTCTTTCAGCTCGGCAAATTATTTCTCCTGTTCAGCGATCGCGGTTTCTTGCTCGGTCCGCTGTTGTTCGTGCGATCGCCAACGCTCATTTCTTGCGCTTACGGCTCTGTGAAGTGTGAGTTTCCAACCAATTTGTCAAATCAACCTCACTATTGAAATCCCAGAGAGCTGTGTCTAAACTCCAAAGTACGTTGGTAGAAAGGCGAGAAACTTGCTGTTCTAAGGCTGGTTCCAGGCTTCCGAGTTGATGTTGTAACCGTTGCAGAACTCGATGTCGTTGGTATTCTGCTTCAGTTGTGAAATGATGAATTTCTGGCTCAATAACTTTGTAATCTAGCGTCACGATCGCCTCTGTCATTCCAGAAATCTCTGCGTCTGGATCGTCCCACCAGGGAGGCTCAAACATCACGAGAAAGTAGTAATAATTTTCACCATTCCTCAGCACTTGAGAGGAAAGTTCTAGTTTTTGAAATTTAGGTTTTTGGTGGCTCATTTGATGAATGTAGGCAGATGCTACGTCAATCACAGCATCAATGCGAACATCTAAAGGAGATTGACCATTCCAGGCATAAGTTCGGTGTTCATCGCTGACATAAAAGGTATGTTCTACGATCGCCTCATTGCGATGTGAGGTATGACCGCAAAGTAATTGCTTCATGAATTGCACCAAAATCGATGGCTTGTGGAGAAATCTTTGTAGGGGCGAAGCATTCGATAGCAGCATTAACTCAACGATCAAAGAATTGTGGTCGAATGCTTCGCCCCTACGGTGCGTAATATTTAGGCACTCATGCGATTGGAGGAGCTTTCAAAGGCACGCATGGCCAGGTCTTGAGCCTGACGCATTGCAGCTTGAAGTTGATTGGAAATTTCGGTGATTTGTTCCGTTTGTTTTTGGCTTTTGGCTTCGAGAGATTGGATTTGCAGTTCGTAGGATTGCTTGTGCTTCCCATTCTTTCTCGAACAAATCCGCTTTGACCTTCGCGTCTTGATTAACTTCGCGAATACCTTCCTCTCTAGATTTGTTAATTCCTTCCTCTAATTCTGTAGGGAAAGATTCGGCTTTTTGGCGATAGGTTTCTAGCTGCGTTTGGTTCGCTAGCAAAATCTGCTCCCGTTCTGACCAATCTTTTTCTTTGGCCTGAGCTGTTTCCTAAAGTTCTTGCTCAATTTGGCGTTGTTTAGCTTCGTAATCGTCGGTGGCAATGGTGCGCGATCGCTCAGCTTCTTCTTCCTTGGTGGCGGCCTTGGACTCACGGTTTGCCGCTCCGCCAAAATCTGTTGAGATGCTTCTAAAATCTTGGCTTTGCTGTCTTTGACGGCACCTGAGGTCATGAAACATCCCCTAGAACTAGAACTTGAATCTTGTTGGTGGGGTTTATATGAAGCAGGCTTTGCCCGCTCCACATAAACCTTCTTGGTGAATCACTGAATCTGGAAAGAACTTGTTTTGAACTAACTCGAACTCGCGGCGGGGAATGTTTCGGAGGGATTTCTGTTAAAGTGAAATCAGGATTGCAAACTGTGGTTTACATTTCCTGAACACTATTATGGCATTTACTTCGGAAAATGTAAAGCCAGCAGACTAAATTTGCAAACTATAGTTGTCAAAAACTTGTCCTAACTGTCAATGCAATGGAAACTGATGACTTTGGTAAGAAGGTGCGCGATCGCCGCCGAGAAGAAAAACTCAGCCAGGAAGAATTGGCACAGCAGGTAGGAATTTCCCGCAACTACCTGTCACAAATCGAGCGCGGGCAGGCCACCAATCTGTCCTGGCAAGTGATGGAACGCCTCACCTCGGTATTGGGGTTGAAGCAAGAACAAACAGGAACCTTAGATGCAATGGCAGATTTGCCGTCCAGCTTGGCGGAGTTTGCCAAAACCGCCGACCTCCCCCCGGATGATGTGCTAATGTTGGCGCGGCTCAAGTACCGAGGTCAGCAACCCACGACCCCGGAAAAATGGGAATTGCTCTATAACGTGATTAAGATGACTGTTGGTAAATAGATTCGCCATTAATCCAGTGAGTGAGGCAAAACGGTTCCATGCAGTACAGGCATCCTGGACAAGCTTTCCTGTCCCGTCATGGGCTGCTGCAAACTGAGCATGATGTGTTCCGCTATGTCGAGTTTTTGCGGCAATCAGCAGGGCTTGGCGACGAACCACCGATCGATCTCTTACGCATCTACCAAGAATTCGGCATGCCTACGCCTCTGCGGGCACCGCTAGCCGATCAGCAAGGCATTCTGGTGGATAGCGATGCAGGTTTGATTCTGATTAAAGAAGATGACCCCTTGGTGCGGCAGCGCTTCACCGAAGGTCATGAGCTGATGGAGTTGTTGTTTGATGCTCAGGAGCGGTTATTGCAAGGCACCAACACCCAAATGCCCTGGCAGGCTGAGCAAAAAGAGCAGTTGTGCGATCGCGGAGCCGCCGAGTTGTTGATGCCTACCTCTTCGTTTCTACCCCAACTCCGCAGTCTCGGCTTTTCCCTCCGCACCGGACAAATTCTGGCAAATCTTTACCAAACCTCGTTGCTTGCTACTCTACTTCGCATGGTGCAACACGAATCTGGAGCCTACGCGGTAGTAATGTGGCACCGAGCTCTACGTCGTGGGGAAGCAGAAGGTTGCCTCCCCACGAAACCACAACCTAAAAAGAAACTGCGCGTGTGGTGGCGGGCCAAGGCTCAAGGTTGGAGCAGCGGCTTCATTCCCAAAAACAAGTCAATCCCCCACGACTCCCTCATTGCCGAAGCGTTTCACAGCGGACAACCTCAAATAGGTACGGAAGCCCTAGACTTTGGCTGTGGCCCGCTTCACTGTTATGTAGAGGCGCTACCCATCCAGTTAGGTGACAAACCCTGTGTTCTATCTTTGTTGCATCTACCGTCACCTAGTCGGTAAAGCTACAGCGTAGGTAGAACTTGGAGCGCGGACATCTTGCCCACGCCATCAAAAATTTTAGCTATTTACTTAGCTGTACTCGGCATTCTCATCATTCCTGGCATGGATTGCATCATGTCTTTTTTGTTGTGATTCATCATGCCTGACATGTTGCCACCCATCATGTTTTTACAACAGCTACACCCACCCTCGTTAGCTGGCTGCATTGTTGACTTTTGCCGAACAGCAGGTTGATTCATCGGTTTTTGAGTGATTGACTCACTCATCTTGTCGGCAGCCGTTACTTTCGTGGGAGTTTGGTTTTGCTCAGCCGCTGATGCAGAGCTTACCACTACGGTAAACAGGCCAAGTGTCGCGATCGCACCACTCAAAATTGCGGCTTTGCCTTTTGTCGTACTCATATTGAACGCTCCATTTTTAAGTCCCTCTACTCAGTAGAAATAGTAGAGATAGGAATGGAACTATCTTAGAGTCTCCAGTCAGCCAGAGAATCAAAGCAATTTGAGGTGGGCGATCGCGACTGCTTAACGCTAGCTCGACACGATTAGGCTTCTACCTGGGTTTTAGCTTGCAGTGCGTATTGCTTGAAACGCTCTAGATCGGCTTGGATCGTGGATTCCACCACACGCCCTAAGAATAGATTGTCCATCAGCTTGCCAATGATGCCAGGGATGGCGTAGGAAACGCTGAGTTTGACGATGCTGCTGTTACCGCGATCGTAAAAACGAATTGCTCCTCGGTTGGGCAAGCCATCCACCGATTCCCACTGAATAATTTGCTGAGGCACAATTTTGACGATGCGCGATTGCCAACTAAAGGTCCAACCGCCTGTAGCTAGCTTCCAGCGAGACAGATCTGGGTTGTCCTCCTGCACTTTCACTGAGTCAATCCACTTCATCCAGCGGGGCATTTGCTCCAGGTCAGACCAGAGACTCCAGGCCAACTCAATGGGGACATCGACTTCAACTTGGACGCTATGTTCTAGCCAATCAGACATGCTCGGATCTCGCTGATGAAGGTGAGTTAGATCCCCCCAACCCCCCTTATTAAGGGGGTTAGTGAGTTAAGCGTTAACTGCGATAGGTTGGCGGTTCTCAGTCACTTGAGAAAAACTAGCCAAAATTGCTTTAGCGGCTTGTCCCCCGGACAGTGTGGCTCCTTCCATGCTATCGATGTAGTCTTGCTGGGTGTAGCTCCCTGCCAGGAAGAAGTTGGCGATCGCAGTTTTTTGAGGTGGACGGTAGGGGTCCATGCCTGGGGCTTCGCGGTACAGCGATTGTGCCAGTTTGACGACACTATACCAGGTCATGTTTAGTTCTCGCGAGGAGGGGAACAGATCATGCACTTGCTTGAGGACGTGCTGAGCGATCGCCTCGTTACTCTGTTTAATAAACGGATCGCCCGGAGTCAACACCAACTGCAACAATGACCCTTGCCCCGGACGGTAGTAATCGGCAGGACTAGACAGCGCCAAATCGGAGAAGCAAGAAAAGTCTGCATCAGCCGTGTAGAGCAGGTTATCAATTCCGGCGGCGTGCTCTAATTGTTTACGAGCTTGGGGGTCTTGTAGTTCCGTCACCCAACCATCAAACCGCAGTTGAACCGTCGCTACAGGAACCGCGTCCAGCTTATAGATATTGTCAAACTCTGACCATTGCCGCCACTGGGAGGGTAGGAGGCGTTGAATTCCAGGTATATCGCAGGCGCAGAGATAAGCATCAGCGGTAACAGTTTCTTCGTTATCACCGTTGGCGATCACTAACCCAGTGACTTTGGTTTGATCGCCTGCATCTTCAAACAGCACTTTGCGGACACCCCGGCGGGTGTGAATCTTGGTGCCCCGCGATTCTAAATAATTTACAATCGGCTTGAGCAAATACTCGTGGGGAGAGCCTTTGAGCATGTTCAGCTTAGAAGCTTCGGTTTTGGTGGCGAACATCTGGAAGATCGTCAGCATGCAGCGAGCCGAGATGTTTTCCGTGTCGATGAAACCCAAGGCATAGGCGATCGGGTTCCACATCCGCTTGAGACTACCATTCGAGCCACCATGACTACGGAACCACTGGGCAAAACTGACGCGATCGAGTGCCCGGATTTGTTTCATGCCGCCTTCGTAGTCGATCAAGCCGCGAATCATAGGGCTGGTGCCGAGGGCGATCGCATTTTGCAGCTTATCGAGGAGCGACAACTGTCCGGTGGTAAAAAAGGCTTTGAGCCCATTGAAGGGGGCACCGATGGGGAAGCGAAAATCGAGTTCCTTCACCACACCGTCACGATTGATGAAAGTATGCGTATGTTGCTTGGGTAGTAGGTTCTCGAACGCCCCAATCTTTTTCATCAACGCAAACAGATTGGCGTAGTTAAAGAAGAACACATGCAGGCCCATCTCGATGTGGTTGCCGTCAGCGTCTACCCAACTGCCGACTTTGCCACCCACAAACGGACGAGACTCAAAAATCTCTACTTCATGCCCTGCATCGACTAAATCGACGGCTGCGGCCATGCCAGCAAGCCCCGCCCCAACGATCGCAACTCGCATTCTGCCTTTCCTGATAATTGCTTTACATATTTTAAGACAGAGTGAGCAAGTGAGGTTCAGACCCAATCAATCTCTAACTTCAGCTCCATTGGGCCAATGCCTAGTTCTTCGGCGGAGAGCGATCGCGCTTCCATCAGTGCCAGCATGTCTTTGACGGGCGGTTTGCCACGGGAAGCCCCAGTTACTCCTTTAGCAATCACTAAGCCGCAATAGCCTTTCGTTTTTTTACAAACTCGCTCCCATTTTTTGCGGGCGGCTGTGTAAGCAGCATTCTCCTCAATAAACTCTTCGAATAAATGCAATTCTCCGTTGTTAGTTTGCAGAACCCCTAAGTCGTAGGTTGTCCCCGCAAACGGATCTTCACCAGGGTTAAAACAAATAGCGTTTAGGCCACCTGCCGCTTCTAAACCTTGGATTAAAGCTTTGGCTTTAGGCTGGGAGGTTTGAATGAAGACGACAGGGAGACCTTCACCTACTGCTTCAACGCGGGTATCAGCGAGCTGAGAAAAGCCTGAGTCTTTTCTCAAGAGTTCGACGGTTTCCCAAGGCAAGATTTCTAACCAGCGTAGACAATCCTTGGGCACCAAATCGTCGCGCAGCACTGGAAAGTCTAAATCCTCGTCTTCGTCATCTGTCAATGCCGCTAATTCAGCAGCAACATCGGGCAAGGTAGAAACTTGGACGGAAAGCTGTGGTTGCTTGGATTTTATGCCTAGTTCAGCCAACGGAATGCGGTAGCGGCTACTAATAGCCGGGAAGTGATCGAGCGATAGTTTTTTGCCATGCTGCCGAAAAAAGCGATGGAGCGCTTCTGCGGCAATTGAACAGGCGATCGCTTCTTCCTCATACAAATACGATCGCATGCGCTCCAGTGGGTGCAGATTGCCAAAGCTAGGTTGTACTTCCGAAGGTGGCAATTCTGACAAATCAAGCGTTTCGTCGTCAGTTTCATCTTCCGTCTGCTCGAAGGTGATAAACATGCAATCTTGCTTTAGGAACGCAGATTCCATGTGATCGCTTGAGTCTTGGTTTAGGATCTGTTGACGAAATTGCTTTAGGGAATCCAGCGAACGATAGAGCAGAATGCCATATTCCATGCCCATCATGCCCATGACGCAAGCATAGAGGGTCTCCACATCCCATTGATTAATCTCAATCGCTAGAATTTGATGCTCGCCTAAAATTTCCCAAGGCTCACCGTCCCAAAGCTCATAAGCTTTTTCAGTCAAAGCTTTGGCATAGGCTGGAGGCAGTTGAGGAGGGCGGACGCTAGCAGCTTCTTGAAAGCCCTTAAAGATTTCATCAATCAGGGGTAGGTCTGGCACATAATCAATCACAATGTCCAGATTTTGGAGAACACCCCGGAGGAAAAACTGAAGTTCGCGATCGCGCACCACAATCTTTTGCGGACGACCCGGTAAGGCAGGACTATGAGGATGTTCCATTGCTTGCAAAAGGGCTCGAACCACCGCCTCTGCACCTGTTTCTAAGGGCACAATATCCATCGCTCGCACCACTGCCTGCGAACCGTCTACCCAGAGAATGCATTCCCCTTCCCCCTTCAGCTCTGCCCCAACACTTGCCGCTGCGCTATCGGTCAATGGACGGCGGTCGCCCTCCCAAACACTAGGAATTTGTTGCAAGTTTTGCAGGCGACGACAGGTGGGGGGAGTCAGAGTAGTCATAGACCGAACCAGTGATTGTAGAAGGCTAGGACAAAGGGGAAAGCTCAATGGTAGCCATATTAAAGCTGAAACGTGGGGCTCTTTAG
Source organism: Trichocoleus sp. FACHB-262 (assembly GCF_014696035.1). NCBI lineage: Bacteria > Bacillati > Cyanobacteriota > Cyanophyceae > Leptolyngbyales > Trichocoleusaceae > Trichocoleus > Trichocoleus sp. FACHB-262. The sequence continues at coordinate 495,058 of NZ_JACJPK010000086.1, read as the reverse complement.
GCTGAGCTGAGAAGCGAACAAAATTCAAGGGTTGTTGCCCAGTCAGCGTTGCAGCGTCAATGGCAATGCTAACGCCCCATGCAAAAAACTTCTGCTAGAGAATTTATCGTACTAAATCTGGCTTAACCTAAGCCATTAAGAACATATAGGGAAAAGCACAGCAGACATGGCTAGTTTGCAATCGCTCAGCTGCGATCGCGTTCGAGCAATCGGCTATCGAGGTTAAGATCTAGAGTAGAACCATCACAGCGAGTTTGAGGGGTTTGGCTGGTACAACCAATTTAGCTGAAATACCCTTCAGAAAATAGACTGAAAAGCTGAAGCAATCTACGTTTTAAGAAGCATAAGGAGTCACACCGAGCAATGACACAAGCAACTCAGTCTCAACAAGGAATTTTGCTAACGGAAAATGGCCTCCGCCAAGTGCTTGCGCTGCGAGAAAAGCAAGGTCAAGATCTCTGCCTGCGGGTAGGAGTGCGCAATGGCGGTTGTTCTGGCATGTCTTACCTGATGGATTTCGCTGACCCCAAGGATATTCGTGAAGACGATGACGTGTTTGACTATGACGGTTTCAAAGTCATCTGCGATCGCAAGAGCTTGCTTTATCTCTATGGCTTAGTGCTGGACTACAATGATGCCTTAATTGGCGGTGGCTTCCAATTCACCAATCCGAACGCTTCTCAGACTTGTGGTTGCGGGAAGTCATTCTCAGCTTAATTAGCTAGCTTTGAGTTTAGAACCGTAGCCCAAAATTAGTCCAAAACTACGAACCATGCTCCCCTCAGCATGGTTTAATTTATTGCTGCCATCTCAACCATTCAAGTTTTGAACTGATATGACTCAGACCATTGAAGATCTCTTTGATGCAAGCATTGAACGCTACAAGGCAGGAGAAGGCCCAGACACCCTGATTCCTGTGTTCAAAGACATTTGCGAGCGGGCCCGCAAAAGTAGCCCTGCTTGGACTTGCTTAGCTTGGCTGTATCTCTTAGATAACAAACCTACCCAGGCTTACAATGCAGCGCAAAAAGCAGTCAAACTCAATCCGCAAGATCCGCAAGCTCAAGTAAATTTAGCGATCGCCATGCTGGAAACCTCCAAAAAAGGCGTCCGTGATCATATTGAGTTAGCTCAACAGATCATGATGGTGGCTAAAGAATTAGAGGACGAAGTTAAACAAAATCTTGAAGAAGGGTTAAGCAGAAAACCCGATTGGAAGAGTTTGCAGCGAGTTCAGCAGTGGCTATTCGAGTCCTAGGAGCTGCATGGGGTAATGAATTGAGCGTTTAGAGATATAAAACTCTCTGTCTATTTATATCGCTCAACAATTACTCAAACAACTTAACGATAAATCCGAAAATCTAATGATAAGATTTTATGAACTAAGCGATAAGCTGAGCTTTTAGCTTTATCGCTGGTTCATTTTTAACATTCACGGAGTTAGGCCGCCATGATCATTGAGAATGTCGCTGTTAAGCCAGAAACTCGGAATCACAAAGGATTTTTTGTTCAAGAAACTTCTTACAGGCTGGTTGGGATGGATCAATCAGGCTGGGCTTTGATTTGTATTGATGATGCAGTTTGCCACTATGTAGATCCAGATGATCTGAGCATGCCCGGAGAAGCGATGAATGATCTGGACTAAGCAGGCTTTTAGATAGTTAATTTCAAAATTATCAATTCTGCTTCTACAATTGTGGCTGTACTCATTGCAAGTACGGCCATCTTTTTTTGTAATCTATTTTTTGTGGCTCTGAGCCTAAACAATTAATGAAAGACAATCTTTTAAAGTGGATTAATCTGGCGCTTGTTGCTGATTTATTTTTAGTTCTATTTAGCTTTTTCTGGCTCGCGATCGCGGTGATAGGACGTTCTGCGGGCATTCCTCTAGGCTTAGATTTGTGGTACAAGCTCTGGGACCCCGTATTTACCCCAGCGCTAGGAATTCTGATGGCAGGAGCTTTAGTCAGTGGAGCCGCTAGCTGGATTTCGCAAAAACTGAACCCCAAAACCTGAGGTTTCCAAAACTGTAACTTGCCACCCTGCCCAAGGACGCCAGTGACACAGTAGATATATCCGCTCGATTCCAGTGTTGAGGATATATGAACTGTGCCCATCTAAGTCGTTTTATTAGAACCAGAAATTACTATTTAAGAGCTGCATTCCTGTTACTGGGTGCCATCGGTCTAAGCGCTTGTCAAGCCCCATCTAGCACTAGCCCACTCACCAGAACCTTAATGGTTTCGGGTAAAGGTGAAGTCAATATTCCAACCACCCTCACCCAAATCCAACTGGGAGTGGAAGTCCAGAATCAAACGGCTGAGGCTGTGCAACAACAAGTGGCGCAGCGATCGCAAGCTGTGGTTAAGCTCCTTCAGTCTCGTCAAGTCGAAAAGCTAGAAACCACTGGCATTCGGCTCAATCCTCAGTACAGCTATAAAGATGGAGAACAGAGCATCAAAGGCTACTCGGGGGCAAACATGGTCAGCTTTCGCATGCCAACAGACAAAGTTGGCACCTTACTAGATGATGCCGTCAAAGCAGGCGCAACCCGGATTGATAGCGTTTCCTTTGCTGCCTCCGACGAAGCGATCGCCAAAGCGCAACAAGATGCAATTCGGGAAGCCACTGCCAAAGCTAAAACTCAAGTGAGTGCAGCTTTAGAAGCTTTGGGGCTGCAACAGCGAGAAATTCTCAACGTTCAAGTAATGGGTGGTAACCAAATGCCCCCACCGATGCCAATGGCGATCGCCGGAGAACTAACTCAAAACAGCAAAGTGCCTACGCCCATAATCGGTGGAGAGCAGGAAGTTGCAGCGATTGTAACGTTACAAGTCCGTTATTAACACTTCTGAGGCTAGAACCCTGAATGCTGAAAAAACAAAGCGATCGCAACCCGATGAAGAGTGGCGATCGCTTGATAGGTAACTTAGGACTAAGCTAAAGCGCTAGACAGGGTCAGAGCTTCCTTTAGTAGCTCTGCCTTATCGGTTTTCTCCCAAGGCAACTCTAGGTCAGTGCGACCCAAATGACCATAAGCAGCTACATCTTGGTAGAAGCGACCACCCCGCTCAGCTGGGAGCTTTTGCAAATTAAAGGCTTTGATGATGCCTGCTGGACGCAACTCAAAGTGCTGTTGCACTAGCTCTAGGAGTTTCTCATCATCTACCTTGCCCGTACCAAAAGTCTCCAGCATGATGCTGACCGGGCGAGCCACACCAATGGCATAGCTCAACTGCACTTCACATTTCTCCGCTAGTCCAGCCGCCACGATGTTTTTAGCGACATAACGGCAAGCATAAGCAGCACTACGGTCTACTTTGGTAGGATCTTTACCCGAGAAAGCGCCGCCACCGTGACGAGAGTAACCACCGTAGGTATCTACAATAATTTTGCGTCCCGTCAGACCAGAGTCACCCTGAGGGCCACCAATGACAAACTTGCCTGTAGGATTTACGAGGAAGCGCGTGTTCTCATCGGGTTCCACAGAAATATCTGCAAAGATCGGTTCTACGACCAAAGACCAGAGATCTTCCTTGATCTTGGCTTGCACCGCAACCTCATCAGTGATGTCACCAATGGTAGCTGTATGCTGCGTAGAGATCAAAATAGTATCGATGCCAACTGGACGGCCATCTTCGTAAGCAACCGTGACTTGAGTTTTACCGTCTGGGCGTAAGTAAGACAGTTGCCCCGTTTTTCTAACGCTTGCTAAGCGGCGGGCAATTCGGTGAGCCAGACTGATCGGCAAGGGCATCAGTTCTGGTGTTTCGTTGCAAGCAAAACCAAACATAATGCCTTGGTCGCCTGCTCCGGTGACATCCAGGTCTTCTGTGCTGGACTCTTCACGGCGCTCCTGTGCCGCGTTCACACCCTGAGCGATGTCGGGGGATTGCCGATCTAAAGCTACTAAGACGGAGCAACTATTGGAACAGAAGCCGTTCTCGGCACCTGTGTAGCCAATCTCGGCAATTTTCTGGCGAGCTAGTTCAATGTAGTTGACGTTGGCTCTGGAAGTAATTTCGCCAGTAATCAAAACCAAACCTGTATTGACAACCACTTCAGCCGCAACTCGGCTAGTGGGATCTTGAGCCAAGAGGGCATCTAAGATGGTGTCCGAGATTTGGTCGCAAATCTTATCGGGGTGGCCTTCGGTAACTGATTCAGATGTAAAAAGGTAGCGACGAGACAAGGAAATATCCTCTCTTTAGCTAAACGGACTAGCGCTCAGGGGTTAAGTTCCGGAATTATACCACTTGTGGTCATGCTCGTAGCCCCCCGACCTAGGCTCCCATAGGCAAAGTGCTTTTCTGACTGAGATCAATGGTTTGCAAGCAGTTTTTATTCTGCGCTCAATACTTCAATTTCTTCCCACCGCGCGATCGCTACATCTGCATCTGGTAAATCAAAGGACTCAGCCCACCCCCAGGTTACTCCAATTCCACCTGCTGCTCCCGCCGTTCGTGCCATGACTAAGTCTGCACTAGAATCACCCACCACAAGCGTTGCCGTAGGTTCTACTTCCAGTGCTACACAGGTTTGCTGAAGCAATTTGGGGTCAGGTTTTGTAAGTCCTGACTCAGTACCCATCAGCAAGTCAAAATATGGCTCTAGCTCATATCTCTGGGCAAAATCTTGGACATTGGCAGTAGAGTCTGAAGAAAGAATTGCGGCTTTCACGCCTATTGCTTTGAGCGATCGCAAGCAAGGCAATGCATCTGGATAAACGGCTGTGTAGTCAGCCTTACGCTGAAAATGCTGATCTGCTGCTTTGAAGGCTGTCTGAGCGATTGCCAACGACTGCACCCAATCTCGACCTGTAGCCGCAACATAAGCGGCAGCAGCAATTTCATTCTCGCGACGACTGCCCACTGCTAAAGCGCCAGCAGGATTGAGGCAATCGCCTACTAAACCAAACATTCTCAACAGCAATGCTTCTATGCCTGGGACGTCTAGATTTAGCAGGTGCGATCGCATCTGACCTAACTTGATCAAAAAAGATTCTGAATTCGCCAGCGTCCCATCCTTGTCGAAAATCACCGCTTCAATATTGGTGAAGGTTAAGTGCTGGCAGCGAACGATCGCCAAATCTATCCCTCCTGCGAACTTATTAAAGCAACAAAATAAAGGCAATAAAAATGAAGAGGAGTCAGCCCCTCTTCATTCAAAAACACTTAGATAATTGATCGCTAGCTCACAGAGGAAAACAATCTGTAGCAGCACTAACCCAGTAACTGAAATCTAGTCGTTGAAAGTCTAGATTTCTACAGCTGAAGGTTGCTCTTCTGCCACTTCTTCAGGAGCTGCTGCTTCTACCACTTCTTCCTCAGCTTCCTCAACTGCGGCAGGAACCTCTTCGATGGTCACGCCCTCTTGCTGCGCTCGGAGTTGCTCACGATACTTAGCGGCCATTTCCTCTGCCTTTTCATAGACAACCTGAGGATTCTTTACCATGTCGCCGGGTTCTGGTTCCAACTGCTTAGTGGAAAGGGAAATCCGACCACGCTCAGCATCCAAGTCAATGATCATGACCTTCACTTCATCATTGACGTTGAAAACACTGTGGGGGGTGTCAATGTGATCGTGAGAAATTTCAGAGATGTGCAACAGACCGCTCACACCACCGATATCGATAAATGCACCATAAGGCTTAATACCGCGCACAGTACCAATGACCACCTCACCAACTTCCAGGCGGTTCATCTTACGCTCAACCAGCGCCCGACGATGACTGAGGACTAGGCGGTTACGATCTTCGTCTACTTCTAAGAATTTTAAGGGTAGCTCTTCGCCAACCAGCTCTTCTTTAGGCTTACGAGTACTGATGTGAGAACCAGGAATAAAGCCGCGCAATCCTTCAATTCTGACCAGCGCGCCACCCCGGTTGGTCGCAAATACGCTAGAACGAACCGTCGCATCTTCTGCTTGCAACTGACGGACTCGCTCCCAAGCTCGCATGTATTCAATTCGACGAATAGACAGAGTCAACTGTCCATCTTCATTCTCATCCGTCAAAATGAAAAATTCGCGAGTTTCGTTCGACTGCAATACTTCTTCAGGAGCGTCAATGCGGTTAATTGACATTTCCTGAATGGGAATATAAGCAGCCGTCTTAGCACCGATGTCAATCAGAGCGCCCCTCGGTTCCAAGCTGAATACTGTGCCGGCGACCACATCGCCAGGGCTGAAATGATAATCGTATTTGTCGAGTAGGGCTGCAAAATCGTCGTGTGTAAAGCCAATGTCCTTAGCCGTTGTTTCCTGATTGACCATGCTAATTGTTTCCCAGTGTCTAATCTATTTGGTAAGTTTCGTCTCCTATCGATGTACACGCACGTTTACTAATGTGCAGCCTACACCTGTATCCCCCCCAAGCACTATTGTAGGAGATCTGCTCTAGATGGTTTGTGGGTTCAGAAGAACTATCATAACGCAATAGCTTCCCCCGCTAATATCTTTAGAGGGGTTTTTATGAATTTCTATAACAGTTTTATAATTCTTAGGAATAAGGTTAGGAATGGGTCATAAAGGCAGCGGGTGTTTCTTGTTCAGATCCTGCCTCAGCGCCAGCTACAACATCAATGCTGCTCTCAGCAGCCTCACTAGTCCCCTCTCCTTGATTGAGACATCCTTGCAGGTGATTGAGCGTATCAATGAAATCTCGAATCCCTCGAAATTGACGATAGACCGAGGCAAATCGAATATAAGCAACTTCACTCAGAAACTGTAGGCGCTGCAATACTAATTCACCAATCTCGGTGCTCGGCACCTCGCGTACTGCTCTTTGCTGTAGTTCAGCTTCGATTTCATCGACTAAAGCTTCTAGGCGGTCTGAGCCGATGCCTGTTTTTTCGCAAGCCCGTACAATTCCTCGAAGCAGCTTGGAACGGTCAAATGATTCGCGATCGCCATCTCGTTTAATAATTGCAATCGGCACATACTCAATGCGTTCGTATGTCGTAAAACGGCGACCACACTTCAAGCATTCCCGCCGCCGCCGCACACTTTGACTCGCCTCCGCAGAGCGAGACTCAAGAACGCGATTATCGGGGTGCTGGCAGAAGGGACACCGCATACTTACCCAATCCTTTGAGCAGGAAAAGAATCAAAGGTGAAAACCTGAGCCGCTTCAACTGCAAGCTGTTCAGAGGAAGAGAAGTAAAACTCTTTAAGAACAGCGCCGAGGCTCAGGTCATCAAAAACTTTGAATTGTTGCTTCTGGGAGAATTTTACATCAGTAATGTAATTTTACTGAATCTGAAGCTATTTACCGATCCGGGGTGGCTCGCGGAAAGCGATCGCAAAGAACAGCACTCCGATCGCCAAAGTCAAAATCAAAATGTAAGCAACGGCTTCCATGTCAAAAATTCCTGAGCAATCTAGCTAACTATTAGTTTATCAACAGAAGGAGAAGAACGGCCTAACGAATTAACCTCTATAGGTTGAGACGTCGTTAGACCATTCTCAGCAATTTCTCCAGAGTCTTAGACAGCTTCCTTCCGGCGGGTACTCTTGTCACCCACTTTCTGGAACAGACCCCACTCAACTTGCTCCTCAAGGTCAGCCTCAACCCCAGCAAACACGTCGCGGAACAGAGTCCGAGAACCGTGCCAGATGTGACCGAAGAAGAACAAGAGCGCAAAGACGGCATGTCCAAAGGTGAACCAACCACGAGGGCTAGTCCGGAATACCCCGTCAGAGTTTAGAGTTTCGCGATCGAACTGGAAGGGCTCACCCAATTGAGCCGCACGAGCATAACGCTTCACAGTCGCAGGATCATTGAATGTTTGACCATCCAATTCACCACCGTAGAAGCTGACAGTTACACCAGTCTGCTCAAAGCTGTATTTAGATTCAGCCCGACGGAATGGGATATCTGCCCGAACTACACCTTCGCTGTCAGTCAAGACAACTGGGAAGTTCTCAAAGAAGTTAGGGATACGGCGCACAAACAGCTCGCGACCTTCAGAGTCTGTGAAGACAGGGTGGCCTAGCCAAGTCTGAGCGATTCCATCACCTTTGTTCATCGGACCTGTACGGAACAAACCACCCTTCGCAGGGTTGTTGCCCACATAGTCGTAGAACGCTAGCTTCTCAGGAATCTCTGACCAAGCTGTTTCGAGACTGCCGCCTCCAGCAACAGTGGCTTCAACACGACGGTTGATTTCTTGATGGAAGTAACCTTGGTCCCACTGATAACGAGTTGGCCCAAACAGCTCAATGGGGGTGGCAGCATTGCCATACCACATCGTACCTGCGACCACAAAGGCAGCAAAGAAAACAGCCGCAATACTGCTAGAGAGTACAGTCTCGATGTTACCCATCCGCAGCGCTCTGTAAAGACGCTCTGGAGGACGAACACTGAGGTGGAATAAACCAGCAATAATTCCAACTGTTCCAGCAGCAATGTGGTGAGCCACAATACCACCAGGGTTAAAGGGGTTAAATCCAGCAGGTCCCCATTCTGGAGCTACAGGCTGGACACTGCCTGTTAAGCCATAGGGGTCGGAAACCCACATTCCGGGTCCAAACAAGCCTGACAAATGGAATGCACCAAAGCCAAAGCAGAGTAGACCCGACAAGAACAAATGAATGCCAAACATTTTTGGCAAGTCGAGGGCAGGTTCACCAGTCCGAGGATCTCTGAACAGTTCTAGATCCCAATAAACCCAGTGCCAGCAGGCAGCGAGGAATAGCAGACCGGAAAGGATAATGTGAGCAGCTGCAACACCTTCAAATGACCAGATACCAGGATTGGCTGCCGCTTCACCTGCAATGCTCCAGCCACCCCAGGATTGGGTGACGCCCAAGCGAGCCATAAAGGGTAGAACAAACATGCCCTGACGCCACATGGGATTCAGGACAGCATCGCTAGGATCGAAAATAGCCAGTTCATATAACGCCATTGAACCGGCCCAGCCTGCCACAAGTGCAGTATGCATTAGGTGTACAGAAATCAGTCGCCCTGGGTCATTCAGAACGACTGTGTGTACTCGGTACCAGGGTAGTCCCATTGACTACGCTCCTCCTCTAGATATTCCTACTTCAACGCTTCTTTCAGCATTTTGTTAAGGTGCCGGATACTGATAAACCTACCAGATCTAGAACCGCTGTAACTCTTTTGCCGTTTAGCACTGTCTACCAAAATTGCCTCTAAACAAGACAGCTTAAGCAGTTTGACAATGCGCTTATAAAGATGAAATGTATAAAGAAGTGTAACCAGTGTTAGAGCCTAATGCAAGCAAAGTTGATGGTTCCGCAATAGTCCTTCGTGACTTGTAACAGCCTTCCAGATCCTGACATCTTCCGGTTTCTAACTAGAAGCTGGCAGAATGGGCCTCCTGGGTCAGATCAGCAGCAAGTCATTTGTTAGCTTAGAAACGGGAAGCTTTGATTCTGAGAAAGAATTTGCATTTCTTGAACCTTGAATGGCTAAGCTGATACATTTTTGCTGCAATGCCCATGCCACTTGGATAGAGCAGCTTTTGTGATGATGGGTGAATGTAACGAAGGGACAAAGAGGGGAACGGGTATCGGGTATGGGAAATATTAAGTTCATTAAAGAGAATAAAGAGATCATCGCAGCGGATGGAGCCAACCTGAGATTTAAGGCGATCGAGAATGGGATTGATATTTATACCTTCATTGGTAAGATGACGAACTGCGGCGGGTATGGCCAATGTGGTACTTGTATCGTCGAGGTTGTAGAAGGGCTAGATCATCTCTCTCCTCGCACTGAGGTGGAGGATCGTAAACTCAAAAAGAAGCCTGATAACTATCGACTAGCTTGCCAAGCCCTCGTAAATGGGCCTGTGAGCGTGAACACTAAGCCTAAAAGCTCTTAAGGAGAGATTGAGGGTAGGTGTTGGCAGGCAACCTATCTGTGATACAAGATAGACAGAGCACTGAAGGCTCTTTCAAAGCCCAGTTCTAACAACAGCATTGCCAGTGGCGGCAACTTGTTTACTTGAGTGAGCTGGGCCTGTCAGTAACTTTGAAATGAATTTGAGGCTGGGTAATGGAAGTTAATGAATTAGGCTTTGTCGCAAGTATTCTGTTTGTGTTGGTTCCAGCAGTCTTTTTGCTGATTCTCTATATCCAAACTGCCAGCCGACAATCAGCAGACCAAGACAAATAGTTTGCTTGAGAGATCGTAGAGACGTTGGGTTGTGCTTTTACTTTCCTCTCGACGGCTGCAAAACTTGGGGTAATTTACGTTTCTGATCAACTGAATTGGATTGATACTGCTAAGCGCCTACTTGTTATGGAGTGTGGCGCTTTTGCTATGGCTGCGATCAAACTCTTCGTTTGAGCAAAGTTCTTTGGTGGGGTAGGCTGTTGCGCTCCCAGAAGACACGATCGCAGTAGCCCTGAATGTGGCGATCGCTCTCTGCTAGAGCTAAACGTTTAGCTGCCAAGCAAGCATAATATTCATCCAACTCAATTCCTACAAACTGCCGCTCCAGCTTTTTCGCGACCACAGAAGTCGTTCCAGAGCCAAGAAATGGATCGAGAACCACAGCACCCACGGGTGAGCTAGCCAAGATAATTTTGGCAATTAGCTTCTCTGGTTTTTGGGTGGGATGGTCGGTGTTTTCCGGCATGGACCAGAAGGGCACGGTCATATCGGTCCAGAGGTTGGAGGCTGCGGTCAACCGAAAGTTTCCCTCTGAGGTATTTTGCCAATCTTTGGGTTGCCCTGACCCATCGGTGTAAGGAGCGCGAACTTGACGCTTCAGTTGCACTGCCTCAGCATCGAAGTAGTAGTCTTTTGAGACGGTACAAAACCAGATATCTTCGGCACAGTTTTTCCAATTGGCTTTGGCTCCCCGACCTTTTTCACGTTCCCAGGTGATGCGATTGCGGACTGTGAGATAGCGCGAGGCGATCGTGTAGAGGGCTAGAGAAGATTGCCAGTCACCACAAAGATAAACCGAAGCTGTGGGCTTCAGCACCCGCACTAGGCGAGACAACCAGCTATCCACCCAATCACTGTAGTCTTCTAGCGATCGCTGCTTCACCCATTGCTGATTGAACTGCTTGGTGAGGTTATAGGGAGGATCAACCACCAATAAATCCACAAATTGATCTGGTAACCAGTCCAGAACTTGGAACAAGTCTTGGCAGATGGTTTGGTTAAGCAGCGTATCAGTGGTAACTGGACCACTTAACTGCAACAGTTGGGATTGGTAATGCGATCGCTCCGCTTCTGTCAACGTCAGGGTACGATTTCGAGCGGCTCTGACTCTCTCTGCCACATTTCACCCTCTAAACAGGCTTGGCTCTAGAGTAGCGTCTGCAAAACCGCTCAGAAGTTTTGCTTCACAAAGCAACAACCTGGACTAGATTTCAGGAGTGCCTGCCTCTAGCCCAGGTTGGTTAACTCAACTCAATTAACTGCAAACTTAACCGACTGTACGCTCTAGCAGCACCGGGCAATTGGCATAAACCCGCACGTAATCAGATAGGGAGCCGCCTAGCAGACGATCGAGATCAGGCAAGCCTTTGCCAATTGCAGGACGGCGATCGGGAGAGCCTAACATCAACAGGTCAACGCTCATCTCTTCGGCTAAGCGACAAATTTCTTCTCCGGGCTTACCGCTGGTGGAAATGCAACGGTAGGCAATGCCCCACTTTTTCGCCGCTGCTACAGCAGGGGCCAAGACAGGATCTTGCTCTGGATTGTGCATGGTCACACCGGATCTTTCTTTCTTGGGATTAACGTGAGTTAGGAGCAATTGTCCTCCCTTCACATCACGCAGCAAGAAGGTCGCTAAGTCGAGTGACTTTTTAGCCGAGTCAGAGTTATCCATTGCTACCATGACGCGATGGATTTGCTTTACATAAATGTCGTCCTTGACGAACAACATGGGGCGAGAAGAAGCTTGGAACACATACTGGCTGACAGAGTCTTCTAAAATTGCCTCTAGGCGCTTGAGGCCACGGGAACCCATAATCACGAGATCGGCATCAATCTCGTCAGCGACACGGCAGACTTCATCCTTAGGATTGCCTTCCCGTAGAATCGTCGTAACATGGCCCGAATCAAGGTGCAGGGATTGCACAGCCGCCTCTAGGAGCTGTTGGCCTTGCTCCCGCTTTGCAGCCATTGCTTCAGCCGTAATTTGGGGCTGTACTACGTGGAGAACTGTAACAGATGCCCGTTGCATGGACGGAATGGCCATTAAAGCCTTGAGCATCTCTTCAGAGTGTCCATTTCCGGAATCAGCCAGCAAAATTCTCTCAATCATGGTTTCGCCTCGTGCCCAACAAAATTGTCTAGTTTCTTAAATTGATGCCTGAACAGTTCAGTGATTGGTAACACCTTTTAATCATTCATTAAGTTGAATGATCGAATGGCTCAAAAACTTTAGCCTTCTTCTCACAAGATCATCATATCTACGGATAGTGAATGGTCCTATTCTCTTAAAGATTTGTGATTCCAACTTCTTGTTAAGAAGTGTCACGATTATTAGGTCAAAAGTACCTGTGTAAAGGATTTGTAGTAATCAAACTCAGTTTTCATTCTGGGTTGGAAGTAAAAATCGACAGTTTGAATTGATTCAGCAAAATTGGGTCTAGGCGAACTTAAATAATCTGAACAATTAGTGTAAAAATTAGTTTAGAAATTAATGTAAAACTTAGATTTTTTAGGCGATCGCAACGTGTCGGAAAGTAAACAAATACAACCTCAAGTTCCTGCTTCGGGAGCAATTCAAAGCCCACCGTTGTTCGCATCGGGAAGTTGGTTTGAGTACCCGGTGCGGGTTCATCCTAACCATACTGACTATGCTGGAGCCGTTTGGCACGGTGCTTATGTAGCTTGGATGGAAGAAGCTCGGATTGAATGCCTACGGGCGATCGGCATTGATTATGCTGACCTAGTTGCGTTGGGTTGTGACTTACCTGTAGTGGATTTGTCAGTGCGCTATCATCGCTCCCTCCGCCTAGGCATGTCGGCGATCGTTAAAGCTCGGATGGCCGATGTCGATGGAGTGCGAATTAACTGGGATTATCAGATTCAATCTCCGGACGGCGCGGAACTGTACCTGACAGCGCGGGTGATCTTGGTAGCGGTTGATCGGGAAAAAGGCAAAATTATGCGGAGACTGCCGCCCGCTGTCAAAGATGCCTTGGCTCGATTGGTAGGTGTGAGCTAACGAGCTTGCAATTAGCTGCCAAACAGGAACTGCCAAACAGCCTGAACGATTTGGAGAACTTGATCCCATACTTCTTGGAAACCAATACCAAAGAGCAGTTGCAGAGCCAAAATCACTAAAGCGACCAAGATGGCCGTTTTGACTGTGGTTTTGACAAGGTTAATTAAAGCCGTAAAAACCAGTGCCGCCACGATGAGGGCAGCGAGGATCAGGATCAGTTCTCCACCCATCATCTCACCTCCAATTTCAGGCATCGCCCAAACTTAGATCGGCCTGAGCCTGCCTGTTGCTAATGAATGACTGGAATGAGTCGATGTTAGCGCAGAGAAATCAGGCGATCGCCTTGGTTGAGTTCTTCTGTTGCTTGCAGAACGGCTTGTCTAGCCCACTGGTCAGCCGCCACGATATCTTCTAAGGTCGGAGTTGCTGAGTTTTGGGTTTGGTAGCGATCGCAAGCGGTTTCGATTAGGCGAGGGATATCTAAAAAGCGAACCTTTTCGTCGAGGAACAGGGCCACTGCTTGCTCATTTGCAGCGTTGAGAACCGCTGGCATCGAGCCACCCGCACGACCCGCAGCATAAGCCAACTGCATACAAGGATACTTCTGGTGATCGGGAGCGCGGAAGGTGAGGTCGCCTGCTTTGACTAAATCGAGGCGTTCCCAGTTGGTGTAGATGCGATCGGGCCAAGAGAGAGCGTAGAGCAGAGGTAGGCGCATATCGGGCCAACCAAGCTGGGCCAAGACAGACGTATCTTGCAGTTCAATCAGCGAGTGAATAATGCTTTGGGGATGGATGACGATTTCGATGTCGTCGTAGTCCATGCCGAAAAGGTAGTGCGCTTCAATGACTTCTAAGCCCTTGTTCATCAACGTGGCAGAGTCTACCGTAATCTTCCGCCCCATTGACCAGTTTGGGTGCTTGAGCGCATCAGCGACCGTCACCTGAGGCAGTTTCTCGACAGGCCAATCCCGGAAAGCTCCACCGGAAGCAGTCAACAAAATCCGTCGCAGTCCACCCTTGGGAACCCCTTGTAAACATTGAAAAATGGCGGAGTGTTCCGAGTCGGCAGGCAAGAGCTTAATGCCATGCTTCTCGACTAAGGGCAGCACTACGGGGCCACCTGCAATCAGGGTTTCTTTATTCGCAAGGGCAATATCTTTCCCTGCTTCGATCGCGGCGATCGTGGGTAACAAACCTGCACAGCCAACAATCCCAGTGACGACGGCTTCTGAGTCGCCATAGCGTGCCACCTCGACAATTCCTGCATCCCCGGTGAGCAAAATCGGTTGGGGGTTGAGGTCTGCGATCGCCTCTTTCAGCTCTTGGAGTTTCTCCTCGTCACACAGGGCCACAATTTCTGGCTTAAATTGCCGAATCTGTTGCGCCAGTAGTTCGACATTCCGTCCAGCCGCTAACCCAACAATCCGAAATTGATCGGGATATTGGGAAACAATGTCTAGCGTTTGCGTACCAATCGAGCCAGTGGAGCCGAGGAGAGTAATTGCTTTCACAATCGCTTAAGAATTGACTGCAATTCCACTATAAATGGCGATGGACACGTTCTAACCAACCAGAAGCTGGGTTTATTTCTGCTCATCTCATGCTGCTGGCTTTATGCATGGCGATCGCTTTACGAACCCTTAGCCTCTCGGAACATCATTAAAAGGTCAAGGGATACGGGCTCAGCAACACCGAGGATGGTGAGAATGGCATGAGCTTGACCACGATGGTGAGTCTGGTGATTAAAGAAGTGAGAGAGAATTTCGCCCAGAGGTTGGCGGTGAGGTGCGCCATCAAGGGTGTGGTAGCTCAACTCTTGATTAAGGTCTGCTTCGGTTAACTGTTCGACAAATTGCAGAATTCGATCGTCTTCGGTTTCTCTGGCGGTTTGGAGGGAAGGCAAGTCATCAAAGGCGATCGCGTTCAACTTATCAGGATGCTCTCCAATTCCAGTTATGCGCCGCATCCAAATGCGATCGGCAGTAAGGATGTGGTTGAGGGTTCCTTGCAAGCTGCCAAAGTACGCACCCACGTTTCTACAATAAGCTTCATCGGGCAATTCACGAGCCATTTTGTAGAGTCTGGCATTTGCCCAAGCATTATATTTTGCGATCGTGAGGAAATGCGATTTTAGGTTCATGAATCTTTAATAGCTATTAGACTCAACGTTAATATTGCAGTAGATTATCGTTCAGCGAGCACAAGAGCCTATCCTGAGCCAAGCAACTAGTTACATTCACTTGATTTTTTTATCTAAATAATGCAGGAGCGTACGAACACTATTAATTACAAGCATTGCTTCAGGCTCATCTAAGATTTGATCATTGGGATGAGCTAGGCTGGCGCGATTTCGCACTGGATTTAAAGCATCTAGAATTGTGGCAGTTGATTGAACAATTCGCTCAATAGAATCAGCTTGTGGCCCATGGCTTTGAAGCGCTGGATGTTGAGTACGTATAACTTTAAATAGTTGCGTAATACTAGCGTCTTTTGGTATCGGCAACCCGCTACTAGTACAAACTGCCTGAAGATATGCATGGAAGCTGGTGTGTACTCTATCAACACCGCTTACTGCGCTTCGACTTTGAATAAGTTGTTCTGCATCAGCAAGCGTATACTCCAGGACTTCTGAGGTAATCTGGGGAGATGGTGATGCTACAGGTTTGATTTCATTTTCTACCTTTAGATCAACAATAATGAAGCGAATAAAAGAACCCACCTCAGTAACTGTCTCTGCAATTGTCCTAAAAATAAGCTTCGTCCCTGAATTGCCCATTAGATGTACAAGCTTGGTATATAGGTCAAGCTCTACTGTTGCATTTAGCACTGAAAATTTATCTTGAAATCCATTAGTTGCCTCATAAATATCGAAAGGAATTGTTTCAAGCAGTTCTGCTGGGTAATCCAGGTTTCTTGACTTCAAAAGTCGTATAACACTATCACGCAATTTAGTCCAACTTTCAGCAGAAAATTGCTTACGAATTAATTCAACGTCACGTGCGCCGCCAGCATGATACAAGAGCATAATCAGCCAAATTAATACAGTTTAGACAACAAGGATTAACTTAATTTCAAAATAAAAACTTATTAACTTAATTTCAAAATAAAAACTTAACTTATTCAACTCAGTTCTGTCCGCTCAAGATCCCTTGCTAGAACCAACAGCGCATTTGTCAATATCCTTAATACTAGAATATCTACATCACCTAAGGCTAAGAGCTAAATCGGAGATGCCATTTGAGTTGATATAGTAACAAAGCGATCGCGAACCCTGACCCTTATTGGCATTCTCGACCATGTCCTCGGTGGATTCTTCACAGCAGACAATTTCTGTCACCTTAGATGCAGCACTGGTGCAACAGGTAGACCAACTGACCAGCGATCGCGATCGCGCCATTGCTGAAGGTTTGCGCTGGTGGTGCGAAAAACAATCCGCTCAACAACGACTAGCGTTTGCCCAAGCTCGGCACGAACGCCACGAACGCGACGAGACAGGTTGGTTAGTGTAAGCGACATGATTGCACTCGAAGCCTACAACCTGAGCAAAACCTATCGCGATCGCGGCAAACAGATTCAAGCCGTGCGCGACGTTTCCTTAACCATCAAACCCGGAGAAGTTCTCGCGTTTCTAGGACCAAACGGGGCAGGCAAAACCACCACGATCAAAATGATTGCGGGCTTAATTCGTCCCGACACTGGCTTTGTCAAAATTGCTGGCAGTAACCCCCACCGCGACCCCCACGCCTTAAAGCTGCTTGGTGCAGTTTTGGAAGGCAACCGCAATGTCTACTGGCGACTCAGCCCGGAAGAAAATCTGGAATACTTTGGTATGTTGCGGGGGCTGGATCAACGTCAGGCGAAACGGTATGGGCGATCGCTGCTAGAACGCTTTGGCTTGATGGATAAACGTCGGAGTCCAGTGCAAGCGCTGTCACGAGGAATGCAACAGAAACTAGCAATCGCCGTGGCTTTGGTACATCAACCGCAGCTTTTACTATTAGATGAACCCACCCTCGGCCTCGACGTAGAAGCCACAGAAAACGTCAAAGCTTTGGTGCGGGAGATTGCCCAGGAGGGACGAGCCATTCTGCTCACCACCCACCAACTCGACATTGCCGAACAGCTTTCCGATCGCGTAGCGATTATTCAAGCAGGTGAAATCATTGCTGAGGAACCCACTCGTGAGCTAATTCGGCAGTTCTCCGGTTCTGCTTACACTGTTGAACTCGAAAGCCCAATGGATGCCAAGCAGAGTCAGGCGATCGCAGATCTGGGGGCAGTATTGGAAACTGAACAAACCGTATATGTTCAGGGTGCTGAAACGTTGTATCAGGTGTTTGCTATTTTGCAGCCCTTGCCGATTCTGCGGGTGAAGAAAGACCAAGCTGATTTGACAGGCATCTTTTTGAAACTGGTACGGGAGGGGCGAGATGCTTAATTTGTTTTGGGCAGAATTACGGCGGAGTTGGATTCAGTTCATTCGTTACCCTGCCGACGCGATCGCCGGAATTTTCATCATCACGCTGGTGTTTTACGGGCTGTTTTCCAGTGTTCGTTACATTGCTGGCCCTACTATCCAGTTTGGCGATCGCCTAGATTCAGCGATCGTTGACTATGTGCTGTGGACGCTGTTGATCTTCATCATGAACGACATCGCCATTGGCTTACAGTCAGAAGCTCAAACAGGGACATTAGAACAATTATTTCTATCTCCCTTTGGAGCGGCGCGAGTCTTCTTGATGCGGGCGATCGCCAGCCTCACCCTTCGCTTAGTTTTGACCCTCACTATACTGTTGATCATTCTGGCGATCACGGGCGCTCGGCCTAATTTCAGCTTTACGATGTTGCTACCGTTGGGAACCATCCTGTTGGGCGCTTACGGTTTGGCGTTTGCTCTAGGCGCTTTATCCCTCTTGCTAAAACGGGTGCAACAACTGTTGGGCATCTTTCAGTTCGCGCTGTTGTTCCTAATTGCAACCCCCACCGAAAAGTGGACAGGTTCCCAACAAGTTCTAGCGAACATTTTGCCGATGACGACTGGGGCAGGTGTGCTGAGAGAACTGATGGCAGAAGGACAAGCCCTAGATTGGAACGAGTTGGCGATCGCCTTTATCAACGGAGCTGTATATCTAGTAGTTGGGGTGCTGCTGTTTTGGCAAGCCGAACGCCGAGCTAAACAACGAGGTTTGTTGAGCGGATATTGATTCTAGAATGCGGGAAGAATAACCCCTCCCAACCCTCCCCGACGCGGAGAGGGCTTCAAGCCCCCTACAGAATTTTTTATGCAATCTCAAACTTCAGCCCCTGGAAACCAGACTGTCTCTCCCACGCAGCTTTATACCTGGAAAGGATATCGTTGCGCTTATGAGGTGCAAACTCCCCCTGACGCATCCACGGGAACTGGAACACCCTTGTTATTAATTCATCCGATCGGTGTGGGCTTGTCACGGCACTTTTGGCAGCGCTTTGGGAGAGAGTGGTATCAAGCGGAGCATCGTAACCCTATCTACAACCCTGATCTGTTGGGCTGTGGCAACAGTGATATGCCTCACGTGACTTATACCCCCGAAGATTGGGCGGAGCAATTGCAGTACTTTTTGCAAACAGTGATTCAGCAGCCTGTAATTCTGGTGGTGCAGGGAGCGTTATTTCCAGTTGCGATCGCCTTGACCCAGCTACAAACCGGAACCAATCTGATTCGTGGTTTAGTGCTCTCTGGCCCTCCAGCTTGGCCCGTGATGACTAAAGCTTCCAAGCCTTGGCAGCAACGACTCTCCTGGAATCTCTTTGACTCTCCCTTGGGTATAGCCTTCTTCCGGTATGCTCGTCGTCCGCAATTTTTGCGATCGTTCTCTACCAAACAACTGTTCGATCGCACTGAAGCGGTGGATCAAGAATGGGTAGATATGCTAGTACAAGGCGCTCAAGATCCCGCCAGTCGTCATGCGGTGTTTGCTTTCCTCGCGGGCTTTTGGCGGCAAAATTACGAGCAGGCGATCGCCAAAATTCAGCAACCCACGTTAGTTGTAGTCGGGGAAACTGCCTCCAGCATTAGCCGCTCTGGCAAACAGGAAACTCCCGATCAACGCATTGCTGACTATCTCGCCCATCTCCCTCAAGGCCGTAGCCTCAAGATGACAGGTCGCAATGTCATGCCCTATGAAACAACCACCGAATTTGTCCAAGCGATCGCGCCCTTTGTGCAGGAATTGTCCCAGTAGAGGCAAAGTGCTTAGTTAGGAGTTGTTGCCTGAGCAACGATGATTGTGATCAATCTGCAAACAAATTGTTACATTTAGGCAATAGGCTGGTGGCTGTTTTACAGGTCACCCCTAGTTTTACAGTCAACAGTCACTTGAACTGACACACATTGCTTTGACGAGCCCTATGAATTCAGATCCTTTGCCTGTCGAACCTAGTATTCCGCCCGCTACTGATGCTGAAATTGACAACGCATCACCGGAAGCGGAAACTTCTCCGAAGCCTAGTTACGTCAAATTAGCCATGCGTAACATGGTCCGCAAACGGGGTAAGTCCTTGTGGCACTTTACCTTGACCACCGTTGGTTTATTTGCCGTTCTGATTGGTTTGGCTTATCTGACCCGCTAAAGAATTTTTATCCACTGATTGGGATTGATGGGGAGACTCAAGCGTGCAAGTTGAAGTGAGTGTTCAGGATTGCTTCTACTCATCTCCTGAGCCTGAAAGTGCCGAGCTAGAGTCCAAATTGCCAGAACTGGATCACCCGGAAGCGAATCAAACTGGGGCGATCGCCAACAACCCCATTGCGACCGAAAAGTGGGACATTTGGTTTCAGAGTTGGCTGGAAACTTTGAGCCAGATAGATCAAGCAGATCAAATTCTGCTAGAGCTAGACCAAGCTTATGAATTGAGTTTGAGATTAACGGATGATGCTGAAATCCAAACTCTGAATGCTCAGTATCGCCAAATCGATCGGCCAACCGATGTGCTAGCATTTGCCGCCCTAGAAGTAGACAGCCCACAGTCGGAGGAGATGCGATCGCTGCCTCTGTACCTAGGAGACATTGTAATTTCTGTAGATACTGCTCAGCGCCAAGCAGAACAACAAGGGCATGAAGTGACTTACGAATTAGCGTGGCTAGCTGCTCACGGCTTATTGCATCTCTTAGGCTGGGACCATCCTGACGATGACAGTTTGGTGCGAATGTTAAGTCAGCAAGAAACTCTGTTGCAAGTGGTTGGTTTTGCTACTAGAACAGGATAGACTGCTACTCCAAAGGAGAGCCTGTTGCCCAACTCCACTAACACCTGTGCTTCCCTGCCTATGTCCCCAGATCTCTCAACTCAAACCTCTAACAAAGTGAGTGATAAGGTAATTGCCAAACCGAATCGGGATCTATCCTGGCGGGTTGCTGCTAATTTGTGGATTAGTTTCAAATATGCTTGGGCGGGTTTGAGCTACGCCTTCCGCACCCAACGCAACTTTAGAATCCATGTCATCGTCGGCAGTCTAGCGATCGGCTTGGGTGCTTTTTTACGGCTGAGTGCAGTGGAGATGTCAATCATTAGCTTGACGATCGGAGCTGTACTGGCGATGGAACTGCTCAATACAGCCCTAGAGTCAGTGGTTGACCTAACGGTGAAGCAGTCCTACCATGAGCTCGCTAAAATTGCCAAAGACTGTGCGGCAGGCGCAGTATTGATTTCGGCGATCGCTGCCATTTTGGTCGCGGGTTCCCTGCTGTTGCCGCCACTCCTAACCTTGCTGCAATCTACTTTACGCTAGAGATCGGCAAAACCAGCGGCAGTTGGTTAGCTAATGCATCCCTAGTTCTTACTCCTAGGAGTCAATCTTGATTCTTGTTATTGATAACTACGACAGTTTTACCTACAACTTGGTGCAGTACCTAGGTGAACTTGGTGCCGAATTACCTGTCGCGGCTGAAGTCCAAGTCTATCGCAACGACAAAATTTCTCTAGAGCAAGTGCAGCAACTCCAACCTGATGCAGTGGTGATTTCTCCAGGGCCAGGTCGCCCAGAGGATGCAGGCGTTTCGCTAGAGCTGATTCGTCAGCTAGGCCCCACCCTACCTATCTTGGGAGTTTGCTTAGGCCATCAAAGTATTGGTCAAGTGTTTGGCGGCAATATTGTCCGCGCTCCAGAGTTGATGCACGGCAAAACTTCGCAAGTTCATCACACAGGGCTAGGAGTTTTTCGGGACTTAGAAAATCCCTTGACAGCAACCCGATATCATAGCTTGGTGATTGAGCCACAAACCTGCCCAGACACGCTAGAAGTCACAGCCTGGGTGGATGACGGCACGATTATGGGGGTGCGACATCGGAACTATCCTCACATTGAGGGCGTCCAGTTTCATCCAGAGAGTATTCTGACTAATTCGGGTAAGCAGCTATTGCGGAACTTTCTGTTGTCGGTTGGCGATCGCCAATTAGCGCTTAGCCACTAACGCTTAGCAGTTAGGGCCAGAAAATCTTGTAGCCTATTTACGGAGGCGAATTGAGGATCATTAATCCTTAATCCTGCTCCAGCGATGGCGCTAAGCTTACCCACGAATCGCTAACAGTTGATTGCTAATTGCGATTTAGATGCAAACACAGGGGACGTGAGGAGAAAGATGAAACGGCGACAGTTCATGCGCTACGCGCAGGCGGGTTTGTTGGCTGCTGGGGGCCTAGGTTTAGCTTCTGGTTTTGAAGCTTATCAAGCCCAAACCAGCAATGGCTTGTCAATTAAGTGGCTAGGGCATACCGCATTTTTATTTACAGGTAGCGGCCAGCGTATCCTGACTAATCCGTTTCGACAACTGGGTTGCACAGCAGGCTATCGCAGCCCAAAAGTGAGTGCGGATTTAGTGTTGATCAGCAGTCAACTTTTGGATGAAGGAGCCGTTGAGGAACTTTCCGGCAACCCCAAGCTGTTGTATCAACCAGGGGCTTATCAGGTAGCGGGTCTTCAGCTCCAGGGCATTAGCATTGACCACGATCGCCGGGGAGGAAAGCGCTTTGGTACTAATGTGGCTTGGCGCTGGCAGCAAGGCGGCATCACCGTTATGCATCTTGGTGGAGCAGCGGCTCCCATTTCCATTGAGCAAAAAATTCTGATGGGTCGGCCTGATGTGTTGCTGATTCCAGTCGGGGGTGGCCCTAAAGCTTACAATCCACAGGAAGCTAAGCAGGCAGTGCAGATTCTAAATCCGAAGGTAATTATTCCGACTCATTACCGTACGGCTGCTGCCGATGGCGCAAGCTGCGACTTAACTTCTGTAGATGAGTTTCTGGCCTTGATGGAGGGCGCTAATATTCGCCAAGTGCAAAATGATGCCATCACCATCAAACCGGGTGACCTGCCCCCAGAAGGTTCTGTCGTCCGGGTTCTGAGCTATAAATTTTAGCGTTTCATCACTTCTGCCAGTCGATTGATAGAGGTGTAATTTGCCTTATCCAGCTAAAATCGCAGGTGTAAGAATCGCTGAGGCAGGGCAAGCCTTAGAAGCTCATGCAAACTCTTGATTTTTCCTCCTCCGAGCAGGCAGAGCAGTTTCGTCATCTACAGGCTTTGTTGTCCGATCGCTGGCAGGCGATAGAATCGTTTGATCCCAGCGATGCGGATATTATTGTCATTCCCTCCCTCAGCTTAGATCAGCGAGAGTTGCTAAAAATTCAAGGGGTACACCACTACGAAGAGCGGTTACTGTTCTCACTAATTCGGCTGCGTAACCCCCGGACTCGTTTGATCTATGTCACGTCGCAGCCGCTGCATCCCAGCATTATTGATTACTATCTACAACTGCTGCCTGGGATTCCCTTCTCCCATGCTCGCGATCGCCTGTTGCTGTTTTCGACCTACGATTCTGCGTCCACTTCGTTGACTCAGAAGATTTTGGAGCGTCCGCGATTGATGGAGCGGATTCGGCAGGCATTGCGGCCCGACAAGACCTTTATGATCTGCTACAACTCCAGCCCCTTGGAGCGGGATTTGTCTTGTCAGCTTAATGTACCCCTGTATGCCCTTGATCCAGATTTGTTGTACTGGGGGACAAAAAGCGGCAGCCGCCAAATCTTTGCGGAATCTGGGGTTCCTTGCCCGGATGGCAGTGAGTTAGTACGGAGCGTGGATGAACTAGCCGTGGTGGCGGCAGAGTTGTGGGAGCGCCAACCTCTCTTAAAGCGGATGGTAATCAAGCTGAATGAGGGCTTTTCAGGTGAAGGCAATGCCCTGCTAGATCTTCGACCCATTCTTAGCTTAGCTCCGGGACAGGCAACTCACGCAGAAAGAGTGAGTGCTATCCGCGATCGCTTTGAGGGCATGAGCTTTCAAGCAAAGTCTGAGGTCTGGAGTAACTTTAGTACCCGCATTCCAGAACTAGGAGCGATCGCTGAAGCATTTATTGAAGGGGAGGAAAAGCGATCGCCCAGCGTACAAGGTCGCATTACTCCCACAGGCGAGGTGGAAATTCTCTCGACCCATGACCAAATTCTCGGTGGCCCTGATGGACAAATTTATCTAGGTTGTAGCTTTCCCGCCGATGAGTCTTACCGCTTAAAACTGCAAGAGCTAGGACGGCAAGTAGGCAAGAATTTAGCGGCGAAAGGGGTTTTAGAGCGATTTGGGGTTGATTTCCTGGCAGTGCCGCATTACAACTCCCGGACCGAACAGACCCAATGGGATTTGCAGGCGATCGAAATTAATTTGCGTAAAGGGGGAACGACTCACCCCTTCATGACCCTAAAGTTTCTCACCAACGGTCGCTATGACCTCTCTAGTGGCTTGTTCTACAGCCAACAAGGGCGCCCTAAGTATTACATGGCCACCGACAACCTGCAAAAAGAACGCTATCGCGGGTTGCTCCCCAACGACCTGATGGACATCATCGCTCACCATCAGCTGCACTTTGACAGCAGCACCGAAACGGGAACTGTATTCCACCTCATGGGAGCGTTGTCTGAGTTTGGCAAAGTGGGAGTCACTAGCATTGGCAACTCGCTTCAGCAAGCAGAAGACATCTACAACCGAGTGGTCAAAGTTTTAGACGAAGAAACCCAAACCAGACCCTCTGCCAATTGGCCCTCTCAACCCCACGTGCCGATCACTTGGCAGCGTTAGGCCGTGCTGGGGAGCGATCGCGCTCAGCTAGATTACTCAGCCACAGCCCCTACATCGCCATAGAACCTACAGATCTCGATGGTTTCACAAACACATCTAGATTCTGCAAGGACTCGCTGATCGGGAGGGCAAAGCCCAGTCCTTCAATGCCTCGACTCACCATTTTTTCGGTCACAATCCCGATTACAGCTCCCTGCTGATTGAGGAGCGGGCCGCCACTGTTGCCAGGGTTAATGGCTACATCTGTTTGAATTAGGTCTCGGCTACCAATAGTCCGAATACCGCTGACAATGCCTTTGGTAACTGTGTTGGAATAAGCGATAGGATTGCCGATCGCCACTACTTCTTCTCCTACCTTGACCGCGCTAAGATCCGCGATCGGCAAGGCGGGAATATCGCTAACCTCCCCTTCGAGCTTGACCAACGCGACATCAAAAGCAGCGTTGCGCTTCAGCACTCGTCCCGTTTGGGTGGAGCCATCGTACAGCTTTACTTTGACTGAGAACGAGGAACCTACGACATGTTGATTGGTCAAAATCAAACCCGATGAGTCAATCACAAAACCTGTACCGCGTCCCGTTGGCGTGCGAATCCAAACCACAGAAGGAATCGTATGGCTAGCAATTTGCTCTGTAGAAAGCGGTAGTTGCGAGCTAGGCAGAGCCGCAATTTGGTAAGTTTTGGTGGAAGTTGGGGCTAAATCTCGTCCCACAACCTGCTGGAGTGAGGTTGTGAAACTGGGTTGAGCGAGGAGGGTCTTAAAGCTGGCTCGAATTGCTTCATAGGTGGCCGCAGGATTATCAATGCCCTCAGCTTCAGCTTGACCTGTGGTTGCCTGTCGCACAATCACTTTGTTGGTGTCGCGATCAAAGATTTCCCACTGAATCGTTCTTTGGTCTGCCGTTCTACTGTTGAAGAAAGAACTGTAAGAATTCAGTTCTACTTTGGTAATCTTGCCTCCTACTAAGAATCTAACGGGTTCAGATTCTTCCATCAGTTGCTCATCAAACAACGAATGCTGCTCTGATCTGCCCACGTTGTAGCCAGCATCCACCAATTCATCCTCGATCGCTTGTAAAGCTGCATCTTCTAGTTGTTCATCCAATTGTCCAGAAGCGGTGTAGTGCTGTTGCAGAATTTTGAGAACGCCTTCGTGATGTCCCCCAATGACAACACCGGGGAGAATACCAGAGCGAATTCGAGCTACGCCAATGCGAGGCAAAACTTCAGGACTGAGCCTAAGAGCTGCTGACAGTGGTTCTGAAGCGATCGCACTTTGGAGCTGCCTAGAACAATTGCCCTGAGCAAGGCTCTCAGAAGTATTGTTTTGAGCTTGACTCAGCCCCGGAGCTGGAGATGCAAAGGTTGGCAACGAAAATGACCAAAGTATGAGTAGCGCAAGTAGCAGGCTCCAAAGTCCTTTCTTCATTGTGATTTTGGCTTACAGGTAGCTGGAGTTGTCCTCTAGCGATCGCGCTGACTCTGGTACTGATCGGCTCTCGGTTGCAACGACTAAAAAGCAAATTCACTTCATGCGGTTTCAGGGGGTAGCAATCACGCAGAAGTGGCTTTCAGGGGCCGAGGACAAATAGATGCTATGAGTAGTTGCGATCGCGCTAGAGGTCTAGAGCGATTCCAAAACTTTTTACACTTAGAAAATCTGGAATGTACTGAGAATAACAAATATTTATGTTTTTGAGCCCACAGCTTTCACGAAATCATCTACCCGTAGGTAGAGATGACTACCGCTTTATACAACATGCCAAAAATAAATTTAGTAGAAGATTATACTTAACCTCAAATAAGTCGTAGAGGCTCAACCAAAATAGGTTGACAAAAAATGAGTTGCGATCGCCCTTGATTACAAAACGCTGAGGTTTTCGTAGATTTGAGAACTCGGCGATCCGTCTCAGACCCAGGTGATACAATCGTTAACCAAGCTAGGGGTGCCTGGAGCGACAGGCTGAGATCAGACCCTTAGAACCTGAACCTGGGTAATACCAGCGGAGGGAAGCTGTTTATCGAGGAACTTAATATGCGGACAGAATGGGTCGCGAAGCGTCGCGGGCAGAGCAATGTATCTCAAATGCACTTTGCCCGTCAGGGAATGATCACGGAAGAGATGAACTACGTCGCTCAGCGCGAAAATCTTCCAGCAGACCTAATTCGGGATGAAGTGGCACGGGGTCGGATGATTATTCCCGCCAACATCAACCACACCAACCTCGAACCAATGGCGATCGGCATTGCCTCCAAGTGCAAAGTCAACGCCAATATTGGTGCATCGCCCAACTCCTCCAACATGGACGAAGAAGTTGCCAAGCTGCACCTAGCAGTGAAGTATGGCGCTGATACCGTCATGGACTTGTCCACCGGGGGCGGCAACTTAGATCAGATTCGCACCGCCATTATCAATGCTTCGCCCGTACCAATTGGTACCGTTCCCATCTACCAAGCATTGGAATCGGTCCACGGCAATATTGAGCAGCTCACCCCCGATGATTTCCTGCACATCATTGAGAAGCACGCCCAGCAGGGTGTGGACTACATGACGATTCACGCCGGAATTCTGATTGAGCACTTGCCCTTGGTGAGAAATCGGATTACGGGAATTGTGTCGCGTGGTGGCGGTATCTTGGCTCGGTGGATGTTGGCGCACCACAAGCAGAATCCCCTCTACACTCACTTCGACGACATCATTGAGATTTTCAAGCGATACGATGTCTCCTTTAGCTTGGGTGACTCGCTGCGTCCCGGTTGCGCCCACGATGCCTCCGATGAAGCACAGCTAGCTGAGCTCAAAACCCTAGGCCAACTGACTCGGAAAGCTTGGGAGCATGATGTCCAGGTGATGGTAGAAGGTCCTGGTCACGTACCAATGGATCAAATTGAGTTCAACGTGCGCAAACAAATGGAAGAGTGCTCAGAAGCGCCCTTCTACGTACTCGGTCCTCTCGTTACCGATATTGCCCCTGGTTACGACCACATCACCTCCGCAATTGGAGCCGCAATGGCGGGTTGGTACGGCACAGCCATGCTCTGCTACGTCACCCCCAAAGAGCATTTGGGCTTGCCCAACGCTGAAGATGTGCGGAATGGCTTGATTGCCTACAAGATTGCGGCTCACGCGGCAGATATTGCTCGTCATCGTCCGGGTGCTCGCGATCGCGACGATGAACTCTCTAAAGCTCGCTACAACTTCGACTGGAACCGCCAGTTCGAGCTGTCGCTTGACCCAGAGCGAGCCAAAGAGTACCACGACGAAACTCTCCCCGCTGATATTTACAAAACTGCTGAGTTCTGCTCCATGTGTGGGCCTAAGTTCTGCCCCATGCAGACCAAGGTCGATGCAGATGCCCTCACCGAGCTAGAGAAGTTCCTTGCCAAAGAACCCGTGACCCAAGGCTAATTAGCCTGTTCAATACATTACGTCTCACGTAGGGGCAGGTCTCGTGCCTGCCCTTTTTCTTTGCAGCAATATTGATGGGAAGAGGGTACCTACAAGGGGCACCCTTACTGTTATGCCTGCAATTGTTTCCAGTGGGCTTGGAGGTCTTGGATTGTAAATACCGCTTGGAACTTTAAGCCTTCACGCTCGTATAGCTCCCCACCTCCCTGCTGGCGATCGACTAGGGAAATCACCTGCTCAACCGAATAACCCGCATCCCACAACCGCTCCACAGCTTTCATCGCCGAGCCACCCGTCGTTACTACATCTTCTAAAACTACGACAGAACTGTTGGCAGGTAGGGTTAAGCCTTCAATATAAGCTTGAGTGCCATGCCCTTTAGCCTCCTTACGAATAATCAACGGCGCGATTGCCCGTCCCTCGTAGGCTGCGACCACGCTCACTGCGGTCACAATTGGGTCTGCTCCTAGCGTTAATCCCGCGACAGCTTGGGTATCCTCTGGGAGCAATGAAAGTAAAATTCGACCCACGCCAACCGCTCCATAGGGGTGAAGCGTCACCTGCTTGCCATTGATGTAATAAGAACTCTGCTGCCCTGAAGAAAGGGTGAAATTACCTTCTTTGTAAGCAACTTCACATAGGAGGTCTAACAACTGCTGACGCACCTGGGGTAAATCAGCAGTGACTAGTGAAGAAAACTCGCGATTTTGCACTAAAATTCCGTCAGTCATGGTATGAGCAGGTAGAGTTGAAGAACCGTAAGATGCAGCAGATCACCAAGGTCTGTAGCTAATGATCTTAAACTCAAGGGTGAGTTAGTATTTAACCGAAAAATTGAGGAGTAGTGCTATGGGTATGAGGTTTAAAGGTCTAGTTAGTCTATTAGTGCTTGCTACAGCGTCCACAGTCTTTACCTCTGCCGCAGTGGCACAAGAGCAGGTAACAGTTAGCGATCGCATTAGCACAGAAAAGCTTAACGATGCTTTTAATCGAGCTCTCTACACCAATTCAGGTAACTTTTTTAGAGAGCAAGGATTACTCAACCAGACGAATACGATTCTAGGTCAAGGGTCAATTGTTCGTAACTCTTTTGCCGAGAATCGGATTACCCGGGACGCCCGACTCGTTAATATTCTGTATCGGGATGCGTTAGAGCAACAAGCTTCTGACGGCCCTTTGATTCGCACTCCAGACTTAGCAAGTCCTTACGATACATCGGTACTGGTCAACCCGACTATCTACGTCAACCGCCTGACTTCCGATGCTCTTCCTCAGGGTGGCGAGTTACAGTTTGAAACACTACCGCCTCGCTAAGCTATAGGGTTTGGCAAGGGAGATTCGGCACTGACACAGACGATGCTGAATCTCCCTCTAAACGGCTGAAACCTCAACCCATTAGAAATTCATATCCAAGTAGTTGCAGTGGGTTTAGAAATAGGATTTATTTATTGATCCAGGGTGCAGGGGTCGAACCTGCCTATCGCGAATTATGAGTTCGCTGCCTCAACCGCTCGGCCAACCCTGGTTAAGCTTTTTGATTGTATCCTGATACCCAACCTTCTGTATCGAAGCCTTTGGTATCTTCTATCCATATTATGTTATGAAATAATCTTCTCTCAATTTGCATCTTTTTTAATTCTTCTAACGTATTTTTTCAGTGGCATCAATCTTGTAATCACGTACCCCCATCATTAGCAATGAAACTAAATGCAAATGTGGCCCTTACCTTAGTTCTGCTGACTTTGATGTTTGGAGCAGGCTTAGTTAGTGCTGCTTGGGGATTTGCGCTTGGTCGTCAAGCCCTCAGGGGAATTACTCAACCCGATGTCCGACCGACAAGCAAGTTGGTAGGTCGAGATAAAAATAAGCCACTGCGCCGGGAAGAGGTGATGATTCTCAAAGAAGAGGACATCTTGAAACGGGTTAAAGGTCGCATTGAGGGCAAGGATAAGGCGGAGGATGCCCCTGCTAACAAAGACCGCAGTAAAGCGTTGAGTGATGGGGCTAGCTCTGATTCAGGCTCTAAGACTGCGATCGCCCAGCCTGGATTCCCGGTTGTGGGTCGAGATCAAGATGTCAGCTTAGAAGTCGATACCGTACAGAAACAAGGTGGTTCTTTGCTGCTCAACGTCAAGATGCGGAACGAGGGCAAGCAAAACGTGCGGTTTCTCTACAGCTTTTTGAATATAACGGATCAGCGGGGACGAGCTTTGAGTGCTACCGCTGAAGGGTTGCCAGAAGAGTTACCACCCGCTAGTGGTCCATTTTCTGGTACTGTAAGTGTCCCCATGTCTTTGTTGGACGGAGCTGACAAGCTCTCGATGACTTTAACTGACTACCCAGAGCAAAAACTACAGCTGAAGCTATCTAGTATTCCAATTACCAGGTAAGTTTTGGAGTCGCTATAGCCCGTTGGTCCGGTTTTACAGATGATTGCCCCTATTGTCTTTGCGCTGGCGACGAGTAATTCCCTACCTGTCACAGGGCGAGAGGCCCTGCTGCGCTTGTTGGCAGTTTTGTTGCTAATTGCGATTAATGGCTTTTTTGTTACGGCTGAGTTTTCGATTGTCTCTGTCCGGCGATCGCGCATCAATCAACTGGTCGGTGCAGGGGATGTGCAGGCTAAGACGGTCCAGGACCTGCAAAGAAGTATTGATCGCCTACTCTCCACTACCCAACTCGGCATTACGTTGTCTAGCTTGGCCTTAGGTTGGATTGGTGAGAGCACAATGGCCGTTTTAATGGCAGATTGGTTAGCTCAATTACCTGCCCCTGCGGCTCTGCGCCAAACGCTAGCTCATTCTTTTGCGGTGCCAGTGGCTTTTCTACTGATTGCTTATTTGCAAATCGTATTGGGAGAGTTGTGTCCGAAGTCGGTAGCGTTGCTTTATTCGGAGCAACTTGCTCGATTTCTAGGTCCACCAAGCTTGGCGATTGCGCGTTTCTTTAATCCCTTTATCTGGGTTCTCAATCAATCAACTCGTTGGCTACTGAAGCTTGTAGGGATTCAATACACTGGACAAGGTTGGTACAACCAAGTCACCCCAGAGGAGTTGCAACTGATCATTGCCACTTCGTCAGAGTCCACAGGGTTAGAGGCTGAGGAACGGGAACTGCTCAACAATGTGTTTGAGTTTGGTGAAGTCTTGGCGGAAGAAGCAATGGTGCCTCGAACCAGCATTGCCGCTATTTCCTGCGATGCCACCTTTCAAGCAGTCCTAGAAGAAGTCGCTGCATCGAGGCATTCTTATTATCCGGTCATGGGAGAGTCTTTGGATGACATTCGCGGCATTCTTTCCTTCAAGGAATTAGCCGAACCGATGGCTCAGGGATTGCTCACTCCTGAAACTAAAATTGAGCCTTGGATCCATCCGGCGCGATTTGTCCCAGAATACATGCTGTTGAGCGAGCTGTTGACCATGATGCAGCGATCGCGGCAAATGATGGTGATGGTGGTGGATGAGTTTGGTGGCACCTCTGGTCTGGTCACCTTAACCGATTTGGTGGCTGAGATTATTGGTGAGACGCCTGAATCTGAGAGCAGTGAAGACTTAACGGTGCAAATCTTAGAAGACCAGACGTTTTTAGTCCAGGCTCAAATGGATCTCGAAGAAGTGAATGAACTTCTGAATCTGAGCTTGCCGCTCACAGATGATTACCAAACCTTGGGCGGTTTTTTGATTGATCAAATGCAGAAAATTCCTACGGAAGGTGAGGTGCTGATCTACAAGGGCTTGGAGTTGTCTGTGGTCTCGGCTGAAGGCCCTCGCCTAGACCAAATTCGGATTCGGCGGTTAGAAGAACCGGAAACGGAGCAATTCTTGGAGGAGCTAAATGAAGCGATCGCGGCTTCAGAGACGGCAGCAAACGAAACGCCCCGTTCCAGTCGTCAGGTGGATAGACCAAACTCAGATGCTTCCGGTCAAGAGTTTGGTTTCGATCAAGACAATTAAGCTTTGTAGGGAAGTGGATCAACTTGTCCCAGCTCGGAAAAAGCCGCTAAACGCAAGCGACAAGAATCGCAGATACCACAAGCTACTGCTTCACCCGTGTAGCAGGACCAAGTTTTTTCCCAAGGCACTCCCAAGCGATCGCCTAACTGGATAATTTCAGTCTTTTTTAGCTCAATCAGGGGTGAGACAATTTGAATCGGTTGTCCTTCGCGCCCCTGCTTCGTGCCCAAACGAAAGACTTCCTGCATGGCTTGAATATAGTCGGGGCGGCAATCTGGATAGCCAGAATAATCTAGGCTGTTCACCCCGATGTAAACTCGTTCCGCCTCTATAGCTTCGGCGTAAGCGAGGGCAAAGCTCAAGAAAATGGTGTTGCGGGCAGGCACGTAGGTAACAGGAATGTGAGAGGCCATCTCTACTAAGGAGCGATCGCTCGGTACTGCAATGCTGTCATCCGTGAGAGCAGAGCCGCCCCAAAGACGCAGATCAAAACTCACTACCTGATGCTGGATTGCGCCTGCAACCTGGGCGATCGCAGCAGCCGATTCCAGTTCTCGGCGATGTCGTTGTTGGTAGTCAAAGGAGATAGCATAACAATCGCAGCCATCAACTTTGGCTTGATACAGCACGGTAGAGGAGTCTAACCCTCCCGACAACAAAATTACAGCTTTCACAGTCAATCTCCGCACCTCGCATTCAACCATCTCAACTATGATTCAGCATCAGTAGCTCTGGCGGAAGTAATTTTTGAGAGTTATGACAAGTTACAGCAATCTCTAGATTCAGATTGCTAGATGAAGGAAATCATCTCCTCGTCTTGGGGCTGGTAGTTTCGTTGACCACTGCGGCGATCGCTGCGGTTGAGGAGATTTGCATGGTATCAGGAACCTCAACCACGACCATATAACCGGAGAAGTTTTTGCCGCCTGTTGCAGTCAGGGCAGCCAAAATCTTGGGCATATCAGCTTGTTGCAAACGACCAGACTCGTCATAGATCTCTAAAGCAGATAGGCAACCAATCGTTGGATTCCAATCAGCACTCGCAGGATAGCGTTCCTTGCCGCTGAAGAAATTAGTCGCTTCCCCACTGCCATGAATGCGGAACAGCGATCGCCCTGCCTTGCCAGCCCAGTAAGTTTGCTGAATGGGAAAATAGTTGCGCCAAGCAGGTGGCAGTAAAGCTTGATAAGCAGCTAACGTACCCTTGAATTGTCCTTGCTGACCAGGAAGAAACGATCGCACGCCTGACTCAAAAGGCACGAATAGTTTTACTAAAGCAAACTGACCATAAGCGCCAAAAAAATCAAAATCTGGTTGCGGCACCACACCTTCAATCCGATAAATGCCTTGCGGTGTTTCC
Organism: Trichocoleus sp. FACHB-262; assembly: GCF_014696035.1. NCBI lineage: Bacteria > Bacillati > Cyanobacteriota > Cyanophyceae > Leptolyngbyales > Trichocoleusaceae > Trichocoleus > Trichocoleus sp. FACHB-262. Next base: position 462,067 of record NZ_JACJPK010000086.1, on the reverse strand, counting down.
CCGCGTTCAAAGTTCCAGGCTAAATCGTGGAGCGATCGCGACAACAGAGGCACCGACCAAAGCTGACTAGACTGCTGCACAAATTGCCCTGATTGATCTTTCAAAACGGCACGACAGAGTAAGCCGCGATCGCGAGGACAGAGCACATACAGATGAGGTTGTTGGGGCGCGATCGTCCACTGCAACAAATCTCGTAACGGCGGCATAGCAGGAGGATTAACGCGCTCCGCCACGTCTCGTAAAGTTGTTTGCAGCCACACATCCTGCGACCACCGAGGAAAACGCTGCTGCACGCGATCGCTGAGTGATTGCAACTCTTCTGGAGCTGAGTCTCCCTGAGCCAGAGCAGATAGCGCCATTGCTACCCACTGCGGGTCAGGGCTGCGCTCAATCATTTGGCGAAATGCCAACTCTAAACTACCGTACCGAGCCGGGAAGTGCAGATACATCTGCGTTCCTACCTGCATGGCCATATCTACGGTACGCATTTGGGGCTGCGAGAGCTTGGGGCGACTGGTTAGAGCCAAAATCCCCTGCAACGCCTGGGCTACCTGGGCTGGTTGCGGTTCCCTCAGCGCCGTAGCCCAAAGCACTGTGCGCCAATGCCACTCATTCGCATCGGTGACGGGGTAGCGGTTGAGGTCGTAGTTTTCTGGCTGGACTAAGCGGACCTGCTTTTGCCGTTGCTCTACCCTGGCAGTGGCAGTGGCTTTCGGAACTGGGCTGGCAGTAGCGATATGAGTAGTGGCGATCGCGCTCACTCCAGGTAGAAAGCTCAAAAGCATCGCCCAGACTACGAGGAGCGATCGTTGCTTCACTGGATACAGCCACTTTGACCGAAGAAAAGCGTGCATTCGTGCCTTTAGAGATAGCCAGGGATTGCCAAATTCTACTATGCACGATAGAAAAGCACGATTTGAGCAAAACTTTACCTGAGTTTCAGGAACCTAGATTAAACTTTGGAATTCTTCATAAAGAGAGCCGCTGTGCTACTATCTGGATGGTTTGAGGCGGCTCAGTGTAGCCAATCTGCTTGATCCCTGTGGTGGTGGAGGTATAGGAGTGCAGAACAACATGTCATCGACGCATTCGAATGTCGGTTCGCAACGCAACCAGCCAGAACCCATTCGTGTGGGGGTGATTGGGGTTGGCAACATGGGACAGCATCATACTCGCGTCTTGAGTTTGCTAAAAGATGTAGAACTGATCGGTGTGTCCGATGTCAACGTGGAGCGAGGCTTAGACACAGCCAGTAAATACCGAGTAAGGTTTTTCGAGGACTACCACGACTTGCTCCAGCACGTAGATGCAGTTTGTGTGGCTGTGCCCACCCGACTCCACCATGCCGTGGGTATGGCTTGTTTACAGGCAGGCGTGCATGTGCTGATCGAAAAGCCGATCGCGGCCAGTATTGCAGAAGCTGAGTCTTTAGTGAATGCGGCAGCAGACTCTCATTGCATCTTGCAAGTAGGACATATTGAGCGGTTTAACCCAGCCTTCCAAGAACTCAGCAAGGTGCTCAAAACTGAGGAACTGCTGGCCCTAGAAGCACACCGCATGAGTCCTTACTCAAACCGCGCCAATGACGTGTCGGTCGTACTGGACTTGATGATCCACGACATTGACTTGCTGCTTGAGTTGGCAGGTTCTCCAGTGACTAAGCTGACGGCGAGTGGCAGTCGCGCCTCTGACTCTGGCTACCTCGATTACGTCACAGCTACACTAGGTTTTGCTAACGGCATCGTCGCAACTTTAACCTCTAGCAAAGTCACCCACCGCAAAATCCGGCGAATTGCTGCCCATTGCAAAAACTCGCTCACCGAAGCAGATTTCCTCAGCAACGATATTTCCATTCACCGCCAGACCACCGCTGACTACATGACCGATTACGGTCAGGTGCTGTACCGCCAAGATGGTTTAATCGAGAAGGTATACACCAGCAATATCGAGCCGCTACATGCTGAGTTGGAGCACTTTGTCGCTTGTGTCCGGGGCGGCAACCAACCTTCTGTCGGAGGCGAACAAGCCCTAAAAGCCTTGCGTTTAGCGAGCTTGATTGAGCAAATGGCTTTAGATGGTCAAGTTTGGCAAACCCAGGAGTTAGAACTGGAGCTTTCCCCCTCCTCTGCTGTGCCTGTTTAGTTGCAACTCCTGTAGAGGGGCCACAGAGTAAGGGGAGTAGAACTAGAGACGATCGCGAGTTTTTACGATTCTGGGTCGCTGGAAGTTTGGGAAGTTGAGCGGTCCAGAATTGTTTGTTGGAGCGATCGCTGCATCGTTTCACTCACCAGTTGATTTCCGGTTGGGCTGAGGTGAATGTGATCTCGGTAGAGCGTTTCTGGTTGGGCTACAGCATTAAAGCTCGGCAAAAAATCAACGTAGATAATCTGTTCGCGCTCAGCGAAGTCTAACAGGCGTTGCCGAGCCTTTTGTTCGTAATCACGGGGACCATCTTTGGCGGTGGTTTCTCTCAATAAAGGTGTCATAGCCAGCAATAATTGCCCACCCTGGCTTTGGATTAAGCTATGAATCTGTTGAATCGCCGTTAAGTTAAACCCCACGCGATCGCCAGATTCCGCTTGGACAGCTTTGAACTTCGCTTTGAAATCTGGATTGGGCGCAGGTGGAAAGAGGTAGCGCCGCAAGACTTCTGCCAAGGCTAAAGGCGGTTTGTGATCTGGGTAATTGATATCATTACCCACTTGCAGTGAACTAGGAGCTGTAGCAAACAGATCATCCGTGTTCAGCAACAGCACAACGACTTGAGCCTCAAAGCTGCCAAAGCGTTGGAGGTAAGCTAGTTCATTGCGGGGTCCCCAAGAGTTAGCCGAAGCATTCAGCACTTCTACCTGCTGCCAACGGGTGCCCTGCAAGTCTGGCTGTAGTTGCTGCTGCAAAATTTCGGAAATGATTTTGGTTTGGTCAGTCCACCAACCACCATTGGCCACGGAATCACCTAAGAGCAAGATTCGCAGCGTGGAGGGTGCAGCACTTGGCGCGATCGCGGGACTCCGCATGGAATATTGGTTAATGGCGATGCGATTGCCAAAGCGACGAGTTTGTTGGTTCGGCGCTAGCAGATAACCAATGTCTGGGTCGGCGAGATAAATCAAGGGCTTACCAAAGCCAAAGAGTAAGCGCAAGCCAAGTTCCAATAGAATGATCAGCCCCACGAGCCCTGCCAAAAGCAGTCCTGCAATGTTCACGGTGGAAAGTTCTATTTGCAACACGAATGATTGTAAGTGAGCCAAGTTTAAACAGACCCAGCATAGACCAGAAAATTCTGAGATGCCTGAATCTCTACTTGAATGACCACAAGTTGCGATCGCCTCCAGAGATTACAACATACTACATATCATGCTACAATCCGTAGGCTCAAGTGAATCATCCCATCGTCGCGCTACTTACTTGCCCTCACAGTTTTTCAGCGTTTGAACTAAGTAGCTGAGTAAATCATTGCTCAGCTCATTCGTACGACTTTTTTAGAGCTTGTTCATAAAATTAAGGCTCTGAAAAATCATTTTGCAGTTTCTCTAGGAAAAGTCATGGCCACCTTCCAGGATGTCCTCGGCTATTACCGTCGCTATTGGCCTACAGCCGCCTTTAGTATCACTGCCTCCAGTGCCTTCGAAATTATTGATCTTGGAGTGCCCTACGCGATCGGCCAAATTTTGAATGTGCTCTCGCAGGAACCGCTAGATCCCTTTATGCAAGATCTAGTGGCGCTTGTCGCCAGCTTAGTGCGCCTACCTAACCAGCGCTTCCTAGAGTTAGCAGTGCTGTTGGGTGTCATCTTCATCATTACAGTGGTACGAGCACCCATCCAGCCTTGGATTGGTAGTTGGTTCCATTGGGATATTGCGCTCCGTAGCCGCCGCGATCACTCTAGGGAGGTACTGGAAAAAATTCTGACGCTGCCGTTAGAGTTTTATGACGAAAACAACCCAGGCCGCATTGCGGGTCGGGTGGCAAGAGGCTTGGCAAACCATACCTGGAGCTACCCAGAAATCGCTGGTCAACTAATTCCTAAGTTGTTTCGGGTGCTGGGCATCTTTGTGGTCATTTGGCTGATTGAGTGGCGCATTGCGATCGCCTTCTTGGTCTCGTTTATTTTCATTCTGAGCTTCACGTTTGCTCATCTGGGACGGCTGATTCAGCGAGAAGAAATTCTCGATCGCTACCAGGAGAACACAGAAAGCCGAACTTCAGAAGTAATCACCAACATCAAAACGGTGAAAGCATTTGCTACAGAAGCAACCGAGCTAAAGCGACAGTCGCAACGCTTAGACCGAGAGCTAAAAGTGGTGGAGTACCGCATTCACGAGGGTTATACCCGTTTGGGAACTTGGCAGCGCCTAGTAGTGCAAAGCTGCGTGTTCTTTATTCTGGCTTTTACGCTAGTGGCAACGGTGGGCGGCAAAATTTCTCTAGGGCACTTTGTCACTCTGCTGACCGTTTCCAGCATGGCTTACTCAGAGCTAGAACCCATTAGTAACTTGGCCGAGACCTTTGCCCGGCGCTATGCGTCCATGCTGCGATTCCATGAGTTTATGCAGTTACCCGTTGGGTCTGATGCAGGCAGTTTGCAGCCCCCGTCCGAGCAAGATGCGGCTTACTCATTTACAGGCAAAGTGGAGTTTTCCCATCTCACCTTTGGCTATCATCGCGAGCGCCCTGTGCTGCAAGACATTAACTTGTTGATCGAGCCTTACCAAACCGTGGCGCTAGTCGGTCGCTCTGGTTCTGGCAAATCCACTTTGGTCAAGCTGCTCTTTCGCTACTTTGAGCCAAGCCAAGGCTCTGTGTTGATGGATGGGGAGAACATCAGCACATTGGATGTAACTCAGTACCGAAAACGGTTGGCGATCGTGCATCAAGAAGTAGATGTTTTTAATGGCACCTTGCTCGACAATCTGCTTTACGGCAATCACCAAGCCAGTTTTGAGCAAGTACAAGAAGCTTGTCGCATCGCTCAGTGCGAAGAATTTATCCAGCAATTATCGCAGCGTTACAAAACAATCGTGGGAGAGCGAGGCATGCGGCTCTCTGGGGGCCAGCGGCAGCGCTTAGGCATTGCACGAGCCCTCTTGGCTGAACCAGATGTCTTGGTCTTTGATGAAGCTACCTCTAGCCTCGACTACGAATCGGAGCGAGCCATTCAACTGGCTATGCGATCGATTCTCGGCACCCGCACCACCATCATCATTGCTCACCGTCTGAGCACAGTGCGAGAGGCAGACAAAATTGTAGTCCTCGATCAAGGCTGCATTGTGGAAATGGGCAACCATGATGAACTTCTGCGCCAAGCAGGAATTTATCGCCGTTTGCACTCCTTGCAAGAAACTGGAGAGCTAATTTAGCCAAGGCAAATTCAGCAGAAGCTAGACAAGAAACGCTAGAAGCGATCGCCCAGGCTCATCGCGCAATTTTAATGCAGGGGAGAGAAAGGAGGAGGTTATCATCAACTAAATAGCCTCCTCCTTTGCTTTAGAAATCTTTGATTCATACTTCGCCTTAGGGCAACTTGTGATTGTTTTGTTTGCTCCAACTCATCCCTTGGCGATCGCCGAACCTGGTCCCCTCTTAGGGAATGTGCAGTTCGACCTGGTCATTTTGGTAGTCATGCTGCTGTTATCAGCCTGCTTTTCTGGCTCTGAAACAGCCATTACCGCCCTTGATAACTTGAAGTTACGAGCTTTAATCAAAGAGCAGGGCGACCCCGATCGCCTTTTTCGCCTAGTTCTAGAGAAACGGGCTCGCTTTATTACCACGCTGTTGGTGGGTAATAACTTAGTTAACAACTTCTCTGCAATTCTCACCAGCAATCTATTCGCCATTTGGCTGGGAAATGCGGGGATTGGGGTCGCTACCGCCGTTGTCACTTTCCTGGTACTAATTTTTGGCGAGATTACGCCAAAATCCATCGCTATTAATAATGTGATGCCAGTATTTATTTTGGCCGTTCGGCCTATTTACTGGCTCTCGGTGATTTTGCTGCCCATCATTTATTTTTTTGAGGCGATCGCTCAGAGTGTGGTGCGCTTGTTCCAGGGAAATGCTGCCCAGCAAGGCGAATCACTTCAAGATTTGCAACTAATGATCGAGATCTTGGGCGGCAAAGGTCAACTCGACCTCCACAAACATCAACTCCTCAATAAAGCTCTAATGCTCGATCGCGTCACGGCACGAGACGTGGTTAAGCCGCGAGTAGACATGCAAACGATTTCTCAAGCAGCCACGCTACAAGACTTGGTCAATTTTTGCTTAGAAACGGGCTATTCGCGCATCCCAGTCCAAGAAGAGTCGAAAGATGAAATTGTTGGCATTGTGCATCTAAAGCGGGCTCTGCAACAGTTGAAACAACTGCGAAAAGCAGGGCAGGATAATGGCCTAGTTACAGAAGCGATGGACCCGCCTGTTTACATTCCTGAGAGCAAGCGAGTCACCAACCTGCTGAAAGAGATGCTGCAACAACAGTTTCACATTGCCATTGTGGTTGACGAGTATGGCGGCACAGTAGGCTTAGTAACCTTGGAAGATATTCTGGAGCAGTTGGTAGGGGAAATTTACGACGAAAGCGACTTTCCCGCCCGCTCTAAGGCAGCTAAAAGGCTAGGTCTCCTTTCCGGCAACCGTTCTAGTTCTTAGAGCAATGGCAGAGAATGAATAACGCCCATCTCGATGACTCCAGGCATTCCAGTTCGGCTAGAGTCTACGAATTTTTTTTAGGAAGTACTTGATTTCCCAAATCGTTATGTTAATATAGGTTTCCGTGGGTGAACGGGTCGGTGCCCGAGTGGTTAATGGGGGCGGACTGTAAATCCGCTGGCTACGCCTACGCTGGTTCAAATCCAGCCCGGCCCATCCACGGAACGCACAAACCAAGTTCTTGATCTTGTGCGTTCATTAACGCCCGTGTGGCTCAGTGGTAGAGCACACCCTTGGTAAGGGTGAGGTCACGAGTTCAATCCTCGTCACGGGCTCTTTAGCTAAATATTAAAAAGTTGCGGCAAAAACAAACTTGTTTTTGCCGCAACTTTTTGCTGATAGTTTTTGTACGTCGCGCATGCATCTCCCTTTATGGTTTATACCAATCCCTAAAAATCGGGCTACAAATGATTGGCTGTAGGGGCGAACGGCCGTTTGCTCCTACGAATATCTAGCTAGAAAACCGCATCAAAGGCTCAAAGAGCGATCGCCCACTATGGCTTTTGCGCCTTTGTACAAGATGCAAAGAACTTTACTAAAAGCGCCCCAGGTAGGATTCGAACCTACGGCCATCTGCTTAGAAGGCAGATGCTCTATCCACTGAGCTACTGGAGCTAGCAATGATCAAGTTTGGCATTCGCCACAACATCAGACTGCAAGTTTCTGACAGCCCTAAAGTAATAGTATCAGAAGGAGTCACGGTTAGGTCGTGGGACAACTCGTGAACCTTAATTTAGATGCTCAGCTAATCGCTTAGAACAAAGCTTGATCTAAATACACCAGCTCACGTAAATTTTATCTGTGTTTTAAGGGAAAGCTAGAGTCGAGCAGCTTAACCGCTCGATGGGGTAGCACCTAGAACGGATTGATAGTAAATGTACGCTAAAAACCAGATAATGAAGCGTTGACTGAGGTAGTGTGTTAAGCAACGCGATCGCCACCTATGACCTTGGCCGCTATGACATTGGCATAGTAGGATGTCGTGACTAAGAAATGCATCGCCTGTAAGCCATCATTTCTGCACTAGCATGCTGTATATCAAAAGAGTTGCTCGGTTATTCCCCGTACAGCATCCCCGACCCGGATAGGAGTCAATTGGCAGCGTCATGTTTATTCTAAAAAGGCAGGATGTTGAAATATCAAGCGTTCAGCATCCCAAGCGGGATCAACAGATTCTGATTCTCCATTATCAGGGGCAAACCTTTCGCTTGATTAGTGTCTTTAATGCCAGTCAAGAAGAAGAGGCAAAAGCCTTTTGGCGAGACCTCACTGACAACCGTGGCAAAGCTTGTGTGCTGCTAGAAGAACCAGAGCGATATAGTGTCTGGGGCAAAGTTCGCATAGAACAGTTGGCAAGCGAGGGCGCTATTGCGGGAGATGCGACCGCCTCTTTCTTTACTCAAGCAGGTCTGCTAATTTTGCAAGCTCTCTACATTGACATTGAAGACTTGCTAGGGAGCCGACAAGCAGGCCTATTCCAAAAAGATATTACGGAAGTTTTACGCCAGTGGCGGTTCCCCCAAGCAGAATCCCCAGAAGCAATCAATTATTTGCTGACTATGGACCCTGTGAGTGCCTTGCAACTGCCACCTTGGCAAGAGCATCATCTCAATACACTGATGCAGGAGCTGCATCGCCTCGGCAAAGCCTATTTCGGCAATGCTACGTTTGCAGAGCGGGCTTTAGAGGCTTTGCAGGATATGTCTGCTGGAGACCGTGGTCAATTTCTGCAATGGCTGAGCCAGTCTCCGGTAGGGAAATTGTGGCAATAGCCTTAAGAATGTTTGATCACAGCCCCATAACCGACAGGGATGTGCGACGCTTGCAGACAATCTCGGTATTGCTGCCCTTTCCATTATTCAATTGCCAGTTACCCGGTTTTGACCTTCCATGAGCAGCCCTTCAAATAAGTCCGTTAGCCCTAAATCCCTCCTGTCAGTCCAAACGATTGTTCTCAGTGCGGTGAGTTGGGCTGTGCTAGCCCTCCTCTTCTTCTTACTGTTCAGCACTTCAGCACCCGGAGAAGAACGCCCAGCTTGGTATGCCATTGGGACTTATATTTTTGAAGAGGTGGCCTATCTGGGAGCGGCGGTACTGTGCCTGAGAAATTGGCGTAGTCCCCAAATCGTGAGTGGTCGCAATGTCTGGCTAGGGATTGGCCTAGGGATGCTGTCTTATTTCCTGGGCAACTTGGTGTTGGGCTATTGGGAACTGGGCCTGAAGCAAGATCCTACGGTGTCGCCCGGTGACTTATTTTTTGTGGCGACTTATCTCTTCCTCGGTTGGGGCATGCTGTTAGCGGTGCTCTCCAGACGCTTGAACTTAGAGAATTGGCAGTGGATAGTCGTTGGCGCGATCGCAGTCATTGGTGGATTGTTGGCTTGGCTGATCGCTGCACCCACCCAAACGGCTCAATCATTCCTGATGCCGCCTGCGATCGCGCAAACCGCCCCAGCTCCAAAAACTGCTGCACCACCCAAAGCGGTGAAGGCACCTGCGCTAAAGCCAGGTCAATCCGCAGCCCCAGTATCAACTCCTGCTCCAGCCACTTCGTCAACGCCAGCCACAACCGATCAGAAGGATGTACCTGCTTGGGTAACGAGCGTAGAGGAGACGTTAGCTCCTTTAGAAACTATCTTGGGCTGGTTCTATGTCGTCAGTGACTTGGCTTTGCTGATCATTGCCACCGTCTTGCTACTGGCGTTTTGGGGCGGGCGTTTTTCGCAATCTTGGCGCATGATTGCAGCCGCAGCCTTCTCGCTTTACATTGCTGATATTTGGCTCGGATATGCTCAAAAACACATCCCCGATTACCAAACAGGTAGCTTGCCGGAAGTATTTTGGGTGTTTAGCGGGGTGCTATTTGGCATTGGGGCAGCGCTAGAACATGACTTATCTACCCGATCGCGACGAACCGGAGGCCGAAGACGAGCTTAAGCACAGCTCCCAATCAATCCGGACGTAGAATGGTGGCGATCGCATCTAGAATTTATCTCCCTCTGTCGTCAAGGTACGACATAGAATAGATGAAGCTAGTTCTGTCATGAACAGCACACTCAGCTTTGCTAGGTTGGCACCGAGAGGGCAAATCTTTTCTAGCTAAGCGAGCGCTCCGTTGGAGAGCAAAATATTCCTTCCTCTTTTAATGTTGATGGCTAAACAATTTAGCCAGTGATTTTTCTTTCTGAAGCGGTGGCATGACTCCAAGAAAACTGTCTGAGTCGGATAAACAAAACATCTTGCATCTGTATCGGCATCCAGGAGAGACAACTTCGACCCTGGCAGAGCGCTATGGAGTCAGTAACACGACAATTAGCCGTGTTTTAAAGAGTCTGTTGCCTGAACATGAATATGAAGCACTCGTGCAACAAAAGCGAGCGGCTCGTCCTCAAGCAGGCTTTGCAGAATTTGCTGCTGAACTAGCCTTTGAGGAATTCGAAACAGCACCTGTAGAGGAGCCTGTAGAAGAGCCTGTTCAAGAGCCTATAGAGGCAAGTGAAGCTGCGATCGCTCAACCAGACATCCCCGTAGAAGCCGTAGAAGTAAACACAGAAGTAGAAGTAGCCGCAGAAGAGTTTATAGAGGTGAGTGAAGCCGCGATCGCTCAGCCTAAAATCTCGGTAGAAGCTGTAGAAGTAGCTGCAGAAGTAGCGCCTGTGGAAACGGTAGAAGCAGTTGCCACTTCAACGCCAAAACCAGCGATCGCACCACCAATTACGCGACGGCAGCGTAAACGTTCCGGTGCCGTTGATGAAATATCAACAAACGAGTCTGAGCTTGCTTCTGAGCCGCCGGAAGTAGTAGAGGCGCAGCTACAGCTTTTAGAAGTTCCTTCGGTTGCGCCGGAAGTTGAGAAAAAACCAACGAAAGCGCCACCCATAAAAGTTGTGGCAGCGCCAATAGAAGCTGAGCCGAATCTAGGGTTTACAGAAGCAAGCTTGTCGGCGGATCTACAAGCGCAGGCTGCTGAGTTGGTTGACTTAGACGACGATGATCTTGATGACGACGACCTCGATGACGATGACCTCGATGATCTTGATGACGAGGATGAAGACGACGATGACGATGATTTAGATGATGCTGATGCCTTCATGGGAGGTCAGCTTCAAACTCAAGCGTTTGTACGAGTTTTGCCGTTAGCGGATGCCTCGATTCCCAAAACTTTCTACTTAGTTGTAGATCGAATGGCGGAATTGATTACTCGACCCCTCCGGGAGTTTGGAGATTTAGGACAGATTCCTAGCGAAGATGTTCAAGCAAAAACCTTGCCCATCTTTGACAATCACCGAATTGCTCGTCGCTTTTCTAAGCGCAATCAGCGAGTTATCAAAGTTCCTGATGGCAGAGTACTACCGAAAGTTAGCGTCTATTTGCAAGCGAAGGGCATTACTCGCCTGCTGATTGATGGCCAGGTGTACTCGCTCTAATAGATTAACTGAGTTAATCGTTTAGTCAGGTACAGTCTAGCTCCATTGGATCTCGCCTAAGTATGCAATTTTTGGTGTAGCTCTTCTGCGACCCGTTTTAGGCGTCGGAGTTGAGCTTGCATGTCTTCTTGAGTCCAGGTGGCGGCAAAGGTGTTGAAGCCGAATCGTACCAAGGCGTTAGGGATTTCGAACTCAAAACGATTGAGCAAGTAGGTACCCCGATCATTCGGATTACACTCCCAGCGATCGCGGCCATGAAAAAAGCCGTCGAACTCCCAAACTACTAAACCAGGTTCGCGAGCAGCAACTACGCTACTCAAACTAGGCTGTAGGAAAGGAATCTGAATCACAAAACGGCTACGGCTACCAACGTCCGTACTCCACTCGCCCACGGGTTCGCAGCGCAGGGCAGGATTGAGCCAACGGTGCATCAAGCTGAGATCTGTAATGCATCGCTCTACAGCGGTGGCACTGGCGTTGATTTGAACAGACTGCTCGAAACTTTGCTGAAATGGCATTCGGCGCTGATTGGTCTTTTTCAGGGTGGGAATAGAACGCATCCTACCGCTATTACTAAACGACTTAAACATTCAGAAGAAGCAAGCCACCGATTGGCTCCAGCAACTGTTGACTCGTCTACTCTAGCGAGAACCCACCTGCTTCAGCACGCACAACCATTTCATCAAACTAGTTCACCAAATTAGTGCACAGTTGGTTGTTGTCAGCGTAAAGATTGCCTATCAAACTCACCTTTGCCTAAGGTTTTTGGGTTAAGTCTTGAATAATCGTTAAAAATCAACGAATCCTAGCTTTTTACGTCTTAATTCTCCATATAGATAGATGAAAAAGCCAGAATTGGAGCTTACTTTATCAATGTTTAGTTCTACGTCGCTCAGCTTGTACTTTGCTAGCTGGATGACAGTAGAAACGTGGGGTGCTACGTAAGCTAATTCTCACAAATGAATCTATCGTGCAAAAGTCGTGTTCTTACTGGACTGAGGGGCTAAAGCTAGCTCAGGAATTATGATTAGAACTTGGCAAGAATTTACACAAATCGTCAACACATCTGTACCAATACCGCAACTTAACCTCCTATTGGCACAGGCTCCAGCGACTTCTCCCCCAGCGACAACTACAGCACCACAAGCGGACCCAGGGGCTTACCCCACGGGTGCAGACAGTTTCCTCCAGGGAATTGGCCTGAGTTTGGGCACTTCAATTCCAGCTTTAATTAAAGCCCTGCTGATTTTAGTGGTGGGGCTGCTCATTGCGGCGCTGGTCTCAGCCGTGGTTCGGGGCTTGTTGAACCGCACCGACATAGACAATAAACTAGCCGCGCGTGTTATCCGCCACCAACCAGGAGCGCGACCACCCAACGTAGAAAAATGGGTAGGAGACGCTGTTTTTTGGCTAATCGTCGTGTTTACGGTTGTGGCCTTTTTGCAGGCGCTCAACCTAACCGCTGTTTCTCAACCTTTAAACACCTTCCTCGACCAAATTTTGCGCTTCCTGCCTAAGCTGGCAGGGGCTGGGATTTTGCTGGCGATCGCTTGGGCGCTGGCAACGGTGGTCAAGCTGATTGTGACGCAGGGACTCCATGCATTTGGCTTAGATCAACGGTTGGGTGAACAAATCAATGAGCCACCCGCTAGCGCGGATGCACCGGATGCACTTGGTGCCACTCGACCGATTGCACCGCCCCCGTCTGATCCGCCATTTTCGTTGAGCGAAACGATTGGCAATGCGTTGTACTGGTTTATCTTTTTGCTGTTTCTCCCAGCGATCCTAAACACGCTGGAGTTGCAGGGGACGTTGCAACCTGTACAACAACTGTTGAATGAGATTTTGGCGATCCTGCCCAATATCTTGGCCGCAGTTTTGATTGGAGCAGCGGGTTGGCTGATTGCTCAGGTGGTTCGCCGGATCGTGACGAATCTGCTGGCAGCGGCAGGAACCGATCGCATTGGGACGCGGTTTGGGTTAAGAGGCACAACTGGGACTGGTGGCCAATCGCTGTCTTGGATTATTGGCACGATTGTCTATGTTTTAATCTTGATCCCAACGGCGATCGCGGCTTTGAATGCGCTGCGGATTGATGCAATTTCTCAGCCAGCCATTTCGATGCTGACTCAGATCCTCAATGCCATCCCGCAAATTTTCACGGCCGCCCTGATTCTGGCGATCGCTTATGTGATTGGGAAGTTTGTGGCTGAGCTGGTCACTAATATCCTGACTAGCCTCGGCTTCAACAACATCTTCTACTGGCTAGGGCTACAACCAACTCCCTACTCAGCACCTCCGGTTCGTCCGACAGATGAATCCCCTGTGATTCAAGAGTTGGGTCAAGTTAGCCCCAGTACTCCTAGAACTCGGACTCCTTCGGAAGTGGTTGGGATTGTAACGTTGGTTGGCATTCTGTTGTTTGCCACGGTGGCAGCGACAAATGTCCTCAACTTTGCAGGTCTCACCCTGATTGTGACTGGGTTGCTGGTGGTCTTTGGCCGCATCTTATCTGGTTTGGTGGTGTTCGCCATTGGTCTTTACTTGGCGAACTTAGCCTTCAACTTGATCGCTAGCTCTGGCAACGCTCAAGCAAGAGTTTTGGCGCAAACCGCTCGAATTGCCATTATTGCTTTTATTTCAGCCATGGCCCTGCAACAAATGGGTATTGCGCCGAATATTGTCAACTTGGCGTTTGGTCTGTTGCTAGGAGCCGTTGCCGTGGCGATCGCACTGGCCTTTGGTCTGGGTGGTCGAGACATTGCAGCTCAACAAACCAGAGAGTGGTTAGATTCGTTCAAGTCGAAACGCTAACGATTACCTAACCTCCAACCCCTTCCCTATAGAGAAGGGGAGAGATTAAAGCCCTTCTCCACCTTGGAAAAAGGGCTTTTTTTAATCGCCTAAGTAAATACCTAAGCCACGAGCGGTTTTGACTAAGGTGCCACTAGGATCAACGGCTTGGTATTGGGCGATCGCCTCAGGAATGGGGACACTGACGACCTGACGATTTTGCCAAGTGACCATGTGGTCATATTTCTCCTCAGCAATTAGATCGACCGCAGCCACGCCAAAGGCCGACGCGACCAGGCGATCGAGCGGCGAAGGCGTTCCGCCCCGTTGCACATGACCCAACACTGTCACGCGAGTTTCAGCGCCACTACAGGCACAAATGCGATCGGCTAAGTAGTCGCCGATTCCTCCATAGCGACATTGACCCAAGCGATTGGTGATCACCACTGGGTCTCCTGCCTCCGTCCGCACCGCTTCCGACACGATCACCAGCAAATAGTTTTTCCCTTGTTCTTGGCGTTCTTTGATTTTGTGGCAGATATTAGCGATGGTGTAAGAAATTTCGGGGATTAGGATCACATCAGCACCCCCAGCAATACCTGCGGTAATGGCAATATGGCCTGCATCGCGCCCCATCACTTCTAGAATCATGACGCGGCTGTGACTAGCGGCTGTAAAATGCAGGCGATCGAGGGCTTCGGTTGCGGTATTGACGGCGGTATCAAAACCAATCGAGTGCTCCGTCACTCCGACATCGTTATCAATCGTTTTGGGGATCGCCACTAGATTCAGTTTGCCTTGTTCGGCAATGCGTCGCAGAATTGCCATACTGCCATCGCCCCCGATGCCGATGATCGCATCCAGACCCAGTTGATGGTAGCCAGCAATAATGTCTTCTGAGCGATCGCAACGGGTGCCGTCGGGCATAGGAAAAGCAAAGGGATCACCTTGATTAGTTGTACCGAGCATCGTGCCACCCGCAACCCGCAGAGAGTCAACGTTTTCCAGTTCTAAGCGAATTGCCTGGGGTGGACTGTGCATGAGTCCTTGGGTCGCTTGCCGAATTCCTAGCACTTCCCAATCGTAGGTACCCACCGCTCGACACACCACCGCTCGGATGGCAGCGTTGAGTCCAGCACAATCGCCTCCACTGGTCAGAATCCCAATCTGCTTTTGTCCCATATCGCCCGCCGTCGCCTCAACGACAAATAAGGTCAGGCTGTACAGTACTGCTAAGCGGTGGCGTTTCTAAAGAATTCCAGGTTGGCTTTAGGTTTGCTTACATCTAATTCACCCACTGATGTACAAGCTGCATGGTTGCTTGGGATATAGCGATCGCTTGGTTGCATTCAGGCAAATAGGACTAGCGCTGGCAACGTTACTATGGCAATATTGCGCTTCTTGGAAAATCAGCAAACGGTGAACAGGCGCAGGCAAAATCATACTTATGTCAGACCTATCAGATCAGTGGAGCATTCCAGTTGCGCCAGAAGGCTTTAAATCAGGCTTTGTGGGCATCATTGGCCGTCCTAACGTCGGCAAATCAACCTTGATGAATTATTTAGTGGGGCAAAAGATTGCCATTACGTCGCCTGTGGCTCAAACCACGCGCAATCGACTCTTGGGCATTCTGACCACGCCAGATACACAGTTTATTTTTGTGGATACTCCTGGCATTCACAAACCGCACCACCAACTCGGCGAAGTGTTGGTCAAAAATGCTCAAATTGCCATTCACTCGGTCGATGTGGTGCTGTTTGTGGTCGATAGCTCAGTCGATGCGGGCGGAGGCGATCGCTACATTGCCGAGCTAATGAGCAAAACCGAAACTCCAGTGATTTTGGGCCTGAACAAAAGTGATCAACAACCCGCCGCGACAGAAGCACTAGACGCTAGCTATCGGGCCTTGGCAGAACCTTACGGTTGGCCGATCGCGAAATTTTCAGCACTGACCGGGGAAGGGTTAGAACCGCTGCAAACTTTGTTGGGCGATCGCCTGGAACCTGGCCCCTACTACTATCCGCCAGATCTGGTCACTGATCAGCCAGAACGATTCATTATGGGCGAACTGATCCGGGAGCAAATTTTGCTCCTCACTCGCGAGGAAGTGCCGCACTCAGTAGCAATTTCCATTGATCGAGTTGAAGAAGAACCAACGATCACCCGCTTGCTAGCGACGATTCATGTCGAGCGCCAATCACAAAAAGGTATCGTCATAGGTAAAGGCGGCAGCATGCTGAAGGCGATCGGCAGTGCCGCCCGTGAGCAAATGCAGAAGTTGATCGCCGGAAAAGTGTACCTAGAGTTGTTTGTGAAAGTCCAACCGAAGTGGCGGCAATCGCGCACTCGCCTGGCAGAATTGGGTTATCGAGTGGAGGAATAGTGGAACTCATTGAGCGCTATCGAGGAGCCTTGCTAGGGCTGGCAACGGGGGATGCAGTTGGCACGACTCTAGAATTTAAGCCACCGGGTTCCTTTGCCCGCATCACGGATATGGTTGGTGGTGGCCCCTTCAACCTCCAGCCCGGACAGTGGACCGACGACACCTCAATGGCCTTGTGTTTGGCAGAAAGCCTGATCGAGTGCCAAGGCTTTGAGCCCAAACATCAACTAGAAAAATATAACCGTTGGTATCGCGAAGGCTATCTCAGCAGCACCGGACGCTGTTTCGACATTGGCAACGCCACCCGCGCCGCCCTAGAAGAATTTGTCGCCACAGGAAATTCATACTGCGGTTCCACCAATCCCCGATCTGCGGGCAATGGCTCAATTATGCGGTTAGCTCCGGTGCCATTGTTTTACGCTGAGAAGCCAGAGGAGGCGATCGCTAAATCCGCTGAGAGTTCTCGCACCACTCACGCCGCCCCCACGACAATTGATGCCTGCCGTTATTTGGGCGCGCTAATCGTTGGGGCGGTTCAAGGAGACAGTAAAGAAGAATTGCTTGCAAACCACTACAGCCCGATTTCAGGTTCCTGGGAGGCTAATTCGCTCGTTCCTGAAATCGCTGAGATTGCCAGAGGTTCCTTCAAGCAGCGACACCCACCGGAAATTCAAGGCTCTGGCTATGTGGTGAAATCTCTAGAAGCAGCGTTGTGGGCATTCCACAATAGCAACTCATTCCGGGAAGGTTGTTTGCTGGCAGTGAATTTAGGTGACGATGCCGATACTACTGGAGCTGTTTATGGCCAGCTTGCAGGTGCATTCTATGGTGAGTCAGGAATTCCGGCGGAGTGGCGATCGCGCTTGGCATATCGAGAATTGATTGAATCCCTGGCTGAGAAACTATTGGCTCTCTCGCGAGCATTTTTGTGAGTATCGCCGAATAAAAGCAGACCTCTCCTCAAACCCCTCTCCTAAGAGGCGAAGGACTTTGAATTTGACTCCCCTTCCCTGGTAGGGAAGGGGCAGGGGGTTAGCTTCCTAAGCCAATAACTCTGTCAATGCAGAAATGAGGGCTTGGTTTTGCTCTTCAGTGCCGACGGTGATCCGCAGTTTGTCAGCAAGACGGGGTTGATTGAAGTAGCGCACTAGAATGCCACGTTCCTTCAAAGCTTGATAGAGAGAGCTAGCCTTGTTATTGGGAGCCTGAGCCAAAACAAAATTGGCTTGCGAGGGACCCACTTTGAAGCCTAGCTGGGTGAGGCCAGCGGTTAACTTGGCACGAGAGGCTTTTACCCGCTCGGCACTGGCGTTTTTGTGCGCTTGGTCCGCGATCGCCGCAGCTCCCACTGCACAAGCCACCGCATCCACGTTGTAGCTATCCTTAACTTTAATCAGCCCCGACAATAATTCTGGATTGGCAACGCCAAAGCCTAATCGTAAACCTGCCAAGGAATAGCCCTTAGAGAAAGTGCGGAGGACAATCACGTTGTTGTGCTCTCTCACCAGTTCTAAAGCGCTGTAATCGGCAAAATCAACATAGGCTTCATCGATCGCTAGCACTCCAGACAAATGGCTGGCTAACTTACTGAGCACATCTAAAGGAACTAGCGTTCCAGAAGGACTGTTGGGAGTAGCAATGAAGGTGATCGCTCCATTCGCGGCAATCAGTTGCTCGACGGGGAGGTTGTAGTCCTCATCGTAGGGAACCTCAACTACTTTCGTGTCTTGGATTTCCGCTAACGTTTCGTAGAGGACGTAGGTGGGGGTAGGGTAGACGATTTTGCGATCGCCTTCTGTACAAGCCCGCACCAGCAAATTTAGAATGTCGTCGCTGCCATTACCCGCCAAAATCCAATCATGGGGAACGCCTAAAACTTGGCTCGCAGCGTAACGGAACGAGTCGGCCATCGGGTGGGGGTAACGCCGCAACAGTTCACCGTCGAAGCCACGCAGGACTTGCAGGGCCGCCTCAGACGGAGGATAGGGGTTTTCGTTGGTGTTGAGCTTAATGACTTTGACTCCTGGAGCAGGCTGCTCACCAGGTTGGTAGCCAGTCATTGCATCAACACTAGGACGGAAGTAACTCATTGTTCTTGGTGGGTTAGGTCTGTTGCATAGCGTGAAGGACTTGCCGAATCACATCCGCTGGAACTTCATCAGTGATGGTGACGGTGCCAATTTGGGTGGGTAGAATGAATCGCACCCGACCGTCT
The DNA here is from genome assembly GCF_014696035.1 of Trichocoleus sp. FACHB-262. Taxonomy (NCBI): domain Bacteria; kingdom Bacillati; phylum Cyanobacteriota; class Cyanophyceae; order Leptolyngbyales; family Trichocoleusaceae; genus Trichocoleus; species Trichocoleus sp. FACHB-262. The sequence continues at coordinate 443,541 of NZ_JACJPK010000086.1, read as the reverse complement.
TTGACTTTTTTATCGGTTAGCAAGCTAGCCGCGATCGCCTCAATATCCAATCCTCCGGGCAACTTGGTGGGGAGGCCAGTTTTCTCAAGCAGAGCAAGTTGGCGATCGCTGGAAGCTTGCTCCCACATGCCTAAAGCTACCGCGATTTGCCCCGCTGCTACCATGCCGATCGCCACAGCTTCGCCATGATTGACTACTTTGTATTTGGTCTCACTCTCGACAGCGTGACCAATCGTGTGCCCGTAGTTGAGGATGGCTCTTAGCCCTGATTCTTTTTCATCTTTGCTGACGACGTGAGCCTTCGCTTGGCAGGAACGGGTTAGGATTTCTTGGAGCAGGTCGTCGCTAAGATAGCGCAGTTGGTCGAGCCGCTGGCTTTGCTCTAGTTTTTCAAACAGTTCCGCATCCCAAATGATGCCGTACTTGATCACCTCAGCCATGCCTGCCCGAAATTCTCTGGCTGGCAAGGTTTTTAGAGTTTGAGGATCGATCAAGACTAGCTTGGGTTGATGGAATGCCCCGATCAAGTTTTTGCCTTGAGGATGGTTAACTCCTGTTTTGCCACCAATCGAGGCATCGACCATTGCGAGCAGAGTAGTGGGGACTTGCACAAAGTTGATGCCCCGCAGCCATGTGGCAGCGGCAAAGCCTGCCATATCGCCAATGACGCCACCGCCTAATGCCAGAATCGTGGAGGAGCGTTCCAGACGGTTTTCTAGAGCTACATCGTAGATTTTTTGTAGGGAGGCAGGAGTTTTGTAGCGTTCTCCGGCGGGCAGAATGCACTGAGCGACGGTAAAGCCTGCTTTCTCTAGAGAGGCGATCGCTTGCTCTCCGTAATGCTTAAAAATCGGGGGACTGGAAACAAGGAGAATTTTTTTGCCGAGTTTGAGTGGCTGTGAGCCGTGCCCGATGAGCCAGTTTCCTAGCTGCTCCAAACCACCAGAGGCGATCGCAATATCATAAGACTGTTGTGGTAATTCGACAGGAATTACAGACTTCATTGGTTTCGTGCTGCCGCGATTAACAAATGCCCGTGGGCTGTATTCTACTACTTCACCACATCGGATGGTGGGGCTGGCGCAGCCTGCCTAGCCCGTAAAACCAATGTGGTGGAATACTACTCCACTAAATGATTCAATAGTTTTGTTGGGCTTTGTGGAGAATTGTCAATGTCTGGTGTAATCACTTACGTGTTAGTGCTCGGTTCGTTTTATGCTGCGGCTCTTGGTTTGTTTTTTGGCCTGCGGGCTGCCAAGTTGATCTAGAACTGAGCCTTTGGGAGTCAGGTGTCCTCACCCATTTAGGTTTCAACCAAGCACGTCTTTACCAAGGTTCCAGCTTCTGCTCCCCAAGAAGGTGAGAGGCTAGAACATTGAGAATCCTATTCATTGAGTACAGACTTCTCGTAGAAACCTACATGGGTGTGGGGCAGGTACCCTTAAGGGGTTTAGTTTTACCCCTTCATCCCACTCCCCGCCTCAGTTGGCACAATATAGTGCTGCATCACCAAAAAGAAAAATAAAATCGGCGCGATCGAAATGACAGAACCCGCCGCAATCAAGCGCCAATCCAGGGAAAACGTTCCTGCTAGCGTTGCAACTCCCAGCGGCAACGTATAGTATTCCGGGCGATCGAGCACGATTAAAGGCCAGAGGAAATCGCTCCAGGAACCAATAAATACAAAAATTGCTAGCGTCACCAGCGCCGGGCGAATTGAAGGTAGCATCACATGCCACCACAACCCCAGTTCTGAGCAGCCATCCATACGGGCCGCCTCTTCCAGCTCTTTAGGCACGCTCTGAAACGCTTGCCGCAACAAGAAGATGCCAAAAGCCGAAGCGATTGCGGGAAAAATTAGTCCTAGATAGGTGTTTCGTAGCCCCAACTGTACGGTCAAGATGTACAGCGGAATCATCACGATTTGAAAAGGAATCATGATTGTTGAGACAACGAGGGTGAAAATCGCATCTCGGCCCCGAAAATTTAGCCGCGCCAATGGATAAGCTGCCAACGAACAAAACAGCAAATTCAGCGTAACTGTCAGTATGGCGACTAGGGTGCTGTTGAACAGGTAGCGACCAAATGGATTAGTTTGCCACACTCGAACGAAATTTTGCCAAGTGGGTTGGCTCGGCCATAGTTGCGGTGGAAACTGAAAAATGTTCTCGGTTGGAGACTTGAGCGAGGTACTGACCAGCCACATCAAGGGCAACAGCATTATCAGCGCGATCGCCCCTAGCAAGCTGTACATGCCAGCTCGTTGCCATAAAGCCCGCCGCTTAGAACTATTCATCTTATTTAGTCGCTACTACTGCAATATTCCAAGCAAATCGCTTCATTAGGGGCAATTTCTTCAAGCTTTGATCTGCTTTTTCCAACTTTAGATAAGTTGGTCTCAAGCGTTCATGCTCCAAAATAATTTTTTTCCAATATCGCTCTTTGTTCGGATCAACTTTTTCTACTAAATAAAAGCGTAGGAAAATCCAAAGAGTAGCTAACCAAAAGGTGTCATATTCCGTTTTTGTAAATACAGATTGGACAAAGTTGGCAATATTAATATCGAGGGGAGTTTCGTCCTCAGTCCGTACCTTAGTCGCAATACGACGGTAGACATTAATCACTGGATTGTGTTTCAGCGGGTCCCAAAAACAAGCTTTACCACCTGGTTTCAGGACTCGATACATTTCCCGGATAACTGTTTTTGGCTGAGGAATATGGTGCAGTAAATTAGAGGCGTAGATAATGTCAAAAGTGTTGTCAGGAAACTCAATTTCCATCGCATTAATGGTGCGACCCTCCACTGCCACATGGTTGCTTGCTGCCAGCTTGAGCGCGACATCTACCATACCTGGCGAGTAATCGGCGGCAACACAACGTGCCCCTTTGGTCGCAAAATAAACGCTGTTCTCCCCAGCCCCACAGCCCAGGTCGAGTAGATATTTCCCTTTGACATCTCCTAAGTGCTTGAGGATAAAGCGATTCTCTGGAGCAGTGCAGGCTTCAAAATAATCTCGAACTTGAATTCCTTCGATGTCAATGGCCGCAGCCCACAGGTCGTGAAATTCGCGTTCGCGCTTGAGGAGGTCGTCTTGCATGACAGTTGTACTGACTGGAATTCCAGCATTATGCCAACTGGGAGATTGTTGGGCAATCCTATCGCGCTATAGAAACTCTTCGCTCCTCGCTTCTAGCTTTTGCTCCCTCCTCTTTCCTTGTGAGCCTGCGTCCTGCTTTTTTAGCTAGCGATCGCTTCAACATTCGCTGTACTAGCAACCTGCACAGTTTTCTGCGCCTCTGCTTCGGCGGTTAGGTATTCGGTGAGTTGCGCTTCGATTTCGTCACAGACGATTTGGCGATATTCGCTAAAGTGTTCATTGTGAGCACAGACGGTCAGGTAGCGATCCCAGACTTTGGGGTTGTGCTTGAAAATGTTCCAAAGGTTGCGCCAGAACTGGAAGCGGGTGCTGCGAACCACGCCTTGCCGCCAGCAGACGGTGAGCAGGGCGCGAACATCAACCCAGGCTGGCATTTTACCGGGGGCTTTGAATTTGGGCGATCCCATGATCAGATGGTGGCGGTACACGCGATCGAGGAATTTCTCAGGGTCGTAAAGCTCGGAGAAGGCGCGCATGTATTCGCGGGCGATTTCTTCTAAGGGGCGGGTGGGGACGAAGTTCATCAAGGTGGTTTGGTTGATGTTGCCTGCTTCGCCGCGTAAGCGCCCTTCTTTTTTCAGGCGGTGCCAAAGGCCCGTGTCGGGAAGGACTTGCAACATGCTAAACAACGCGGTGGGGATCGCGGTTTTTTCGACGAATTGGACGATGCGATCGCCTGCACCCGGTTTTTCGTTATCGAAGCCAATGATGAAGCCTGCCATGACGCGCAGACCCACCTTAGTGATGGATTCCACAGCCTCGCTGAGAGAGTCGCGGGTGTTTTGAAACTTTTGGGTGAGGGCTAGGCTGTCTTCGTCTGGGGTTTCAATGCCTAAGAAGACGGCAGTGAAGTTGCACTCCACCATCAACTCCATCATTTCTGGGTCTTGGGCCAAGTCTACCGAAGCTTCGGTGAAGAAGGAGAAGGGATACTGGTGGTCTTCCATCCAGGTTTTTAATTCCTTGAGGAACAACTTCACGTTGCGCTTGTTGCCAATGAAGTTGTCGTCCACCATGAAGATGCTACGATCCCAGCCGAGTTCGTAGAGGTAGTTCAGCTCGGCTAAGAGTTGTTGCGGAGCCTTAGTGCGGGGTTTGCGTCCGTACAGAACGATAATGTCGCAGAATTCGCACTGGAACGGGCAACCGCGTGAGAACTGCACCGCCATGCTGTCATAAGCGCTAAAGTCGAGCAGTTCGAAGCGGGGGATGGGTGTGGTGGTAACGTCTGGTTTCACCCCATTGGAACGAAAGACTCCCTGGGTTTCGCCACGCGCGATCGCTTCAATAAAGAGCGGCAAAGTGATCTCGCCCTCATCCAAAATCATGTAGTCAGCCGCCTGGGCCTCTTCTGGTAGAGCGGTTGGGTAAGGGCCACCCACTGCTACGGGTTTACCTCGGCGCTTGGCTTCCTGAATTTGGGCCAAGAAATCCTCTTTCTGCACAATCATGGCGGAGAGAATCACCAAGTCAGCCCAAGCCCACTCGTCTTCTGTGACAGCGCGGACATTGCGATCGACCAGTTTGAACTCCCACTCCTGAGGTAGAAGGGCCGCAACGGTGACTAAGCCCAGAGGTGGTAGTAAAACTTTGCGCTCGACCAGTTCTAGAGTTTTTTCAAATGACCAAAAGCTTTTAGGAAACAGGGGGTAGAGGAGTAAAACTCGCATTTAAATTTAGCCTCACAGGTTAAGAGCCCGGTCAAAAAAGCTTGGGCGAACTGCTGGATGGTTATTCACTTTTCCCGGAGAAGCTTCCACAAACCGGGCGAAAGTGGAGAATTCAGTTTAGCTCGCGATTTAGCTGGCGATCGCATTGATATTAGCGGTGACGGCTGACTTTGCAGTTTGAGCCTGCGATTTCGCTTTAGTGGCTAAGTACTCTGCTAGTTGAGCTTCAATTTCGTCGCGAACGGTTTGACGATACTCCAGGAAGTGCTCACTCAAAGCACAATTGCTCATATAAGGCACAAAGACGCTGGGATTATGCCGCAGAATCGCAAAGAGCTGCCGCCAAAACTGCCAACGGGTACTGCGTTTAATGCCTTGTCTCCAAAAGATGGTAAACACAGCCCGGAGTTCTACTAGTTCCAACATCCGAAATGGCACCTTGTGCGGCGATGGCTTTTGCTGAATGAAATTGCGATAAACCCGTGACAGATAACGGCTGGGTTCGTACAGCTCCCAAAAACAACTTAAGTACTCACGCGCCAACTCTTCTACGGGACGGGTGGGGATAAAGTTGGTCAGCGCCATCTGGTGGCCCTGCGTTTCTTTGTTTGCCTCTAGCATCCGACCTTCTTTTTCTAGTCGGTTCCAGAGTGCCGTGTTGGGCAGTGCCTGGAGTAAACCAAACATCGCCTTGGGAATCGAGGTAGCTTCAACAAAATCGATGATGCGTTGACCTGCCCCTGGTTTCTCGCCATCGAAGCCCAGGATAAAGCCAGCCATCACATTCAGGCCCGCTCGATTAATCGTTTGCACCGACTCCACTAACGAGGTGCGGGTGTTTTGAAATTTGTGAGTCAGCGCCAAACTGTCGGTATCAGGAGTTTCAATGCCGATAAACACAGAACCAAAGTTGGCAGCAATCATCAAGTCCAGCAGTTCTTGATCTTGGGCCAGATCAATCGAGGCTTCGGTAGCGAGGCGGAAGGGATAGTTGTGAGCTGCCATCCAGGAGCCGAGTTCACGCAGCAACAGCTTGACATTACGCTTGTTGCCAATGAAGTTGTCATCGACCATAAAGATCGATCGCCGCCAGCCTAAGTCATAAAGGGTTTGCACTTCAGCAATGAGCTGAGCTGGAGTTTTGGTGCGAGGCTTCCGCCCATAAAGCACAATAATGTCGCAAAACTCGCACTGGAACGGGCAACCGCGCGAAAACTGCACCGACATCTCGTTATAAGCCTTGAAATCTAGCAAGTCGTAGCGCGGAATTGGCGAAGTGGTAACATCTGGTTTCACTTCCCCGGCCCGAAGGATACCGGAAGTTTTGCCTTGGGCGATCGCCTCAACCAGCATGGGAAGCGTAATTTCACCCTCATCCAATACCAAGAAATCAGCTCCAGCTTCCTGAGCTGCATCTGGGACAGAGGTGACATAAGGGCCACCCACTGCAACTAACTTGCCACGTTGCTTAGCCTGCTGAATCAGATGCAACATATCTGGCTTTTGGACAATCATGCCAGAGATAATCACCAACTCTGCCCAATCCCAGTCAGCTTCCGTCTCCAGCCTCACATTACGGTCCACCAAGCGAAACTCCCACTCTTGAGGCAGGATCGCAGCAACCGTAATCATTCCCAGCGGAGGTAGCGAAACCTTGCGCCCAATCAGTTCTAGAGCCTTATCAAAAGACCAGAACGACCGAGGAAAAAGGGGGTAGAGAAGTAAAACTCGCATTAATTGTTAGCCTCTTATCTAAATGACGGCCTGTTCTCAGATATATTGATATGTCTATCTATCCTGAAAACTCTCACGATAAAAGCTTTCAGTCAATGAACAACGATTGACTGAATCAACTCGACGCGAAGCAAGCCAATCCTCGCAATAAAAAGTGTATTCCTTCGAGCAAAGATCAAGGAACTTCCTATATCACTTGTACTGGAGTTTAACAGACGCAACTCAAAAACGTATGCTTTGAGCGATTCCAGGAGCAGCAAGTAGCACTAAAGACCAAAAAACTAGCTGTAGCAAGAGAAAAGCCAAAGTATCGAAACACCCACCCTCAGATTCTTCTGGAGGGAGCCTGAGGGACGCAGCCGTCCCTTAGCGGCAGGGCTGTTTCATACGGATATAGAAAAAGCAAGCTAAAGATAGGGTTGAGGATCCACCATGTCTTTAGTCGAACTACTGAAAACGGTACCTGAATTTCGCCAGCTTCGAGGCAAACGGCATCAGTTGTGGTTTATTTTACTGCTGATGATTGTCGGAGCGATGTCTGGCTACTGGGGGTACCGCCCTCTCGCGGAGTTCAGTCAACTCTATGGAGCGCAAGTGTGCCAGCATCTGAATCAGCCCCTCCCCCGTCGAATGCCTTCTCACTCGACGTTTCGGCGGGTGATTCTGGAGTTAGATTTCCAGGTGTTCGCCCAAGTCTTCAACCAATGGGCACAGCAGCATGTCCCCATTGAGCCCGGAGAATGGCTAGCGGTGGATGGCAAAAGTATTAAGGGCAGTGTCACTGATTACGAGACTCACCAACAGAACTTTGTCATGTTAGTGAGTGTGTTCAGCCACAAGCGTGGCTTTGTCCTCCACTCTCAACCGATGGAGAACAAGGTCATCAGTGAGTTGCATGTGGTTCAGCAACTACTCGAAGTCCTCGATTTGTCAGGTGCCGTGGTGACAGCGGATGCCTTGCACACCCAAAAAAACGGTCGAGCGGCCTACGCCAGCAGGAGGCTCATTATCTGCTGTGCGTGAAGGCCAACCATCCGAAGTTATATAGCTGGTTATTGGCCTGGGCTCAAACTCAAGCACCCATCGAGGTGGCCGAGCATTTTGAGCGCACTCATGGGCGACAGGTGCATCGACGGGTGTCGCTCTACCAGGAGGTGGGGGACTGGGCAGAGCAATGGCAGGATGTGCACCGTTGGTTGAAAGTGGAGCGTTGGGGAGTGCGCGATGGACAAGCCTTTGCCCAAACCCATTACTATCTAAGCGATTTACAGTGGAAGGCCACAGAATTCTTGGTCTTAGTGCGAGGACATTGGTCGATTGAGAATCAGTTGCACTGGCCGAAGGATGTGGTGCTAGGTGAGGATAAGGCTCGGCAGCGAGGACAGAATGCGCCCGCCAATTGGTCGATTGTGCGCAACTTCTTCATCACGGGAGCGCGCAAGTTGGGCTTTACCTCGATTGCCCAAGCAAAGCGCCAACTTGCGAACCAGGTCGAACGAGTTATGCTCTCCCTACAATGAAACAGCCCTGGTCCCTTAGCGGGGGTTTGAGGGCGAGTGCCCCCAATGGTTCGGTTCTTGTCTCAAAGGATGTGATGCAGCGAAGTTTGAAAGAATAGCTACTCAGCGATCGCCCGCTCTTTAGCCTCAGTAGCCCTCACCCCACCCTGCCCAGGCACCCCACTAACTTTCAACACATCTCGAAATGTGGCGCAATAAGTCGGCAAATTGAACGTAGCTGGATTCACCACATTCTCGTAAGTGAAATGCTGATACTTCAAACAGAAACGGTCCCAAGCTGCCATCTGAATCCGAAATACTGCAATCAGCACATCAGCCAGCACAGGCGACAGCGGAATCTGGAACTGAATTTTCTTTCCTAGATAATCACAAACTGTCTCTATCGCTTCGTTCACCGTCACCCGAGCATTTCCCAGCACCAACTGCCGTGGTTGGCCTAGTTCTGGCGGATGCTCTACTAGATGCTGCACCACTTGGGCAATATCACGCCCGTGAACGAAGTGGAAACTACCATCAGCTTTGAGGAAGCGAATTAAATCAATCCACTTGACAACCTCTGGAATCCCAGATGTTACGGCTGAGTAAGGCTTATGCTCATCCCCACCAAACACCAAGGTAGGGAACAAAGTAGTAACTTTAGGAGCGATCGCCAGCTTTGACAACTGCTGAAAACAAGAGTACTTCGAGCTAATGTAGTCGGTTCCCAGTTGCCCTGCTTCTTTGAGCAAGTGGTTTTTGCGATCGAGAATACTGGCAGTTGAGAAGTAAATTACTTGTTCGCAGCGCTCTGGATCGAGCAAGCTCATCAACCGCAACGTCTTTAAAACGTTTACATCATAGGTTTCTTGAGCATTCCCCCAAGCAGTAGCCACCAAAATCGCCACATCCATTGATGCCAATAAGTCTTCCATGCGGTCAACGTCCCGCATATTAGCCTTAATGATGTGAATTCCAGGACGAGCTTGGTAGTCAAACTTCAGCTTTGCAGGGTCTCTAACCAGCAGATGTAATTCATGCTCAGTGGACTGAATCAAAGCTTCCGCGATGTAGTGACCAATGCAGCCACTGGCACCCGTCATGAAAATTCGCTTGGGGAGCATGGAGGTATGAATGAATAGAGAGTTAAGGAGTGGAGCCGAGACCCCAGCTCCCATTACGCATGGGTAGTTCTAGACAGGTAATAATTTTGAGTAGTACACCACTCAAAATTATTACCTGTTTACCACCACCTACGCATGAACTGCCAAGAGTTTGTCAACTTGCTTTGCAGTTTCAAAGAAGTGAGCCACATTCTCTTCAGGAGTGCCTTGCAGCACCCCATGACCAAGGTTGAGAATGTGGCGACGATTGCCCGCTTTCCGCACTGTATCTAGAATGCGATCGCGGATGAAGTCTTTGGAGCCAAACAGCACACAGGGGTCAATATTCCCTTGCACACCAATGTTAGCGCCGAGACGCTGACGAGCTTCGGCTAGATCGACTGTCCAGTCCACACTGACGAAATCAGCGCCGGTTTGTGCCATCCGCTCCAGCACTCCAGCACTGCCATTGATGTAGAGAATCAGAGGCACATCAGGATGCGCCGCCTTGATCTTGGCAAACACCTGCTTTTGGTAAGGGACAGCAAAGGCATCAAAGTCTTGGGGGCTAAGCTGACCTGCCCAAGAATCAAACATTTGGATTACCTGCGCCCCACATTCAATTTGGTAGCACGCATAGGTAGCGATCGCGTCTGCAATCTTAGCCAGGAACTTATGCAGCATTTCTGGCTCACTGAAGGCCATGCCCTTGATGATGGTGTAGTCCTTAGAGCTTTTCCCTTCGATCGAGTAAGCAGCTAAGGTCCAAGGTGCGCCGACAAAGCCGAGTACCGCTGCTTCATTGCCAACTTCTTGGCGCAGGGTTTGCAGAATCGTGCGAATAAAGGGCATCGACGCTTCTGGGTCGATCTCATGCAGATTGTTGATCTGCTCTATGCTACGAATCGGCGGATCGATAATCGGTCCTCGGCTCTCCACAATGTCGAACGGAATGCCAATACCGGGTAGCGGCGTCAAAATATCAGAGAACAGAATCACGCCATCGGGCCGAAATGCCCGGAAAGGTTGCAAGGAAATTTCAATTGCCAGATCAGGATTCTCGGAGCGCTCCCGGAAGGAGGGATATTTGTCGCGCAAGTCTCGATACACCTTCATGTAGCGACCCGCTTGTCGCATCATCCACACGGGTGGCCGATCTAGAACTTCTCCACGAGCAGCCCGCAACAGATAAGGAATTTGGGTCGATCCGGCCATTGAAGATTCACCATTCATTTCTTAAATGCATTTGTTAGCTTATCATTCCCCGATCCCCCTTTCTCGCTGTGAGTTTGAGAAAGCGACGGGAATTAACCAGGCAATGATGACAAGATCGGGCAGGATGGTGTCAATGCTTGTTTTGCTTGGCTTACCGTTACAAAACTTATGCAATTTGACCCTAGCTCATCAGTCCCTCCAGCACTAGCCCCGCCCGCGCCGCAGCCTTTTCTGATTCCACCTGCTAAGCGACTGAGTTTTATCTGCGGGTTGACGCTAGCAACTGTCCTGGCTGGTTTGGTAGAGCTGGCTTTTAAGCGTGGCCTTGCGGGGGCGATCGCGGTAGACACCCTCAGCGATTTTGCTGCCGCAATTTGGCGGTATACAGATTGGGCCATATCCAGCTTTGTCTTGGGGCTGGCTCAGTGGGTGATTTTACGCCAATATGGACTGACTCATCTCTGGATCGTAGCGACGGGCATGGGTGGACTCATCGCCCAAGCAGTAGGATTCGGGTGGCAAGCTAAGCTAGGGCTTGTCCTGAGCCGCCTAGCCTATGTTTGGTTGGGGTTAGCGCAAGGGTTTGTCTTACGACGTGATGCCAGGTCTGCTTGGCTTTGGCTGTTTGTTCCTCCGATTACGTTTGTGCTCTCTAGCTTGCTGTTTTTGGTCATGCTAGGGCAGACGCCGACAGGAATTGCCGTAGGATTGCCAGGACCGTCCTATGTAGCATTAATTCCAGCCTTAACTCTTCAAGGATTGCTGCCCGCGATCGCACTCTGTGGCCTCCGACAAAAAGGTAGTTCTGCCCGTCGCCCATCTAGTGAGGCTGCGTTCCATGCCACACCAGAAATCACTGATTTAGCCCAGTTGCGATCGATAGCACAAGAACTCCATACTCAATTAACCCAAACAGATATTCCTGAGATTGCGGAAGACCAAGACTTGATTTATCTGGTGGATATGACGGTAGAAGGCGCGATCGCGATGTATCAGCCTGTAAACCAAGCCGCATTTGACTACGCAGATCAAACCCCACTCCCAGCTTTAGCTGAGGCAGAGCTAGCAGGGCAGGCAAGTCAGGCAAATCAAGAGAAATATGGGTCTGAGGTAGCCACCTTCGCGCGGTTTCAAGTAATTTTCCAGGCCAAGGGTGACATCACGATTCGGTCCTCAAATGGGGAACCGTTGAGCTAAGCGAGGTCTCGTGGCAACAGTGGTAGGTGCACCAACAGCACTACAGCAATCAAGCGGAGGTTGATAAAATTTCTTCGTTTTGCACCTTAAACTTAGTAAAGATGACGATTAGAAATTGTGGGCAATAGGATCGTTTAATTCATGAATATTGTGGAGTTTTTCCAGCAGAGTGCTGGCAAGTGGTTTTCCCAGCGCACCAGTCACCACTTGGCTTTCAAGCAATCAGAAAGTGGCAAATCAGATATTGTGATTGAGATGTTGCCCAGCGATAACCCCGAAGTGGTAAAGCTGTGCGAACAATATGAAATTGATCCCACGCTGGCTCTCTGTGGTGCTCGCGTCACCTGGAACGGCACGATGGAATGGGACGAAGAAAAACACACTGGCTCCACAGTGTTGGTTCCGATCGCTGATCCAGAAAACCCCAAGGAAGGCAAGTTGTTGCGCGAAATGGGCTACGCCGAAAAGGCTCCTGTCGCAGGTCGTTACAAAATGGGCGACGACGAAGCCCTGACGCTGATTACCGAGTATGAATCTATGTACTCTGAAGAGCGCCTGTGGTTCGCCAGTCCCAACTTACGCTTGCGTAACAGCATCCTAAAGCGTTTTGGTGGTTTCAGCATGGCCACCTTCTGCTCAGAAATTCGTATGGGTGTCACGCAACCTCAGGCCGAAGCTGCCAACTCCACCACTAATACCTAATGGGTTAAGGGCGATCGTAGGTTAATTAGTAAATGCCCTCATCTAGGCATGATGTAGGGCAAGCTCAAACATTTTTCAGACCCGCTGACCCTTGGTTTCGCTAGGACTCAAGGGTTCGGATAGAGCGAGGGAGTTTTCTTGGGGTTGGGCTACGGCCTTGAGCTTGCTATAGAACTCAGAGGATTCCGGAGGCGGTACAAACTGGTGAATCGGTTCGGGCTTAGCTTGGCCTGCTTGAGTCATCTCTGAACCAGAAGCTTCGCTGCCTGTGATTGACAAGTCAGAGAGTAGGCGATCGGCTTCTTCTAGAACAGATTCTAGGGCTCCATCCGAAGCCATGTCTGACTCAACTGCCATTTCAGCAAGGTGGGAGCTGGAAGTTAGAGGCAATGTCGGGTTAGATAGAGCGTTGGATTCTGCAACAACTTCAGATTCATCGATGCTCGGCTCTAGCGCCATTGATATCGGCTCTGCGGCCACAGCATCCATTGGGGCATAGCTTGAGTTGGAAGCTGACGCGGCCACGGTTGGTTCGGAAGCATTTTCTAACCTAGTAGCCCCAACCTGGTCTGGTTGCTCCTCCCCAGCGACAGACGCAAGGTTTAGTCCTTCATTTTGGAGCGGTGGCGAGGAGATTGCGATGGAAGGCAACTCGGTCGCCGCTACCTTAACTGGAGCCGTAGATAGGTTGTCAGTCTGGGTGACCGCTGCGGGCAGCAAGTAGCGCCAGTGAGACTGGGGTGGAAACTTGGGGGGTGGCAAAGCCACAATTTCCCTTGCAGTAGCAGGTTTGGGCACTAGCACCTGCGGGAATTTACTGCAAACAATACGTTCAAATTCATGGTTGAAATGATAAAGCGGTTGCCCTCGACGTAGCCACAACGCCAAGATTTGCTCAACCGAAATCCCCTTGTAACGCCCTTGATACAAGGCTTCAATGACGGCTGAGCGTATCCAAAGCGGTTGGTAGATGCCTGTCCAAGCAGCCACTAATTCATCAGCAGTGTAGCCATTGAGGTCAAAGCTGTAGTGAATCAGCAGAGCCGCTGCATTTGCGCTCACAGAGTCTTTTACTGATTCTGTCATCTCAATTGTTTACTGCATCCCCCTTTCAAATTAGCTTAGGCAAACTGCGATCGCTTTTCGCAGGAGGGTGGGACCTAGGTCTAAGCTGATTGACAACGGATCTTCGGCCCCAACGCAGTCTACAAAAGTTAGCAGACTGGAGTAGCGACGGATTTTGCCATTAAACCGCAAATCGCCCTTAGATTCAAATGACTTAAGGAGGATTAGTCGTTGGTGGGCCGCACCACACCCCCCTCTACAGGGCGGATACCAGTGCCCGCAAAGGGTTCTGTTCCGCCGCTCCAGTTGAAGTCACTGATGCGTAAGCCAATGGAACCAATCGATAAAACTGGGTTGTAGCGTGCCGTCACTCCATAGGTGCGGCGGCTGTATTCTAAGATGTAATCCGTACTAATTTCATTGCCTGTATCCACATTGATTGCAGTTTGAAATCCGAGGCGGAATGGGCCGTAAATCTGCTGCAAAATCCCAGCGGAGACAACTTTATCATCCACGACTCGATCGAATAAGAAGGGAGATTGACCGCCGATCGCACTTTGCGAGTAGCTGAGATTGAAACCTGTGTAGTCAAAGAAGCGCCGAGAAAAATGACCTACCTGTCCTTGCAACCCAATCGTGCCAGTTAGAGTCGTTTGGCTGTCGCCACTGGTATAGCCGTTGGCAACGCCTCTGACTCCAGTAAATAGTTGCAAATAAGGCACTACCGGAGCGGGAGTATATCGTAGACCTTCGGTAGCAGTGGGCGGTAAAGCTTTGCCTTGCCAAAGGGAGAATCCTTTATTCAGAGCAGCGCTGGCCTCAAAACGTCCCAAGCTCAACCGATTGTTAGTACGATTGGCATCAAGTAAATCTAAGCGATCGCTATCAGCCGTGACAAATTGGGCTCCCGCTTGGTAGCTCAAGCTAATTCCGGTATTTCCCAAAGGCACCACAGGAGAAATTAAGAAAGCACCCAAACTGCTCTGCACATCCTGATAACCCAACGAGCCATTGAACAGGCGATCGCGATAGCTATAGTCAAGCGCTAAGGTGTGGTTGCCTGCGACTTGGAGTTGACGCAAACGCACATTAGCTCGTGCTTCTTCATCAAAATCGCTGGGATCTAAGCTGTTCAGTGTTACGGAGCTGGTCAGCGTGGTACGAGGGCTGAGATTAGCCGTCAACTTGGTTTTTAAGCCATACACAGAAGGATCAAAAATTGCACCATTACTGTCTGTTAGGGCTTTTTGAATAAAGAACTGAGGCGTGACGCTAAAGCGAATCTTCTCGTTAGAAATCGGCTCAAACGTACTTTGGACAAACAAGCCACCTCGATCTTCCTCGTCGTAGCCAAATTGTAGTAAGGCAGGATCGCGTTCCCGGCGATCGAGTATCACCCGCGATCGCAGCAGCGGCAGAGAGAAACGTTGGTCAAAGACTAGCCGAGGCCGTTTGGCTCTCACTTCATCCCGGAGTGGAGAAAGGTTAGTCAGTGTCGCCTCATCCGCGCGTAACTCCAATTCGGGGGGCGAGAACGGGTCATTGGTAATTCGGACATTCTGGGCTTGCCAACCTCTCGGGTTGAAGGCGATTTGCCCCGCCTCAAACCGCAGCCGCCGCACGGAGCCTCCCTGAACCGCAGTGGGTGCATCTTGACCTACACCTGTTCCTACATTGATTCCTCCAGGGCTAGAAACATTTTGAGTCGGCTGAGCTGCGGTAACGCGATCGCTCAACGGGCGGTCATAGGTGACGCCAGCACTCACATCCGTTGGCAATGTGGGGGTAAAATCGGTGCTTGCCGTCGGCAAGAAAATCTCACCCTTCGCACCTGCGATCGTGCCTGTGTTTTGCACAAAGTTGTACTCAAAGCGATCGCCGCGTAGAACTTGCTCGCCACGAGTGAGCGCTACGTTACCTTCAGCGACTGCCAGACGATTCGGAATATTGACTTGGAGACGCTCGGTATCGAGTACGGCTCCTCGAAAGCGCATCAAGACGTTGCCTTCAGCCGTAAACACCCGCCGCTGTTCGTCATATTCCTGGCGATCGGCACTGAGTTCGATCACGCCACTGGTGGCAGGGTCAGCACTGGACTGCGTACTAGGGCTGGGGGGCATGACCACAGGTGCCGATTGGGGTGGCACGACTGGCGGTGTGGATTCTGGTATGACTAAGGTCGGCGTATCCGATGTCGGCGTATCCGATGGAGAAACAGTAGGCTGAGGGCGAGCAGGCGGAGTGGCTGGGGTGCTTGGAGCAGCCGCAGGAGTAACCTCAGGAGTCGTTTCTTGAGCTGGCTGAGGAGTAGGTCGCTCTCTGACAGGTTGAACGGGGGGCTGCTCAGCAGGGGTGACTGGAGGAGGTGTTGGTTTTGCTGGGCTCAAGGAGGGCAGTTTGGGGCCAGAACTCGGCTTGCTATTGCTCGCAGGAGGCGTAGCCACAATCGACCAACCGGATGGCGCAGGCGGAGCGATCGCCACACCCGATGGGGCTGGGCTAGAAACTGGAGCTTTGAGTGGGCGAGTGGGTGCGATCGCCGCAGAGCCCGACCTAGCGGTAGAACGGGGACTAGATGAAGCCGTGAGGCTAGGAATGAAGGTTGCGATCGCTGTAGGTTGCTTGACTGCAACGCTGTTAGTGTAGCGAGGCGGCAGCACTGAAGCTGTAGCGTTGATGTGAACGTCAGAGTGGCGATGGTTAGCAGATTGGGCAGGCTCAATGAGTAAATCGGTCTCTGAAGCTGCAACCGATGTATCTCCAATCTCAACAACTTGAGGCGAGCCTAAGGCCGCAGCCGACTCAGCATTACTTTCTGCAGCAGGCGGGAGAGCTGGAGGAGCTGCTATCTCAGGTTCGGTCGCTAATACCGCAGGCGAAGCAGGCTCAGCGGAGGGCTGCTCAGCGGCAGAATTTTCAGGTGCAAAAGTTTCTGGTGGGGTAGGGGCGCTTAAGGTCCCTACCACGACAGACTGAGCAGCTTCAGAAACGTTTTCCGATGCATGGAATGCAGGCTCAAGTACCGTCGCTGCAACCGTCACTGAGGATTTGTGTTCCTCAGGCGGCAAGGAATTGATAATAGCGGGCGGCTCAGGGGGTAGGACCGGGTAGGGCATACTTTAGCAGAATGATTCCGACAAGACAGCCCGGACACGTTACCTCAACCGTCTCAGAGGCAATTCTATGGCCTGAGGAATGAATTCAGTAGCTGCTTATTCCAAATCCCGCCGACCAGGGTTGCGAGTAGGATCGCTGGATAGAAATCCAAACACAAATAAGCAGATAAAGAGTGTAACGACGATATAGACCACAATCTTGAGGGTTGCCATACCAGGACCTTGAGAGACAAGTCTCTCTAATCATATCGGAATGCTGCCTCAATTTTGAGTCTACTCAGCCGTCTTAGTAATCCTCAGTCTGGCTCCAGGCTTCAGTCAGCTTTGACGCCATTCCTGACTAGACGTTCCCAGCGGTTGAGACTAACCGATTTACAGCAGGGACTGCTTGGTTACATTAAGTCTTTTTGGGCCTTCCTACAACTAGGTAAATGTAATTACTTTCATCAGAGCCAAGACTACTTGCGCCACAACTGTTGTAACCATTGCCCTGCTAAGAGCATGACTTCTTCGAGCCAAAGCATGGCGCGATCGAGCCAGCCGAGAATCCGCTCTAGAGGATGCTTGACGTAACCAAGTGTAGTGGCTTCTGCCTCAATCCAGGTATTGCTGAGTTCGCCGTAGTCTTCAGAACGAGCCGCTAGCTCTGCACCGGACATGGTTAAGTTACTAGCGGTGAGCTGATCCCTGGTTGCAGTTGTGCCAGAGCCTACATGGGGCAATCCCGCTGACGTAGGGGTGCTGTAAGTTGCCCTACCTCCAAGGCTCTGCACCGGAGTCGCAGCAGTTGTCTGAGCAGATTGAAGATCTAAATCCTGGGATGATTTGAGAGTTGTCACGATCGCGTCACTATCGGCTCGTGCATCACGATGCCAGAATCGGTTGATTAGCCTGGCCCATAAATTCTTGGCCGTCGTCATGGGCACTGGCAGCCCTGGCGACAGAGGAGCGGGGGAAACGATCGCCTGTTCGGATAAAGCTTCGGATAAAGCTTCGGATAAAGCATTCGGGGCAGCCGGGGGGCGATCGCGGCTAGCACTTGGGATCTGACCGAAAACATCTTCATAGCTCAACCAAGGATCGGGGTGCCAGTCATAGTCGCCTGTCAACAAGCGATCGCGGTTGGCCTGATCCCCAGCCATTTGGGTTGAGTGAGATGGATTGCCTGTTACTGATAAGCCTAGATGGCGATTGCCAAAGAAATAGTCAACTGCCGCCCGCAGCAAACTTTGTAGTGGCATGGGTGCCGCTGCAACTTGGGAAGCCATCTCAGGGTCCACAGTAGAGCGGTTGAAGGTGGGGGGGAGCGAGACTAGCTTGGTTCGTACCGTGCTGAGTAGCCCTTGCCCTCGTTGCACCAACCCATCAGTCAGTGTCAGCACTGGCGGTAAGGAGTGAGCCTCTAGCTGAGCGATCGCTTGGTCGAGAGGCGCTAGCGCTTCGTAGGGAATGGGTGGAATAGGCAAGATTCCAGCCGTGAAAGTTGCAGAACTGCTAAAGTATGGCTCCCCTAAGTGGATGGGCTGAGCTACCGCAGTTGATTCCTGAAACCAGTTGAGCGCGATCGCCACAGGCCCAGTTTGCACCCAAGCCATCATCTGCCGCACCAACCGCATTGGCGGTGAAACTTTGGAGTCGTCGCTGGGAAGCGGGAGCGGGAAGCGCGATCGCTGGCGAACCAACATCTGTAAGTAGCGTTGATAGTGGCTGACTTCCCAAACAATGCGTTGGTAGAGCTGCTGTTGTTGCTCCAGCGTCAAAATATTCAGAATTTGGTTTTGGCAGGTGACTAAAACCAAGGTTCGAGTTTCTAGAGCTGTAGCCACCCCTTGAATCGCGATCACTGACTGCTGGCCTAGTGTGACTGAAGTCTTGGTCGCACCGAGGGTTGCAGCAGCGGATGATTGGCTAGAGCGCACCACAACCTGGCCCCGAGAGACCGCCAAACTGCTATTAGCTGCGATTGGCGGTACTACAACTTCTGGTAAGGCAAACGTTTCGACCACCTGTAAGACGTTACAAACCAGTTGGTTCACCGACGGTGGTTCTGAGCTTGCATCGCTTGCCACTGCCTGGGCTGCATCTAGAGAGGGTCGTTCAGTCTCAACCGAGGTTTGAATCTGCTTACCCACCAAACGGGTGGCTTGAAACATAGCGTAGAGCGGGTAGAGCAAAATTTGCGCTCCCCAAACCGTCGCGACTTTTGCATGTCGGAAGGCGCGATCGCACTGATCTACAAGCTCACGCGATTGCCGAGAGAAAAAGTTGAACAACCGACTTTGATAGCGACCAGAAGAGGCGGAGGACATGGCAGTTGTCAGCGGGCGGCTGCTGTAAAGTGAGGATGGTGTACAGGCTGCCACGGCGTAGCGACTTCAGCGTGAATCAGGCTGTACAGCTAGTGACCTGATTCTATCTAAAGATGGCTGACCCAGCGAAACTCCAAGCCCAAATCTCTGAGGCAATTACTCAACTTCGGCAACTCACGCAGCTTAACGTCCAGACAGGCTGGTATCTGTGCGAGGAGGATTTAGCGATCGCTGAGGCCAATCAACCGCAGCGCTGGCAGTCTTGGCCTTCGGTAACTCTCAATGCCAGAGAGCATGTTGCTTGGTCCCAGGGACGACAGGTCTTGTGGCTAGGTCAGAGCTTGCTGATTCCTGTTGACTTGCAAGGCTACCCGTTGGAGGGGCTAGTTTTGCGTTTGGCCCTGACTTGGTGGGCTGAATCTGCCCAGATTTTTGTCAATGGGCAGTTGGTGCAAGAAGGTGATTTGTTTGACTGCTCGGCCCGGATTTTGTTAAGTGCTGCGGCCCAACCTGGAGAGACCATCACCGTAGCTCTGCGCTTGGTTAGCCCAGGGCATGACGATGGAGCCTTGGTGCGATCGCTTTGCCTCTATGAAGTGGCATCTGGCTCAGCAACATCCAGTTCCGCAGCCTTGGGCGATCGCGTGGAACCAAGCTTCGTCGCTGATGAACTGGCGGTTCTCCAGCAGTATCTCACCGCTTTTGGGCCAGAGAAGTTGCCAGATTTGGCAGCGGCGATCGCAGAGCTGGATTGGGCCGCTCTGAGCCAGAGCGATCGCTCACCCAACCCATTTGACCAATCCTTGCAGCAACTCCGCCAAACCTTGCAGCCGTACAGTGATTGGATCAAGCAACGCCAAATTTGCTTGTTGGGTCATGCGCATTTAGATTTGGCTTGGTTATGGCCTGTGAGCGAAACCTGGGAAGCCGCTGAGCGCACATTCAAATCGGTGTTGCAACTCCAGCAAGACTTTCCAGAGCTGATTTTCTGTCATTCCACTCCGGCGCTCTATGACTGGATCGAAACCAACCGCCCTGCGTTGTTTGCTGCTATTCAAGCGCAAGTAGCAGCGGGACGATGGGAAACTTTGGGTGGCTTATGGGTGGAACCAGAACTTAATGTAGTCAGTGGGGAATCGATTGTGCGTCAAGTGCTGTACGGACAGCGCTACACCCAAGAAAAGTTCGGCCAAACTAGCCCAGTTGCTTGGCTACCCGATACCTTTGGCTTTTGCTGGCAGTTGCCTCAAATCCTGAAGCAAGGTGAAATTGAGTACTTCGTCACCCAAAAGCTGCGTTGGAACGACACCACCCAATTCCCCTACGAAGCCTTTTGGTGGCGATCGCCGGACGGCACCGAAATTTTCAGCTTGATGTCCGCTGCCATTGGCGAAAGCATAGACCCCATCAAAATGACCCAGCACGCCTCAATGTGGGAAGCCAAAACAGGCAATCTCGAAACGCTGTGGCTACCAGGAGTAGGAGATCATGGCGGTGGCCCGACGCGAGACATGCTAGAAATGGCCCGACGCTGGCAAACCTCACCCTTCTTGCCACAGTTGATATTTGCGACGGCAGAGGAGTATTTGGGGAAGGTGAGGAGTGAGGGGAGAGGGGAGAGGAGCCCCACCTGGAACGACGAACTTTACCTCGAATTCCACCGAGGCTGCTACACCACCCACGCAGAGCAGAAACGTTGGAATCGTCGCTGTGAACAGTTGCTTTACCAAGCAGAATTGTTTGCCTCATTGGCAACGCTGACGGCTGGCGTTGCGTACCCGAAAGCAAAGATAGAGGCAGCGTGGAAGAAAGTGTTATTTAATCAATTCCACGACATTCTGCCAGGGTCGTCCATTCCAGAAGTATTTGTCGATGCCAATCAGCTTTGGCAAGAAGCAGAGCAGACGGGACAGGAGTTACTACAGGCAAGCTTGCAGGCGATCGCCGCTTCCATTCACCTACCCAAACCGCCGCATCCTGATGCCCAACCGATTGTGGTGTTTAATTCCTTGAATTGGTCGCGATCGCAAGTGGTTTCGATTCCAATTCCATCGGGCACTGAATCAAGTTGGCAAGTACATAGCTCAGCGGGTGCAGTGGTGCCTTGCCAGGTCACAACCTATGACGAACAAGGCGAATCAAACCCCACCCTACTGTTCTGGGCAGAACAAGTTCCTAGCGCGGGATATTGCGTTTTCTACTTAAGTCCACAAGCCATCGCCGAACCTTCTATAGCCGCTTTGCCCGCTGATGAATGGCTTTTAGAGAATGCAGCTTTGCGCGTAACCGTTGATCCAGAAACAGGCGATCTAAAGAGTGTTTGGGACAAAGTTCAACAGCGAGAAGTGTTGGGTGGTGCAGGCAATCAACTCCAGGCTTTTCAGGACCAGGGGCAATACTGGGATGCTTGGAATATTGACCCCAACTATGCCCAAAACCTATTACCACCCACCAAGCTGCAATCAATTCAGTGGCTCGATCGCGGCATATTGTTACAGCGAGTGAGAGTGATACGGCAACTGGGCCAGTCGAAATTTTGCCAAGATTATGTGTTGCCAGCCGACGCTTCGGTACTCAAGATTGCTACCCAGGTTGACTGGCAAGAACGGCATGTGATGGTGAAAGCCGCCTTTCCCTTGACCGTGGCATCAGAGCAGGCCACTTACGAAATCCCTTATGGCGCGATCGCTCGTCCCACCAATCCTACAGAACCGAAAGATAAGGCCAAGTGGGAAGTACCCGCCCTCCACTGGGCTGATTTAAGCAGTGAAGACTATGGGTATGGGGTGAGCCTGCTGAATGATTGCAAATACGGCTACGATGCTCAACCGAATCAACTCCGCCTTACCCTGCTTCGGGGGGCAACTTGGCCCGATCCAGAAGCCGATCGCGGCCAGCATCAGTTTACCTATGCCCTTTACCCTCACGCAGGAACTTGGCAAACCGCCCAAACAGTTCGCCAGGGTTATGAGCTAAACATTCCTTTGCAAGCGATTTGGTTAGAGAGTGAGCGATCGCTACATTCCTCAATAACCACACTGCCCGCTGAAGGCCAGTTTTTAGATCTGCAATCTGAAAACCTGATTTTGAGCGCTTTCAAGCAATCTGAAGATCATCCGCAACAGTGGATTTTGCGGTGTTATGAGTGCCACGGCCAACCCGCCGAGTTAAGGCTAAAAAGTGATTTAGGCTTAGCGATCGCTCATCCCGTAAACCTTTTAGAGCAAGCGATCGAACCAGAGAACTCATCAGGAACGCTGCAATCCACCCGAATTGCTCCCTGGAAAATTGCTACTTTCAAAGTCTCTACCTAACCTAGAATACCTGTGTGGCTAGCTTGGCAAGGAGATTGGTGTGGTTGTTGCACGCAGAAGGCCAGTAAGGTTGAGTTTAGTTGCTGCTTTGGGGGTAGCAGTAAACGCGATCGCGCCATTTAGTGGCATGTCTAGTGCGATCGCCCAAACAACTGGTTTTAGTGATGTACAGCCAAACAATTGGGCTGCTGCTTGCATTGGAGAATTAGCGCAACGGCAGATCATTAAGGGATATCCAGATGGTCGGTTTCGTCCGGCTGACCCAGTGACACGAGCAGAGTTTGCGGCGCTATTGCGGCAAGGTTTTCCGAATCAACCGCAAGTCAGAGAGGCCATCGGGTTTGTCGATGTCCCAAGCAACTATTGGGCTGCCGCTGCCATTCAGGAAGCTTATCGCCGGGGGTTTCTTTCCGGATATCCCGATCGCAAGTTTATCCCGACTCAATCAATTCCCCGTGTCCAGGCTCTCGTGGCGCTAGCAAGTGGCCTAAAGTATGCAGCAACACAGCCAACAACAGCAGTTCTAAATGCAGCTTATGCGGATGCGGGAGCAATCCCAGACTATGCGCGCAACGCCGTAGCAGCCGCCACCGAGAAGAATTTGGTCGTTAATTATCCTAAAATTCAGCAGCTAGAGCCTACCCGCTTCGCTAGCCGGGCGGAGATCGCTACGTTCTTATGTCAAGCGATTCAGCCTGGATTAGTGCCAACGCAATATATTGCCAACACTCAGCAATTTTCGACGGAGACCAAGACTGCTGAGGAGGGAAATGTCCGGGTACAACTGACCTATCGACCCCGTGAGCCTTTAGCTGACAATTTTCGGATTCAAATTAGTCGCAGCGGTCAGACAGTTCTAGAAGCAGCAATACCAGTGGACGAAGGATTACAGCGCTTTTCTAATCTGGAAGTGCGGGATCTGGATGGCGATCAGGAACCGGAAGTCGTGGTGGATTTATTCAGTGGTGGCGCTTACTGTTGCACGTCTTCTTATATTTATGGCTACAATGCCACCCAAAACGCCTATCGGAACGTCAAGCAATTTTGGGGCAGTCCTAGCTACAGGCTAGAAGATTTAGACCAAGATAATTTGCCTGAGTTTGTCAGTGGTGACCCTCGCTTCGATGCTCAATTTACCGCTCACGCGGCTTCTGGGCTGCCAATCCAGATTTGGCAATATCGGCGATCGCAAATGCAGAACGTAACGCGCAATTATCCTAAATTGATCTACGAAGATGCCGTGCAACATTGGCAAAACTACACCTTTAGTAAAGACCTTGGAGCTAGTGCCACTCGGGGGTTTTTAGCGGCTTATTTGGCCGATAAGCACTTGCTCGGTCAAGGACAAGAGGGGTGGCAGTTGGTGCAGCAGGCTTATCCATACGACGATCGCCGCCAATATTTCATCGACTTAAGAGATTTCCTGCAAAAGAACGGCTACATCACTACCACGTCTCAGTAAGCGTGCCAAGACAAAGCATTCCAAGCCTCAAGAGCTGACAAATCAACATTTTGTAAACCCGTACTTTCAGCTACAGTCTTACGCCTGGTCCTAGCCAAGAATAGGAACTCAGACAGCTCTGCCAAGCTCCGGGTTCGCTATGGAATCTCGCATTATTGTTTGTGGTCTGGGTCGAACTGGCTATCAAATTTTCTCTTTGTTGCGACAACAGGGCATCCCAGTGGTTGGGATTCATGACCAACCACTAAGCTTCACCGATCCAGATGTGATTGTCGGGGACCTAAAGGCCACTCCCACTCTGATGGCTGCGGGCATTGAACAGGCGCATACGCTAGTGATTGCCAGCTCGGATGATGCTTTGAATCTGGCCATTTTAATGCAGGCTAGAGTCTTGAATCCTCACATTCGCGTGATCAATCGTTTGTTCAACACTAGTTTAGGCGATCGCCTTGACCACACGCTCACGCATCATGTCAGCCTCAGCGTGGCAGCTTTAGCGGCTCCTGTGTTTGCCTTTGCCGCGTTGGGCAGCCGAGCGATCGGGCAGTTGCGATTGTTTAACCAGACTTGGCCAATTCACGAAGAATACATTGATGAATACCATCCTTGGCAAGGCCGCAAACTCAGCGAGCTGTGGGATGAGCGATCGCGCATGTTGATCTATTACCTGCCTGCCGACAAACGGATGGACTTAGTCTCTGCGGTCATTCGAGGACAAGTTTTGCAAGTCGGCGATCGCTTAATTATTGGCAGTCAGCCGAATGCTAGCGTTCAAGCGGTGCGACGATCCTGGCGACAGCGTGGCACCAAGCTGGTGAATAACTTACGCCAATTTCAGCGCTACGGTCAGTCAATGGTTGTCGTCACCTTGGTTTTG
Source organism: Trichocoleus sp. FACHB-262 (assembly GCF_014696035.1). Lineage (NCBI taxonomy): Bacteria > Bacillati > Cyanobacteriota > Cyanophyceae > Leptolyngbyales > Trichocoleusaceae > Trichocoleus > Trichocoleus sp. FACHB-262. The sequence continues at coordinate 419,123 of NZ_JACJPK010000086.1, read as the reverse complement.
CTAGTGACGATTTTGATTGCCACACTCACCTATGTTTGTTTCAATCGCCATACCTCCATCATTGATGCCCTCTACTTCTCCGTCGGCATGATTACAGGGGCAGGCGGTGAAGAGCAAGTTATAGAGCAGGCTCCTAACAGCATTAAAGTTTTTACCGCGTTAATGATGTTATTAGGAGCGGGAGTGATTGGCATTTGCTACGCCTTACTCAATGACTTTGTGTTGGGCACTCGCTTTCGCCAGTTTTGGGATACGGTGCAAGTTCCAGCTCATCATCACTACATTGTCTGTGGCTTAGGCGGAGTTGGAATTCAGATTGTGCAACACTTGCGGAGTTGTGGCTATGACGTAGTGGCGATCGAGCAGGATGCCAACTGTCGGTTTTTAAGCATTGCTAGAGCCTTGAAGGTACCAGTCATTTTAGGCGATGCTAGTTTACCGACTACGCTTAAGGCAGCTAACCTGGCTCACGCCTCTGCCTTACTAGCCGTGACTAGCAACGATACTGCCAATTTAGAAATTGCCCTCACTGCTAAGGGTCTAACTCCCAAAAGTACTGCGATCGTGCGTTACCAAGATCCCACCTTTGCCCGGATGGCCCATCAAGTATTTGGCTTTGAAGCCGTCCTCAGTCCCACAGAACTGGTAGCTCCCACCTTTGCCGCCGCTGCTCTAGGAGGCAGAATTCTAGGCAACGGCATGACAGGGCATAGTCTGTGGGTGGCGTTGTCTACCTTGATTACTTCTGGGCATCCTTTTTGCCAGCGAGTTGTTAAAGATGCCGCTATGGATGCGGATTTCGTCCCGTTGTATCTAGAAACCGGGCAACGCAGAGTGCATGGTTGGGACTTACTCAACACCTGCCTTCAAGCGGGGGATGTTCTGTACTTAACGATGCCTGCCACTCATCTCGACCAGTTATGTTCTGTCCCAGCCCCAGAAATGTCAGAAGTGATGGTGCATTAGACCGTAGCCATCCAAGCTAAACATTTTTGCATCTGCTGCTGCATGGTGGCGCGATCGCTGTGGTAGCGACGACCATGCCCAGGCAACACCCACTCAAAGTCATATTTAGCTAACTTGTGCATCGATTTCACCAGTTCTGGCCAGGAGTACCAGCACACATCCCTAAAAGCCACTAACTGCTGCCGGGACTCAGACCAAGCTAGATGATCGCCTGTGAACAAAAACCTATGGTCGTAGAGCAGAACGGTATGACCTTTCGTATGCCCTGGCACAGGAATAATCAGCAAATCAGGAGCTAGTTGCACAGGTTCCGCACCTTTGAGCTGGATTTCGACATCCTGCGTCCCATGATTAATTTCATCTTGGTGCAAAATGCGATCGCAGCCAAAGTGGTCATGAAACTTACGATGGTCGGCCACATCATCTCGATGGGTTAGGTAGAGATAACGCACGCCACCGAGTTCTTCCAGTCGCTTTACCAATGGCGGCGCAAATCGGGGAGAGTCTACCAACACGTTGCATTCGGGTCGCTGAATTAAGTAACTAGCAGCTCCATAGGAGCTTTCTGCGTGGTAGCCACAGTGATACACATTGGCTTCTAACTGAATTGGGAAGCTGTGCTGAGCGGTTTTAATATCTGTCGGCTTTGCAACTGTGCCAATCGATGCGGTGGGGCAAGACAATAGGGCTTGCATGGCCCGCAGTCGCTCAGTTTCATCGACGGGTTGGTGATAGACTACTGACTGCTCATCTTCGCGATGAAACACTTCTGGGGTCATCCAACGGCAGGTATCGCAGTCAATACAAGTCGTATCAACATAAAAATCACCGTTGATATTTTGAGGGTGACGCTGCTGCAAATGAGCCATAATGGCACCTCACCGGGTCGGGTTATCTCTAGGCTAGATGGTGGGGTGAGGTTTGTGGGATGAAGGATTGCTGACGAAGCAAGCTGAATCTTAGTGACACACTTGAGAACCAAGCCCTTGAGGGCACCTGCCCTCAAACTCCCGCTGAGGGACGGTTGCGTCCCCCAGGCCCCCTCCAAACGAGGCTAAGTGTGAGCGTTTCGATTCTTTAGATTCTCTTACTCCTACCATCTATCTCCTCTCCCTTCGCTCCTGACTTCTGACTCCTCACTTCTCTTCCCTCACTCCTCACTAATGAAAAATGAGAGACCTGTTTACAAATTCGCTACAGGAACCTTAATTTCTCAGTTCTGTCTCTTGGATGGGAATAGGACTGATCTTGAGGAAGAGTCGAGGGCTATAGCTGCTACAGTACATTGCAGTTCAAGCAAATATCGGAGCTGAAGTACGGAGATCCCCTCTGCCTTTGTGCTCCTGAAAGGCAACTGTTTCTTGTATAATTCAGCCATCAATTCTGAAAAATACTTTTCAATACTTAATATTTTTCTTCACATTCTTTAACAAAAACTCGTAAAAACCGTTATGGAAACTAGAAGATTGGCCCGATTGATTAAATTTTTGCGAGAGGAGTTGGCAGTGCCCGCCGCCGCGATCGCTATTGGGTTACGCCATCGGGAGCAAGATATGAGCCAGCTACCGATGATTCTTTGGCAGTATGGGTTGATCACCCTTGACCAGCTCAATCGCGTATTCGACTGGATGGAAACGGTATAGCGGATAACCACCCCTTCAGCAGGTTTACCCGAACGCTCTTTGACTTCTAGAATTCAAGCAATTGCTTTAAGAGAATTCAAGAGCTTTCAGAAATGCCAATTAAAAAAGATCAGCCTCAAGCTCCCCGTTCTCGCCAAATTGGCAATATCTTGCTATTGCTATCAGGCTTATTTTTGTTGGTAAATCTATTTTTCCCGACTTTATTTGCCTCCCAAGTACCCCGAGTTCCATACAGTTTGTTCATTCATCAAGTTGATGAACAAGAAGTCGCTAGAGCTTCTGTAGGCCAAAACGAAATTCGCTATCAGTTGAAAGGAGAAGGTGACCAACAGGGTCAAGTTCTCAGCACTACGCCCATCTTTGACCTCAACTTACCTAAGCTTTTAGAAGAAAAAGGAGTTGAGTTTGGTGCGACTCCACCACCTAAGAATGGCTGGATCGGCACCCTCGTCAGTTGGGTGATTCCCCCGCTAATCTTCATCGGCATCTGGCAGTTCTTTATTGCTCGGAGTGGTGGTGGCTCTCAAGGCGGCGTGTTGTCCATTGGCAAGAGCAAGGCCAAAGTTTATGTGGAAGGTGAGTCTGCCAAAATCACATTTGCGGATGTGGCAGGCGTAGAAGAAGCCAAAACTGAACTGGTTGAGATTGTGGACTTCCTCAAGACTCCCGATCGCTTCCTGCAAATTGGTGCTCGCATTCCCAAAGGTGTGTTGCTCGTCGGCCCTCCGGGTACGGGTAAAACTCTGTTGGCGAAGGCAGTTGCAGGTGAAGCAGGTGTGCCTTTCTTCAGCATCTCTGGTTCTGAGTTTGTCGAAATGTTTGTGGGTGTCGGATCTTCCCGTGTCCGCGACTTGTTTGAGCAAGCCAAGAAACAAGCGCCTTGCATCATCTTTATTGATGAATTAGACGCGATCGGTAAGTCCCGTGCCTCTGGTGGTTTCTACGGTGGCAACGACGAGCGCGAGCAAACCCTCAACCAGTTGCTCACTGAAATGGATGGCTTTGCGGCGGGTGGCGCGACTGTGATCGTGCTAGCGGCAACCAACCGTCCTGAGAGCTTAGATCCAGCGTTGCTACGCCCAGGCCGTTTCGACCGTCAAGTGTTGGTCGATCGCCCAGACTTATCGGGTCGTGAAGAAATCCTCAGTATTCACGCCAAGAAGGTGAAGCTAGGCCCAGATGTGAATTTGCGAGCAATCGCCACTCGCACTCCTGGCTTTGCGGGTGCTGACTTAGCTAACTTGGTCAACGAAGCTGCTCTCCTAGCGGCTCGTCAAAATCGTCAAGCTGTAGCGCAAGAAGATTTTGCGGAAGCGATTGAGCGGGTGGTAGCGGGCTTAGAGAAAAAGAGCCGCGTCCTCAACGAAAAAGAGAAAAAGATTGTGGCCTACCACGAAGTCGGTCACGCTTTAGTTGGTGCTCTTATTCCTGGCAGTGGTCGCGTAGAAAAAATCTCGATTATTCCACGCGGTATGGCAGCGCTGGGTTACACCTTGCAGCTTCCTACTGAAGATCGGTTCTTGATGGATGAAGGAGAACTGCGCGGTCAAATTGCCACGTTGTTGGGAGGTCGCTCTGCTGAAGAGATTATCTTTGGCAGCATTACTACAGGCGCTTCCAATGACCTCCAACGCGCTACCGATTTGGCAGAGCGCATGGTCACAACCTACGGTATGAGCAAAGTTCTCGGGCCGCTCGCCTATGACAAAGGTCAGCAAGGCATGTTCCTAGGGGGCGAGGGCATGAATCCTCGCCGCATGGTGAGCGAAAAAGTGGCCGAAGAGATCGATCGCGAAGTTAAGGACATTGTTGAAACGGCTCATCAACATGCCCTCGACATCTTGAACCAAAACCGAGACTTATTGGAGGCGATCGCCACTCAACTCCTCGAAACAGAAGTGATTGAAGGCGAAACACTGCACAAGCTCTTAAGTCAAGTTAAATCAGCCGACAGAATCCCTGCTGGTGTTGCTTAAGGCTTTTCTAGTTAGCTAAACCCAATAACTGATTAGAGGCTGAACTACCTAATTCTTGGTAGTTTAGCCTTTTTCTGTAACCACCAGTTCTAGCTGGAATAGTTGAACAGTTCTAAGATCTCGCGGCAAAATCCTTTTAGTTCTTGAGCAATTTCGGGCACAGGCTGAGTCGTTCCTTCAAACGCCCAGTTTTCTATCGTCGAAAGCCGCCACTGTTTACCTTTATGGTCGAACCCGACTGCTTCCACCCCGATCGCTCGCCGAATTTTTGTCAGCGGGTCTTGATACAACCGGATTTGCACCAAAATACTGCGACTTTGAAACAAACGACTGCGCCCCGGAAAGTGAAACCCAATGTCAATTGAGTCCGGGTCTACTAAGTCCCTGGTATCGGAATCATTCGCCCAAGGCTTGAGATCAGCTCTGGCATCAGGAAACTTTAGCTTAAATAAATTAACCACCGTTGCGATTTTGCTGGCGGTTTCAAGGTCGAGGGCCTGTTCGGCTGCGTTCACCTGAACCACTCCTTCCGACATACCAAAGGGACGAGAAACAATAGGAACTTGGTAAGTAATGGTGCCAATTGTTCATCAATGGGCAGACTGAACTTGGCAAAACTGCGATGCTAGGTTCATTTGCAGCTCTGTATATAAGCAGTTCAACGCCGAACTATCAGGAGTTCAACCACATGGCTACACCCTGTCACATCATCGTAGAAGGTAATCCAGCAATCATCTACGCCAGTAGAGAAGGAACTCCCACGAAAATTTTGCCTCGGCTTCAGCCTTTCTTAGCAAAATTTTGGCAGGAAAGAGACAGCTCTGGAGAATACTGTGATACGCCAGAGTGTTTGGTAGCTCAGTTGGTCGTGAGATTTGGGTATGAAATGTGTGAGGATGACTTCTCCCATCTACGCGTAGGGCTCACCTATCGCCCAGAAGTTGATTACCTTTACTACATTGCTACCAACCGCACTGTACGTATCTGGGTTCCTAGCGCAGCTTATCGCAGCACTCCCAGCTTAGGTCTCCAAGGCTGCGAGCTGCTAGTCAATGAATTTTGTTAACTACTACAAAAATAATTCTGTCAGCATAGCCTTCTGAGTGCTCTTTATGACCAAAGGGACAGGGCTCTAGAGCAGTAGCAAGTTTACATTTAAAAATAAAACTTACTTGCTATGTTTTCTGAGTCGCCTTTAGTCCAAAAACTCTACGAGCGTCTTTCCCACAAAATCAAAGTTGTTTCTCAAAATATTGACGACAAAGTTCAGAGCGCCATTACAGACCGTGCTAGCGCTCCCTCTGATAATCTGAATCCACCCACTTATTTGGATGAAATGCTCATCCTACAAACCCTCAAGACCATTGAGAGTAAAGCCAAGAACAAGATAGAACAGTCTGACAAATCTTGGTCGTAGTATCGCGATCGCCCACAAACCAAAAGCCATGCCTAGGTTTGGCGCAAAGGAATTTCAATCAAAAACTCGGTGCCTTTTCCTGGGGCAGAGTTACAGTGCAGTACTCCCCCATGTTTATCAGTCACAATCTGGTAACTAATTGACAACCCCAATCCTGTTCCTTTGCCGATAGGTTTGGTCGTAAAGAAGGGGTCAAATAATCGCCGTTGATCAGCTTTAGCAATGCCAGGACCATTGTCAGCAATCCGAATTTCAACGGATTGGGAGCCTAGCTGGCGGGTATGAATTGCAATCGTTGGGGTTTGCGGAGGTTCAGAAGCTGGAGTTTGGCTATCCTCTAAAGCATCGATCGCATTGCTGAGCAAGTTCATAAAGACTTGGTTGAGTTGCCCCGCATAACACTCGACGAGCGGCAGATTTCCGTAATCTTTGACCACTGCAATCTCAGGGCGATCGCTCTTGGCTTTGAGCCGATTTTGCAAAATCATTAAGGTACTATCAATACCTTCATGGATGTCCACCGCTTTCATCTCAGCTTCGTCCATGCGGGAGAAGTTCCGCAGAGACAAGACAATCTTTTGAATGCGATCTGCGCCTACTTTCATGGAAGCGAGAAGTTTGGGCAAGTCTGCTAGCAAGAAATCAAGGTCAATTGCTTCTATTTCCTCAGCAATTTCAGGAGTAGGATGCGGGAACTGTCGCTGATAAAGCTTCAATACCCCAGTCAGGTCCTGAATGTACTCTCCGGCGTAGTTGAGGTTGCCGTAGATGAAATTCACGGGGTTGTTAATTTCATGGGCTATGCCTGCCACAAGCTGGCCTAGGCTGGACATTTTCTCGCTTTGTACCACCTGAGCTTGGGTTTGTTGCAGTTCACGCAGCGTTTGTTCTAGCTCTTGCGCCTTCTCTTGCAGTTCGGCGCTAGTCTTTTGCACTTCCGCGAACAAGCGGGCATTATCCAGCGCTGTAGCAATTTGCCCCGCCAAGGTATTGAAGGTTTCTAAATCCATTGGGCTGAAGCGATCGCTCTGCTTATCCTCAATGTTAAGCACGCCTAGCAAAGAGCCGCGCGTCACCAAAGGCACCACAACTTCGGAACCTAGAGTCGCTGAGTAGACACCTTTTACCTCAGGGGTAGAGTCCGCCTGATTAACACAAATAATCTTTTGGGTACGAGCGGCAGTGGCAATCAAGCTTTCATCATCATCTAAAGCAATTCGAGTCGGTTGCCCCAGTCTCGTAATATCTTCCTGGCTAGACTCAACTTCCTTATACAAAACTTGTTTATCAGGGTTGAGCAAGTAAATTTGGATGTAGTGCAGGTGGAAACGACTTTGCATCAGAGCGATCGCTTCTCGTAACAAGCGTTTGGGGTCTAAGACGACCCGCGACAGCTCAGTGACAGCCCCCGTCACTTGTTGGCTCACTTCTAGCTCTTGCGTTCGTTCCTCCAAGTTTTGCAGTAGCTTACCCACCTGCTCAGCCATTTGGTTGAAGCTACCTGCTAGCACCCCAATTTCGTCTTCGGTCTGGATGGTACTACGAGCTTTCAGGTCACCCGCCGTAAAGCTGGTAACGATGCTAGTCAGCCCAATTAGGGGTTTTGTGAGCAATTCACTGAGGGTAATGGCAGCGGCTGCGACTAGAACGGCGATCGCGATCGCCAACAACAGAGTTGCCCGGATTTGAGCTTGGATAGGCCCTAGAAACAAACTCTGTGACTCAACAAAAACGACCGACCAAGGCTGAGTTTTTAACTTCGTCACCGCCGCTGAATTTAACTCATCCCTATTAACGGCTAAAGGAGTTGTAAAGAAAGCAGATTGATTAGTATTTTTAAGTCCCTGCTCAAACGCTGGCAGATTAGTCGCTAGCTCTGCTGGAGTTCCTTGGGGTAATCGTCCCGCTGCTTGTAGAGCTTTGACTTGTGCAGCAGGCAGGGGCGTAACTGACTTAAAAACCAACTCCGGAGCATAGCCTTGCGCTAAACGAACCTGGTTCTCGTCTAATAAAATTGCAAACGAGCCTTTGCCGCCCGCCACTAGGTCACTATTTTGCGCGACTAATCTTTGAATGGCATTGGCGTTGTAACGCACTCGTAAAATGCCGATCGTCTTGCCTAGCGCATTACGGATGGGACTCGTGAAATATAAGCTGGCTACTCTATCACTGACTGAATATTGGATGGGCGAAACGTAAGGCAAACCAGTTTTGAATGGTTGCTGGAAGTAGGGACGGTCGGTTTCGCTAGTGCCTATATTGACTGTGTAGGTGTCAACCACATTTTGCCCTTGTACGTCGAGTAAGGCATAGGACAAGATGTTAAGGGTATCTTTACGGCCTAAGGCGAGCAGGGTAGTTTCCACCTCAGTTCGCATAGCTGGTCTCTGTGCAGCAGGCAGACTGAGGTACTTGGCTAGAACAGGGAGCTGGGCTTCAACTCGGACTGCATCAAGATTGGTTTTGATGAACGAATCTAGGCTCAGGGCCGTTTGGGAAGCAGCGCCCAAGAGAGCCAAGTTAGCATTATTAGTCAGAGCTTTTTGGGTCGATCGCTGGTTCAGCAGGGCCAAGATTAAGATCGGTAATAGCGCGACACCCAAAAGCGAAAAAATGAGTTTGCTACGCAGTGTGGAGAATTTGAGAAAGTTCATTATGGCTGTTCCTGACTGAGCGCCTGCACAAATGAGGGAACAATTAACTTCTCAACTTCGGGGGCAGTACTCAATCCACCAGTACGAATAAAGAAGTCAGCATACAACTGAGCTGTGTAGTAAAGAGACTCGGTGGTGGTGCCGGGGGTCAGTGCTTTGAGATTTTTGGGTAGCGTCATCAACTGCACCCCTGCGGTGGAGACATCTGCTGTCTTGAGGTTGAGCGCTTGGGCGATTAAGGCTGCTCCTTCTTGAGGATGCGTTAGCCAGTAGTCCTGAGCCTGAAACCAAGCCTTCATAAAGGCTTTTAGCTCTTGGGGGCGATCGCGAATCACTGAGCTGTGAAACACAATGCCACTGGGAATCAAGCCTGGTGTTTCCTTGCTAGTAAACAGAGTATGAGCACCCGCTCGAACGGCTTGGGTCGCATAAGGGTCCCAGGTGTGTCCTGCTTGAATATCGCCGCTTTGCAGTCGAGCGGGTACTGACTCCCCTTCCATATTCACCAGAGTAAAATCATCGGATGTCAGGTTGTGAGCTTCCATTAACTGCCTGACAAACAACTCGCCAAAATCCCCCAGCTTGGCTCCAATTCGCTTGCCCTTCAGGTCTTTCGCACTGGTAATTTCAGGCTGAACCACTAAAGCATCAGAACCCGCAGACTGATCGGTGAGCATGACCATTTGAATATCTGGGTTTTGCCCGATGATGCCCATTAAGCTACCCATTGCCAGTGTCACCCCATCGGTTTGGCCTGCACTGAAGTTAGAGATCGGTTCTAAATAGTTTTCAGAATAAACAGGTTCAACGTTCACGCCTTGCTCAGCAAAAAACCCTTTCTCTTGGGCAATTACCATCGGGAAGTACCCAGGCCACAGACTATAACCCACTTTTAGCGGCGGTTGATTCGACTGTGGTGTGACTGAAGTAGAGCTGTGACAAGCAACGCACAGCAGCATACTTAATAGAAATAAACTTAGAAGCTTGAGAAAGTGGGCTTGAACTTGACGCAAGGAGATCACCTGAATAAACCGTAGGGCCACCAAGCTGCTCATGCTCGGTTAGAGCATCACTGGCGATCGCTGAGTTCTCCCGTAAACCCACCAGCTTTTTAGTGACCTAATACCTAGTTTTTCCCATTTAATTCAGGGCTATAAGCCCAGAGGCAAGGATATTTATCAGCCATGTTGCTGATCCTGCCAAATTAAGCCCACGATCGCGGCTGTAGAGCCCCGCATGCAAAGATGAAAATTGCCGGTCTAAAGCATGGCAATAGTATTTTCGACGAATTCTCCACCCGACCTGGAGCGAAAACGATTAATCTGGATAAGTGGGAAAGCAACAGTTTGCTTCTAAACGCACCTCTGGATTGAAGACTCATTATCTGAAGTCATTAAGTTATGTTTGACGCGCTCGCTGAACGCTTAGAATCTGCCTGGAAAACCCTGCGGGGTCAAGACAAAATTTCTGAATCGAACGTTCAGGAAGCCCTGCGGGAAGTTCGTCGCGCTCTTTTGGAGGCGGACGTCAACCTCCAAGTGGTGAAAGATTTTGTTGCAGAGGTGCAGACCAAAGCCCTAGGCGAAGAGGTGGTCGCTGGCGTTCGGCCTGACCAGCAGTTCATCAAACTGGTTTACGACGAGTTGGTATCCGTGATGGGGGAAACCAATATTCCCCTGGCAGAAGCTAGCCCAGCGCCCACCGTGATTTTGATGGCAGGTCTGCAAGGAACGGGTAAAACCACTGCGACCGCTAAACTGGCTTTGCATCTGCGTAAAGAGAATCGCAGCACCCTTTTAGTGGCTACCGACGTTTACCGCCCTGCCGCGATCGACCAGCTCGTCACCTTAGGTAAACAGATCGAAGTGCCCGTGTTTGAACTGGGCAAAGATGCTGACCCCGTTGAAATTGCTCGCCAAGGGGTAGAAAGAGCCAGGGCAGAAGGAATTAATACTGTCATTATCGACACTGCGGGTCGTCTGCAAATCGACCAAAACATGATGTCGGAGTTGGCGCGCATCAAAGAAACCATTCAGCCTCATGAGACGCTGCTGGTCGTAGATGCCATGACAGGGCAAGAAGCCGCCAGCTTGACTCGCACGTTCCACGACCAAATTGGCATTACTGGGGCAATTCTCACCAAGATGGATGGCGACACCCGGGGTGGGGCAGCCCTCTCAGTTCGCCGCATCTCTGGTCAGCCCATCAAGTTTATTGGGGTGGGGGAAAAAGTTGATGCGCTGCAACCCTTCTATCCAGATCGGATGGCTTCCCGAATTCTGGGCATGGGAGACGTGCTGACCCTGGTAGAGAAAGCCCAGGAAGCCGTGGATCTGGCTGATGCCGAGAAAATGCAGGAGAAAATCCTCTCGGCCAAATTCGACTTCACTGATTTCCTCAAGCAAACCCGCTTGTTGAAAAACATGGGTTCCTTGGGTGGCATCATGAAGCTGATCCCAGGCATGAACAAGCTGAGCAGCGAGCAACTCCAGCAGGGAGAAACCCAGCTGAAGCGGGCTGAGTCGATGATCAACTCCATGACGCCTGAGGAGCGCAAAGACCCTGATTTGTTAGCGGGTTCTCCTGGCCGCCGTCGTCGTATTGCTCGTGGTGCGGGTTATGCCGAATCGGATGTAGCCAAGTTAGTGGCCGATTTCCAGAAGATGCGATCGCTGATGCAACAGTTGGGACAGGGCCAACTTCCCATGCCTGGGATGTTTGGTGGGGGACCGTTCGGCGGCGGGCCTGGCTATGGTGGCAACCAACCACCACAACCCGGTTGGCGTGGCTATCCTGGGGGAGCTCCTACCAAGAAAAAGAAGGAGAAAAAGAAAAAAGGCTTTGGCAATCTGTAGCAATTAGCATTGGGCAACTAACTATGAGCAATGAGCCTTTCGCGCGTTAGCACTTAAGTCACCCAGCCATCCATAAGAGTCTCAAATAATCTGAGCGCAGTAGCGGGTGAGTCCAGGCAAATGATATGATGATCAATTCAGTAGTGCTTATTGTGTAAAGCCTGATAGGCGATCGCTAAAAGCTCATAGCTATTAGCTTTAAAACTTGTAATTCCCTAGGAGCAAACCCTTCAAGCATGATCAAACTGCGGTTGAAGCGATACGGCAAAAAGCGTGAAGTCAGTTACCGGATTGTGGCAATGCATAGCACCACTCGCCGGGATGGTCGTCCCCTGGAAGAGTTGGGCTTTTATAATCCCAGAACGGATGAAGTGCGTCTAAAAGTTGACGCGATCGTCAAGCGGCTCCAGGAAGGAGCTCAGCCTACCGAAACGGTACGCAGCATTCTTAGAAAGGCCAATGTCTTCGAACAGGTCAATGCCTGAGTCATCCAGTCGAGAGGGGTTGGGTCACTCAACTCCGCCTCGCTCTGCTAACCCCAACTATGTTGAATTGGTGCGGTTCCTAATTCAACCTTTTCTGGAGTCGCCGGAGTCCTTAAAAGTAGACTGTGAGCTATCTGCTAGCCGACCCAAAATTTGGATTCGGTTAGCTTTTGATAGCTCGGATAAAGGGCGTGTATTTGGTCGCGGTGGACGTAACATCCAGGCCATTCGGACTGTTTTAGAAGCTGCGGCTCAATCTTCGGGCCAAGCTATCTACTTAGATGTTTTTGGCGGTGACCCAGTAGGTAACCGAGACGAAGCAGCGGAGCCGGAGTCTAGCTCAAAGTCTCAGCCTCCTCGCTCTGCACCCCCCAAATCTGCTCCTAAACTACGGACTCAATAAGGTATAAATTAGGAACGTGAGCAGGGATTCCGCCTTCTCAAAGTGCGGTTGCAAAAACACAGCCCTATCCTAAAATCCAAAGCAAGGAGGTGAGCACAGCGAGTGGCAGAAGTGCGTCTAGGTGAAAATGAATCTATTGAATCAGCGTTAAGACGCTTCAAGAAGAAGATTCAGAAAGCAGGAATTTTATCTGAAGTTAAACGTCGCGAACGTTACGAGAAGCCTAGTCTTCGTCGTAAGCACAAGTCCGAAGCTTCCCGTAAGCGTCGCCCTTAAGTGCATGAGATGTAATTAAACCCCGATGTAGATAGCAAATCCACGCTTTTACAGTGGTTTCAAGGGGTAGCAAAATATTAAAGTGAGTAGACGCCTGCCAACCAAGATTGCATTCGGTTCAGGCGTCTTTTTATGATTCAAAAACGATTTTTTGTAATACTTTGGTTCACGATTAAGCAAGCTGGCGCAAAAACCTTTTTAGGAGCACCGATATTCGCATGGTAGAGGCTGCATCCATTCAGTTACCCACGGCTGAGAGTGCGATCGCCCTGGCTGGTTTACAAGAAGAAAATCTTAAAACCCTAGCTCGCCAAACTGGAGCCACGATTGTTCTCCGGGGACAGGAACTGTTGATCTCTGGAACTGCAACTCAAGTTGATTTGAGTTGTAAAGTGGTGCGATCGCTCGAAGACCTCTGGAGCAAAGGTAAAAGTATCTCTAGAGCCGACATTCTCACCGCTCGTCAAGCCTTGGACACCCATCGTCAAGATGAGTTCAATGAGATGCAGCATGACGTTTTAGCGCGAACTCGTCGCGGGGAAGATATTCGAGCTAAAACGTTTCGACAACGGCAATACATTCAAGCTGTTCGCACCCATGATCTGACATTTTGCATTGGCCCAGCGGGAACGGGTAAAACCTTTTTAGCGGCGGTGTTAGCGGTACAAGCGTTGCTGTCTAATCAGTGCGAACGCTTGATTTTGACTCGTCCAGCGGTGGAGGCGGGTGAAAAATTGGGGTTCTTGCCAGGAGACTTGCAGCAGAAGGTTAACCCCTATTTGCGCCCGCTTTACGATGCTTTGTATGAGTTCATTGACCCGGAGAAGATTCCGAATTTAATGGAGCGGGGGGTGATTGAAGTCGCCCCGATCGCCTATATGCGAGGCCGCACTCTCAGCAACGCTTTTGTGATTTTGGATGAAGCGCAGAACACAACTCCGGCTCAAATGAAAATGATTTTGACTCGGCTTGGGTTCAAATCGCGCATGGTAGTCACGGGCGATCTGACTCAGACGGACTTGCCGACTCAACAAACTTCGGGTTTGGCGGTGGCTCAGAAAATTCTGCAACATGTCGAAGGCATTGCTTTCTGCCACTTCTCTCAAGCCGATGTGGTGCGCCATCCTTTAGTCCAGCGAATTGTTGCTGCTTACGAACAGTACGAACAATAATTGATTGGTTCAACTTAGCCATTAGCGTAAGGAAGTTTAGGAGCCGATCGCAGTTGAAGCAATGGAGTTTTGATTGGCGCAATCTGCTTTGGTGTTGTCTCAGCATCTTGGTCATGCTGTGGCAACCGATCGCGCAAGCAGGACCTTTAGGCAATCGCATCGCAGCTTTTCCACAGTGGCAGGAACAACCCCCCGTTCAAGCGGCTAAGGGAGATTTGGTTTACCCGGGATGGTTGGCGGGCAACTGGGATGTGACTAGCACATTGGTAGATTTGGCGGCACCTTTAGCTCCAGAGGTAATCACCCCAGGTTTTGAGAGCAATCGTCAGTATTTGCAACAACCCGTGCAATTTCGGGTGCGATTTGCGCCAGCAGCAACATCCAATAAACCTAAGTCTTTGCTCCTGCCTACGCCCAGACCTAAAAATGGAGTTGGAGTGGTGGCCGATCGCGCCTTTAATGGCTTGAATATTGCTAAAGCTTATTTGGGCGATCGCGCTGTCTTAGCAGTCAAAGTGGACCCTCATTCTCCTAATCGTCAAATCACCTTGTTACGGGGCGATCGCCAATTGGTCTCGATTGTGACTGGACGAGCGACTGAAACTCCCCAGGCTGATCAATTTATTACGACTGAGGTGTTTCAACAGCAATTTCGCGGGGCACCGCAGCTTTACTTCAATCAAGTCGAGACAACTACCTGTTATCAAAAATCTGCTCAAAAATCTGCTGGTGAAGCCCCAGCGATCGTAGCTGACCAAATTACCGCTGTTTATCTCTCTCCCCAAGACCCTGATTACTTCAAGGCTGGAGGGTTAAGCAATACTCGTCCCGTTGCGTTATATCGTTATCGATTAGACTTCTTTCCGGCTAGCTCCGCCGCGAGTGTCATAGGCACTTCAACGGTAAAGACGGTGCGGTGATTAGCGCTCTCTACATAGACCTGACCTTGCAGATGCCTAGTTAGTTTTTGCACCAAAGCTAAACCTAAGCCAGTGCCACCTTGCTTCCAGGGGTCCGCACTAGGAACCCGATAAAACTTGTCGAAAATTCGTGACAGTTCATGAGCAGGAATTTCTGATCCCAGATTAATTACCTGAAACCGTATCCGCTCGGCTTGGGCTTGCACCTTCACGCAAATGCGATCGCCCGGTGGTGTGTACTTGCAAGCATTATTTAGGAGTTCGCCAAGAACGCGTTCCAAGCCTAATAAGTCAGAAACCAAAGGAGGCAGCTCAGGCGCGATCTCTACTTGTAAAGTTTGCTGTCTAGCTCGCATCCGGTCTTCAAAAGGCTTTACCAATTGCTCGACCCAGGTATATAAATCAATCGTGGTCAAAGTGAGCGGTTGAACTCCTACTTCTAAGCGCTGCAAGTCGAGCAAGTCATTGATTAAGCTGATTTCCCGTTCACACTCATCCTGCAAAATCCGTAGATAGCGCTCAGACTTTTGGGGCTGGTTGCTGGTGGGAACTTCTTGCTTCAGCGCCAACTCCAACATCCGAATCGACATTTTCATATTGGCGACTGGAGTTCGCAACTCGTGGGAGACCGTGCTGAGAAAGTCATCTTTGAGTTGGTTCAGTCTTTCTAGGGCTTCGACTTGCGCTTGAGCGGCTTGATACAGTCGAGCTTGGCGAAGCGCGATCGCCCCTTGATTGGCAATCTGCTGCACTAGGCGAATCTCTTGCTCCGTAAAGATGTACTCTGGCCGATGCCGCAACCATAAATCACCCAACACTCCTTGGTCATCTAGGACCGGACAAGCCAGCAGGGCCGCTTGGTCTTGGCGAGAGGAGGACATAATGGAGCAAAATTGCACGCATTGACCTTGCAGCAAAGGCTGATAAATTTCTGGAAAGGATTCTAGGTGCAGACGTCGGCCTTGGAAAGCAAAGGTTGAGGTGGTGTACTCATAGCAAACGTCTGCCGTCCCTTGCTCCAGGTCATAAAGCGCCGCGTTACAACTATCTGCCTGTAGCACAAGTGCCAGTTCTCGGACGGCAGTTTGCAGGATGTGGCCCTCATCTAAGCTATCCCGCACTTTATCGGTGATCCGTTTTAGTACCGCCTCAAAGTTGAGCGCTTGCTGCAACTGTTGCATCCGTTCTTGGACTTGGTGTTCCAAGTTGGAGTTGAGTTGCTGGACCTGTTGGTAGAGCTGGGATTGTTGGATGGCGATCGCTAACTGAGCCGCTAGCTGTTTTAGCAGATCAATTTCTACAGCTTTCCATTCATGCGCTGAAGCACAATGGTGAACAACCAATAAGCCCCACAGTTCCTCGCCTTGCAAAATTGGGATAACCAAGTCTGCTCGGATTTGAAACTGCGTAAGCAAATTCAGGCAATCTGGTTCTAGGGGAGTTGCATAAATATCTGACAGTGAGGATACTTGGCCGGCTCGGTATAGCTGCACCAAGGCTTCCTCCAAGGGGGGTACCACTGTGCCTTGAAGGGAAGTCCACTCTGGAGCGACCGACTCTACAACAACGACTCCACTCTGATCAGCCTGAAACTCATAAATGATTACTCGATCAGTTTGTAAGAACTGTCGCACCTCAGCAACTGCTGTGTTGAGGATCTCTTCTAGATTGAGAGACTGTCGCAATCGCTGAGCGATCGCCCCAATCAAGCGTTCTCGGTCGGTTTGCTGCTGCAAGGCCAGTTCTGTCTGCTTCCGCTCAGTCACATCCATGTTAGTGCCCAGCATCCGCACAACTTCGCCCTGATCGTTCAAGAGCAGCTTGCCTGCTCCTGCAATCCAGTGAATAGAACCATCGGGCCAGGTGACCCGGAACTCCTGAGCGTAATCTTTTTTGGTCTCCAGTGCCTTAGCTACCGCTTGGACAACTTGGTCGCGATCGCCAGGATGAACAGCTTCTAGAAAAGTTTCATAAGTTTTGCTAAAAGTGCCTGGAATCAAACCTAATAATTGTTCGGTTTTGCTGGACCAACTTACAGTTCCGGTGGGCAAATTCCAATCCCAAATTCCTGCTTGAGAAGCATCCAGTGCCAAGCGTAATTGCTCCTCACTTCGCTGTAGAGCAGCTTCTGACTGCTGACGTTCAGCTTCGGCACGCTGGCGATCGCTGATGTCGCGAACCAGTTTCGAGAAGCCACGCAGTTCTCCTGCTTCATCCCATAAAGCAGTCATTAGGAGATGAGACCAAAATCGAGAACCATCTTTGCGAACCCGCCACCCCTCTTCCTCAAAGCGCTCTTGGGCGATCGCTGCCGCTAGTACTCGTTCTGGCTTTCCTTGGGCCGCATCTTCTGGAGGGCAAAAACGGGAGAAGTGTTGGCCGATGATCTCTTCGGCCCGATACCCTTCGATCCGCTCAGCTCCCGCATTCCAACTCATCACATAGCCTTGAGCATCCAGCAGATAAATGGCGCAATCTTTAACGCCATCGACCAAAAGCCGATACTGCTCTTCGCTAGAGCGCAAAGCCTTTAGAGTGGCTTCACTGCCTCTGCGCGATCGGTGCAGAACTTCATTTACCCAACTCAAGCCAATCCCAGCTACGAGAAACAGCCCTAATAGAATCAGGTTTCTAAACCCCACGACGTCTGTACCATTTGACCGTAGCCAGAAGTAATGGATGATCCCGGCGCTCAGGCCAGTCGATAGCAAACCTGGCCGCAAACCGCCATACCAGGCACTAAAGAGTACAGCTAAGATAAATGGCAAGAACGGTGCTGCATTGCCCAACAACGGGTTGAGCAGTAATCGCACTACAGTTGCCGCTACAACCACTAATACGGCCACACCATATCGCAACCATCGGAAGTGCTTTAAAGCCCATCCGTCTTTATAGTTCATAGTCACTGATGAACCAGATAATCGGAACTGAATCGTTGGTGGAGGGGATACAACAATTGAGGAGACTCACTGAAATTACGATATAAACTGAGTGCTAAAGGAATAGATAGTCGCTGGCTTCAAGCAACCTCTAAGCCTTCTTTCTCAACTAACAAGCCGGATCAGCTCTAAACCAGAATTTTCTCTCGCGCCTGATTGATACTGGTAACCCATTTATTATGAGTTCAGTATGCCCACTTAGATGAGGCAGATACTAAGTTCTGACTGTATTTTAATGAAGCGTCGTCATTTCAACGGTATTCCACATATTGTTTTAGCTCTCGTGCCATTCGTCTCAAGCCCTGCTGCTCGTCAGCCCGAATAAACGGCCAAAATATGCGAGCCAGCCAGCCTGAAAAAGCTTCTCGATGAATATACTTAGTGCGCTCTCGATCAATTTCTTGAAGTTCAAACACATGCTCGTTTTGCAAGCCTGGAATCGCCGAAAACCACTTCAAACAAACTTCTGGTTGAATCAAAGTAACTAAAGGTTCAAATTCGGTTTCTTCTTCACCTGGAATTCGTCGTAGAGAAAGTAACACTTCCTGGCCTTGCTTGAAGGGGCGCGACGCATCACAGTCGTACAAAAACGTATTCCAGTACATCCACTGATCTTTTTGCACGAGCGCTTGCCACACTTTTGGTTTAGGGGCATCAATTTCAATTTCAGCGTAGAGGCTTGGCATAGCTGCAATTCAAATCTATCAGTGTGACTCAGTACAATCGTGGGTCTTTAATTTCTTTAAGCTAAAAATGACTACAAGACTTTTGCCTCTCTCCCACTCCATCTAACAACGTCTTTGAGCCAGCAGAGGAAACGACAGCATTATGGTGAATTTAACTCCTAATCCTAGTTTTAGCCTAACGATTCGTTTCCAACTGCCTAACCGGGCGGGCATGTTGGCTAGCGTCACCCAAGCGATCGCCGGGGCTGGAGGCAACCTGGGCCACATTGATTTAATCGAGCAGACCCGCCAGTTTTCTTTGCGCGATATTACCGTTGATGCGGCCAGCACTGAGCATGCGGAAACCATTGTTCAAGCAGTCAAAGATTTGCCAGACATCAAGTTTATCAACGTTTACGATCGCACCTTTAACTTGCACCGAGGCGGCAAAATTCGGGTAGAAAGCAAAATCTCGCTCAAAAACCAGGGAGATTTGGCGATGGCCTATACCCCAGGGGTAGGTCGTATTTGTCATGCGATCGCCCAAGACCCAGAGCAAGCTTATAACCTAACCATTAAGCAAAACACAATCGCCGTGGTGACAGATGGCAGTGCCATTTTAGGGTTGGGCAACCTTGGGCCTGAAGCGGCTTTACCTGTAATGGAAGGTAAGGCGATGCTGTTCAAAGAATTTGCTGGAATTGATGCCTTCCCGATCTGCTTAGCAACCCAAGATACGGATGCGATCGTTGAAACTGTGAAGAATATCGCGCCTGTGTTTGGCGGGATCAATCTAGAAGATATTTCGGCTCCTCGCTGCTTTGAGATTGAAGATCGCCTGCGGCGTGAACTCGATATTCCGGTTTTTCATGATGATCAGCATGGCACTGCGATTGTCACCCTGGCAGCCCTAACCAACGCTCTGAAGTTAGTCCACAAACCCCTAGACCAAGTGCGAATTGTGATTAATGGCGCAGGGGCGGCAGGAGTGGCGATCGCTCGTCTGTTATGTAAAGCCGGGGCGACCAGGATTTATATGTGCGACTCTAGAGGTTTGCTTTGCCTGGACCGCCTTGACTTGACAGCAGAGAAACGAGAATTTGCCGTTACCCAAAGTGGCACCCTAGCCAATGCCTTAGTTGAGGCAGATGTCTTTTTAGGCGTTAGTGCTCCTGGAGTTTTAACCCCTGAAATGGTGCGATCGATGGCAAGCGATCCGATTGTGTTTGCCATGGCAAACCCGATTCCAGAGATTCAACCCGAGCTAGTCGTGAATGATGTTGCGGTGATGGCGACGGGCCGCAGCGACTACCCCAACCAAATTAATAACGTCTTGGCCTTCCCCGGTATCTTTCGAGGTGCCCTAGATTGTCGAGCTGCCGCCTTAACCACCAGCATGTATCTAGAAGCCGCAGCAGCGATCGCCTCGTTGGTTAAGCCTTCTGACCTAGATCGAGAACATGTAATTCCGTCTGTCTTGGATGAGCGAGTCGCAACTTCTGTAGCGGCAGCAGTGCAACGGGCGGCTCGCCAAGATGGAGTTGCCCGCAGTTAAACCAGCTAAACAGCAAACAAAAAAAGGGGTGTAGCTTTACACCCCCGCCCTCTCTTGAGCGTTTTCTTTCAAGCCTGAGCCGTAGGTTTAGATCATGCCAGGGCCTTTACCACGACTGTCATGTTCCATTGACAGTTGACCGTCCTTGTCTTGATTGGCTTCGTTGATTTCTCCCGTACGCTCAGCTTTTAGCTGTGCTTCTTTTTCTCTTAAATCTCCTGGTTCATCCACATACATTTCTGGCTCAATCGCGTAGTTATTAATTAAGCCTTCTTTGTCGGAGGTGTAACCTTCAGTTGTTTTGATGCTGTTGCTATCGGTTTCATCATCATTTCTAGCCTGCTGCTGGCTAGCTTCAGTTGGGTGTTGCTTAAATGCACTACCTTCTCTTTCTTTACGGGCAGCTGTTTCGGCGGGCACAATGCCGCGATCGTAGGTATCTACTTCAGCACGACCTTGACTATCAACAGCGGGTGAATTTTTATCTGTTTTATTATCCATAAATCTATCCTCAAACAAGATTAAAAGTGTTGACTGATACAAGTTCAGCTTAATCGACGCAATCAGTCGAAAACTATTAACCCAAGGACAGAGAATAAATTATACCCTCGCTCTAAAGTGGTAAACAAATCGATAGAATTCCTCAACTTAGATGAAATCTTCAAGCTGAATTCAGGCATGTAACCCTGCTATAGTACGCGCTCTAAAGAACCTGCATCTAAAGATAGATTCGCTTGAATAAGATAAAAATAGAAGTCAGAAACTAGAGGTGAATCTATTTAGTATTAGTTTGAAAATTTTTATAGCTTTTATAGATTGAATAGAGCGATCGCCCTATTGATCGCTAGAAAGCTATTTTAATGCTTCCGATAGACTCAACCTCTCACCGCGATTGAAATAATAAAAGGGCTTCACGCTAAGTTCTATTGATGAGTAATTTTTCAAATGACCTTTAGTTTTCTAGACCTATTTTGGGTTTTTCTATTAGTTTCTTCGCTACAACCGATGTGGCAGCGTCGCCGCATTGAATCCTCTCGCCTACAAGCTTTGCGGGGGCTAGAGCAACAACATAACAGTCGAGTAATTCTCTTAATTCACCGTCAAGAATCAATCAATTTATTAGGGATTCCTTTATCTCGTTACATCACGATTGAGGATTCCGAGCAAATCCTACGAGCGATTCGCCTCACTCCACCCGATATGCCCATTGACCTTGTTTTGCATACTCCTGGTGGTCTGGTGCTGGCGACAGAACAAATTGCTAGAGCCTTGATTCGTCACCCTGCCAAAGTGACAGTTTTTGTGCCTCACTACGCCATGAGTGGCGGCACCATGCTAGCTTTAGCTGCGGATGAAATTGTCATGGATGCCAATGCAGTACTCGGTCCAGTAGATCCGCAGTTGGGTAACTTTCCAGCCGCTAGTGTCCTAAAGGTGGTCGAAGAAAAACCAATTAGTGACATTGATGATCAAACTTTGATCATGGCTGATTTGTCTCGCAAGGCGATTCAGCAAGTGCAAAAATTTGTCAGAACCCTGCTCAAAGACAATGTACCTCAGCAGAAAATTGCAGATGACAAAATTGAATTAATTATTGACACGTTAACCACTGGCAAAGTCACTCACGATTACCCAGTTACCGTGGAAGAAGCCACTGAGTTGGGTTTACCGATAACTGTAGGTTTATCCACCTCGATCTACAACTTGATGGAGCTTTATCCTCAACCTCAAGGCGGCAGACCTACCGTTCAATACATTCCTACACCTTATGAACGGCGGCCAGCTTTGCCAGAACCCAAGGGCAGACCCATTCCAGAAGGAGCCCGGATCTAGCCTCTCAAGTGTCTTTAAATCGATAAAAGCAGGGGTGGTTCAAAGATACCCCTGCTTTTTAAGGTGCTTTTTAATGGCCTTGAAATCAGAAACGCAAATCTAAGAATTCATCAGCATTGCTGCTGGCGCAGAGGAGTGAACATCCAATAAGACCAACTTGCGAACGGTTGGGTTTGGTTGATGTCCCTTGCGAGCTCCTAGCAACAATTTCCAAGCAGCAGGAGATGCCGTAGCGGGTAGCACCATCTGAAGACCACTCACAATTTTCTTTTGCTTCAAGGCGACTAAGCCCCAATGCAGGCAGAGATAATGACGGATATCTTGAATGGCTGGAATCGCTGAGCGGTATTTTTCATTCACCAACGCATGAATTCTTTCCTTCATCAGGATGTTTGTATTCATGCGGGTTTCTAGGGCAATCTTTTGGTCGTATCCACCTGGCCAAACAGTCCGATAGGTCAGACACTGATTGATGAAAATGGCATCGCCATATTTGGCAATTCTGATCCACGAATCAATATCGTCACAGCTCGTTAAGCTGGTATCCCAACCCCCAGATTCTAAAAATGCGTCTCTTCGGAAGGCAACTTGAATCGGAGTACCGAAGGGAACTTGCTCCAGCAACATCCCATAATGAACATCTTCTTGCGGAATGTAGAAGGCTTGCCCTGGCCCCACCTGTCGAGTTCGGCTTAGTTCAACTCCGTTGTCATCGACTTGGGCCGCTTGGCAAGAACAGATGGCAGCTTCGGGGCGCAGAGCGATCGCCTTGGCCATTTCCTCAATGCAGTTAGGTGCTAGATAGTCATCGTCATCCACGGGTTTAATCCAAGTACCCTTGGCAACTTTGACTCCAGTATTCACTGCTCCGGAATGGCCCAAGTTGGCAGAGTTGCGATGATAAACAACCTGGTTGCCTAAACTGCGAACATACGCTTCAGTACCGTCTGAGGAGCAATTATCGACAACGACAACCTCGCAAGACACCGTTTGGTCTAGGGCTGAAGCAATCGCTCGCTTCAACAGAGACAAGCGGTTGTAAGTTGTGATCACAATGCTGAATCTCATAGCGGCAACCTGAGGAATTTCAATCAGTACGAAAGGACAGGGTTGGACCTTAGCTTGAGCTGGGCTAAATTAGCGAGGCAGAATTTCGTAACACTGTCTTAACACATCTTCAGCTCACTCGTTCTAGAAGCAGCCCTTATGGCGCTGAAACCCTGTTAGCAGCAAGCAGTTATCTTCTAACCTTGCTTTAGCTACAAATACCTAAGTATCTATACGGGCTTTTCTGTCCCATCTTCATCCAAGTACCGAGAATCAGCCATAGCTGGCACCCAAAGTTCATCAAGTCTTTAAGATAAGCAAAGATAAGCAATCAGTGCTAATGAACTTGAGGTGGTGCCAGCAGGCGATCGCAACGAGGTCGTAACCAGCGCGTGCGAGGCATTCCAGGCTAGTGATCGCGTCCAAAGTATGCAGGGGTGAAGGTACCATGCAAGCCGTAGGGCACATGATGCTTCAGATGCAACCGCGCGACTGGTCCTTGGTTGAGGTCACGAGCATCCAGAATCACGACATCCGATCGCTCCCGCTTCGAGTCATAAACCAAGGTCAACACCCAACCGTCATCTTCTTCCCCGGTCATCTCAGCCTGCGGTAATCCTTGCTCGTTATAACCCGAGCGGGGCACAAACACGGGTTCACCGACATAGCCTTGGGGCGCTGCACTCCAAAGTTGGCGATCGCTCGATTCCAGATCCACTTTCAGGATCGCTTGCAAAGGTGCATTCCCAGTTGCTGCATGGGCTGCACCTAAATAGGCATAACGGTAGGGACGGCCTACTTTGGATGGATGCACAAAGGGAAACTCGCAACAACGGCTCTCTATAAGTTGCCGCTCAACTTGCTTGCCTGCGAGATCTAGGTGGAACCGCCACAGATGACCCGGCGCTAAGCTGGCAAAATCGACTTCTCGGAAATCCGAGCCAGGTTCTACTTCTGGAAAAGCTTCGTAGCAAACCGAATCAATGTAGATCGACCCATCTTGCTCAAAGGCATTGGCATGGTGGAAGACAAATCCCGATTTGGTTTCTAAGATCTGCATCGACTCTGAAGCGCGTCGAGGAATTACCAAGATTCGGGTCGGTTGCTCTGGTTGGAAAGTGATGCACTCAGCGGCTCCGCGTAAACCCAAGGCAAAGGGCAAGGGATTAAAGTGCACCGGATTTTGGAAAAACACACAATAGTTTGGTGTAATCGCAAAATCGTGAATGAAGGCGAATCCAGGCACTGAGTGGACCGATTGCCGCACAACTTTACCGTCTGGATTCAGCTCATAGACCGTAATGTTGGTCGATAGCCCAGGTTTAATCGCGAAGTTGACTAAACAGGGAGCGCCATTATCTTGAGCACAGCCCGGATCAATCCACGGGTGAGCAGCAAACGCTGACCCCGGAGACAAGACGCCATCCAAATATTCTCTGCCTAAAGTCTCTAGCGTCTGCGGATCAAGCCGATGTGGTTCGGCTGCTTCCCATAGTGCCAACAGCTTGCCACCCCAGTAAATCACTTGCGTGTTGGCAATATTTTTGAGGTTGAAGTCAAAAGCATTCGCTAGTGGTCCCCCTGGCTTTTGGGTGCCAAATACGCCGCGATGGAGGATCTTGCCAGCTTTTTGTTCTTTCTGGAAACCTTCGGTACGAACAAAGCGATTGCGAAAATGGGCTTGACCGTCTTTAAAGGCGATCGCGCAAATCATGCCATCGCCATCAAAAGGGTGGTGCAATGACTGACCATTGACGTCAAGCAATCCTGGGCCGTTACGGAACAAAGTACCTTGGAGCTCGGGAGGAATTTCGCCCTCCACCTCATCAATGCGGTAGTCGTACTCCTTAAGCAAGGAACGATAGCCTTTTTGCCAATCCTGAGGATTGTAAGGATCAATTGGGACAGTTGTGGCGCGCTCTTGGAGCTGAAAACTCTGCATAGTCCGTAATCAGCGAAGTTTAATTAAAACGAGTTCAAAACTTGCAAACCAAATGATTAATCAATGGTTTCTTCCACAGGCTCCCGCATCGACTGCGGTACCCATTCCGACATCAAATCTGGCAAAAATGGCTGACCTAATTGCTTGGTAGTCAATAGGTCTCGCTCCATAGCGGGTGTGGCTTGCAAACTGGCAGTCCCAGACTCTGTCTTCGGGTCAGCTCCTGGCAGCCAACCTAAAAATGGCAGTGGCAACAAAGTACTGAGATTGGTAATTAGCACCAGCAACCAGAGAGAGCTGAAATTGGTTTCAGTAATCCCTAACCAGTGCATCAACACGGCTCCCAGCTCGTAGGACACCAGCCCTGCTAGATTTGTAATTGACATTAGCAAGGCAAACAGAGTCGCTTCTACCCCCGCAGGACAGAGACGCGCCGCTAACACTAAGACGGGCATGTAGGCAATCTGGCCCATCACCGTCAGAATCAAGCTGTCGCCCAAGCTAAACCAATGGTCATCAATTCCTAAAGCTCGGTTGGCGTGGGTTACGAGCAGCAGCATACTCATGCCCAACACAGCCGAGAGCAATGTCGTCCAGCCGAAAAAGGCGCGAAACGGTACTTCTTTGAAAAAACGCTGAAATAGCCAGATCCCCACCAAAGACGCCAAACTCGTGACCAACCGCACCCGCCCCAAGAACTCGGGTTGAAATCCTAGCTCATTGGTTGTGAAGTAGAAAAAAGCAGAATCAGCCGTGGGGGTGGCTTGCCAAAGAAAGAGAAAAGCTGTGGGTAACCAAATTGCCTTCTGCGTCACTGCTTGGCGCAACTGACCTAATTGATGACTCACCACTGACCAGTTGGGCCTAGCACTGACGCGGGACTCAGCGATCAGGCCAGCTACGGCTGAGACAATGAGAGGAAAGGAAGCGGTAATAGCGAAGATGGTATGAGCATCAAAGCGCTGTAGCAAGGAGCCACTAAAGTAAGCAGTCAACAGCCCCCCTAGCGCCGAAGAGCCCCAACATAAAGATTGCAGCGAGCCCGCAGTACTCACCGACTCCTCGCGGGCCCGTTCTACCACCAGCGAGTCCACAATCACGTCGCTAACCGCTACAGACAACGAACCAAGAGCGATCGCGAGCGTGGCAGCCCAAGCCGTATGCACCACCGTCGCCAGAGCAATCCAGGAGCTTGCTCCTAGCACACCCGACAAAATTAGGTAAGGGCGGCGACGATAGCCAAAAATCGGCAACCCATCGGAAACAAAGCCAAAGACAGGCTTAATCATCCAAGGCAGCGCCGCAATTCCCATCAAGGCTGATACTTGCGCTGGACCAATCCCTAACTCATCTTTGAGAAAGAAGCTAATGGCTAAGCGAGCCAAGCCGAGAATGCCTTGCACAAAGTAAACCAACAAAATCGCTGTTAACTCTGCGCTTGGCTCCTGCCCAAAGAAAACTTTTTCTGTGAAAGATGACTTGATTTTGGACCAACCAGATTCAGAAACAATCATTGATAATTGTTCATAAATATCAATGCCTACCATGATAGCCGTCTGTTCTCTAGGCTGTCCTTAAATCCGCCTTGCGACCCATAAAGCTCTAGTCAGCCTAGGGCCACATCTCCTCATTGCAGTATGTTTGAACAGGAGTAAGCCGGGAGTTAGGAGCAATGGGGGCCTCTTTGGGTGCTACGCCCAATCGTCGTTATGCAATTTTAGGTACAGGAGCATTAGGGGGCTTTTATGGAGCCCGGCTTCAGCAAGCAGGCATAGAAGTCCATTTCCTGCTCAGAAGTGACTACGAACAGGTGCAGCAGCAAGGATTAGTGATCGAGTCACCCGAGGGGAATTTCACACTGCCTCAGGTCTATGCTTACCGTCGAGTCGAGGAGATGCCTCGCTGCGATGTAGTGGTGGTCGCGCTCAAAAGTACCCACAATTACTTGTTGCCAACCCTAATTCCGCCGTTGCTCAAAGAAGATGGTGTCGTCTTAGTGCTGCAAAATGGCTTGGGCTTAGAAGCAGAAGTGGCTCAAATCGTAGGTGCGAAGCGCGTCATGGGTGGGCTGTGCTTTATTTGTTCCAACAAAGTCGCTCCTGGCCACATTCGCCACTTGGACTACGGAGCTATCACCCTAGGTGAGTACGCAGCGGATTATCAAGCAGGTGGTGTCACAGAGCGCATGTCTCAGATCGCCCAAGACTTTACCCAGGCAGGCATCTCGATCCACTTGGCGGCAGATCTGCTTCTAGCCCGCTGGCGCAAGCTGGTTTGGAATATTCCCTTCAACGGCTTATCTGTTGTACTCAACGCCACAACTGATGCGCTGATGGCCGATCGCTACACTTATGCTTTGGCAGAGCAATTGATGCGAGAAGTTGCCTTAGGAGCAAAAGTGCAAAGTCGCGCGATCGCTGATGATTTCATTCAAAAAATGCTGGATGACACGGTGAAGATGAAGCCCTACCGCACCAGCATGAAAATTGACTACGACGAAGGCAGACCTCTGGAAGTCGAGGCAATTTTTGGCAGCCCACTCCGAGCTGCCCAAGCCGCAGGAGTTCAACTCCCGCAAATTGCCATGCTCTACCAGCAATTGAAGTTTTTGAGCGATCAGAATTACAAAACGCCTTTGGAACTGGGAATAGTGTGAGCCCGACGGGGATCGGTTTCTGTGGCGATCCGCAAGGCACGAGCGAAAGCTTTGAAAGTAGCCTCAATAATATGGTGTGAGTTAATGCCATCTAACTGACGGATGTGCAGCGTCATCTGGCTGTGATTCACCACTGCCACAAAAAATTCTCGTACCAGTTGCGTGTCGTAAGTGCCGACTCGTTCGGTGGGGATTTGCAGGCCATAGCTAATGTGAGGCCGACCAGATAAATCTAGAGCTACCTGGATTAGAGCTTCGTCCAAGGGCGCGAGGAAATTGCCAAACCGGACAATGCCTTTGCGATCGCCTAACGCTTTAGCCAGAGCTTGACCCAGGGTAATGCCTACATCTTCGTTGGTGTGATGGTCATCAATTTCCAAGTCACCCGTCGCTCGCACCTCTAGGTCAAACAGCCCATGCGAAGCAATCTGATGCAACATGTGGTCGAGAAATGGAATACCTGTGGCGGCTACACAGCGACCCTGTCCATCCAAATTAATGGTGACATGCACATCTGTCTCACCCGTTTTGCGACTGACTGAGGCCACTCGTCCTGAAAATACGGGTTCTAATGATGCTCCGTTGGCCTGCTCGAAGGCTGTGCGGTGCTCTTGGGAAGACGCTTCATGAATGCTAGTCTGCATAGGCCCTACTCAATACTGGGAAGTAAAAACTGGGAAGTAGAAACAGGAAGTAAGAAACTTTGAGCCTGCACAGGCAGGCCAAACGACTGTAGTCACTGAATGGCAACCACTACATCCCCATGATCTCATAGCCAGAATCGACATAGAGGATTTGCCCTGTCATACCGCTGGACAAATCACTGCATAGGAACGCTGCCGTATTGCCAACTTCTAGTTGAGTCACAGTGCGGCGCAGGGGGGCCACTTCCTCCACATGATGAATCATGTCCAGAATTCCTCCAACCGCAGAGGAGGCGAGAGTTCTAATCGGGCCAGCAGAAATGCCATTGACTCGAATATTGTGGGGGCCCAGTTCTGCCGCCAAGTATTTAACGCTCATTTCCAAGCCCGCTTTGGCAATGCCCATAACGTTATAGTTGGGCACCACGCGCACCCCGCCCAAATAAGTCAAAGTGACAATGCTGCCGCCTTCTGTCATCAGGGGTTTAGCGGCACCACTGAGCTGAATCAACGAATAAGTGCTGATGTCTAAGGCTGTGGTAAATCCTGGCCGCGAGGTGTTGCTAAAGTGGCCAGATAAGTCATCTTTGTTGGCAAAGGCCAGACAGTGAACCAAGATATCTAGCTTGCCCCACTTCTCCTTCACAGTCTCAAAGGTGGACTGAATCTGCGCATCATCTTGCACATTGCAAGGCACAAACAAGCTGGGTTGTAGCGGTTCAACCAGTTCTGCTACTTTTTTTTCCATCTTGCCCCGCTCATCGGGCAGATAGGTAATCCCTAGGTTGGCACCCGCTTTATGGAGTTGTTGGGCAATTCCCCAAGCAATCGAGCGATTGTTAGCAATGCCTGTGACTAAGGCATTTTTTCCGGTCAGATCCAGCATGGCAATCTCTTCGTTAAGGGCAATTACGAGAATACTCAAAGATGGGGGCTTAAAGATATTGACATCGACTGTCGCTTGTAGGGTGATACGCTGCCTTGAGTCCTATCACAAGATATCTGTCTTTAGGGGGAGTAAGATAGGGTCTAAATAGGCCGCTGACAGCCAAGCTCCGTTCGTTTGTGGTCCTCGAAACAGCAGTTAAATTCTTCAGCCATTGGCGATCGCTGGCAGATTGTGTATCAAATAGAACAAAAAATGACTCTGGAGTAAGTTTAAGTGTTCTAAAGTCATCAATTGCTTACAGTTGGCTCACCTTCGTAAGGTTCATCTCCAGACGAGCGGCCCATGAAGGTTGGAGAAGGGCATCGAAAAGGTAAAAGGATATGGTAATGACGCAGGATAGGCCGTTAGCATCTGTGTTTCGTCAACTGGGAGGCGGAGCATTTCCTCCCGTGATCGAAACGTTTGATCGAGGCAAGACGATTTTCTTCCCCGGTGATCCAGCGGAGCGTGTCTACTTTTTGGTCCGAGGTGCGGTCAAACTGTCTCGCGTTTATGAAGCGGGCGAAGAAATCACCGTAGCCTTGCTGCGAGAAAATAGTGTCTTTGGGGTTCTCTCGCTGATTACGGGCAATCGTTCCGATCGCTTTTATCACGCAGTTGCTTTTACTCCGGCGGAATTGCTGTCGGTGCCCATTGAGCAAGTGGAAAAAGCCCTCAAGGATAACCCAGAGCTGTCGATGCTGATGTTGCAAGGGTTGTCTTCGCGCATCTTGCAAACGGAGATGATGATCGAAACCTTGGCCCACCGGGATATGGGATCACGCTTGGTCAGCTTCTTGCTCATCCTCTGTCGTGACTTTGGTGTTCCTGGCCCTGACGGGATCACGATTGACTTGAAATTGTCGCATCAGGCGATCGCAGAGGCGATTGGTTCCACACGGGTCACAGTCACGCGCCTACTGGGGGATCTGCGGCAGGAGAAGATGATTTCCATCCATAAGAAAAAAATTACGGTTCATAATCCCGTCGCCCTCAGTCAACAGTTCAGTTGATCTGCTATGGTTAACCTCTAGTAATAACAAGCGCTTACAGCGACTTGAATACAGCTCTCTGGCCGAGGAAGGTGCTTCATGGCACTCCTGCGAGGAAACAAAGAGAGCCGTGATGCTCTCCTGACGCTGAGGCAAGGCAGCAACTTTTGCTATCTGGGTCTGCTTGTTGTCGTCCTACAGGTGTGATGGCACACAAAACTTCCAGGGCATGAGATAGGCTGTATCTGAGTTGGGTGTGAGCCAAATGGCTTCCTGAGGGTAGATGACCAGCGGGTACATCTTAATTGTGGCAATCTTGGTGTTGGGGGGTGTGATCGCAACGGTGGGCGATCGCATCGGCACGCGCGTAGGCAAGGCTCGCCTCAGCTTGTTTAACTTGCGTCCCCGCAAAACCGCGGTCTTGGTGACGATTGTCACGGGTGGCATCATTTCTGCTTCTACACTCGCCATTTTGTTTGCTGTGAGTGATCAACTCCGGACTGGCGTTTTTGAATTGGGCAAAATTCAGAAAAACCTCTCTAGGGCGCGAGAAGACTTAGCAAAGACGAGATTTCAAAAAAACCAAGTTGAGCAAGAGCTGACCCAAGCCCGCGCTGAGCAAGTTTCGGCCCAACAACGGCTAGATCGGATTAATTTGTTTCTTAAGGCCGCGATCGCTAAGCAAGCGACGACAGAAACACAGCTAAATCGTACCCAAACCCAGCTAGGCCGAGTCGAGGCCGAAAGAGCCCGCACCGAAGCTCAACTCGACCAAACTCAGAGCCAACTGAGCCGCGCGGAAGCAGAAAAGGATCGGATTGAAGATGCCAAAGACCGCACCGAAGCAGAACTAAACCGAACTCAAACGCAACTAAGCACTGTTTCTCAGCAAGCAACGGGACTCCGCTCCGAGATCGACCGACTGGATAACGAGCGCCAAAACTTGATTAAAGAAACTAAAGATTTAGAGGTTCAACAAGCCAATCTAGAGAAAGCTGTCCAAACCTTGCAGCGGTACTACCAGTACTATCAAGCGCAATATGAAACCCTACGCCAAGGCAACGTCGCTCTCTTCCGAGGACAAGTGTTGTCAGCAGGCGTCGTGCGGATCGTTTCTCCCACAGGCGCTCAGCAAGCAGTAGACCAGTTACTGCGAGAAGCAAATCGTAACGCTATCAAGTTGACCCGTCCTGGTGCTGGTCAAGTCAGCGAACAGATTATTCAAATCACCAGACCGGAAGTAGAACAACTGGTTGACCAAATTGAAGATGGTCGCGATTACGTGATTAGAATTCTCTCAGCGGGTAACTATGTCCTAGGAGAAAAGAGCGTTCAGGTGGTGGCGAGCGCTACGTTCAACCAAGTGGCATTTCTGTCTGGTGATGTCATTGCTGCCGCTTCAGTTGATCCATCTATCCTAACTGAAGCCGACATTCAAAAGCGGATCGAACTGCTGCTAGCCGCCACGGAGTTTCGAGCCAGAGGTGCGGGGGTACTCACGGAAGGAGTACAGATCGCTGCAAATGGTCCCAGCGTCACGGCAATTTTGAGCTTTGCCGAGCAGTTGAAGCAGTATCGCCAGCCGCTCGATTTAAAGGTTGTAACCACGGGTGTGATCTACACAGCAGGCCCGCTGAAGGTGGAGTTGTTAGCGATTCAGAATGGCCAAGTGGTGCTGAGTACTAGTCGGGACATTCCTCAACCCAATCGTCCTCAACCCAACAGCAGTCCATCTCCTCAACCCAACAATGCCACTCCTAATCCAAACAATCCAAACAACAGCGTGACTCAAGAGGACGCTAATTTTGAGTTTCAACATTCAGACCCTTACCCTGGAAAAGCTCCCAATTCCAAGCCGTCAGATGTCTCTCCCAGCCCCTTCGTCAGTCCTGACGATTTGTAACGGTAGGTCGTTACAATAAAGCAGAGTAACGCTGACAAGTTGAACTGTTTCCCCGCTCTGCTGGCAAATGATTAGAATTTCATGGTCTTAAATCCTCCCCCCAATCCTGATCAGCCGATCATCTTAGGCTTCGATCCTGGTCGCCACAAATGTGGTTTAGCTGCGATGGGAGTAGACCGGACGCTACATTACCACCAAGTTATTGCAGCGGATGAGGTGGTAGCTACGATTCAACAGCTCCAAAAACAGCTACCCATCTCGATCGTAGTAATGGGGGATCAAACGACTGCGAAAACTTGGAAACAAAAGCTAAGTGATGATTTACCCGATCCGCTCCGGGTCGTCTTGGTAGACGAGCGTTACAGCAGCTTAGAAGCTCGCGATCGCTACTGGAAGATGTACCCCCCTAAAGGCTTGTATCGTTTGATCCCTCAAGGGATGCGAACCCCACCGCGATCGCTCGATGATATTGTGGCGATTCTATTGATTGAGCGTTACTTAGAACGCCTAGTCGCATCTGCTTAAACTTAAGCTTAGAGCTGGGCGCGAATCGTGAACGAGTAGTCACCACCCGGTTCTAGTTGATAGTCACATTTCTCTAAAAAGCGCCCTAGGGGTTCTTGGATCAAAGCTCTACCGAGAGAAGGCTGCACTAATAAGCTGCCTTGCTTAAAACACCACTGAAACTGCCACTCAAATTGATTGGCTCTGACTTCCCCCTCAATTTTGCCCTGATTCCACGACTGATGCGTGATCCGGACATGAGCAATGGTTTCAGGTAGACGGTTAGCACTCACAGTCTCTACTTATCTCACTACAGGCTTACTAGCCAACTGGGCCTCCGCTTCCAGCACCCACAATACCAAACCTTTCGCTACCTGAGTAAAGACAACCGCATTACCTTTGGTAAGCAAACGTCCAGCCGCCTTTTGAGCTGTTTCCAGTGAGGGAAAAAACCGAACATAACTATAAAAGCACCCTTGATAACAAATGGCGCTCATCGGATTAGGCATGTCAGGCAGCTGAATATGGCACCGTTTCACCAGCCTTTGATCTAAAATCGCTAGTGATGTAGCAGCGCTCTCAGCCATGAAGAGAGGATCGGAACTATCCAGCATAAAGGCTTCTCCTGCAATGGTGGCAAAACCAAAGACCTGATTTGATCTGCCTTTGGTACGAATTGAACTAACCCCCATCTGAGGCTAGTTCGACTTAGTGGGGCCATCCAGTAAATGCCAATGTACCGGAGTTCAGTTCATTCAGCCAACAGTTAAAACACAGATTCAGCGCCTAATACAGAAGTTGTTCAAACTTTGGTACTTACAACAGAACGACCGTTGTAGAGGCTCATGGCTTTTTCAAAGCCTTGCTTGAGACTTAGTTCTACAGCGTCTACGGTCATCTCTAAAACTTGAGTGATGACTTGTGCCTCGTTAGGCGCAAATCGACCTAAGACGTGAGACACGGCATCTTGAGTAGCTGTATTTTCGTCCTTGGGACTACCAATGCCAATTCGCAAACGAGGAAAATTCTGGGTACCTAAGTGAGCGATCGCTGACTTCATCCCATTTTGTCCACCTGCTGATCCAGACAGACGCAACCGGATTTTACCCACAGGCAAATCCATATCGTCATAGATCACCAGCACTGACTCTGGGGGCAGCTTATACCAATCCAACACAGCTCGAATCGACTGTCCCGAAAGATTCATGTAAGTCAGCGGCTTGAGCAAGCGAATTTTATTACCTTGCAAACCTGGCCCTTCGCCAATTACACCTTGGAACTTACGATTTTCCGATAGCGAAATGCGCCAGGTGCGAGCTAAGGCATCAATAGCAGCAAAACCAATATTATGGCGGGTTTGCTCATACTTAGCGCCCGGATTTCCTAACCCCACAATTAATTGCGGCACCACCAGTTTGGGTGTCGAAGCAGGCTCTGTCATTGGCTTTCAATTACTAATCTACAGGCAGTAAATCTTGACGCTAACAATTCAGGCTATCTCTTTACTTCGTCTGGAGAAACTGCTACCACGACCTCATCCGTCTCTGCTTGAGCGGTAGTTTCGGTAACAGCAGGAGAGAGCACAGGCTGAGACGGAGGTTCCAGCTTGGCCTCCATTGGCTCAGTGACAATTTGCTCTAGTCGTTCGGCTTCTCGCTTAAATTCATTTTCAAACTCCTTAGAGGCGTCTTGAAAACCGCGAATCGCCTTTCCTAAACTCCGACCGATTTCTGGCAGCTTCTTTGGCCCAAAAATTAGCAAAGCCAAAACCATAATCAGCGCCATCTCCGGTAGGCCGATGCCAAAAATATTCACGCAAGTTCCTCCTAGTCAAATCCCGGACGGCTCAGTTTCTCTCTGGAGCATTGCTCAGTTTGGC
Organism: Trichocoleus sp. FACHB-262; assembly: GCF_014696035.1. Classification (NCBI taxonomy): domain Bacteria; kingdom Bacillati; phylum Cyanobacteriota; class Cyanophyceae; order Leptolyngbyales; family Trichocoleusaceae; genus Trichocoleus; species Trichocoleus sp. FACHB-262. The sequence continues at coordinate 384,869 of NZ_JACJPK010000086.1, read as the reverse complement.
CTTCTTTCTAGTATAAAGCCAACAAAAAACCCGGTCGAAGCCGGGAACATCTAGATACTGAACTTTAAGCTCTAGGCATTCAATAGCCCTAGCCGCCTAAGCTTCTCCAGTCCACATCGACGTTTTCAATCAACAGCGAGGAGTTATAAACCTGCAAGATGATCAACAAGAAGACAAAAAATAGCAGCATAAAAACGCCCATCAATGGCGTGGTACCCCAGCCGGGCGCGACCTTACCATATTCGGAATTCAAAGGTTTGAGAACATCTCCCAACCAAGTGCGTTGAGCCATGGGTCACCTGTATGTGGATCTCGACAGAACTTTTTAATGCTTCGTAATATTATAGAGGGAGAGTCCTCATAATCGATCGAACCTATGGAACCCGCAACAGTTCTTAGCATTTCCGTTTGTGCCATTGTTATTGCCATTACAGGGCTTTCAATCTATACCTCTTTTGGTCCGCCCTCAAAGGAATTGAGCGATCCCTTTGAAGATCACGAAGACTAGAGTTTGTCGGAGGAGTCAGATAGGTGCTGAGTTCTCACTTAGGCCGAGTTGGAACCAACTAGCCTGCCCTTGCAGGCTTATTTTTCAAGTTTTCTAAGATTCATTTACATGACTACTTAATTTTTACTCATAGCTTTGAGTGCGCTTCATATTGGCAAGCGTTTGACACTTACAGACTTCCTGTATTGCCCCACTGGCGATCGCGCTCTAAGTTATAAGTACAGAGAGGATCGCAATCTCAGGGGCCAAAAATTAGGGTTTTCAGTATAAATACTAGCGATTTGACAAACACTTAATGATCAAGCCTGAGGATGGTACTGAGTTCTAGGCTTCATCCAACGCGTTACGCTCTGAGTATAAGTTATGCTCCGGGTATAAATAGTGCTACTACTAACCAAGGCGCTAGATGCTAATGGGTGATCTTGTGAGAGATGATCAAGGAACTCTGACAGCAACCGAGTGGAATGAGGGGATTCAAACCATTGGAGATAACCCTCAACAGCTAGTTGCAAACAATTTACTCAGGCAAGGAGTTGAGCAGCTCCAGGTCAATCAGCCTGGTATAGCTTTGCAATTTTGCCACGAAGCTTTGACCCTCTACCAAGATTTGAAAGATCTAAGAGGGATCGGGCAAGCCCTAGGTAGCCTTAGCAATATTCATTACGACTTGGGCGAATACGGCAAAACGGTTGAGTATGCTCAGCAAAGGTTAGCGATCGCCCGTCAACTTCAAGACTGCCGCGCCGAAGGCCAAGCACTAGGCCATCTCGGTAATGCTTACCGCCACGTGAAAGATCACCCTAAAGCGATCGAATATTCTCAGCAAAGCTTACGAGTGGCTCAGGGAATTCAAGACCGTCGCGCCGAAGTGGCAGCTCTCAACAATTTAGGCTTGGCTTACAAGGCTTTAGGAGATTGCAGTAAAGCCATTGAATACCAGCAGCAAAGCTTGCAAATCGCACGAGACCTCCAAGATGGACAAATTGAGGGCCAAGTGTTGCGCAACTTGGGCAATGCTTACTACGCGCTTGGTGACTACAAACAAGCCATTGTCTACTACGAACAGCGCTTAGCGATCGCTCAAACCACGCAAGACCGGAAGGCTGAGGGACAAGTTTTAAGGAATCTTGGGAGTGCCTACTCTGCCTTAGAGAACTACCCTAAGGCGATCGAGTATCTGCAAAAGCGGCTGGCGCTCGTTCAAGCAGCCAAAGACCATCGGGGTGCAGAACAAGCGCTAGGTAGTTTGGGGGTTGCCCACGAATCCCTCGGCAACTATGCCAAAGCGGTGGAATATTATGAGCAACGCTTAGCGATCGCCAGACAACTCTGCGACTCTAAGGCAGAACGTCAAGCCCTTGGCAGCTTAAAAATCGCCTGCTATGCCTTGGGAGATTACGCGAAAGCGGTGGAGTATTCCATTAATTAGCGCTCAGATTTAGCGGCCAGCATACGCACTCATTGGCTCCTTGATGAAGCGAATGTAGAAATGCCTAAACGTAGATTTGAGCACGCGGGGCATGGCAAAATCGATCGCCATCATGCGGCTGGGCAACTGCCAATCCAGAATTTTAAGGTCTTCGGGTCGCAAATGCGGAAACTGCATATCGGCTGGCTCTACGTTTAGCCCTAACCGTTGAGCTGCCGCTGTGATAGGTACTGCGGCAGGGTCAACATTGAGGATTTCGAGCAAGGCGCGATCGAGGGCGAAGACGTTGGTAGAGGCCCCAATCACACCCAGATGGCGAGGTTCACCACCACTAGGGCCGTTGCCTTCGTGACCAATAATGCCATCGACGATCGTGAGGTCAGGGGCGATTGCTCGTGCCGTCTCGACCAACATTTCACCAAAGCGCTGGCTATCTTTGCCTGCTTCCATGTGCCACCAAGCTTTCATCTTGCCAGGGACACAGCCAAACAAATTCTTGACTGCGAGTGTCAGAGTCAGTTGGACGTGGGATTTCACCTTTGGCAGGTTGATCACCACATCCGCATCCATCACTTCCTTAGACAGCAACAAATGATTGAAGTTTGCGCTCACGGTTTCGTACCGTTTACCACTAAATTCCACAATGGGTAGATTCAGTTCTTCAATCAAGGGCAAATAGCCATTGGCGATCGCGACTCCTCTGGCACTACCAAAGGCGGGGCTATCTCCTAAAAACGGTTGACCACCCGCCGCTTGAACCATTTGAGCGACACAATAAACCAGTTCAGCGCGAGTAGTACATTCTTTGCCAGGACGCGCACCCGTCAGTAAGTTCGGTTTCAACAGGACGCGATCGCCCTGTTTGACAAAGGCGCTCATTCCGCCCAAAGGCTCTAGTAATTGCTCCAAACTGGCTCGAAGTTGACTCAGTTCGTAAGAGTCAGCTCGCAGCAAGCTCACACAAGGTTGTAATGATGTCATAGTCAAGCGGAATGATGGGTGAAACAGAGAAGGTGAATCGAGAAGCAGCCAGGGCCTGCGGATGCTAGCCTCTATCAGTTGCGATTAAAGGCATAGAACCTACCTAAAATTCAGCCCTGTTGCATCTGGGAAGTCAATCTCTATCGAGGCCGATTTAGGGCGGTCACCCACTGAGCTTCTGAGAGCACTCCTTCTCCTTCTAGCGAGGTGATCGGTGGCTTCATCTCAATTTTTACTACCTGACTGGCATTGATGAAGAGAGTTTCATCTGGCAGTTTGACAACCCACCACCCTTCACTCAGAAACCGCCGAATTTCTTGCCGAATATCTTGTCGCGTCACTCCAGGCTCAGTCAAGTGATGAATATTGAATGAGTCTGACTGACCGTTCAAGTAGTGAAAGGTAATGTAAGTCGGGGTTGGCTCGGATTCCTGGCTATACATAAGCCCTCTTACTAATGTTTGCAATTCAGAAATGATTCATCTTAAGTTGAACCGCTCAGAGATGGGAATTTCTGTACCTTTTCTTTGAAAATTGCGGGCATTTTCAACCACAACGCTCCAAGTCTCTAAGCTAGTTTGGCAGAGGCGATCGCCATCATGCACTCTCTGGCTTAGGCATCGCGCTCATTTGCTCTAGATCTAGAACTTTAGCTAGTTCTTCAGGGTTCATCAAACCTTGCTCCAGTACGATCTGACGCAGGGATTTGCCTGTTTCTAAAGATTCTTTGGCGACAGCGGCGGCGTTGAGATAACCGATGTGAGGATTCAAAGCGGTCACCAAGGCGAGGCTACCTTCGGCGTAGTAAGCGCAGCGATCGCGATTGGCCGTAATGCCGTTGATGCAACGTTCTGTCAAAGCTGCCAATGTATTGCCCAAAATTTCCATGCTGTGAATCAGGTTGTAGGCAATCAACGGCATCATCACGTTGAGTTCCAGTTGCCCTGCTTGAGCCGCCAGCGCGATCGCTGCGTCGTAACCCATTACCTGAAAGCAAACCATTGAGGTCATCTCAGCCATCACCGGATTGTACTTCCCAGGCATGATTGAGGAACCAGGCTGCACTGGGGGAAGTTGAATTTCCTTAAGGCCAGTCTTAGGGCCAGAGTCCATCAGGCGCAAGTCGTGAGAAATTTTGACGCAATCTTGAGCCAAATTCCGCAAAGCTCCCGACACGTTCACAAACGGAGCCATGCTCTGCATCGCCGCCATCAAGTGAGGTGCAGGACGCAGCGGTTGATCGAGCAACTGGGACAAAATCTGAGCCACGCGATCGCAATATTGCGGATGGGTATTCAGCCCCGTTCCCGCAGCACTGCCACCCAAGCCCAACACCATTAAATCTTGGGAGGCAGATTCTAAGCGAGTTAAATGATCGCTGAGGATCTGCGCCCAAGCTCGAAAGTTTTCGCCCAAGCGGACCGGAACCGCATCTTGTAAGTGGGTGCGACCCGATCGCACAATATCTTGGAACTCCTCGGCTTTAGTATCGAGTGCTGCGATCGCCCCAGACAAAGCAGGATACAGAGTGTGCTCTAGTGCCAGCAGTCCGCCAATTCGAATGGCCGTGGGGATGACATCATTCGTCGATTGGCCGTAGTTAACGTGATCGTTGGGGTTGATCCGCTTGTAGTTGCCTTTCTCGTCGCCTAACAATTCCAAGGCTCGGTTCGCCAAGACTTCATTCACGTTCATATGGTGCGAGGTACCTGCGCCTGCTTGATACACATCCACCACAAACTGATCGCGCAACTTCCCAGACAGCACTTCATCGGCTGCTTGCACAATCGCCTGAGCGACCTCTGGCGTAATGCAACCTAGCTCACCATTGGCGATCGCGGTTGCCTTTTTAATCAGTACGCAAGCATCAACATAAGTTGGTAAGGGTTTGAGACCACTAATGGGAAAGTTCTCGATCGCTCGTAGAGTCTGAATTCCATAATAAGTTTCTGCTGGAATCTGTCGCTCTCCCATCGAGTCGCGCTCAACTCGAAAGGACGTATTCCCTAGTGCATTCATCATGACTTCCCCATTCAATCCTGGTGTAAGCAGCGGCCAAAGCTTAAAATCCGCAAAATGCCTGAGACAGTTGAGACATTTGTCTGATTAGTTTATCTGTCTCCGCCTGCACTATAGAAGTACCCAAGCTGTATCTAAAATTTCAGGCTCAATCAGGTGCGAGCTTTAGGCCCGATCTTGAATTATGGGCCTGGTGCCAAAGCACCTACCTGCAATCTCTAGAAGGCTACAGACAGAGCCGATTTGATAAGACTAGATAGGTTTGGCAAAGAACTGCGGAGCATGATTATTCAAATGGTAAGAACAGCAGAGCAAATTAATCCTGCCGCAGGCGAGCATAAATCTGTTACCCTTCAGCTCACTCAAGTTGCAGCGAGACAGACCGCAGAGCTTGCTCAAACCCTCAATGCTGTAGAACGAATCACACAATCTGTTCAAGCAGTAGCCGTCAACGCTCAGCAAGCTAACGAAATTTCAACGTCGACTGGGCTGCAAGGAACAGCCATAGATAAAACTGTCAAGCGTCTCCTCAAACTACGCGAAACGGTGGCTCATACAGCTAAGAAAGTGCAGCAGCTCGATGAGTCTTCTCAAAAAATCTCGCAAGTCGTTTCGTTGATTCACCAAATTGCCCTACAAACCTCCTCATTGAGCATCAACCCTCCTTTGGAGACAGCACCGCCTCAAGCTGGAGTTCTGGAACTGCATCCTGCATCAATAGAGCTAGACATAGAGTCAATGAACTTAATGAAGGGTGTCCAGATAGAGGATGCCCAGCGCAGCAGCATAGAACAGATTTTGGAGGCATCTCACCAGGTTGACCAATTAATGCAAACGATCGCTAAAGCAACGCTCTCTCATGCCCAAACTGCTCAAGCAGTTGCTCAATTGCTCCAAGCGATCACCTTAGCCCCAAAACCTCACCCTGAAACAGCTCAGATCGCTTCGGGGTCCCTTCCTCCATTCTCTAGCCCGATGAATTGTTGGCAGAACCTGTAAATACACGCAGCGAGCCTGAAAGCTCTAAGCAAGGTATAAGTTCTGTTGGATACTCATATAAGTTGGGTAGCTTAAGCTTATAAGCCCCATCACTAAACTGATATAACCTAGGCTAAATTTGAAGTCTAGCTTTCGGTCACCAGCAAATATTCTTATGATTAAGGCAGGCTCTACCTCATGCTGCGGTGCAATATGAGTCCAGATCAAGACTCTCGTGCCTGGTATAACCACGGAAACACCCTCTATGGGTTAGGCCGCTATGAAGGGGCCATCACTAGATATGACCGAGTGCTAGAGAAGCAACCGGATGATTTTGAGGCTTGGAGTTATCGCGGGTATGCTTTGTCCCACTTGCGGCGTTATGTAGATGCGATCGCCAGTTTTAGCCAAGCCATTGCTCTGCAACCAGATTTTGTCCTGGCTTGGCATGGCAAGGGCATTGCTCAAGCTCAAAGTCATCAATATGAGGGCGCGATCGAGAGCTTTACTAAAGCTTTAGAGCTAGAACCAGAAGATCCGAAAGCCTGGTATAACCACGGCAATGCTTTAGTGCGCCTGCGCCGGCATGCCGAAGCCATCCTCAGCTTTGATCGCACGCTAAATCTCAAGCCTGATTACTACAGAGCTTGGTATCACCGAGGAACCGCTTTAGCCGAGCTGACTTTTTATGAAGATGCGATTAGCAATTTCGACCGGGCTCTCATGATTAAAGCGAATTGCTACTATGCTTGGAATTACCGGGGGATTGCCTTAGCGAAATTAAAACGTTACAGCGAAGCGATTGATAGCTTTGACCAATCACTTGCGGCGAAGTCGCATAATCCAGGAGCTTGGTACAGCATGGCCCGCTGTTACATTGCCCAGGAAAATCTCAATCAAGCGTTTAAATGTTTACAGAAGGCAATTGAGCAAAGCCCGAATGTATACCGAACAATGGCTAAGATAGACGCTTGTTTTAAACCAATTCGCCAAAGTCTAGACTTCCAAATTTTAGTGTTAGGAAGAAATAATTAATCCGGAAGGGATAATGTTATACAGGAATTGACTCAGTAATGTTTTAATTCCAATCTCGGTGATATGGACCAGAGTCAAGGGTCTCAGACTTGGTATAGTCAAGGGCATGTTTTGAGTGAACTCGGACGCTATGAAGGCGCGATCGATCGATACGATCGCGTGTTGGAGCTAAAACCAGACAATTATCAGGCTTGGTGCGATCGCGGCTATGCTTTAGAACATTTAGAGCGCTACGAAGAAGCACTTGTAAGTTTTGAGCGAGCTATTTCCTTAGCCCCTAAATTTGCTCCAGCCTGGCATGGTAAAGGCATTTCCCTAGGTAGACTGAACCGTTACGAAGAAGCGGTGGTTTGCTTCGATCGCATTCTTAAATGGAGTCGCGATGACTACCGAGCTTGGTACAACAAAGGCAATGCTCTCAGTCATCTTTGCCAATATAAAGAAGCGATCGCGGCTTTTGACAAAGTTTTAGAATTTAAGCCTGACAAGTACCAGGCCTGGTACAAGCGCGGTGTAGCGTTGGCATATCTAGGGCGCTACTCGGATGCACTCACCAGCCTTGAAAATGCCGTGACGATCAAACCCCGTTGTCACTATGCTTGGAACTACCGGGGCATTGTGCTAATCAAGCTAGAACGCTGCCAAGAGGCTCTAGCTAGCTTCGAGCACTCTCTAAACAGTGAATCCTCCAATCCAAATGCCTGGTATGGCAAAGCCTGTTGCTACGCTTTGTTAGGGGATGTAGAGTTAACTATCAACAATCTGTATCGAGCTTTTGACCTTAGCCCCAACCTGCATCGACTGATGGCTAAAACAGAGCCCATTTTTAACGAGATGCAGCAATACGCGGAGTATCAAGCGCTATTTTGAGACTCGCGAGTTTGTAGCACGAGCTGCTGATCAGTTACTTGAGCAGGCTAGGCTCAGCAATGAGTCAGAATTCTTTGCTGGTCAACTCTAGTTATCGGCCAGATTATTCAACTTTCAGGTTGCTTAGTTTAAAGAAGTGTTTTATTGGTTAGCTTTAAGTACTTTTTTAGATCCAAAACTCAACTCTTGCTAAGTTTTCCTGTTAAAGCAGTCACTCAGCGACTATAGCAGTCTTAAAATGATTTATAAAATTGGTGGGCTGTGAGAGGCACACCCCATGTGGAATCGCGATCGCTATATAAATTAATGTATTTGTGACAGTCAAAGCAGTGACCTAAGGCAGAGACAGTAGTCTCCAGGTTTACTTATACTGGTAAAGACGTAAAAGCCCTAGCAAGTTTTGCTTCTGTCAGGATTAACTTCCTTTGATAGAAATTTGTCCCATCTGAGCCTTACTGCCCTATTAGCATTCAGCTCAGATTTACTGAATAATTCAAGCCATGCTTGACACAGGTCAACTTCCCCTCAGTGGCGAACCTCTACTCTGGTTTCAGCAGGGTCTTCTCTCTGCAACCCAAAAAGAGTACGAGCAAGCGGTTGTGAGTTATGACTGCGTTCTTAGAGTCAGACCAGATTGCTTTGATGTCTGGTATGAACGTGGTTTGGCATTAGAAAACTTAGGTACTTACAACGATGCGATCGCCAGCTACGACAGAGCACTACAACTGGAACCCCCCAAAGATATAGCTTGCGTAATTTGGCAAAATCGCGGCGATGCTCAGCAATATGGTTTGGGGCAGTATGCCGACGCGATCGCCAGCTATGACAGAGCGTTACAAGCTAATTCAGAACATTACCAAGCTTGGCAAAATCGCGGCAATGCTCTCTTATATGGGTTCAACCAATATGCCGAGGCGATCGCCAGCTATGACCGAGCGTTACAGCTCAAACCAGATTATTACTTAGCTTGGCGCAATCGAGGCAATGCTTTGATTGAACTTACTAGATATAGTGAGGCGATTGCCAGCTATGATCGAGCGCTAGAAATTGAACCTAACGACCAAGCGGCTAGTTATGGTCGTAGCTGTGCTCTGGAGCGATCGGGTCTAGCTTACAAGCAACCAACTACCAATCCTGTTTGGTATGGGCGGGGCTATTCAGAGTTAAACCCCTTAGATGAAGCTGCGATCGAAGCAAATGAAACATCCGTTTTTATTGCTCATCCAGGCACTAACCATACCCAGCAGCAACCAATTTTTGTCCTAGAAGATGAGCAGGGAACGAGAGAAATCACTCTTGAGAAATCTTCCTACTCCATCGGTCGCGACCCCAAAAGTGATATTTGCCTACACTCGCAGTTTGTGTCTCGGCAACATGCAACTTTGCTCAAGATTCTTCGAGATGACGGTACCTATATTTACCAGATTGTAGATGGTGCTTTAGGGGGTAAGCGCAGCACAAATGGTCTAATGATTAACGGTCGTAAGCATCGAGCGTGGGATTTAGCTCATGACGATGTTGTGGTATTCGGACCTCAAGTCCGAGCTTTGTACTTTACTTCACCCCAACCACCGCTGGATTCTAGTCCGGATTAATACTTGCAGGCGGCTGTTCTTCGTGTTTTCTTTATCAGAAGTCCACTCTTTTATTAGTAGCTTTACGGATCAAACCAGCAATCTGTGAGATGTTGGACTTACGCAACCAGAGCCTGAACTTGCTCAATTCACCGCTCTGCATCCTGGTAGGTCACCTTTCACTTCAGGGTCGCTGTAATACTTCAAGCGACGGCGCGCCTAGCCCTCAATCGTTTTGAATTCGAACTTTAGAGGGAGGGTAGTTTATTCGCTCTAGAGTTACAAAGCAAGGCGTGCCGCCTTATTTTTGGTCTAGGCGCAGGGTTCATCTCTCATAGCAAAGGTAAGCCACCCCAAAAAACACTAATCTCAGACTCGAGTCTGGGTGACTCCTGCAAGACGCTTCTTGTAGTGTTCTACTGCCAGGGTTGAGAACTAAACCTAATTAGGACTTGGTTGAGTCGTAACATCGGCTATCTGTTTTGCTGATCAAGGGATGTGCTGCCGCTAATGCGAAGCTGAAGACCCTCAAGCTTTCTCAGACAACATCTAGCTAAAAATTACTTCAGCAAAACATCAATACATATTTATTGACACTGATACAAGTGAGTAAAGGGAGTTGACATGTCAGAACTGATTCAGGCCGTTCTAGACAACAATGAGAAGACGGATCTGCGCCAATTTCTTAGAGACCTACGCCAGCAAGAGCAGCGCTACCTATTACGCAATGAGATTTTGAATGCATTTTCGGCTTATTGTAGCCATCATGAAAAACCTGAACAGTTTTACCATGCTTCTCATCTCGGTAAGCTGATTGCTTACACGCAAGAAATTATTTTGGATGAGGGCAGCTTCTGTTTCATTGTTCGTCCCAAAATTGCCAGCCAAGAAGTTTTTCGCCTCTCTGAGGATGACCTCACCGTTGATGTGATGACGGTACAAGAGTTGTTGGATATTCGTGACCTCTTGGTTAATCGATTCCATCCCAACGAAGGGGATGTCTTAGAGCTAGATTTCCAACCTTTTTACGATTATTCGCCAAGCATTCGCGACCCCAAAAATATTGGTAAAGGCGTTCAGTTTCTCAACCGCTTTCTATCCAGTAAGTTGTTTCAAGACCCACAGGAGTGGTTAGAAGCGCTATTTAAGTTTTTGAGTCTCCACCGTCACAACGGAACCCAGCTCTTAATTAACGAACGCATCAAAAGTCAGGGTGAGCTTTCTTCGCAAGTCAAGAAAGCGCTGCAATTTGTCAGTGGGCGTCCAGATACGGCTGCGTACGAAACCTTTCGCTTTGATTTTCAATCAATGGGTTTTGAACCCGGTTGGGGGAACACAGCGGGTCGGGTTAAGGAGACCTTAGAGCTTTTAGACGAACTAGTTGATTCCCCAGACCACCAAACTTTGGAAGCTTTCATCTCTCGGATTCCAATGGTGTTCCGGGTGGTTTTAGTGTCTCCTCACGGTTGGTTTGGTCAAGAAGGCGTATTGGGACGACCAGACACAGGCGGTCAAGTTGTCTACGTGCTCGACCAAGCCAAAAGTTTAGAGAAGCAACTCCAAGAGGATTTGTGTCTGGCTGGATTGGATGTGACAAAGGTAAAACCTAAGGTCATTATTCTCAGTCGGTTAATCCCCAATAGTGATGGCACTCGTTGTAATCAGCGTTTAGAAAAAGTCCACGGTACGGATAATGCTTGGATTTTGCGAGTTCCTTTCCGGGATTTCAATCCAAATCTGACTCAAAGCTGGATTTCCCGCTTTGAAATCTGGCCTTATTTGGAAACCTACGCGATCGATTCTGAGAGAGAGCTTCTAGCAGAGTTTGAAGGCCGACCTGACTTGATTGTAGGTAACTATTCAGACGGCAATTTAGTGGCCTTTTTGTTAGCCCGTCGTCTGAAAGTCACGCAATGTAATGTTGCTCACGCTTTGGAAAAGTCAAAGTACTTGTTCAGCAACCTCTACTGGCAAGATTCCGAGGAGCAATACCACTTCTCGCTCCAGTTCACGGCAGACTTGATTGCCATGAACGCTGCGAATTTCATTATCAGCAGCACTTACCAGGAAATTGTAGGGACACCTGACAGCATTGGTCAGTATGAGTCTTACAAGTGCTTTACCATGCCAGAGCTTTACCATGTGGTGAATGGTGTGGAGCTGTTCAGCCCTAAGTTTAATGTGGTCCCGCCAGGAGTAAATGAAGCGGTTTACTTCCCCTATACCCGCAGCGAAGATCGCTTACCTGACGATCGCGATCGCTTAGAGGATTTGCTTTTCACGCTGGATGACCCAGAGCAGGTCTATGGAAAGCTTGATGATCCGAGCAAACAGCCCTTGTTTTCCATGGCGAGACTCGATCGCATTAAAAACTTGACTGGGTTAGCCGAGTGTTTTGGTCGCAGTCCAGAACTACAAGAGCGTTGCAATCTAATTTTGGTGGCAGGTAAGTTGCGGGTAGAGGATACAGCAGATCGCGAAGAAGCTAGCGAAATGGAAAAGCTCTACCGCATCATTGATGAATACAATCTTCACGGCAAGATTCGTTGGTTGGGGGTGCGTTTGCCCAAGACTGACTCCGGTGAAATTTATCGCGTCATCGCGGATCACCAAGGCATTTTTGTGCAACCAGCGCTGTTTGAAGCATTCGGCTTGACGATTCTAGAAGCCATGATTTCTGGTATACCTACGTTTGCCACTCAGTTTGGTGGACCCTTAGAAATTATTCAGGATCGGGTGAATGGCTTCTACATCAACCCGACAAAACTGGACGAAATGGCTGAGAAGATTCTGGAGTTTGTTTCTAAGTGCGAGCAAAATCCTGACTATTGGCAAGAAATCTCTAGCCGAGGCGTAGAGCGGGTTTACAGTACTTACACTTGGAGAATCCATACCACGCGCTTGTTGTCGCTGGCTAAGATTTATGGCTTCTGGAATTACACTTCTCAGGAAGACCGAGAAGATATGCTCCGCTACTTGGAGTCTTTGTTCTACCTACTCTTTAAACCCAGAGCTAAGCAATTGTTAGAACAGCACATGCATCGTTAAGCGGTTTAACTGAACTCAAGGTTTTTAACGGTAAGCGATTGCCTCCAACGTAACTTCAACGTAAATAGGGGGGGCGATCGCTTTGTTTTACCACTTATTTAGTACAGCTCCAGATTTTGATGTTGCCGTCGGTACAACCGCTGGCTACAGAACAACCATCCGGGCTAAAGCTAACTGTACTCACCCATTTCGCATGACCAGGCAGTAGACGGCTCCAAGACTTACCGAAGGTTCGAAGTAATCTGCCAGTTAGAGGACACCAAAGCTTCACCGTTTCATCGGCACTACCACTAGCTACGGTTTGTCCATCAGGGCTAAAGGCAACAGATAGAACATCACCTGCGTGTCCATTCAGAATTATTTGCAGTTCACCACTGGCCCAGTTCCACAGCCTGATTGTTTTATCCTCACTAGCACTGGCCAAGATAGAACCGTCCGGGCTGAAGGCAAGAGAAGTAACTCGATGGGAATGACCGACTAACGTACTTGAGAGTTTTCCTGTCTTAAGATCCCAAAGCTTGATAGTTTGGTCATAGCTACAACTCGCCAAAACTTGGCCTTGGGGATCGAACGCGACGCCACTGACTGTATCCGTATGCCCCAAGAAAGTTTGCTGCAACATGCCTGTAGAGAGATCCCAGAGTTTAACGCTATTGTCATAGCTGCCGCTAGCTGCTATTTGGTCATCAGGAGCGATCGCGACAGTCTTAACTCCAGCCGTATGGTCCTTGAGGGTATGTAATAGAGTCCTGGTTCGTAGATCCCAAACTTTAATGGCGTCCTCTTCAGCACTGCTACTTACTAAGCAGGGATAGACTTCTTGGGCCGTTCCTCGCTGGCCATCTGGAGTGGTGCCAATACTGGCTAGCTTGGCGTTTACAGCTATAGAGCTGACAGCGATGGAACTGACAGAACCAATATGACTCGGAAAGCTACTAAGAAGTTTTTGGGTTTGTCGGTGCCACACTTTAATGGTGTGACCAGGTTGCCCATCCCAAGCAGAATGACCACAAATTAAGGCCTGCCCATCTGCACTAAAAGCAACAGATGACACCAAGGCTGGATAGACCGAGAAGGTAGACTGGAGCTGAGCCTGCCGCCAAGCTGAACCTACTTGGTTCCCAACCACTGAGCCGTTGCCTTTTAGGGCATCCAGAACGGCTTGAGTCATTCCTGACTTTAGTTCTGAAGCAGTCCAAGCCTTTAAACCTACTAGACCACTCTTCTGAGAAATTTGCTTACCAGTCATTCAGGCTCGTTACTCCAATGAATCAAGGGTGAGGAAGACAGACTTTCAAAGAAATGCCCTGAGCCACTCACTAGTCAGAAGTAGATTGGGTGCCTGGACAATGAGTATCCGGTTTTACTCAGCGATCGCATTTGAGCGCTCAGCTAAGATTTACACGCTTCAGAGCTTTTCTAAAGGTTTAGCTAGGTTCTTATCAGAAACACACCTGGCAAACTATATGTATGTTTCCCAATAAATTAGTAAAATCTGCTACCTAAATTTTTTACTACTGACTTAATAAAGTACTAAGCAACTCAGTGTCAAACTCATGACTTTGTGAGACATTGCTCTTAAAAATTAGGAGGCAAAGACATTAAGTTACGTCTTTACCTCCAGAAATAGATTGAGAAGCTATAGCTCGTCTAGTAATTTCGCTAGATCAGACCCTCGACTACAGGGTGAAAGTAAAAAGCAAATCCTAGGACTAAGTAAGCAGCTAGGAGCAAAGTCCCCTCTAGCCAGTTAGAGCGACCATCCGAACTAATCGAGTTGGCAATTAGAACAGCAACAGCAACGGCAACTAGCTCAAAAGGATTGAAGTTTAGGTCCATCGGCTGGTCCATCAGCCATCCTGCTAAAACCAACACCGGAGCCACAAACAGAGCAATTTGCAAGCTAGAACCGACCGCTACTGATACGGAAAGATCCATTTTGTTTTTCATGGCCACGGTCACAGCCGTTGCATGTTCTGCGGCATTACCGACAATGGGTAATAAAATCACTCCTGTAAAGAGGGAAGTCAAGCCGAGGCGAGTTGTAGCGACTTCTAGGGTGTCCACTAGCAACTCTGATTCCACAGCAACTAGAAGCGTGGCACCTAACAAAACTCCGATCCACAAGGGTAGATTGACTTTATGCTCAGAGCCATCCGGGGCCAAGTTTGCCTCGGCAAGTTCTTCGGGGGCCAGTTCTGCCAGTCCCACATCATAGAGATAGGTGTGGGTCCGCATGGAGAACAAGAGAGTCAGGCCATAAACCACGATTAAAACTAAAGCTACAGCGATCGATAGCTTTTGAATAGTGATGGGGCTGATCCCGGTTGAGGTGACATTCACTGCGGTGGGTAGCAGCAGAGCAATCACGGCTAGGTTCATGGAAGAGGCGTTTACCCGCGCCACAATAGGTTGAAATTCCTGCTCTTTGTAACGCAACCCGCCCAGCAGCATCGAGAGGCCCATGACGAGGAGTAAGTTGCCAATGATCGAGCCCGTAATGCTAGCTTTAACGACATCAATCAATCCTGCTCGCAAGGCGACTAAAGCAATAATCAGTTCCGTGGCATTGCCAAAGGTAGCATTGAGCAACCCACCCAAAGAAGGCCCAGCCACAACCGCAATTTCTTCGGTCGCAGTGCCCATCCAAGCGGCTAGGGGTAGAATTGCTAACCCAGCGGTGATAAAAACCACTAGCGATCCCCAGTCCAACAAATGAGCGGCGATCGAAATGGGCACAAAGATCAGTAATCCAGTAAAAACTATGTCTTTAATTGTCATTAAGGTTGAACGCTATAGATTTGCAGTTAGGTGAACGAATCCCGACTCTAGAATACCCAACACCGCACCGGGTGCTAATTTCGGCTCATTATCTTCCCAAAAGCCACTATTTCAAGACCAAATTAAGTAACAAAACCTTGCTTTTGGTGTTTTACGCGCAATTCTTATTGCGAATCCTTAACTGACTGTTAAATTTATCTGGCCTTTGCGGTTCAATCGGGCTATGTTACCAAGCAATGTTTTGCTAACTTTCGCGCCTTGCATCGCCGTCTGGTCTTTGATCCCCGAAGAGCCTAATTCTCAAGGCTCAGTTTCAGGACGCTTAGATTGTGCTTTTAGTCAGATTGTTTAGTCGTTTACTCTTAGATAGAGTGCTACCTGAATCTTCGAACAGCCTTGGTGCGATCGCAGCTTACCTGTCGTTCTCTGTGCGTTACCTTCTCCAGAAACCACTGGTCAAGCCAAGCTGACGCCCATTAATTATTCCTTTCACATCTCACAGGATCACATCTCACAAGGCTTGTTGCTATTGCTAACTCCTGCCATAACACCGTGGTTCCGTGGTGGCTAGGTAAGTTATTTCTGTCTCGCTCCTTTCTTTATTTGGATAGACCTAAGATGACTTCACACTCCGATGCTTTCACCTCAGAGCATGAGGAATCTGGGCTGATAGATTTAGCTGAGTTCTCACCATCTCGTAAGGGTGAAGCCACCCATTCTGGCTCCATCACTACTCAGGTGTCTCCTGGCAATGATCCCCTGCAAACGGCATTGGGAGTCTATGTGACAGTTCATGGTCATTTTTACCAGCCGCCCAGAGAAAATCCTTACCTAGATGCGATCGAGCGCCAGCCGAGTGCGGGGCCGTTTCACGACTGGAATGAGCGAATTCATCATGAATGCTACCGTCCCAATGCCTTTGCCAGAGTGCTAAATGACCAAGGTGAAGTAACTGGGATCGTCAATAACTATGAGTATTTGAGCTTTAACATTGGCCCCACGTTGATGAACTGGATAGAGCGTCATGACGTGGAGGTATATCAACGGATTGTGGAAGCAGACCGTAAGAGTTGCGATCGCCTGAATGGTCACGGTAATGCGATCGCTCAGGTCTATAACCACATCATCATGCCCTTAGCGAATGAGCGAGACAAATACACCCAAATTCGGTGGGGCAAAGCAGATTTTCGTTCTCACTTTGGTCGTGATCCCGAAGGGATGTGGCTGGCAGAAGCAGCGGTAGATTACCCGACTGTTGAGGCTTTGATTGCCGAAGGGATTCGCTTTATCGTGCTGGCCCCTTCCCAAGCAGAACGTTGTCGCCCCTTCCCTCGTGAGCATCAACCCCACCCGCAATGGCATGAAGTGGGAGGCGGTCAGATTGATCCCACTCGTCCTTATCGTTGCTTCTTGCCGGGGGGCAATCCCAATTATGATTACATCGACATCTTCTTTTACGACGGTCCCATCTCACGGGATATGGGCTTTAGTGATGTCCTCTACAACTCCAATCATTTTGTGGGGCGGATTGGTCAAGCCGTACGCGGGGATCAACGGCCCGCTCAAGTCCTTTCGGTTGCGACCGATGGCGAAACCTTCGGCCACCACAAAGGCGGCACAGAAAAAACCCTGGCCTATGCCTTCTTGAAAGAATTCGCCAATCGCGGTTGGACTGTTACTAACTTTGCTCACTACCTCAGCATTCATCCCCCAACGTGGGAAGTAGAACTCAAGCCTGTGACTGCTTGGAGTTGTGCCCACGGTGTCGATCGCTGGCAAGACGACTGCGGCTGTGGTGGTGAAGGTGGGGTTTGGCACCAAAAATGGCGACGACCTTTGCGCGATGCCTTAGATTGGCTGCGGGATCAGTTGATTAAAGTCTATGAGGACAGCGGCAAAAAGTTTTTCCGTGACCCCTGGCTTGCCAGAGATGAATACATTCAGGTGATGCGCGATCGCAGTGCCAGCAATATTGAGCGCTTCATGATCCGCCATCGCACCCGTAAGCTAAGCGCTGCCGACCAAGTGGATGCCCTGCGCCTGTTAGAAATGCAGCGTCACGCTCTTCTGATGTATACCAGTTGCGGCTGGTTCTTTGAAGAGTTGTCTCGACCGGAAGGAGTGCAAATTCTCCGCTATGCGGCGCGGGCGCTAGAGTTGGCAGGTGATGTCGCAGGTGTTCAGCTTGAGAAAGGATTTATCAAGCGCTTAGGCACAGCACCTAGCAATATTGAATATTTCCGGCATGGATCTGGGGTGTACCGCCATTTGGTGACCACCGCGCAAATTACGCTAGAGCAGGTGGCAGCCCACTATGCCATTAGTTCTCTATTCACCACTTACCCCTCAGAGCACCGAGTTTACTGCTACACCGCTCATCAACTCGACTACCAATTGCAGCGCATGGGATCGCTGACTTTGGCCGTTGGGCAGGTGCAACTCGTTTCTGAAATCACCTGGGAAAGCACTCACCTCACCTTTGCAGTGCTGCATTTAGGCGGATGGGACTTCCACTGCTGCATTCAAAACTTTTCGGGACGGCGGGACTACAGTCGGCTCAAAGAAAATTTGTTTGCCGCTTTGAAACAGGCGAGCGCTGCCCAGACTATTTTGGCGATGAATCGCATTTTTGGGGATCAGTCCTACAACTTACAGAATCTGTTTGAGGAAGAACGCCACCGGATTATGCAGTTGCTGACTCAAGAAACTCTGCTCCGTCTCGATCAGCTCTACACGCAGGTTTACCGAGATAACTACGGCGTATTGATGGCCTTCCATCGAGACAAATTGCAGGTACCGCAAGAATTGCAAGTGGCCGCAGAGATTGCCTTGACGAACCGAGCGATCGCGTCGTTGCAAGCTCTGGAACAGGAGATGAGCGATCCTACCACTGCACCGCCCCCTTGCCTCAGTCACATCGCTGAGCTAGAAGCGATCGCCACTGAAGCGAACCATTTGCACTGCCACTTGAACCTGGCCGCAGGCAAAGAAATTCTGGAGCGGTTAATTTTGCGATCGCTTTGGAACCTGTTGCACAACTTCAGGCCAGAAGCGATCGCAGATGAGATGAAGCAACTACAACGCTTGCTAACAACTGGGAAGCAACTGAAACTGGCCCTCTCAATTGACCGGGCTCAAGAGCTTTATTTCTCATTTTTGCAAAGTCACATTTTGCCTGTCTGTGTCGATTTACTACAGCGACAGGCTCAGGGGCAGAGCGGAGATAAACTTCAGTTCCATCTCAAAGATTCTGCAACCCCTATTAACTTAAATGGCCTACAGCAACTACTCCAACTCGGCCCCGTTCTACTGGTAGATACCAGCGATTGGCTAGTTCAGTTAGCAGCCATAGTTAGTTAATTACTGGTTGGCAAGCTGAGGGCAAAACTATGGGGCAGTCCTTTGGGATTGCCTCAGCGAGTGGCTAAAGATAAATAAAGTCAGGGCGCTCTAAAAATTCGGTAGGAAGCTCACTCCTTGTGCCCTCTTCCATGTTCTTGAACAGAATTGTAAAGGCTCCTGCCCCTAAACCTGAATGGGGCCACATGCGATAGCAGGGAATGTCTGTTAAGTGGGACTGTGCCGCAACCAAATGGGGGACGACCAAAGCTTGAAACTGAGGAAATTTAGCTAAAAACCACTCACTCACCTGCTCATTTTCCTCGGGTGAATAAGCACAAGTCATATAAGCTAAATAGCCTTGAGGCGCGACCAACTTTGCTGAGTTTGCCAGAATTCGTTTTTGTCGATTGGCATTTTTATTAATCAAAATTGGATGGAAGCAACCTGGGGCTTTACTGCCTTTTGCCAATAAAGACTGACCTGTACAAGGAGCATCTACCAAGACTAGTTGAGCAGTATTAGGAATTAGCTCAGCCAGCACTTGCGAATCTAAACTAAGGGCGATCGCAGGGCTAATATGGCAGCGTTTTAGGTTAGAAATTAAAGCTCCCTTACGCTTCCCAATCACCTCATTACTAATCAGCAGTCGAGGTTGTAGGGCAGTCCAAGCAAAGACACTTTTGCCTCCCGGTGAGGCACACATATCCAAAACTAGATCAATAGGTTGCTCGATAGTCAATAAAGTAGAAGCAGCAAAAATTGAAGAAAAATCTAGGCAATAGAAATTTCCAGCATCATGAAGAGGATGCTTGCCTGGTTTCTCATCCAAGACCAATCGCTCAATGAACTTTGGTTGCCAAAGCGTCGGTGGTGCTAATTTAAATGGTGATATTTCAGGCTGGGACTGGCACCACAAAATTGCTGGATTAAAGGGCTTAGGCTTCACCAAAGCATCGATAAATTCCTCTTGATAAACTTCATCTTTGAATAAGCGCTGGCTAAATTTAACCAACAGATTAGAAGGCTTTTCCATAACACCCTATATAGCCAAATCACTATAGCTAAATCAATAAGAAAGAGAGAAGCGCAACTCCGGAGGTAGATTGTGGACTTTAACGTCTGAGGTCATTAAGTGGCAGTAATACTGATAGGCATTGGTTGAGAAGTTATTAGCCAATCCTGAGATTTTTCCATTAATAACGCAGCGCTAGCAGTTGGCGAAGCATCGGCAATGTCGATTGAGTGAATCGGGACACCTCGCCGTTGCAAATCATGGGTATAGGTTTTGTCGTAATAATCCAAAACTAAATCAATTGCAGTAGTCAAATCACCTTGATGAATCGCTTCAACGGCTTGTTGAGTCCGTAAGCCACCTAGCTTTTTTCGTAAACGTTCCGTGGCTTCTATGAGTTGTTCTGGTTTGACCGAACCATAGACCTGGCGCAAAATCTCAATTCGCTCAGGACGCGATCGCAGAATTTGCAACACAGGGGCTTGTAGCATTTGCTGAAAGATTTCGTCTGGAATCCGACACAGTCCGATTCGCCGACTTTCCGCCTCAATCCACACAGGCCGCTGGTGATTAAATTGGCTCCAAACCAAAGCAATGTGGTTTTCAAATTGCTCGGTCGTGGGTTGCGCGGGTAACCCCAAACTGCCGTAGCTACTGCCTCGATGGTTCGCTAAGTTTTCTAAGTCCAGAACTTGCTCTCCCTGTTCTGCCAGGGCCACTAAGATTTCTGTCTTGCCAGTGCCTGTCATCCCTCCCAAAATTGCCAAAGTTTTTGGAGTAGCCAAGGTGGAGCGCACCCAATGACGAAAGTTTTTGTAGCCACTGCGCAGCAGAGTGACCTGAAAACCTGCCGTTTCCAGGAGCCAAGCCATACTGTTGCTCCGCATCCCGCCTCGCCAGCAGTGCAATCGTACCCGACGCTCAGGGGCTAGGGCTTTGGCTTGAGTCACAAAACCAGCGAGTTTGGGACCGACGATCGCCAGACCTAATTCAATCGCTGTTTCTTGTCCCTGCCGTTTGTAGCACGTACCCACCTCGGCCCGTTCGTCATTACTAAACAACGGGAAACTCTGCGCACCCGGAATGTGCCCCTGAAAAAATTCTCCTGGGCTGCGAACATCCAGAATCAGGCCAGGGCAATGCAAAAACTCAGCAACATCAACGACTTGGGGCATGAATCAAACCAAACAGCAAGCAACCCTACAGTTCGATCGTAATCGGCTCAGGGGATGAAGTGCAGGGAAAAATGCCGCCGATCGCCCGACTTTGCTGATAACCCAATGACTGGAGAGCACTAACACAATCGCTAGCTCGTTCTGCGGGCACAGCGGCAAGCAGACCACCAGAAGTTTGGGGATCAAAGAGTAAAGCGGATTCCGGGCGATCGCTAATCTCCGACCAATTTTGTACTTTTAACGCGGCCCGTAAGTTTTGGGGTTGCAGCGAACTCACAATGCCTTGTTCTACAACCGTTCTGGCTCCTGCCAACAGTGGGATCGCTGCCAGCTTTAGTTCCACCGCAACTTGAGAAGCTTGGGTCATCTCAGCCAAGTGTCCTAACAGCCCAAACCCCGTAATATCTGTGCAAGCGCTGGCTTGATGTTGCATCAAGCATTCAGCAGCCGCTTGATTCGACTGCAACATCGACTCTACCGCCGCATCAATCCAACGACCTTTGGCTCGGCGCTGCATATCTGCCGCAAACAAGGCTCCCGTCCCCAACGCTTTGGTCAAAATCAGAACTTGTCCTGGGTGCATTCCCGTTTTTCTCAAAAGGCGATCGCGCTCAGCCAAACCGTTGCAAGTTAGGCCAAAAGCCAATTCTGCTCCTTCTGTCGTGTGACCACCAATTAAAGCTGCTCCTGCCTGATGTAAAACCTTTAAAGCACCCGCTAGCAGCTGGTAGAGCGTTTCCTCCACCTTGGCTTCCAGGGCGTAGGGAACCGTCGCGATCGCTAAAGCACTTTGAGGCATGGCTCCCATCGCAAAAATATCGCTGAGGCAGTGGTTGGCACTAATTTGACCAAACACAAACGGGTCGTTGATTAAGGAGCGAAAGTAATCAATGGTTTGTACCAAAACGCGATCAGCAGGTATTTGCAAGACGGCTGCATCATCCGGTGCATCTAAACCGATGAGAATATCGGCGCGATCGCTAGGCTGGGGATATTCTTGCTGAATGCGCTGGAGAACTCGCTCTAAAACGCTGCTACCAACCTTGGCCCCACAGCCACCACACCGCATAAGATTTTGGATTTGACTCTGAGGTTGTGGCTGTAACTGTGCAGCAAGAGTTGAGGTGGGCTGGTGCATCATCTCCGGCAGTTGACTGAAGCGATCCATAAACCGCCGATCGATTCCATCCTTAAGCTGCCAAAGTGTAGAAGACTGCCAACCAAACGGACCCCAAGAAGCGATCGCGGCATTGTGTTGATTAGAGTCAGAGTCCTCGCTGGTGCCGATTAAGCTGAGATAACGCTTCTGGGGAATGTAGGGCTTGAGCTGCTGCCCTGATAAGGTTCGGCGTAAATTCTCAAATAGTGGCTTGCCTTGACGCACTGCAAACACCCCAGCTTTAGGTCGGGGATGGTTTTTGATAGTGGCGATGTCACCAGCGGCAAACACGAAGGGATGAGAGAGCGATCGCAGATTTTCATCCACTCCAATAAAGCCTTGAGCATCCGTAGCCAAGCCAGATGCTTTTATCCAATTTGGTGCCGCAGCCTGCGTGACCCAAAACGTATGATCACAAGCCACCGTCAACCCCAATTCACACTTAACTTGATGCGCCTGGACTTCTGTGACTGTTTCTCCGAGGTGGAGGTGAATGCCTCGATGAGCTAGGATTTTGTGGAAGTGATCGCCTACCCAACGGCTATACCCTGGCATCAAAACGGTTCCACGCTGAAACAGATGTAGGGATAGATTTGTTGGTGGTTGCTGCGATCGCCTCAGAACTTTGTGCAGATGTCGCTGGACTGCAAGCGACAGTTCCACGCCACCCGCGCCACCTCCGATAATTCCGATGCAGATTGGTTTCTCAGGATTTTCTGCCACCTGCTCAATGAGTTGATCCCAATGATCTAGAAAGCGACGAATTGGCTTGACTGGAATACTCGACTCCACAGCCCTAGCAATGTCTGGAATCGTCGGGGTACTACCAATATCAATAGAAACGACATCAAAAGCCACAGGCGGACGATGGGCACAAATCACTCGCTTGTTTGCTAAGTCCAAGCCCACCACGCGATCGAGATACAGTTGCGCTTGAGCAAACTGAGCGAGTGGTCGCAGGTCGATATGGCATTCATCGTGGCTATAAAAGCCCGCAATATGTCCAGGCAGCATCCCCGAATAGGGAGTATCTGAGGCTTCTGTGAGGAGCGTAATCCGCACCCCAGAGAGAGGCTGCATCCCCAACATGCGTAGGGCGATCGCATGGCTATGACCTCCACCCACTAGCACCAAATCTTTGACGATCGGCTCAGAGACTGGGTTCATCATCAGCATCAGTAGCAGGCGTTACGGCAGGGACAGGATCATAGCCACCGGGATGGAAAGGGTGACAGCGAGCAATTCGGCGCAGTGCTAATCCACCACCTCGCCAAGGGCCAAACCGCTCTACCGCTTCCAACGCATACTGAGAGCAAGTCGGGTGAAAGCGGCAAGCAGGCAGCAGCAGTGGCGAAACTAAAATTTGATAACCCCGGATCGAGCCGATGACTAAGCGCTTCATAAATTCCATTTTAAGTCGCTTGGTTTTGTCTGTATTTCTCGCTGACAGTTCTGAACGACGGCACAACAAGCAGCTACAGACTAATTTGACATAGCCTCTTTCTTGTTCTTAAAACAGGGTCTATACTGGGATCTTTGGGTAAATTTTAGTTTGAGGAAGCTACATGTCGCGATATAGAGGCGCTCGCCTCAGAGTTGTGCGTCGTTTGGGTGACCTACCTGGCTTGACTCGGAAGTCTCCCAGAAAGGCATATCCACCTGGACAGCACGGTCAAGAACGCAAGAAGAAATCTGAATACGGTGTCCGTCTAGAAGAGAAGCAAAAGTTGCGCTTCAACTACGGTATCACCGAGAGACAGCTACTTCGCTATGTACGGAAAGCTCGTCGGGCTGCGGGTTCTACCGGACAAACCCTGTTGCAGTTGCTAGAAATGCGCCTGGACAATACCGTTTTCCGTCTCGGTATGGCTCCTACGATTCCTGCTGCACGTCAGTTAGTCAACCACGGTCACATTACTGTGAATGGTCGTCCCGTAGATATTGCTAGCTACCAGTGCCGTCCCGGCGAAGTCATTGGTGTTAGAGACCGCGATCGCTCTCGTCAGTTGATTGAACAAAATCTACAGTATCCTGGCCTCGCTCACCTGCCTAGCCACTTAGAGTTCGACAAAGGCAAACTCACTGGCAAGGTGAATGGTGTGATTGAGCGGGAATGGATCGCACTCCAAGTCAACGAACTGCTTGTGGTTGAGTACTACTCTCGCCAAGCTTAATCGTTCAGAACTCTTTTCAGCATTCTTGTGTTACCGCGGCATTGAAATATTTGATCAGCAGCTCCCGAACCGTCATTTGGGAGCTTTTGATTTTTTAAACCTTAGTTTTTGGATTATTTTGGATTAGCCGCCAATTTGCGACATAGTGCGGCTATAAGCACCCGATTGAGTTCCAGAGTCGCGTTGCTTGAAGTTAATTTCAGGCTTCAGTTGCAGCAGCTTTCTGACTTGGGCGCGTAACTGAGCGGTAGGTACCCCAGAGCGCAAAGCAGTTTTTAAGTCGACTTGCTCATCTTCGTTCAATAGGCAAGGGCGGAGCCAACCGTCGGCAGAGAGTCGCATGCGATTGCAGCGATCGCAAAAACACTCAGACATTTGGCTAATAAAGCCCAATGTTCCTTGCGCTCCCGGAATGCGGAACACATCAGCAGGGCCATTTCCTCGCACTTCCCCTTCCGTCAGACCCCAGCGATCGCGAATCTGCTGTCTTAATTCCTCTGAAGCAATCCAACCGCGATCGCCAAACAGAGAAGCATTGCCAATCGGCATAAATTCAATAAACCGGATGTGCCACTCGCGATCGAGGCTCAAAGCCGCCAAGTCTAAAACTTCTTGGTCATTTACGCCCGGAATCACCACGACATTCAGCTTCAGCGGGTTAAACCCAACTCGATGAGCCGCTTGAATACCATCCCAAACTTGCTGCCAACGCGATCGCCCCCGATGGCCAATAATCTTGTCGAAGGTTTCTGGCTCTAGAGAATCCAAACTAATATTGATTCGTCGCAAACCCGCATCGTAAAGCTCCTGCGCTAGGTCTGCCAACAAAAAACCATTGGTGGTCATGGATAGATCTTGAGTTTCTGGCAAAGCCGCGATCGCCCTGACAATATCCACCACCCCTGGACGAATCAAGGGTTCGCCTCCGGTCAAGCGAAACTGAGTAAACCCAACTGGAACAAACACTTCGTTGATTAAAGTGAGCAACTCAGCATGAGTTAGCAAGTTTTGCTGAAGTGCGTACTCTAAGTCTGTACCCTCCGGCATGCAGTAAAGGCACCGGAAGTTGCAGCGATCGATCAAGCTGATGCGAAGGTAATCTACCTGATTCATCTACAACTGGTATCCCCAGACAACCTATTCTATTGAGTCAGGAATAGGTAATGGATGTCTTTATTGTGCCTGATCTGGGAAGGTCGTGGCTTCTACTGCTACAGCTTGTGGTTTGAAGAGCAAGGGCGATCGCTTTGGTATTTTCAGGGCGTTACTCAAACCTTGCGCGAGAGCTTGCACTGCTTGGCGAACTGAGCGTGGACGTTGCTCCCGAACAAACAGCAAGGGCAAAATTGCCGCTAAGCGAATGACGCTGGAGAGGGCAAACAGTCCCAAGATGCCACCAGAGTTTGTGAACTCGATCAGAAATCCTCCTGCGGTTGTTCCTAAGGCTCCGCTGACTCCTGCTACGGCTCCGGCGATCGCGAAATAGGTAGCCTGATGCTGAACGGGTGCAACTCCTAGCTGAATGTTATTGATGCACAGATCGATCGCGGCCCAAGTGCCCCCCGCCAAAATATGCAGCAGTGGAAACCAAACGAGTAGGGATGTTAAATCCGTCCCTGTCCCTAGCCACAGCAAGGGAGTAACCGCGACCAGAATGCCCACTAATACAAGAATGGGGCGATTCCCAATGCGATCGGCTAATCTGCCCCACAGCACCAGCATGAGTAAATTAGCTCCCGCTCCCAGGCTCGTATAAGTAGTCACCCAATTGACATCTAAAGACAGAGTATCCAACAGATAAATGTTAAAAAAGGGAGCGCTCAAGTTAACTGAGAAACCCCACAAGGCAAAGTAGAGCAAGAACATCAAGAAGTTTCTGTCTTGCCAAAAGCTTTTACTCTTAGAAGGCTCAGCTGCTGCAACTGCATCCAAATCAGCAGATTCCTGGGCCAATGACTCAGCATGTTCCTGTTGCTGCGCTTGAGGATTGACATCCACCATCCAGTACTGAAACCCGATGCTAACCAGCCCGACAATCACGCCCAAGAATAGCAACACTCCATATCCTTGGATGCTACCTCCTGGCCAAGCCGTCACCGCCAGTCCCACCAAAGGAACGCTGAGTAAGTTGGTCAAACTAATGGCACTGTTGCGAATGCCAAAATAGCGACCGCGCAATTGCCGAGGCACTAGAGCTGCCACCCAACTGAACCATGAGGCTCCCCCCAAAGCCCCTAAAAAATGGGTCAGCACGACGATCGCCAAAGCCCACTGCACTAAAAGATGGGGAGGAGTTGGCTGAAGACTGGCGACTCCAATGCCAAGGACCAGAATTAGCCAGAGCAATCTAGCCGGAGCATAAATCCACAAACCGTAGCGGTGGCGACTGGTAGTGCGGTTGGCTAAGTAAGCTCCCAAAGGTTGCAGCAGATTGGCTAGCAGTGGAATTGAGGCCAACATCCCTAGCTCGACAGGACTGGCATCCAGCTCCACCAAGAAGTTGCTGAGTAAAACCCCGCCTGCCACATTCGAGAAGATGGTCGCAAAAACACCATCTAGGGTGGAGGCTCTGAGGCTAATCCGAATTGCTTGCTTAGAAGGTTTTCGAGAGACCGTTATAGGTTCCGGATCGGCAACCGGATCTAGAATTCCAGACACAGGAACCGCTGCCACCTCAACAGTTGTCAAATCCACTGCTTGTCTCAGCATGCTGAAGCTAGAAATCTTGATTTGTTAAATATTTTTACTAATTTTGTAGGCGCAATACCATCAGCCTGTGGTTAAGGCTGCTCAATTCTTTTGACAGTATTTTGGGCGATCGCTCCTAAACACCATCCAGGCGAAAGATATCTTTCTCAAACTATTGCAATAATTCCTAAACCTCTCAGCCGCTTGCCCAAAGGTTCTAGGCTGTACACGGTCCTAAGCAGTCTGCTGCGTTCGCATTTCTAGGTCAGTATTACCAGCTACATAACTCATGCGTCGTGGAACAGGGATGTTTACCGGGATTTTAGCCGCCGCTTGAGCCGCTACTGCTTGAGCTGCCACTGATTGCTTCCGAGCCCAACTGTTGGTACGCAAAAATAGTTCAAATTCCTGCTTGCACAAGTCGCTCCAAGTTCCTAAAGTCACGGCACGCTGACGGCCCCACTCCGTTTCCAAGGCCACCCGCGTCACCCGGCTCATGGACCAGATAGATAGAGATTTGTTCAAGCTCGTCGCCAGCTTAATTCCTGCTAACAGGACGCTCACTCCTGCTGGCTCTACTGCCTCTACATGCAACAAATCTACAATCACTGCATTCGATGCCCCTGCCAGTGCCTGCTCTAGCTCCTGTTGAAATCCTGGACTGCTAGCCGTGTTTAAGCAACCCTGAGGTTGCAGCACAACAGTAAGGGTTGTTGCCTCCTCTTCTACGCCGATCGCATCGGAGTTAAGAGTATTCGTAGTCGAGTTTATGACGGTTTTCATTGGGGTCTCCAGGAAACGTCACAAGAGAGGCGGCATTGAGGCTGGACGTTGAAACCCCAACTGCCAGAGGACAGACTCCTCCATATCCAATCTGAACCTAAAATTCTTATAAAGAAACTGTGATCAATCACTTACTTTTCGTGATTTTTGTCACAAAAGTATATTCACGGAGTTGGACTGAGGATTTTTTACTTGACCGAATTACGAGCTGGATACACGCTGCCTGTTTTTGCTGCCGCTGCCGCGATCGCTGCATTACGATGGCTACGCCAAGGCCCCCAAAGCATCTCTTCCGTTGACCTAGATTTAGTCGAGCCTGCTGAAACGGTGACAATTCCCATTGCTCAGGTGGCTGGACTCACGGCTAACTCGGCTCTAGCGATCGCCCACAGTGACCCCGGCGATAACTTAGACCTGACTCGCGATACCCCTATTTGGGCCTTAGTCGAGTGGGGAGAGCCAAATCAGCTAGAGACAGTTGTGCTCCAGGGTGGAGAAGGGGTGGGGCGACAGATTAAGGCAGAAAACCAAGAGAATCAGGCGGCGATCTATGCCTATGCTCAGCGGCTCTTGCACACTAACTTGGAGCGGCAGTTAACGTCAGGTGAAAAAATTCGAGTCACGATTATTTTGCCAGAGGGACGGACTTTGGCAGAACGCACTTCT
Organism: Trichocoleus sp. FACHB-262; assembly: GCF_014696035.1. Lineage (NCBI taxonomy): Bacteria > Bacillati > Cyanobacteriota > Cyanophyceae > Leptolyngbyales > Trichocoleusaceae > Trichocoleus > Trichocoleus sp. FACHB-262. The sequence goes on along the minus strand of NZ_JACJPK010000086.1, from coordinate 356,647 downwards.
AACGCGGCTTTTGGGGTTGTGGAAGGATTATCTCTTCTTGGCACCACAGGTATTTCCCAGCCCTTGAGCGCTCCCGGACAACTTGAAGCCTTTCGGGAAGCGCTACACGCCAAGCAATCTTATTTCGATGGTTTGGTCTTTTGCGTGGGCGAAAATGGCTTGGACTTAGCCACTCAGATAGGCATTAATCCGAATCGCTTGGTTAAAACTGCGAATTGGATTGGCCCCATGCTAGTTGAAGCAGGCTTAGCAGGAGTGCAAGCGGTGTTGTTATTTGGCTACCACGGCAAGTTGATCAAGTTGGCTGGCGGCATTTTTCACACGCATCACCACGTTGCTGACGGACGACTAGAAATCTTGACCGCTCACTGCGCTAATCTAGGCCTACCCAGTCAAACTCTACCCACCATATTTGCCAGCGCTACGGCTGAAGCTGCTTTAAACCACTTGCGATCGCTCGACACCGCATCAGACAACAATTGGGTGCAACAGGTTTATGGCGCGATCGCCCAACAAATTGATCAGCGCTGCCAAGCCTACATCTACACCCATAGCGAGCGCACTGTTCAAGTTGGCTCAATTTTGTTCGATCGCGATCGCCACATTTTAGTGCGAAGCGAAATCGCGCAGAAATTATTGTCCCAAGTCTGTTAATCTAGCTTAAATGCGCGTACACTTGATTTAAAAGTAAAGAAATTTTTAGGATTCGTTTTTGGCATTGCTTTTGTGCTTTAGGCACGCCATAGCAAGGGTTTATCTCTACATCTACCCCAACTGCATCAGGATACGTCCGTGACTCTACAGACTGAACCAGTGATTCAAGCTGAAGATTTAAAACAGCTGGATCGACAAATTATTGTCATTTTAGACTTCGGCTCTCAGTACTCAGAGCTGATTGCTCGTCGGATTCGCGAAACTCAGGTTTACTCTGAGGTCATCTCTTATCGCACCACGGCGGAACAGCTACGGCAGCTCAACCCCAAAGGCATTATTCTCTCTGGCGGTCCCAGCTCGGTCTATGACCAGGGCGCTCCTCAGTGTGATCCAGAGATTTGGCAGTTGGGCATTCCAGTTCTGGGAGTCTGCTATGGCATGCAGTTGATGGTGCAACAGCTCGGTGGCGAAGTGGAGCGGGCCGATCGCGGGGAATATGGCAAAGCAGCTCTCGTGATTGATGATCCCACTGACTTGCTCACCAATGTGGACGATGGCACCACGATGTGGATGAGTCATGGCGACTCGGTGACGAAGTTACCAGATGGCTTTGAATTGCTGGCGCACACAGATAATACTTCCTGTGCGGCGATCGCTCACCACGAGAGGAAGCTGTATGGCGTGCAATTCCACCCAGAAGTGGTGCATTCCCTCGGCGGCATGCCGTTGATTCGCAACTTTGTTTATCACATCTGCCAAGCCGAACCGACTTGGACCACGGCTGCGTTCGTTGAGCAATCGATCCGGGAAATTCGGGCCAAAGTTGGTGATAAGCGAGTGTTGCTGGCTCTCTCTGGCGGCGTTGATTCCTCGACGTTAGCTTTCTTGATGCACCGAGCCATCGGCGATCAACTCACCTGCATGTTTATCGACCAAGGTTTCATGCGGAAGTATGAGCCAGAACGGTTGGTGAAGCTGTTTGAGGAGCAATTCCACATCAATGTTGCCTACGTCAATGCCCGCGATCGCTTCTTAGCCGCAGTGGATGGAATTACCGATCCCGAAGAAAAGCGCAAGCGGATTGGTCATGAGTTCATCCGCGTATTTGAAGAAGAATCCAGGCGGCTAGGGCCTTTCGACTACTTAGCTCAGGGTACTCTCTACCCGGATGTGATTGAGTCTGCAGATACTAATGTTGATCCAAAGACAGGCGAACGGGTAGCAGTCAAAATCAAGAGTCATCACAACGTCGGTGGCTTACCTAAAGACTTGTGCTTCAAGCTGGTTGAACCCCTCCGCAAATTGTTTAAGGATGAAGTGCGGAAGTTGGGCCGCTCCGTTGGTTTACCTGAAGAAATTGTGCAGCGGCATCCTTTTCCTGGGCCTGGTCTCGCCATCCGCATCCTAGGAGAAATCACCGAAGAGCGCTTAGAAATTCTCCGTGACGCAGATTTAATTGTGCGTCAAGAAATTAATCGGCGCGGCATTTACCACGATTTCTGGCAAGCCTTTGCTGTATTGCTGCCCGTTCGCAGTGTCGGTGTCATGGGTGACCAAAGAACCTACGCCTACCCCATTGTCCTGCGATTGGTTTCCAGCGAAGATGGCATGACCGCAGACTGGTCTCGCGTTCCCTACGATCTGCTAGAAACCATTTCCAATCGGATTGTGAACGAGGTACCTGGTGTCAATCGGGTAGTTTATGACATTACCTCTAAGCCCCCCGGCACAATCGAGTGGGAATAGGTGCGCTCTAGCTTCTACTGGTTCATTTATTGCGATGCCGAGATGACCCGAGATAGCTAAGTCTTCTTATCAGCTAGGTTCTACTTCGCTGATCCATCTCGCTAATCACTGCTAATAAATAGGGTGCTGCTATTAAAGAAATAAATAGCGGCACCATAACTCTTATAAATTTTTTGTGGAAAACAGGGCTAAATCTGTGGAAAAACCCCTTGATCTGTGGAAAACTATAGTCTTTATTAACTGTTTATTAAAAATTAATTAAAAGCTTCCATGGGAAATCTAACTCTTGCCTTTCCTCATGAGATGCAGATTTTTGTTTTTAAGCACTAAGTCGGTAACTAAGACAAATCATTTTCGTAACTAATTTGGTTAGACATGTAGGCAGGAGGCTCCACGTGAATATTAATTCGCGCTGGACCATATCGTTCTTCGAGTCGTGCTTCTAGGGCTTCGGTAATTTGGTGGGCGGTTTCAACATCCGCAGCATCCACAATCAAATGCATTTCGATGAAGACTTGCCGACCTAAGACTCCTCTTGAAGCAATACTGTGACAGTTGATCACGCCAGGAACTTGGGCTGCGATCGCGTGAATGGCTTCTGGAGCGATCGCCATTTCATCCACTAGCCAAGGCAAATTAGACCGCAACACTGACCAACCACTACTAAATACCAGAATCGCTACTGGAAACGACAACGCCAAGTCTAGCCATTGCAGATTCCAAGCCCAAATCCCGACCAAACCAGCCAGTACACTAATCGTTACCCAAACATCGCTCATGGTGTGTTGCGCATCAGCAATCAGAATGGGGCTGTTGACTCGTTGCCCAACTGCCCGCTCATAAAAAGTGACAAAAATATTGATCCCCAATACCGCCAGCAAGAGCCACAACTCGGAGGCCGAGATGTTGACGGGTTGACTACCTCGGAGTAATCGTTCGACCGTTCCTTGCAAAATCTCGAAGCAAGCGATCCCCAAAAAAGCTGCAATTCCTAAAGCACCCACAGCTTCAAATTTCTGATGACCATAGGGATGATCGCGATCGGGTTCGGGAGAGGAAAAACGACTAGCTACTAATCCCAAAACATTGTTGACGCTGTCTGTGACGCTATGCAAAGCATCAGCCAGCAAGCTCAGCGAACCTGTTGACCATCCCACCAATGCCTTTAAGAGCATCACAAATAGATTGAGCACCAAGGTAATGAGCAATACCTTGCGAACTTGTGAACGGTTGTCAACGACCATGATCGAACTCTCCTGAACCCGGATCAGAGTTCTCTGGCCTTCAGTCTAAACGAGATATCTGTTCAGATCACTAGTATTGCGCAGGCCGTTTCCCCGGTACGATAAACACTCAGACTCTCAAAATAGATCGCTTATGGCTGCGACTCCACTCACTCTCAATTTGGGCGAAGGCTCTGTTGCTTTTAACTTTACAGCTCAGGCGGCTCAAGAGCTGAAAGCTGCTTTAACAGGACTGTTAGAAAGCTTGAAAGCGGTTGCAGCAACTACTCCAGGTGGCAGACCTAATCCACAGAAATCAGTCGAGTATCGTTACACCGGGGATGTGTTTTTAGAAATCTTTTGTAATCCCAACATTTGGCCCACTCCCTTTGCTGCCAAAGTGCTGGTCACGTTACGCGACGATCGCATTCGTTTAACAACCGAAACAGAACTAACGCGTTTAGTCGAAGACGTAAATCAGTACCTAGAGCAGGCTGCCTAATCGTGACTTACAGTAAAATCGAGGCAACCAATCACCATTAGCACTTAATTCCTACCAATGGATTCTAATAATCTGACTTACTTACTGCAAAAAGGATTACGGGTGACCCTCGGGGCAACTACTTCCTTGATTGAAGTGCTGCAAGATCCCCAAAAGCGGGAGCAAAACTTGAGCCAGCTAAGAACTGACCTCAGTCAGTTGGCAGAGGAATGGGATGCTAAGGGCGCTATGACCGAGCAAGAAGCCCGCAACTTTGTTGATACGATCTTAGAGCAGCGCCAGCGTCAACAAGCTCAGCCGCCTTACGATGCTACGACTCAAGCTCAGACAAACACTGCTACAGCTACCCCGGCTGCCCCTCCAGATGTGCAGCTTGAGTTGCAAGAATTAACTGCCCAAATTGCCGCAATTCGAACTGAATTGGAGAAACTCAGAAGTCAAAACCCAACTGAATAGTAGGGTTGTAGCGATCGCCTTTTCAAATTAACTGGCTCATCTCACAGGAGAAATATAGCGAGTGAGGCGTCTTCGGATCAGACGTCTAGACTTGATATTTAGAGATTATTTAGTCGTTTTCCCAACTTTCGCAGCTAATCAGATCTCCAATGCGGTCTCTGAGCAAGAAATTGCTGCGCTCTAGTTCGCATTCCACCAAGGCCCATTCACGGGCTGGAATGTATTTGCACAGGGCATAAATCGGCTGCTGACGACTTACAACGCCCTGCTGCACCAGGTGCAACGCTTCATCTTGAATCAAGTTAATAGAGTATTGAATGGACTGAATCATATTTACCCTTTTGAGCGCAACTGGAAAACTACAAAGGATCCAAACAAAATAACGTAGTTAGAAAATTTGTAGCTCAGATAACTTTGTAATCACCTATACTGAATGTTTTTTATTTTCACGCTAGTTTTTACTCGATTATATTAATAAACATTGCAAAAGTCATTAAAGGTTGATGTTTTCTGCATGTTTATTTTCGCAATTAAACTGTCTTGAGACAGATTTGGTTTGATTGGAGCGAGTTTGCAGCTTCAGATTTATGAGTCTTATGGGTCTAGGATGACCTCAAGTTCCGAAAACTTAGCGCCAACTTAACATATCTACATCGCACTCAATCTGTCTTAACAAATGCAAGGCGATCGCTGCACTGGATCGAGCTAGCACTGCCATCATTGTCTGGGCTTCATTAGCAATACCCAGATCAGGTGCGTTTATTTAGGTTGATGGAAAAGACTTCATTCTGCGCCTGGCTAATTCCGCTGCCAATTGCACCGCAGCTTTCATACTGTTAGCGTTGGCAACTCCTCGACCCGCAATATCAAAAGCAGTACCGTGATCGGGAGACGTGCGGACAAAGGGCAGACCAATAGATGTGTTAATAGCTCGGTCAAAAGCTAGCAACTTGACAGGAATTAAGCCTTGGTCGTGATACAGCGCTAAGTAAGCATCATGAGCTGAGGAATCTGCACCAGCGGCACCATACCAAGCTTGTCCAGGCTTCACCCAAAGCGTATCCGGAGGGACTGGACCTTCGAGTTGCAACTGCGGCCACTGACGACGGGCTTGCTCCAACCAAGGAATCAGCCACTCCTGCTCTTCTCGACCTAACTGGCCTTGCTCACCGCTATGAGGATTAAGACCGGCGATCGCAATTCGAGGGGTACTGAGACCAAAATCCTGCTGTAAGCATGCTGCTAATAGCTCCAACTTAGCCGTCATCAACTCTGGCGTTAGAACATCAGGCACTTGACGCAGCGGAATGTGAGTAGTTGCAAGCAGCGTTCGCAATGTCCAATTACTATGAGGTGATCGCGCTACGAACAACATACCGAAGCGTTGAGTTCCAGAGCGCTCTGCCAGCAACTCTGTTTGTCCAGGATATTCATGCCCTGCTGCTTTCCAGGCTGACTTGGCAATGGGAGCCGTGACGATACCATCAAACTCTCCTGCCAAAGTATGAGCGATCGCCGTTTCTAAATAAGCAAAACTTGCAGCTCCACTAGCAGCATTGCCAGCCCCTACCGTGATCTGGGATTCGGTTGCTTGATTCAGAGGCAAATCTAAAATCAAAAGTTGATCTGGATCTGCTAGGGGTTCAGCTTCGCGATCGCCCAAACTCTGTTGCCGCTTCAATTGCAGATAAGCTTGGCGTAATAATCTTTGGCTGCCTACCACCGTGATCTCGCAGGTTGAGGTCAGGCTAGGTTCAGCCAATGCTTTCAAAACAACTTCGGGACCAATTCCCGCCGGATCACCTAACGTCACTACTAACCGAGGAAGCTGTGGCAACGCTGTTGTAGGCAAAGCAATTGGAGTAGATTGAATCCTCATAGAACCTGGGAGCTTGCCGATACTCAGAGCAAGGATTAGGGGTCAAACTGTTCTAAAATACTGACTGCGGGTTTAACAAGGAGCATTAAAGCGATGAATGGTGAAATTCTCAATGCAGCTGTTTTGTCCTTTACCTTGATCTTGGTCGGATTGGGCATGGGTTTCCTACTGCTCAAAATCCAAGGCGGCGAAGAGTAAGTCTGGCCCTCTAAGATAGCTCACTGCTCTTTACAAGACGGTGATAGTGGAGCTTAATTTAGTCTTCCGGTTCATCCAAATGATCAGCCACCTCTCGATATAAGTTCAGCACGTGGCTATCTTTGAGGCAATAAAAAACATTGCGACCTTGCTTTCGATAACCCACCAAGCGCATAGTCCGCAAAGCCCGCAACTGGTGCGATACCGCTGACTCACTCATTTTGACAGCAGCAGCGAGATCGCACACACATAACTCTTGGACTGCCAAAGCCGATACAATTCGCAGGCGGTTAGCATCTCCTAATAACCCAAAAAATTCTGCCATGCGTTGGGCTTTATCCACGCTTAGAATATCTCGATGTAGTTGCCGCACATGGCTCAGATTCACCGGGTGCTGGTCTTTGCAATTGAGATCGTCTGCCACTGGTGCTGTAGTAGCTGGGGCGGAGCAAACAGACAGAGACTCAAGATTAGACATAGCGGGTTAAAAACTCAGTCGTGGATTGATTGTAGAGCTCGAAGAATAAACTTTTGCAACCCTAAAGCTTGCGGGAAAAGCTCAATTTTTATTTATCTTCTGCCGTTTCAGGGATCAGCCGTTTCAGGGACCAGTCGTTCTGTCCAGTTTAACGTTATCGCAGGAAGCCAACGAATCGTGCTGGCTCTATTTACATCAGCGCTGCGATCGCAGGCCAAGCTGCCATAAAACTCCGCACCAAACTCTACAACCTGAATTAACGGCGATCGCCTGTTAGATCCTCTCATTTTTCATCCTTATCAGCTCCTGAGCCCTGAAAATGGCCTCATACGTTGAGGGTAGACGATGCCATTGAGATAGCGAATTGTAATCGCTGTCAAGAAACCAACAATTTCTGATAATATCTTATAAAAAGTTAACAAACTATCATTCACCCTTCATGCAGTTATTAGTTGTCGGTGCCACTGGTACCTTGGGAAGGCAAGTAGCTCGTCGGGCCCTTGATGAGGGACACCAAGTTCGTTGCTTGGTTCGCAGTCTCAGGAAGGCAGCTTTCTTGAAGGAGTGGGGAGCAGAACTCATCCCAGCAGACTTGTGTGAACCGGAGAGCCTCATCCCAGCGCTTAAAGACGTTACAGCCGTTATCGATGCTGCCACGAGCCGTCCTACCGATTCTCTGAGCATCAAGCAAGTCGATTGGGAAGGAAAAGTAGCCTTAATTCAAGCGGCTAAAGCAGCTGGCGTCCAGCGTTTTATCTTTTTCTCAATTTTGAATGCCGACCAGTACCCAGACGTACCATTGATGGAAATCAAGCGGTGCACCGAGCTATTTCTAGCTGAATCTGGCTTAAACTACACAATTTTGCGGCCTTGCGGATTTTTGCAAGGGTTAATCGGGCAATACGCCATTCCAATCTTGGAAAAGCAGGCAGTTTGGGTGACTGGAGAAGACACGCCCATTGCCTATATGGACACTCAAGATATTGCCAAATTTGCGATCCGAGCCCTCTCCGCCCCAGAAACCGAAAAGAAGGCGTTTCCCATAGTAGGTTCACGGGCTTGGGGCAGCTACGAAATTATTCGGCTTTGCGAACGCCTGTCTGGAAAAGAAGCAAAAATCACTCGGATGCCGATGGGGCTGTTGCGCTCGGTACGCCGGAGCGCTCGTTTCTTCCAGTGGAGCTGGAACTTAGCCGATCGCTTAGCCTTCACAGAAGTTTTGGCAACCGGAAAACCGCTCAAAGCTTCGATGGACGAGACCTACAGTGCTTTTGGGATCGATCCTCAAGAGACAACAACCCTAGAAGTTTACTTGCAAGATTACTTCAGTCGCATCTTGAAAAAGCTAAAGGAATTGGACTACGAGCAAACCCAAGCTACTAAACAAACCAATAAAAAGACAGCCTTCAAGTCTGGCTTTTTCAAATAACTGGCATCAGGACAGCAGCGCCTATTGCTCTTAGTCCGTTATTTGGACTATAAAAAAATGTATGAAAGCCGCAACCAATCATTGTTTTAGCCATTGCTATCGACTTAACTGGTTGCTCTGATGCAGTGGCTTACTTGAGAGGTCTACTTCCTACGGTGACCAACCTGGTACCATTAGAGCTATTGGAAAACTCAAAAGCTTAGCCCCTCCGTCCTTAAAGATGGATTTTTAGCTTTGCCTATAGGCTCTTAAAGCCGCGGCTTGCAACATCTTGATTTGTGAAAGATTACAGGTTCCATTCACCGCCTTGCAATGGATTGAGTCTCGCATCAGTCGTAGATAATAGTTGCAGTTGAGTTTCTTCCTAACCCCTTAAATTGACTTATAAGCTGGATTTTAAGCGTGCCCAAAGTCGGCATTATTTACAACGACATCAAACCTATTGCTTGTCGCATGGCTGAGGAGCTAGAGGACAAGCTCACCGCAACTGGTTGGGAGGTTTGCTCAACTACTGGCGCTGGTGGAATTCTTGGGTGCTCTGGACCAGAAGGGCCGATCTGTCATACCCCGATTGAGCATCTGATTCCAGATGGGTTTGATGAAACGATGGACTTTGCCATTGTCTTGGGAGGCGATGGTACAGTGCTCTCAGCTTTTCGACAAATTGCTCCTTGCCATATCCCCTTACTGACCGTTAACACCGGACACATGGGGTTTCTCACTGAAACCTACTTAAATTATTTGCCGCAAGCCTTAGAGCTGGTTTTAGCGGGTGACTATGAAGTAGAAGAGCGGGTGATGCTCTCGGTTCAAGTCTTTCGCAGCGATCGCTTGTTGTGGGAAGCTCTGTGCCTGAATGAAATGGTCATGCATCGAGAACCCTTGACCAGTATGTGCCACTTTGAAATCGAAATTGGTCGGCACGCCCCGGTAGATATTGCCGCAGACGGCATCATTGTTTCCACACCCACCGGATCTACAGCTTATTCTCTTTCAGCGGGCGGTCCTGTCATTACCCCAGGTGTCCCGGTTTTGCAGTTAGTTCCTATTTGTCCCCATTCGTTGGCTTCTAGGGCCCTCGTTTTTGCAGATAGCGAACCTGTGACTATTTTTCCTGCCAACCCAAATCGGTTAGTGATGGTGGTGGATGGCAACGCAGGATGTTATATCTTGCCAGAGGATCGAGTCCGGATGGTGCGATCGCAATATTCAGCTCGTTTCATCCGCTTGCAACAGCCAGAGTTCTTCCATTTACTCAGAGAAAAGCTTGGTTGGGGACTGCCTCACATCGCCAAGCCCACCTCGGTTGAACTGCCTTAATCATCGTTTCTGACCACGTAGTGGAGAGTCGATACCTGACGGACGTGCTACAACAAGGGAAGCACGTTAAAAGTATTAATACTCACTCCTTCGCAGGTTGCCCTGGCATTTTGTAGCCCTTCGGCTGATTGAGTAGGTACCTGTAGAGGTTGGGCAAAGCCTATTTCATCTATCATCTTCATCTATCAGCAAACCTAGTGAGTGTATTGATTGCTAGTTGAAGCCCCTAGGGGTACGACGGCCAAAGCTCTCTACTTCACTTCTCTCTCATCAGGTGTCATGAGTACTCTTAATTCTGACCGCAGTCCTTGCATTTTGCTAGTTGAGCCAGATGAGGCTTTAGCTCAACATGTCATGCTTGATTTAAAGGAATCTGGCTATGAAGCTGTGGTTGTTCATGACGCTACCAGCGGCCTGCATCAAGCCCACACATTGCAACCGGCTCTAGTTGTGATCGATCGCATGCTGGCAGGAGAATCAGGTTTAAAGCTATGCAATCATCTCCGGAATACAGGGGCTAGGGTGCCAGTACTCATGTTAATGGCGCGTGATGCGGTAGATGACCGCGTAGCCTGCTTAGAGGCAGGAGCAGACGATTACTTCCTTAAGCCTTACCGTACAGAAGAATTTTTAAAGTTAGTGCGGCTTTATCTCCAACCTGACACGCATAGCACCGAGCAGCTACGATTTGGTGAATTAGTCTTAGATTTAGCTACTCGTAGAGCCCTTCGTAATGGTCGAGCCATTGAACTCACCATGAAGGAATTTGAATTGCTCAAATATTTAATGGAGCACCCGCGAGAAGTTTTGACCCGTGAACAAATTTTAGAGAATGTCTGGGGCTACGACTTTTTGGGAGAATCTAACGTCATTGAAGTCTACATCCGCTACCTGCGCCTGAAGATCGAGGATGAGGGTGAAAAGCGTTTGATTCAGACTGTGAGAGGTGTTGGCTATGTTCTTCGAGAAGCGTAAGACAAACGAGTTAAAGCTATGTGTGGGGCTGCCGCACCTCGCAAGCCCTCAGCTAAAACGAACAATATTTTCCGCTCATAAGGTCCCGCAGGAATACAGCGCCGTGAAGTTTGGGTCTCAATTGATATTTATCGGTTTAAGTAGTTTGTTGTTAGCTTGTGCAGCACCCTCTTCTACAGTTGCACCCACAAGACAAGCTCAGCGTCAGCCTACTATTCAGCCAACCGTAGGTCAAGTTAAGCAGAATATGGGCCAGCAATTGCCGATCGCCGCTCAAACCAAAATTAAAGGGCAGGTCATTCAGTTAGAGGTGGCTCAAACTCGCCAGCAGCAAGCGATGGGTTTGATGTATCGGACAACATTAGCCGAAAATGGCGGGATGCTATTCCCTTTTAATCCACCCCGGTCGGTAGGTTTTTGGATGAAAAACACCTTGATTCCGTTGGATATGGTTTTTTTGCATAAGGGTGAGATAAAAGCAATTCAAGCTCAAGTCCCACCCTGCAAGGCTGATCCTTGCCCTTCCTATGGTCCTGGCCCTAACATCATCATTGACCAAGTGATTGAGCTACGGGGTGGTCGAGCGGCTCAACTGGGTCTGAAGGTAGGCGATCGCATCAACCTACAATTTCTGCCTGGGTATACCCGTCCAACCACGCAATCCTAGATCAGGATTGTTACAAAAATTCTCTCAATTCAATCATCATTGAAGTTTCATTACATCAAGAGATAATACGCTATACAAAGTTTGAGGAATTTGTTATTTTTGCTCTTCTAGCCTAATGAAGTAAAAAATACTTGTCTCAAAGTTCATAGGTTCTATACGAGTTCTTTACTCTTTACCTAGCAACAATCAAGTATTTTTTAGGTACTCTCTCAGAGGGCAATGTAGGTGTGAGAGAAGCAAGTTGAAGCTGTTTAAGGGCTAATCGTTTAGGCTAAGAAGCTTAAAGTCAGAAACCTTCCTGCTCCTTTAGATTGCTGGAGATTTCAGTAATCCTATCGAGCCAAGCTGTTGATCAGCTTAGTTAGCTATTCACCCTGGCTGGGGATCGTAAAGGTAACTTCACCCAGCAAAGATTGGTTTCAAGGTACAGCAACCCTTGGAGCTAATTTGGCTCGTGGAGCAATTTGGTCTCCTTTCTAGAAAGTCCCTGCTTAGGGAATGGACAGATTAAAGAGTGCCTACTCGTTTTCAAAAACTTTATTTCTCACCATACAAAATTGGATTTAACAAATTGAGGTCACTATGGCACCCGCAACGTATTCACGCTTTATTCGCTTCCTCCAAGAAGATTTGTCGATTTCTGCTGCTTCGATCGCGATCGCCCTCCGTCACCGAGAGCAAGATCCAGGGCCTTTGCCGATGATTCTTTGGCAGTATGGCTTAGTCACCCTAGAACAACTGGAGCGCATTTTCGATTGGATGGAGGCTGCTTGAAGTCTTGCCGCAACACCACCCCTGTAGGTTGTGTGAGTGAAGGTTCAGCAAAAATCCCCTACTCCTGAAATGATGCTGTATCAACCAACTTCCTGGCGAGACTGTTTAGCCCAAGTGATAATTTCTACTTTGAATAACACTAAAAAAGCGGGTTCACGAACTCGCTTTTTTAATCGATATTACGAAATGAAGGCTTACGAAAACTTGGATCAAAAAGTTTTTTAGCTCTGCCGTCGAGCCAAGAAGGCAGGTAGGTCCACCTTCAAACCGCGACCAAATTGAGAGGAAGTGGTCGGGTTAGAAATCATCGGCTCTGACGTTTCAGCTAATTCTGGCTCTGGCTCTGCCGTGTGTAGCTCTGATAAATCCTCTGGGCAATCTTCTGAGCGCTTTGCTAGCTGTTCTTTTAGTTGTAGCGCCTGGCGTTGGCTCTCGGCACACCGATCTTTCCAATGCTGAACAGCAGTCTCGTATTCATTGGCTTGCCGAGCCTGCTTGAGAATTTGTTCTTGCATTTCGGCAGCTTGTTGCTCTAAGCCTAAGACCCGTGATTGATAGCGATCGCGCTCTGCCTCCCGCTCTTGGCCTGCCTGTTGCAGCTTAGCTTGCAGCATAACCTGTTTAGCCATCTGAGTTTCTAGTTCTTCGATCTTGCCGTGAGCTGTGACTAAATCTTGTTGTAATGTGGCAATGGTTGTGTGCTGCTCGGCCAAGAGGGCTTGAGCCTGCTGCATCTGATGCAGCAATAGTTGATGCTCCTCCAAAGCTAAATGCGCTTGATCTAACTGCATCTCTAACTCAGAAAAAGCTGTCTGACGCTGACTTAGGTTGGCATATAGGCTTTCGATTTGCTGTTGCGCTTCAGCTAGTTTCACCTCTAGACTCGCTGCCAGAGTGCGGGCCGCTAATGCCTGAGTTTCCATTTCTAAAACATGCTGCTGTTGGCCTTGTGAGGCTCCTTGCAAATCGCAGAGTTGCTTCTCTAAACGTTTTTGCTGTACCTGCATCTCAGAGCGGTCTTGCACAATTTGGACTCGCAATCGCTCTAATTCCGCTTGCTGAGCTTGGGCGATCGCCTCAGTGGCGGTTAAAAGCTCTTGAAACGTTTGATTTTGCTCCTGAGCCTCAGCAATACGAGCTTCCAGGATTTGCTCTTGCTGCGTTAGCTGGAGCTTGAGCTTAGTAATCGCCTGTTGCTGCACATGGGAAAATTCTTCTGTAGTTGCTAACTGGTCTTCTAAGACTTGTTGGTCCCTCATTTGCAACGTGAGGTCGTTCAAAGACGTTAGCGCTTGGTCAAGCGCTTGCTCTAGGAGCGAAATCCGTTCTAAGCGGTTGTGTTCTATCGATCGTAGTTGCTCCAGCTCAGCCAGTAAGGTTTGGCGCTCGTGCTCCCACTTGGGTTGAAGTTCTTCAGGAGTTGACTCATGACCAGCAGCTAAGTCCGGTTCCGACACTCAGGACCCCCCCAGCATTAATAACTGCCCCACAGACTCAGCAAGACAAACTAGCCAATAGAATAACCTTTACAGCAACAAGGCACCATAGGTCTTCAGAAACAAAGCAGGATCGGTTTTGAGGAACTCTGTTTCGCGTCAGCAATGGATTACATTCCTTGGCAATCGCTGAAGGCTTTTCAGGAAGGCTATTCAGATGGAGCCGTTTTTTCTGCTTCTATATTATTGAGAGACCAGCGATATTCAATCGGCTGGTTAGCACGTTGACAGTTTTCTTCCAATCGCTTTTGCTGGGACAGTGCTTTACGCAGAGTGCTAATGAGTTCGTGGACTTGATCACTTTGAAGTGACCTTTGTTTTACAGCAAACATCGTTTGCCTTTCTAGCAGCTGTAGTAGCAACTCATAATGAACGTGGGAAGGAAGAGGAATCGGCTCCATGTAGGCTGATCTACCTTAAAGTAATGGGTTACTCTACTTACCTAGTCAGGCAAATAGGGCTGGAGAATACTGTGAGAACACTCTTCTTAGATTCAGCCACTAAATCAGAAGTTTTTGTCATCGATTCCAGACCGAAGCCATTCTCCTGATTTAGCCAATGATTTATTTATACAGCTGCTTCTGGGGTTGGCACAGCTGCGGATGATGCTAGCATCTGCCGTAAAGCCTGTGCTGGATCGCTTTGCTTAACTAAAGATTCGCCAATTAGAACTGCTTTTGCCCCCGCTTCAGCAACCAAGCTTAGATCAGCAGGCTGATGCAGTCCTGACTCACTCACCAATAGAATACCTCGCTCTTGAAGTTGCTGTTTGCGAGCTGTAAGGAGTTGACAAGTGGTTTGCAAGTCAACGGAGAAGTTTTCTAAGTTGCGGTTGTTAATGCCAACTAGGGTGACACCTGTTAATGCCAGAACTCGATTCAACTCCTCTAAGGTATGCACCTCAATTAAAGCGGTCATATTCAAGGCATTTGTAATTTTGACAAAGTACTGTAAGTCTTTGTCCGAGAGAATTGAGGCAATTAGTAGCACCGCATCTGCGCCGTGGCACCGAGCTAGGTAGATTTGGTACGGGTAGATAATAAAGTCTTTGCAGAGTAGAGGCAGGTCAATTGCAGCCCGGACCTTGGCAAGATTGGCAAAACTACCTTGGAAAAATTTCTGGTCGGTTAGAACTGAGACACAAGTAGCTCCGCCTGCTTTGTAGGCTTGGGCGATCGCGACTGGATCGAAATCTTCCCGCAACACGCCCTTACTCGGAGATGCTTTCTTGACCTCCGCAATCACCGCAGGGTGAGTTTGGCTTTGGCGTATTGCTTCCACAAAGTTGAGCGGCGGAGCAACGCTTAGAACCTGTTTTTGCAGCTCCAACAAAGGCTGCTTCTCCCGCATCTGGTCTACTTCAACTTCCTTATGCCAAACAATTTCCTCCAAAATGTGGCGCGGAGCTGCATTCGGTACAGCAACCTGATAGCGCAATTCTTGAACTGCAATTGCGGGATTTGGAGAACGACGACGAATTTGCATTGGAAATTAATTTAAGAACAGCCAAACACGAGAAATACAACTTTGAATCTAGCTCCCCTTCCCTAGTAGGGAAGGGGTTGGGGTTAGGTCACCTTTTAGTGAGCTGCTACCGCTCGCTTGAAGGCTTCATCTAACACTTCGGAAAGTGTGGGATGAGTATGCACCATGTGAGCCAGATCGTTGACGGAGTGCCGTTGAGCGATCGCGTTGGCGGCTTCTTGGATCAGGTCAGAAGCATGCAGGCCAAAGATATGTACACCTAGAACTTCGCCTGTATCTTCGCGATAAATCACTTTGGCAACACCTTCTGTTTCGCCTTCTGCCAGGGCTTTGGAGTTGCCCTTAAAGTAGGTCTTAGAAGTTGCTACTTTGAACCCTTCTGCTTCTCCCAAGGCTTTTGCTGCGGGTTCGGTCATGCCAACAAAACTGATTTCAGGATGGGTAAAGGCAGCCGCAGGAATGCTGTGGTAGTCCACTTGACGATCGCGACCACAAATATTTTCAACCGCGACAACTCCCTGAGCCGAAGCTGCATGAGCGAGTTGCATCTTGCCTGTGGCATCTCCGATCGCCCATAAATGAGCGACAGGTTGACCATCTACCAACACTGCCATCCGGTCATCCACGGGAATAAAGCCACGGCGATCGATTTCTACACCAACTGCCTCTAAACCTAAATTCTGCGTGGCGGGAATGCGCCCAGTTGCCACCAAGCAAGCATCCACTTCCAGCACTTCAACCACTTCCTTGGTTTTGGCATCGGCCAGCTCAATCACCACTGGCGAACCAGGAATCACTCGCTTCGCCAGCATGCCAACTTTGGTTTCAATGTCGCGGGGAGCAATCAGCACCCGTTGCGCTAACTTGGCGATATCTGGATCAAACCCAGGCATCAGCTGATCCAACGCCTCAATTAGAGTAATTTCTGCGCCTAGAGCTGAGTAAACATCAGAAAACTCTAAACCAATGTAGCCGCTACCAATAATGGCGACCCAAGGTGGCAACGATTCGAGTCTGACCGCGTCATCGCTGGTAAACACGGTCTTGCCATCCACTTCTACCCCAGGCGGAACCCAAGGCACAGAGCCAGGAGCCAAAATCACATCTTGGGCCGTGACTACTCTTTCACCAGTCGGAGTTTCAATCGAGACTTTCTGTGGGCCTGCTACTTTACCCCAGCCTTGAATCACATCCACACCCAAGCGCTTCAGGCTGTTGGTGAGGTCGCCTCGAATTTTGCTGACCAAGTTGTTGGCATGGTCGGCGATCGCTTGGCGATCAAACTCAACCTCACCGACTTGAATCCCCATTGCCTTGAGGTGATGAGCATTGCGCAATTCCCGTACCCGCCCCGAAGCTGCCAGAAGAGCTTTGGAGGGGATGCAACCACGATTGACACAGGTACCGCCCATATCAGCCGCTTCGACGATGGCAGTCTTCAAGCCACAGCTCACTGCATGCAGTGCCGCTCCATGTCCTCCAACTCCTGCGCCGAGAATAACTAAATCGTAATCAAATCCCTGACTCACTTTGCTCTCCTGGAAAGGCAAACCTTCCTACCATACCGCAATGCCCGAAGCCCAAAAAGTTAAAGGCTTGGTTTTAGCGTTTTGTCTTTATCCTTAATTCAATTTTCAACTAGATTTGGTTGATTAGACAACACCTACTCAAAGCCGCACAGCAGGCTCAACCATAAATCAGGATAATGCTGCGATCGCGACGAAATTGGGCACCCTGATAGCAGCCAACTTCTAGAGTCTCGGTCGCTTGACCTCAGTTAAATTACAAATAGAACGCTGGCTCAGCCATATTTAATATCTTTTCTACGTCTTTTAACGCTTGACCCCCTGCCGTTTTAAAGGCCAGGATGGCAAGCAGTCTGAGTCCTAGATTCTGAATTTTTGGAGTCCAGCTAATGGAGCAGCATCAGAACGAGCTTCGTCGCGCCGCCGCCCAAGCCTTTGCTGAATCACTTGATCAGTTGCAAAAAACCTTGCAAGCCGAGGGCAGACCAGCCACAACGGCTCAGCCTCAGCCAGAAAAGGTGGCTCCGGTGTCTAATAGCAACTCTAAGGCGGCTCCAACTCGGCCCGCTCTGGCTGATTGGGAAGCCGCAGTCGCTGATATCGAACAATTTATCGAGGCCCGACGCTCAAGCTAAAGCAGCTCATTGAGCTTGCCTCTCATCTACTTAACTGGAAAGAGCTTTAGGATTGAAGCCTCGTTGTCGTTGGGCTTCATACAGCATTAAGGCCGCAGCGATCGCCACGTTTAATGATTCAACACCGGAACTCAGAGGAATCTTGACTTGTTGATCTGCCAAAGCTGCTACTTCCTCAGAGAGTCCTGCGCCTTCATTACCAAGCAAAATTAATGTAGGTTGTCGCAAGTCGGCTGCCCAGTAAGTTAATGGGGCATCTGGTAAGGTGGCTACCACTTGCATGCCTTGGGCTTGGTGGTCAGCAATGACTGTTTTCAAGTCTGTACTGACAGCCATTGGCAGCCGGAACCATTGCCCCGCAGAAGCTCGCAATACCTTAGGATGGTCGAGATCCACACTGTCAGCGCTGAGCCACAACCCTTCTGCCCCAGCGGCAGCGGCAGCCCGAATCATGGTGCCCAAATTTCCTGGATCTTGAATGGTTTCTAGCACTAGACCCAGGCTGGTAATTTCGCTTAGTTGAGTCTGCTCTAGCTTACGCTGGGCTGTCGCAATTACGCCGTCAGGCTCTACGGTCGTCGCGATCGCCTTCAGTACCTCAGGACTAACCAGTTCTATGCGCTGGGCGGTTTGACTAACGTGCCGCCATAACTGCTCATGATTGGCTTGCCACTCTGGAGTGCAACAAAGGGTCGCTAGCGGATAATTCACGGCACAAGCCTCTTCTAGTAAGTGCGTGCCTTCCAGCAAAAACAATTGCTGCTCCCGGCGATCTCTAGCCCGGTGTAACTTACGAAGTTGCTTAACGAGAGGATTTTGCAGACTGGTCAACATAATTCTGTGCCACAGAATAACGTAGCGTTGAAGCAGCTTCACTCTACTGCTGAGCGCGCAAAACTCCAAGATCCCGCACTGTTTTCAGGACTGCTTTCTTGTTTCGCGCCTAGATTCTGAACCTTGAATTAGAATCTATAATTCTCCGGTCATTTAAATATTCTTACAATCAGTAAAGGAGCCATAAGTAGATCTGACCAAAGCCTCAGTTACGCAAAGCAGCTTTGGGGAAGAATAAAAAAGCAAACCGCTTGATTTCTCACGAGGTTTGCTCTTAAAAATTATGCAGATTGAAGTAACCCTTTCGGGCCGAGATAACTGGCTTTTAGATGCGGAACCCGGGACTTGAACCCGGAAGTCTTTGCAGACACTAGAACCTGAATCTAGCGCGTCTACCAATTCCGCCAGTTCCGCTTATGGTGCAGCTACGGACTGCGATTTACCAATGTAGTGAAATCCAGAAGCTTTGTCAACTTTCTCAGAGCCAATCTCTTTTAGGTTAAAGTGCTCGTTCAAGCTAAACTGTTTCATCGCTTGAGATCGGAGTTCTGGACATCTGGAATCTTTCCGGTAGAATCGAAACCAAATTTGTAAGTTCTAAAAGTATAAATTGACTCGGAGGATAGGCCCATAACTCCCTCTCACGGACTGCCAGAAACCCATTCTTCACCTGAAGAAGATAAGTCAGTACTTCAGATTTGGGGTAAATCTTCGCTCAAAGGACATGTCACTATTAGCGGTGCCAAAAACTCCGCCCTCGTTGTGATGGCGGGTGCCCTGCTCTGTCCCCAAGACTGCCGTCTTCGTAACGTTCCCTCTCTGGCAGATGTCTCTCGGATGGGGGAGATTTTGGCATCCTTAGGTGTCAAACTGACAAGACAGGGCGATGTTCTCGATATCAATGCGAGCTACATTGGCCAATCAACTGCTCCTTATGAGCTGGTTAGCCAACTGAGAGCTAGCTTCTTTGTTATTGGCCCCGTTCTAGCTCGCTTAGGCGTGGCCCGTGTTCCTTTGCCCGGTGGCTGCGCGATCGGTGCTCGTCCGGTAGACCTGCATGTCCGAGGTCTGCAAGCGATGGGAGCTGATGTCCACATCGAGCATGGCACAGTCAATGCTTACGTTAAAGGTCCCAGCCGCCGCCTCAAGGGAGCCAAAATCTATTTAGATTATCCCAGCGTTGGCGCAACTGAAACGCTGATGATGGCTGCTACCCTAGCGGATGGCGAAACCATTCTGGAGAATGCTGCTCAAGAACCTGAAGTGATCGACTTGGCCAACTTCTGCCGCGCTATGGGAGCCAAGATCCAAGGCGCAGGTACGAAAACTATCGTGATCTCAGGGGTACCAAGTCTGCACTCAGCCGACTATGCCATTATTCCAGATCGCGTTGAGGCGGCTACTTTTCTAGTAGCAGGAGCTATCACACAATCTGAAATTAGCCTCTCTCCGGTTATTCCTGACCATTTGACGGCTGCCATTGCCAAGTTGCGGGCGATCGGTGCTTTGATCACTCCAGAGTCACTTAACTGTTTGCGGATCAGTCCGGGCCATGGCTTGACCGCTACTGATATTGAGACCCTGCCTTATCCAGGTTTCCCTACGGATATGCAAGCTCAATTTATGGCTTTGCTGACCGTCAGTGAGGGCGATAGCATCGTCACAGAAACGGTGTTTGAAAACCGCCTGCGCCATGTGGCTGAGCTGAATCGGATGGGAGCTGATATTCGGGTGAAGGGCAATCACGCCGTGATTCGGGGAGTCCCGACGCTCTCTGGGGCTCCTGTGGTCGCAACCGATTTAAGAGCATCAGCTGCTTTGGTTGTGGCTGCTTTGGCCGCAGAAGGTAAAACCACGATTCAAGGATTACACCACTTGGATCGCGGCTATGAAAACCTCGACACGAAGCTCCAAAAACTGGGGGTGAAGTTGCAGCGTCTTCAAGGAGACTCGACTACAGAGGCTGAGGTAGCTCCACTGACACCGATCGCGCCCAATTAACTCCTAGCCATAGTTGCACTACCGTTGCACTGAGTGAAGGTTGATCTTGATTGCTCCTAGCTTGTACCCGCAGGCTAGGAGCAATCTCGTTATACTAGCTATGTATCGGTGCGAAGCATCGGTGGTAAAGCGATCGCCATGCAACTCGTATTTGTGGTGTGGCTTGCTTAGACGCTTGCCTTAACCTCACTTTTTTGTGGCTGCCCAGCATGTCTCCTGCAAAGACTCCTTTAATTGGCTTGAAGGCGGATCAATTCCGTCATCCTCTCGATTTAGAAGCAACCCGAGCCCTCAAGCAGTTGCCTGGGCTGGACTTGATGATTCGGAGTTTGCTAGGGCCACTAGCCGAACAAGTTTTTTACCTTGACAATATTGCCTCCAGCATTTTGGTTAGCGATCAACAACTGCCGCACTTACACCAACTGCTGATCGAAGCTTGCAAAATTCTTGATCTGGAGTTGCCTCAGCTCTACATTCGGCAACACCCTGTCCCCAATGCTTACACGTTTGCGATTCGCGGGAGACAGCCTTTCATCGTAGTTCATACCTCTTTGCTAGAACTACTAAACCCCGAAGAAATTCAAGCGGTGATCGCTCACGAACTAGGGCACTTAAAATGTGACCATGGGGTTTACTTAACCTTAGCCAACATTATGGTGCTGGCAGCAGGACAACTGCCTACTTTGGGCGGGATGATTGCCCAAACCTTGCAGTCCCAAATCTTAGAGTGGGTCCGTTGTGCTGAATTTACTTGCGATCGCGCTGCTCTCTTAGTCACGCAAGACCCGAAGGTGGTGGCTTCCCTGCTGATGAAACTGACTGGGGGATCGCCGACGCTGGCATCTAAGTTAAACCTAGAGGCTTTTCTAGCTCAAGCGCGTTCTTACGATGACGTTAGTAACAGTGATCTGGGTGAATTACTAAAGCAGGCTCAAGTTGCACCCCTCACGCATCCAGTCCCCGTGATTCGTGCGCGGGAGATCGATCGCTGGGCTGGAAGTAAAACTTACCAAACCCTGTTGCAAAACGGAAAAAATGAGTATAATAGTGAAGATTCATCCAAGGGCGGATGGCGGAATTGGTAGACGCACCACACTCAAAATGTGGCGGCTTCGGCCGTGAGAGTTCGAGTCTCTCCCCGCCCATATCATTTCACTAAGTACCAAATAGCCTCAACGTTTGAAACGATGAGAGTCACCGCGTCGTGAAGGTCGGAACTCCAAGGGTAAAGGCGGTTCGGCTCGTTAGAGACAACGCAAAAAGCAGATGCAAGTGCTGCGGCGAAAGCTCAAAGAGCAAAATGATGCCAAAGAGCAAACTAACCAAAAAAAACAGGGAAGAGACATCAACTCTCTTCCCTGTTTTTTATGTGCCTAAGGACTAGCTTAATGGCTCGTTCTGCCTACTTAACAGGTGGTAAAACTCCATCTTGCCACACTTGAATCAACGTATCAGAGCCACCACTAGCTAGAGTTTGACCATCCGGACTGAAGGCAACAGACTGCACCCAATCTGCATGCTCAGTCAAGGTATTAATCAATTCCCCCGTCTCTAGATTCCAAAGTCTGACAGCATCTCGCCCTGCACTGGCTAAAACTTTACCATTTGGGTTTACTTCAACATCCATGACCCAATTAGTATGACCTGCCAACGTTTGGAGCAACTCTCCCGTTTCGGAATTCCACACTTTAATCGTGGCATCTCGGCTAGCGCTAACTAGCGAGGTGCCATCAGGTGTAAAGGTTAGAGAATTAACAACCCCTGTATGACCTGGGAGAGTTTGTAGGAGCTGCCCACTAGCTAAGTCCCACAGCTTCACAACGCCGTTGTCTTCCCCACTAGCTAGGTATTGCCCAGAAGGGCTAATCGCTAGGGCATGCACTTCATGTCGCTCGTCTTCGAGCGTGGACAGTGGGCGTTGTCTTTGTAAATCCCAAAGTTTAATGCCATCTAAACCGCCGCTGACTAAAGTTTTACCATCGGGGCTAATCGCTAGTGCCAGAACATGGCTCGTGTGATCTAGGAAAATTCGGCTCGATTGTTTCGTCTTTAGATTCCAGAGATTCAGAATGTAGTCAGTGCCACCACTAACCAGCGTTTGACCGTCTGGCGTCATAGCTAGCGCTGCCACCATCGTTTGATGGACTCGCAACGTCATCGCTTCTCGACCGCGCTGGAGATTCCACACTTTAATTCTGGCGTCGTTGTAACTACCGCCACTAAACAGGGTTCGACCATCAGAAGCAAACAGCAGAGAATCCACAGCTCCTTTATGCCCTTTCAAGGTGCGGACTAGCTGGGGCTGCTTCCAACTGCCTGGGGTGGAAGAGCCTGTCACAGTAGCGGCTACGTCTACCTTGGTTACAGGGGGTGTAGGCAGCGCTTGGCTCACATGAGCGATTTGTAGAGAGCAAACTACTCCAATACCCACTGCTCCCCAAAATGCCAACCGCTTATGAAGAAATACACGCAGAGGAAAGCTAGGAGATGGATATTTCATAGTTCGACTGAATATTGGGGCAGATTGTTTGAGTGAGGCAATGAGCTGGAGGGTGTCTTCCCAAACGGAAAGAATTCCTGGCGCTTCAACTTTCAAGGTTTTGAGAGTTTCCATTTGTTGAGCGATCGCAGCCAACCCAGTCTGCAAGCACTGCTTGACTTCAACGTAAGGCAGTTGCTCTTGCTCAGGCACGCTCGAAATTTCTTGGATTTCAATTCAGCTCGAACTTTAGGGTTGAGCTCGCTTAATGAAAGCCAAGCGATGAAGCACTGAACGGTCAAAAAGACGGTAACTCGCCTCAGAACGTTCCGCAGTTAGCATGAGTAAGCTAAATGGTATGGAATAGCTCTAATTGAGACCTAGTTAAGAAATCAATTTAGTGAGGTGGTGGATTCTTCTTAGAAACCGATAGCACGGGCATCTGCGGTCGTGAGGAGCGAGGGGGTAAGTAATATTGCGGTACTTGTTCTGGTTGGTCTTCTTGTTGGCGGTGCATCAACCACCACCGCAGGGCGATCGCAAGCCCCACGGTTCCTAGACCAAAGCTAAATAGAGACCAGCGGCTATCGAGTCCGCCAATCGCTGCATCTACAGCGCCAACCGTAATTACAAAGCTAGAGATGGGCTCCTTACGATAAGCTGCCCTTAAAAACCGAGGCCACACAGCATTCATCACAGTATCTCTCTGGCTCAACGTATCAAGAATTTTAGAGTTTTAAAGAAACAAAACACTTAGAAAGTTACGTAATCCGTATCGGTTTAATGGGACTGCTTATTTCTAATTTAAACTCATCCCACAAATTATGGAGAATTATAGAAAAAACACATCTAGGCCTTAGGTACTTACACTACCCTTCATCATCTCTTCACGCTAAACTCTCCAGTTCTTCCTCATCCGAGCGAACATTTTTTGATCTCTGTGGCGTTGTCTATTCAGTCAGCGGCAAGCGCCCCGGAAGAACTGGCAAAGTTTTGGTTTTATCTCAGCCCTAGCCAAGTTAAAACGCCTTGTCCAGTCACGTACTCGATGGCAACGGCGATCGCGAACCCCAGCATGGCAGCTCGGCCATTCAAACGCTCGGCATATTCTGTAAAGCCGACTTTAGGTTCAGCTAATTTAGGTGTTGTGGTGGGTTGTAGTTGAGTCATTGCTTTAGAAAAATTGACGACAGTTCTATTAATTCAGACAAAGGGTAAAGCAGCACTAAGAAAATCCCACTCAAGAGGTACGTCTTAAGTTAGAACTTTTGGGTTCTATTGATGGCGTTTACAATTCTTTATCTCTTTCATCTATTTTAAGGAGGACTGTCTCTTCGTCAACTCATCCTTTTGGATGGCCAGCTAAGGGCGATCGCCCAACTTCCCTAGGGCTTTGCTCTCTAGCTACTTTTACAACCAGCTTAAGCTAGAAGCATAGGGCATTCAGAGGTTTCGTATGGAAATCGGCGTTCCCAAGGAAACAAAAGACCAAGAGTTTCGAGTGGGGTTGAGCCCGAGCAGTGCTCGCGTTCTAGTAGACAACGGGCATACCGTTTTTGTCGAGACTGAGGCTGGCATTGGCGCAGGCTTTAGCGATGCTGATTATGTTCAAGTAGGAGCAAAAATTGTTCCCAATGCTGAGACTGCTTGGAATCGAGAGTTGGTGATTAAGGTGAAAGAACCCTTGGCACCGGAATATCAGTTTTTGCAAAAAGGCCAACTCCTGTTTACTTACCTGCATTTGGCTGCCGATCGCGAACTAACTGAGCATCTGATTAGTTCTGGGGTAACTGCGATCGCCTACGAAACCGTAGAGACTCCAGATAGAAAATTGCCTTTGCTGACTCCCATGAGCATTATTGCTGGGCGGCTATCGGTGCAGTTTGGCTCTCGATTTTTAGAGCGTCAACAAGGGGGACGGGGCGTACTTTTAGGTGGCGTGCCTGGAGTGCAACCTGGCAAAGTGGTGATATTAGGCGGTGGAGTGGTAGGCACAGAAGCAGCCCGGATTGCCGTCGGGATGGGGGCTCAAGTCCAAATTTTGGATTTAAATGTAGACCGTTTAGCTTATTTAGAAACTTTATTTGGTTCCCGCGTGGAACTGCTCTACAGCAACTCCTTACAAATCGAGACAGTCGTACCAGAAGCCGACCTGCTGATCGGGGCCGTGCTAGTACCTGGTCGCCGAGCCCCGATTTTGGTGGGTCAGTCTTTAGCCGCCAAAATGCGGCCTGGTTCAGTGATCGTGGATGTGGCGGTCGATCAAGGTGGCTGTATTGAAACGATGCGACCCACATCCCATAGTCACCCTACCTATGTCGAGGCAGGTGTGGTACATTACGGCGTGCCGAATATGCCTGGAGCAGTGCCCTGGACAGCGACCCAAGCTCTCAATAACAGCACCTTACCCTACGTCCTGAAGCTAGCCAATTACGGTCTATCTGCTTTGGACTCCGATGCAGTTTTAGCCAAGGGAGTTAGTGTGCAAAATCAGCGGTTAGTACATCCCGCTGTACAGGAAGTATTTCCTGATTTAGCTCACTGAAAAATTGACGAGGAATAGGAGGGCAATCGCTTTCCTGCTTCCTCAATTCCCGTCTACGGTCCAGTCTCCTAACTCTCGAGAGTTGAGGTTTTCTTCTTAGTGCTACTGGTACCTGATTTTTTCGTAGTGGTCTTGCGAGTTTTTGTTTTACTCGTGGTGGCCTCGCTCTTAGCAGCTGTCGCCTTGGTCGTTGACTTCTTCGTGCCACTGGTGGACTTGGCGGATTTGCGACCCGATTTGCTGGTTGACTCTTTTGTGCCCAATAACTCTAGAGCCGCCTCTAGCGTGATGGACTCCACCGCTTGGTCTTCGGGCACCGAGACATTGATTTTGCCATGCTTGATGTAAGGACCGTAGGGGCCATCGTAAATATTGATTGGCTCTTCATCAGCAGGGTGGGCACCGAGCGATCGCAACGGTTCTTTCGATTTGCTCCGAGCGCCTCGACGACCTGCCTTTGGTTCTGCCAGCAACTCCAAAGCGCGGTCTAGCTCAATAGCCAGCACATCGTCTCCCGCTTTCAAGGAGCGATACTCTTTGCCTTCCTTACCTTGGTCATGCAGTACATAGGGGCCAAAGCGTCCTAGTCCTGCCTGAATTTTGCCATTTGTTTCAGGGTGAACTCCCAAGGTCCGGGGCAGAGACAGCAGACCCACGGCCATTTCTAGCGTGACATCATCCATGCCTACACCTTTAGGCAACGAAGCCCGCTTCGGCTCGACATTGGTCTCCCCTAAATCTCCCAGTTGGACATAGGGGCCAAAAGGACCAATCCGTAAATAAATCGGTTCTCCCGTGTCTGGGTGCAGCCCTAACTTATCGGGGCCTTCAGTTTTTTGGCGCAGCAGTACTTCCACCTGGGCAGGGTCAAGATCCGCTGGAGTCAAATCCTGTGGAATCGTGGCTTTAACGATGGCATCGTCTTTCTCAGTTTCTAAATAAGCTCCGTAACGACCAATGCGAATTTTGGCAGCTAGATCTTCTAGCTCAATCGTGCGCGCCTCAGTGGGATCAATTTGGCTTTCCCGTTCCTTGACTTGGGTCTCTAAACCCGCTTTCCCTAAATAAAACTCCTTGAGGTAGGGCAACCACTTCACCTCACCTGTAGAAATTTCATCTAAGGTTTGCTCCATGCGAGCCGTGAAGCTGGTATCAACCAAATCGGGGAAGTGATTTTCCAATAAAGTGGTCACAGCGAAGGCGGTAAATGTCGGCACCAGGGCATTGCTTACCATTTGGGCATAGCCTCGGTCAATAATGGTGCCGATGATGCTGGCGTAGGTACTGGGTCGCCCGATCCCTTCGCTTTCTAATGTTTTCACCAAAGAAGCTTCGGTATAGCGAGCAGGAGGCTGAGTTTCGTGACCGATCGCCTCTAAAGCGTTGCACGCTGGCTTGTCACCCACCTTGAGCGCAGGCAGAATCACTTCCCGATCCTCGATCGCCGCATCGGGGTCATCAGACCCTTCCACATAAGCGCGGAAGAAACCAGGAAAGTCAATGCGCTTACCGCTAGCTCGAAATCCTGCTTCTTCGACTTGGATTTGCACCGTGATATGGGTCTGCCGCGCTTCAGCCATTTGGGTGGCAACGGTACGCTTCCAGATCAAGTCATACAGCTGAAATTCTGCTCCTTTTAACCCTGTTTCTTGAGGAGTGCGGAAGCTGCTGCCAGCGGGACGAATGGCTTCGTGGGCTTCCTGGGCACCTTTGCTCTTGGTGGAGTACTTGCGAGGTTCAGGGCTGAGATAGGCTGCACCATACATGTTCTCTACACAAGTCCGAGCTGCCTCGATCGCCTGTTGCGACAAGTTCACCGAGTCGGTTCGCATGTAAGTGATAAAGCCTTGCTCGTAAAGGCTTTGGGCCACGCGCATTGTATCTCTCGCTGAGAGGCGAAGTTTGCGGTTGGATTCTTGTTGCAGCGTCGAGGTGGTAAAAGGTGGTGCAGGTTTGCGAGTGACAGGCCGTTCTTCGATATTAGAAACGGTCCAAGCCTTATTAGTGATTTGCTCTTGCAGCGCTCTGGCTTCCGCTTCATTGAGCAGGAGGACATTGCGACCCGCCGCAATTTGCCCCGTTGCCTCGTCAAAGTCACTGCCTGTCGCCAAACGCTGACCTCGCAGCGTTACCAGGCGGGCTTCAAACGCACTTTTATCTTTTTCTAGGGTGGCTTTGAGATCCCAGTAAGTACCTTGATGGAAAGCCCGACGCTGCCGCTCCCGTCGTACGAGTAGCCGCACTGCTACAGACTGAACCCGTCCAGCTGACAAGCCCCAGGCAATTTTCTTCCACAGCAGCGGCGAGAGGGTATAGCCCACCAAGCGGTCTAAAATACGTCGTGTTTCTTGCGCCCGAACTAGCTTCTCATCTACAGTACGGCAGTTTTTCAGCGCTTCTTTGATCGCTTCTTGGGTGATCTCGTGGAACACCATGCGCTTGATCGGAACTTTAGGCTGCAAAAGTTGCAGCAGATGCCAGCTAATGCTTTCCCCTTCGCGGTCTTCGTCTGTCGCCAGTATCAGCTCGTCAGCATCTTTGAGCGCATCTTTGAGCGCCTTGACTATTTTTTTCTTGTCTTTGGGCACTACATAAAGCGGCTCAAATTCTGACTCAATATTCACCCCTAGCTTTGCCCATTTTTCGTCCTTGACGTTCGCAGGGATTTCGCTCGCCGATTGCGGCAGATCGCGCACATGTCCCATTGACGCCTCCACTCGATAGCCTGCGGGCAGGTAGTTGCGAATGGTGCGTGCTTTGGTAGGAGATTCGACAATGACCAGGGTTGACATGGGATCGTTTAACTTCAGGCAAAGTGGTAGCGAGCTAGGCAGTCTTAGACATGGAAGATTTTGACAGGGATGTCAAGACTAGGTAGCAAAAACTGATGGCGAAAACTGGAAGACTAGCTAGACAAATTAACGTAACTGCACTGCGATCGCTTCATCCTAAAAGAAGACTCCCTTAAAAAGAAAATCAAGGAGAGGAGACATTCAGCATGCCTTGATCTCTACTTATAACCAATATGGGTGGAATCCTCAGTTTTGACAAAATTTTTTGCAGTTATCCCTCTGAGCCAGACACAAGCAAAGTTGAGTCGGGAAGTTAGCCGGATCAGAAAGCAGACGAGCTAGAAAGCCAACCTAGTCTTACATTCACCCTTTGTCAACAGGGCCAGCTAAGGGCAAAAATTCTGGTGTCTTTTTAGTTTATAAACAAATGTTAAAACTTTAACTGCGATCGCTTTGAGCTGGTAGCAGTTGGTCTAGGAACAAATACTGATTCAAAATAAGCGTAAGCGTTAAGATAGCGCGATAAGATCACAGATTAAAGGCCCAAATTACTGCTTGAGGGTGGTTCAACTGCTGGAAAGCATCAATGGATGACTCACTGGCCTGACTTTTTATTGTTCTTTAGTGCTGTTTAGTCTGTCGAACCCCTATGGATTTTGCTAATCTTGCAGCCCAGTTGAATGCGGGGACGATCGTACCAGAGGGTATCGTCATCGTGACGCTGCTCTCGGTGCTGGTCGGTGACTTGATTGCTGGACGTGCTGCCTCCCGCTGGACTCCTTATTTAGCGATCGCGGGGCTGCTCAGTGCTACGGCTGCTCTCTATTTTCAATGGGAAATCAGCGATCCGATTTCTTTCTTGGGCGGTTTTAACGGTGATGCCCTGAGTGTCGTCTTCCGGGGCATCATTGCACTGTCTGCCGCCGTGACCATCCTGATGTCGATCCGCTACGTGGAGCAATCGGGCACCTCTCTAGCAGAATTTATTACCATTCTGCTCACCGCAACAGTAGGGGGCATGTTCCTCTCTGGTGCAGACGAGTTGGTGATGGTATTTGTCTCCCTAGAAACGCTCAGTATCGCTTCCTATCTACTCACTGGGTACATGAAGCGCGATCCCCGCTCTAACGAAGCGGCCCTAAAATATTTGCTGATTGGTGCTTCTAGCTCGGCAATTTTCCTCTACGGCGTGTCATTGCTGTATGGATTGTCGGGGGGTGAAACTCGCCTAACTGAGATCGCGTCCCATATTGTGACTGATCCCACAGGCCAATCGATTGGTCTGGTGATTGCTTTGGTGTTTGCGATCGCCGGGATCGCCTTCAAAATTGCGGCGGTGCCCTTCCACCAATGGACTCCCGACGTTTACGAAGGTTCACCCACTCCAGTGGTGGCCTTTCTGTCGGTAGGCTCTAAGGCGGCTGGCTTTGCCTTGGCAATTCGGCTCTTGGTAACGGCTTTCCCAATGCTGACCCACGAGTGGAAGTTTGTCTTTACCGCGCTCGCCATCCTTAGTATGGTCTTAGGCAACGTCGTAGCCTTGGCCCAAACCAGCATGAAGCGGATGCTCGCCTACTCCTCCATTGGGCAAGCAGGCTTCGTCATGATCGGCTTGGTTTCTGGAACTGATGCGGGCTACGCCAGTATGGTGTTCTACCTGCTAGTCTACCTGTTCATGAACTTGGGAGCCTTCACCTGCGTGATTCTG
Source organism: Trichocoleus sp. FACHB-262 (assembly GCF_014696035.1). Classification (NCBI taxonomy): domain Bacteria; kingdom Bacillati; phylum Cyanobacteriota; class Cyanophyceae; order Leptolyngbyales; family Trichocoleusaceae; genus Trichocoleus; species Trichocoleus sp. FACHB-262. The sequence goes on along the minus strand of NZ_JACJPK010000086.1, from coordinate 326,845 downwards.
TTCTCCCTCCGTACGGGCACCGACCAAATCAGCGAATACTCTGGTTTGTACCAAAAAGATCCGTTACTCACTTTGGGGCTGAGTGTCTGCCTGCTATCGTTGGGTGGCATTCCTCCCTTGGCTGGCTTCTTCGGTAAGCTCTACCTGTTCTGGGCAGGCTGGCGCGCTGGGGCTTACGGATTAGTTTTGGCAGGCTTGGTTACGACCGTAATCTCGATCTACTACTACATTCGCGTGGTGCGGATGATGGTGGTAAAAGAACCTCAGGAAATGTCGGATGTGGTGAAGAACTATCCTGCAATTACCTGGAACTTGCCTGGAATGCGGCCTCTGCAAGTAGGTTTGGTGCTGTCCTTGGTTGCTACTTCTTTAGCTGGAATCCTCTCCAATCCTTTGTTTACGCTAGCTAATGACTCGGTCACCCATTCTCAAATTCTGCAATCGGCCATTTCTAATACTCCTGGCAGCACCCAGGGTGTGACAGGCTACATCAAACCTGTCCTGTCAAGTCAGGTGCCCGTCGCAAAAACTAGCACTGGTTTTTAACTTGACAGACTGGCGCTAGACAGTGCTTCAGTTTGTTTCAATCACCGCCTGACTTTGTCGTTGGGCGGTTTTTATTCCCTTAATTTTTGCCATTTCCTTCTTGATTTTGACTACGACTAACAACACTTTGAGTTCTTCACTGTTTCAAGACTTTCAATCGTTGGCTGCGATCGCCACGACTCCCGCTGGCCTCAAAAAACTAGCGGCCCTGTGCCAAGCTCATCCCATCACCCTCTGGGTGCCAGAATCTTTAGCCGAATTAGCTCAAGCCCAAAACCTGGACTCGAAGATTTATTCTGGTTCGCTCAAAGAACAGGTGGCTCAGTTGTGGCCGCAGTACCAAGGGTTTGTGTTTTGTCTAGCTACAGGTGCGGTGGTGCGCTTGATTGCGCCCTTGTTGCAGCACAAGTCTACTGATCCAGCCGTGGTGGTGGTAGACGAAGCGGGGCAATTTGTCCTTAGCTTATGCAGTGGGCATCAAGGAGGAGCCGATCGCCTGACCCAAGCGATCGCCTTACAAATCAACGCCACTCCAGTCTTGACAGGTGCCGCCAACCGTTTACAGCTACCGGGAATCGATGTTTTAGGCGTGCTGTTTGGTTGGCAGAGAGGCGAAGGAGATTGGACAGGCGTGAGTGCCGCGATCGCTCGTCAAGACTCGGTGCAAGTGATTCAAGAAGCAGGAACAACGCTCTGGCAACATCACCTACCCTCGGAGCATCCATTTCAATTCAATGAGTCGGAAGAGACTGGGACGGCTCCAATTCAACCAGCTACTCCGAAAGCTAGGGTTTGGATTAGTCCGCTGGCACGACGATTATCTCCAGACTCCGGCATTCCAGAAGTTCAATGGCATCCGAAAGTTTTATGGGTCGGGATTGGCTGTGAACGAGGCACCTCTCGTCAGTTGATCGAAAGGGCGATTCAGCAAGCCTGCCAAGCTCATCAGTTGGCCGAAGCCGCGATCGCTGGAATCGCAACGCTAGACCTCAAAGCCGATGAAGTGGGTTTGGTCGAGTTGTGTCGCGATCGCCAGTGGCCTCTGCGTTGTTTCTCTGCCGAGCAACTAAAATCAGTGCCAGTGCCGACTCCCTCAGAAGTAGTTGCCGCTGAAGTGGGCACCCCCAGCGTAGCCGAAGCCGCCGCCTTAGTGGGAGCGAGTCTTGTGCTTGCCCCAACACAGAAAATCGGGCATTTACAAATGCCCCTCCTAGTGACCAAACAAATTGTTCGCTTAGAAGGTCAACCGGGAGCAGTGACGATCGCGATCGCTCAGGCCGAGCAAGAATACACAGGCCGCAGCGGAAAATTGTGGCTAGTCGGGACTGGTCCCGGACAACTAGAACAAATTACTCCGGCTGCCCAAACTGCGATCGCTCAAGCTGACGTGGTGATTGGTTATTCGCTCTATGTAGACCTTGTCAAGCCGTTGCTACGTCCGGGGCAAATTGTAGAAGCTTTGCCGATTACTCAGGAACGTCAACGGGCACAGCGGGCGATCGAATTGGCGAACTGGGGCTTAACCGTCGCTGTAATTTCGTCGGGAGATTCTGGCATTTATGGCATGGCAGGCCTGGTTTTAGAGGAACTGCGCGACCAAGATTGGGACGGTAAAACGCCAGCGGTGCGAGTGTTTCCGGGGATTACCGCTCTCCAAGCTGCTGCCTCGCGGGTGGGCACACCCTTAATGCACGATTTTTGCGCCATCAGCCTTAGCGACTTGCTGACGCCTTGGGTCATGATTGAAAAGCGCTTAAATGCTGCGGCCCAAGCGGATTTTGTTACCGCTCTCTATAACCCGCGCTCAAAAACCCGTACCGAGCAGATCGCGATCGCCCAACAAATTTTCTTGCAGCACCGTGCTCCCAGTACCCCAGTCGCTTTGGTGCGATCGGCCTACCGCGAAGATGAGCAAATTACGCTTACGACTTTAGGCGAACTGCTAGAAGCGCCCATTGATATGCTGACGACGGTTTTAATCGGCAATGCCAGCACTCGCACCTATGCCGACTGGATGATTACCCCACGTGGTTACTTAGGGTTTACACCCGATGCAGAACCTAATCAATCGCTCTAGCAAACCAACCCAATACAGTGGTGGCGATCGTCAGGACAATGGAGCCGAACAGTGCGGGAATAAAACCAGTGATGTCAAAACCGGGAGTCAAAGCAGCCACAATCCAAATAGAGAGGGCATTGACCACAAACAGAAATAAACCCAGCGTCAAAATCGTCAATGGCAATGTGAAGAACAGCAAAATCGGTCGCACGATCGCATTGACTAAGCCCAAAACCACCGCCGCGATCGCCGCTGCCACAAACCCTGTCAACACAAAACCGGGGACGAAATAAGCTGTCACTAGCAGCGCTAAGGCTGTCACCAACCAAGTTAAGAGAAATTGGGGCATAAACTTGCCTGAATGCGACTACTCTACTAACTATAGGTTTGAGATCGATTTGACATCGAAATTTTTATGATCTTTCGGTATCTTGCTGCATTTGTATTGGCGTTTCTGGTTTGGAGCGGGCAGCTAAGCGCGATCGCCCTCAGCCAATATGCCCCACCTCCGTCCTACAGCAATGCGGAGTTGCGTGGACGAGATTTTTCGGGCCAAAACTTGCAGGTGGCCGAATTCTCCAACACCAATCTTGCGACTGCTAACTTTGTGAATGCCAACTTGCGGGGTGCGGTATTTAGTGCCTCGGTGATGACTGAAACTAATTTGCAAAATGCTAACTTGAGCAGCGCCATGATGGATCAAGTCACTTTTAAGCGGGCTAGCCTCAAAGATGCAGTTTTGACAGATGCCATTTTGTTCCGCTCTACTTTTGAGGACACCGACATTACTGGAGCCGATTTTAGTGATGCTTTGCTAGATGGCGCTCAGGTCAAAAAATTGTGTGAACAAGCTAGTGGTGTGAACCCAACCACAGGCACAGCCACTCGCGATTCTTTAGGTTGCCAATAAATCGGTAGCATGTGTTAGGCGTAGCCGTAACGCATGAACTCACAGGCATCAATCGCACAAATTTTTGCTCAATACGGTAGGTGAGACTAGCGCTCACAGCGCCCTACAAGATATCTAATTCGATCGCTCTAGGCGGTGCATTTGGGTAGGATGAATCGCAACTGAATTTGCAGGGTAAGGCCCATCTAAGGAAATAGAAGCATAAGGCTTTCTAGGGCCAACAATCACATAACCCAAGCTGGTTAAAAACTCATAAATTGTGTGAATACTATAGGGCTTGTTGACGAAGAAACCAGGTAGAGTTTCAAAGTAAATGGTTGGGTGGTAAGTCGTTAAAACCGTTTTGCTGCCCGAAAGAACTTCGTATTCCATCCCTTCAACATCTAGCTTGATCACATCTATTTTTTTTAGTTTCTCTTGCGTCACCCATTCATCCAAAGGCAAAACTTCTACAGTGATTCCTTGGTCGTTCTGAAATAACCCACCATTGCCCCGATAAGTTTGGTCTTCAAAATAGGAAAGCTGGCATCGCTGCTGGCCTAAACCTAACGGGACAACCTGCACGATATCCTTCAGGCTAGAGTTCAGATCCAGATTGGATTGGAGGCGCGATCGAATGATTGGACCTGGTTCAAAAGCATAAATTTTCCCTGTTTGAATGATGCTAGCGGCGACTAACGTAATAGCACCACAGTTCGCGCCAATATCGAGAAAAACATCATCTGCTCGGAGTACTTGTTGTAGGAATCGAGTGGTAGTAGGATCATAAGTACTTGCTAACCAAACCGATGCCTCAATGGGGTAGGTCGTATCTACCTGCAACTGGAAATTTCCCGCGTAGTTTTTGACTAAATGCTGCTGAGATTTCGGTAGAAATCGAACGAATTTTCCGCCACCTCTACCCGTCAACTTGACAAATAATTTGACCAATATTTGGAGTGATTGACTGTAGAGAAGAACCAGAATTTGTGACATGAGACATCGTTGCGTTATAGAACCGAGAAAGCCAGGTTTAACTATCTTGAATTGAGTGACTGTAGTTGACGCTAAGAGTGGCTGATTTTAGCGTAATATAGCGGATTGCTACCTTAAACTCGGCACGCTCATGGTTTCACCGCCCACCCCTGACTCCTTATCTTCTAACGCTTCAGAAACAATGTCTGCTTATCAGTCGGGATCTCAGCCAGTGCAACGAGTGGGCGTGATTGGTGGGGGCCAACTGGCTTGGATGATGGCAGGAGCCGCCAAGAAATTAGGGGTGCAGTTAGTGGTCCAAACCCCTCATGACACTGACCCTGCTGTAGCGATCGCGGCTGATACCGTTTTGGCTGCGGTGGCCGATGCAAATGCCACCGGAGAGTTAGCAACTCGTTGCGATGTAATTACCTTTGAGAACGAGTTTGTCGATTTAGAAGCATTGGCCCAGTTGGAAGCCCAAGGAACCCGCTTTCGGCCTCGGTTGACGACTTTGGTGCCGCTGCTAGACAAATATCATCAGCGCTCTTACCTACGCGACTTGGGCTTGCCGACTCCTAAGTTTGTGGCTTTAGAACACCAAATCGATGACACTGCTCTAGAACAGTTGGGCTTTCCGCTGGTTCTGAAAGCGCGTCGCCACGGGTACGACGGTCAGGGGACGTTTATCATTCACGATCAAGCTGAGTTAGAAGATATCTGGCAAAAACTCGATCGCTCTCCCGTTTTACTTGAAGCCTTCGTACCCTTTGAGCGAGAACTAGCAGTGATTGCGGCGCGTGGCACCAGCGGTGAAGTCGCGGTTTATCCGGTGGTGGAAACTCAGCAAGAAAACCAAGTCTGTCGGCGCGTCCTGGCTCCTGCCGATATTCCTGAGAGTGTGCAAGTTGAGGCTGAAGCGATCGCCCGTACCTTACTCAACAGTTTGCAAGCGATTGGAGTTTTTGGTATCGAGCTGTTTCTCACCGCTGACGGCAAAGTATTGGTGAACGAAATTGCTCCTCGCACTCATAACTCTGGTCATTTCAGCTTGGATGCCTGCGCTACTTCCCAGTTTGAGCAACATCTACGAGCCGTTTGTGGTCTAGCACTGGGCAACCCTAGCTTAAGCAGTGATGGGGCTGTGATGGTGAATTTATTGGGATACGAACAGTCCCATAGCGATTATTTAGAGAAACGTCAGCAAATCGAGAAAATTCCTCAGGCCCACGTACATTGGTACGGCAAAACTGAATCTCGTCCGGGCCGCAAATTAGGTCATGTCACCGTGTTGTTATCCGCTCAGACGGCACCTAGAGAGCAGGCTCTGGCGATCGCTCAAGAAGTTGAAGCCATTTGGTATCAGCGTTAAGGTTTCCAGACACGTTTGTTAAAACTTGGTCGTTCTCGCCCAAGGCAGCTAAAATAGGTGAGAGGTTCTACTGCGGCGTTGGTGACTGCCAATAATGTTTTATGATCTATGCTTCGCTAATACGGGAACTGATTTAAGCGTCTAGTGGCAGTAGACCGAGCATGTACTCGGAAACTTAAAACTAGAGCTAAGGTACCCACCTGGATTTATTCCAGGTCAAAAACTGAGGTAAGACGGCGTTGCGGGGAACCCAACCAAATATTTAATAAAAATTCCCTTGTCTCTATAGGCGGGGGAATTTTTATTTAGTGCGCCTCGTTACCATAGGGGCAAATCAAATTTGTATCAAGCTTTTCGAAACTAGGGAGCATGAAGCGCTACGATGGTCTAATTCGAATTCACTTCGAGTTTGATTTAAGTAAGCAAGGTTGTCACAGCTTTTGGTCGGTTCAAACTTTCCCGCCAATGTTTTTCAGCTGGACAACGGGTTGACGGTAATTCACCAAGAAATTGCTGCCACGCCTGTTGCCGTCGTAGATGTCTGGGTCCAAGCAGGTGCGATCGCGGAGCCAGAGCCCTGGTCTGGGATGGCACATTTTCTAGAACACATGATTTTTAAGGGCACCGATCGCCTCGCTCCCGGTCACTTTGACCACGCAATAGAAAGTCGAGGTGGGGTGAGTAATGCCGCGACCAGCCATGATTACGCTCACTATTTCATTACTACCGCTGCCGAACATCTGCCTGATACACTGCCCCACCTAGCTGAATTGGTGCTGCATGCCGCCATTCCCGACGAGGAGTTCGACCGCGAACGCGATGTGGTGCTAGAAGAAATTCGCCAAGCCTACGACGACCCTGATTGGATTGGTTTCCAAGCCCTGATGGAGAGCGTGTATCAACGCCATCCTTATGGCCGCTCGGTTTTGGGGACAGAAGACCATCTGTTGCAAAACTCGCCCGAAGCGATGCGCCGCTTTCACCGCAACCACTATCAACCCGAAAAGATGACGGTGGCGATCGTTGGGGGTTTGGATGTAACTGCCGCCACGGAACTGGTTGGCCAAGCCTTTGGTCAATTTAGCGATCGCACCGAATGCCCCATTGGTGAAATTGAAGCAGAACCGCCGATTGTAGGAATTCGTCGTCAAGAGTTGGGCTTACCTCGCCTAGAGCAAAGCCGCTTGATGATGGCTTGGATTGGCCCCGGTGTCGATCAACTCCAGCATGCCTACGGCTTGGATTTATTGTCGGTTTTGCTCGCTGATGGTCGATCCTCGCGTTTAGTGCGGGAGCTACGCGAAGAACGTAATTTAGTGCAAGCCATTCAAAGCGGTTTTTCGCTGCAACGAGAGTCCAGCTTATTTACGATTAACGTCTGGTTAGACACAGAAAATTTGGAGCGAGTGGAAGCGATTATTTGCGATCGCCTCTCTGAACTATTAACCACTCCGGTTCGGGATCAGGAACTGGCTCGCTGTAAGCGTTTACTGTGTAATGACTATGCCTTCTCTACCGAAACGCCAGGGCAATTAGCAGGGCTTTACGGCTACTACAACACGATCGCTAAAGCTCAAGTTGCGGTCACTTATCCTCAAAGGATTCAAGCCTTTCAGCCAGAAGAGTTGCAACATCTTGCCAGCCAATATCTCTCTCCTTATCACTATGCAGCCACTATCCTGCGACCGCTAGACTAGCAGAAGCAAATCCGTAACGTTTTGTTGAGATACTAGATGGGGCGATTTACGCGGTTTAGCCAGAATCAAAACAGCCAAAACTTAGTCAAACCAGCATAGTAAGGATCAGTTTGCTCGTGGATCAAAGTGTGACCCCTTTCCTGCAAAACCGCCAAGTTCATCGCACAGTGCTAGAGAATGGCATGGTTGTCCTCGCTGTAGAGAACCCTGCCGCCGACATTATTGCTGCTCGGATCTTCATTCGAGCCGGAAGTATTTGGGAGCGTCCTGAGCAAGCTGGGTTATCTCACTTGGTCGCTTCAGTCCTGACGAAAGGCACTGATCAGCTGTCTTCTTTGGAAATTGCCGAGCGCGTGGAGTCGGTGGGTGCAGGCCTCAGCACGGATGCAGCCACTGACTACTTCTTGATGAGCTTGAAGACCGTTTCCAGTGACTTCGTGGAAATATTGGAGTTGGCAGGGCAACTGTTGCGATCGCCCACCTTCCCAGAATCTGAAGTAGAGCTGGAGCGTCGCCTCACCTTGCAAAGCATTCGCTCTCAGCAAGAACAGCCTTTTGCTGTGGCAATGGAGCAACTGCGGCAAGCGATGTATCAAGACCACCCCTACGCCTTGTCCGCCATTGGTACCGCAGCGAGCGTCGCGCAACTTAGTCGTAGCGACTTGCAGCAATATCACCAAACTTATTTTCGCCCTGACAATATCGTGATTAGCTTGGTGGGACGCATCACACCAGAAGCCGCGATCGCTCAGATTCAGGAAGTCTTTGGAGATTGGCAAGCGCCAGACAGTTCTATTCCTGCCCTGACGCTACCTGTGGTGCCCGTAGAGCCGCAGCAGGTGGTTACGGCCCAAGAAACCCAGCAATCGATTATTATGCTGGGCTACCTCGCTCCCGCAGCCAAGAGCCAAGCCAGCACAGAAGAAGCCGCCCTCGACTACATTGCCTTGAAGCTGCTCAATACTTATTTGGGCAACGGTCTCTCCAGTCGCCTGTTTGTGGAGCTACGGGAAAAACGCGGTTTAGCTTATGAGGTGTCTGCCTTCTACCCCACACGTCTAGGCCAATCCCAGTTTGTCACTTACATGGGCACCGCTCCCGACAATACGGCTACTGCCCTAGAGGGATTGCAGTACGAAGTTCAGCGCCTTTGCGACGCTCCGCTGAGTGAAGCAGAATTGCAAACTGCTAAAAATAAATTGTTGGGGCAATACGCCCTCGGTAAGCAAACCAATTCCCAAATTGCTCAGGTTTTAGGTTGGTACGAAACCTTAGGGCTGGGTGTAGAGTTTGATGCTCAGTTCCAGAAAGCGATCGTCGCAGTCACACCAGCAGCTGCGCAACAAGCCGCCTGCCGTCACTTCACTCAGCCTTACGTTTCGTTAGTGGGGCCAGCCGCGTCAGTCAATGCGATCGCGGTTCCGGTGACACTTTAAAACCTAACCCCCATCCCCTTCCCTAGAGGGAAGGGGAGCTAGATTCAAAGCTTTCCTGCTGGTTTATTCAATAGTGGGAGGCAGGGTTTCTGTGTGCGATGACTCAATCACTTCGGCTTCTAGTGCTTCAGCGTTGTTAGCAGTTGCATCAGCGGATTCAAGGTACTGGCTATCGAGCAGAAACTTGCCGCTGCTAAAGTGGATGCTCCAGTAGCCGCCGGGGCGACGATCCAAAATCGTGCCTTCTTCCCCAAGCTGAATTACATTGGGGGGTCGCAACATCGGCATGGGGTCGGCTGTCTTGACATAGGGTGGCATCGTCACTACCCGGACGCGATCGCCAACAGCAAATTCTTTAGACATAACTTCTTCTAGTCCTGGTGATTCCCCAATGGGTTAGGTTACTTGATTGCCGCATCTCGGAGCAACTGAGCCAAGCCCACTCCAGTCATCAGCGCCATCAGTAGCCAAACTAAGGCTAACCCAATCACCTCCCCTAGAAACAAACCTGTGATCGTGTGCAGCCAGCCACCGATCACCCAACCACTGCCAAGCGCGATCGCCCAAGCTAAGACACTGACGAATATCCAGGCTTTTGCATCCGCAAAACATTGCCGCAACACCAGCCATTGACTCACTCCGAGTATGGCTCCCATCTTCATGCCATCCACCAACCCGTAGAACAATCGCAACAAATCTGAGTGGGTTTGCGGCACGACCCAGCCCAAAGCCCCTAACTTGCTAGCTCCTAAAACAGTCCAGCAGAGGGTACTAGACAAGATCCACCAGCCTGCTTGAGGACACCAGCGTTGCAACACTAGCCACTGCGCTAAACCAATTACAGTACCGCCGATCGCGCCTTCCAAGCCTTGCAAAGCGGCTCTTTCGCCCACTTCTAACCAATAAAGGCTAATCAAAAATCCTAAAATATTGCCGCCTATCCATTGCAGGCAAAAGCGGTAGGCTAACCTTTGTCCAGGCTGGGCTAAAAATAGAGCGGAAGTTGAATGACCCATCTAGCGATTTGTCCTGGGGGGTTGAGCGGGCGCAACAAACAAAGTTTTGAATCCTTGCCGCCGTATCTGAGGCGATTCAGGCGCAATATAGCTCCACAAGCTCTCCCAGTAAAAAAAGGAGACACCATCAAACCCTTGCTCACGCGCAGCCTGGACTTGTTCTTGAATCTGCTGCATGTTGACGGGCTGCCCCCAAGAGCCTGTGTGAATGCCAATCGCGACTGGAATCCGTTGACGCGCGAACTGCACTGCAGGTTGCTTTAGTTCCGCCACAAAAGTAGACAACCTTTGGCGATAGACCTGTAAAACCAGTTCTTCAATCCAGCCCTGCCGCACCCAGGTTTGCCAATCTTGCAGGTAGGTTCTGTAGGAAAATCCTTGAGAGTTGGGGGATAGCGTGATTAAGCAGTAGGGCCGCACCACCTTCACAGTGCGAAAAATTTGCTCCATCAAAGCGGTAATTTTATTCGCTCGCCAGCGCATCCATTCCGCGTCTAGCGGGTCATCAGGAGGCGGTTTACCCCCATGTTCTTGCTGATAAAGCTTGACTGTAAAAGCGTCGTAACCAAAATCTACTGGCAACCCAAAGTGGTCATCTAATTGAATCCCAGCGACATCGTAGCGAGTCACGACTTCTACAATCAGATCAACCATCAGGGTTTGCACCTCTGGGTGCAGTGGGTTCAGCCAAACTCGACTGATGCCAAACGGCTGCCGCAGTTTCTGCTGAGCTAATTCTAGCCAGGAGGGCGATCGCGACTTTGTAGCATTGGGTAAAGCTAATTGCTCCCAATCTGAGCGAATGGCTGTGGTGCCATCTTGACGGCTAGTGAGCCAATCGGGATGCTGCTGCACCAACGCCGAGCCAGCGGGAGCCATAAAGCCGTATTCAAACCAAGGAATGATCCTGAGTCCCTGTTGATGGCCCTGCTGAACCATCTCCGCTAAAACGTCTTTGCCTAAACGCAAACTCGTTAGCATGGGGTCTTGCGATCGCCCAATGCTCCGCTTGAGCACAAAGCTGGGATACAGGGTATGTCCCCGATTCCAGACGACGGGGTAAACCGTATTGAAGTGGAGCTGAGATAGCTGCTTGAAGGCTTGCTTAACTCCCCCAGGCCGAAACAGGACCGCACTTGCGACGTTGGTCAGCCAGACTCCGCGTAACTCGGTTAATGCTGGGGCCGCTGGTGGCTTAGGTCGCTGTGCTGGCACAACCAAAAGCACAACCACCAACATCAAAGAGAGTAAGCAGACTAGCCCAGTCTGAAACTTCTTGCCCATCCTATTGCATTAACCAACCTTCTAGAGTCTAGCTGGCGATCGCTTTAGTGGGTCTAGGTCTTTAGGGAACTTGCCAAATTCTCTCGTGGTATTGAGCAGGTTCAGCGTAGGGATCAACAGCAGGATGGTCGTGCCCGTGACCATGCCCGTGGCCGTGATCGTGCCCGTGAGCCTGATCATGATTATGATCGTGATCGTGACCATGCCCATGATCATGACCGTGCCCATGACCGCCACCATTAGCGACAGCCGCTAAACGAAACTTACACATCTCGCAGTTCATCTGCACTTGGCCCAGTTGGGTTTCAATTTCTCGCTCCCGCAAAATGGAGAAGAGTTGCGGATGCAAGCCCATTTCTGGCAAGCAGGTCATGGAGATGTCGGGATGCAGTTCTTGTTGCTGTGTGGTGATGTCAAAGATCTTCTTCATCAGCAACCCAGTAAACAAGAAGTAAGGCAGGACGATAATTCGCTTGGGTTCGTATAGGCGGGCGCGACGGAAGCCTTCTTCTAAGCGGGGATGGGTGATGCCAATAAAGCAGGTTTCGACGGTGCTATAGCCGCTGCCTTCCCAGAGAATCCGAGCCATTTTGTAAACATCACCGTTGGCATCTGGGTCGCTGGCTCCGCGACCAACAAACAGCAGGACGGTATCTTTGCGCTCAATGCCTTGGGGGTTCCATTGGGGTTGGTCGAGTTCGGCTAGGCGCGATCGCCACAACTCCAAAATGCCGGGAGTAATGCCAAAGTGCCGACCGTAGTGGAACTTGACCTGGGGATGCCGCTGTCGAGCGCGATCGAGTTCGTTGGTGACATCAAATTTGTTGTGGCGGGCGGCAAAGAGCAAGATTGGCAAAACGGAAAATTCGGTGTAGCCTTGCTCGACGCACTGATCAACACCTTCTTGAATGGAGGGAGCGGTGAGTTCGAGGAAGCAAGGAACTGCGGGGCGGGAGGTATCTAGAGCTTGGTACGCTGCGGCAAATTCGAGAAAGCTCCGCCGTCCATCTTCATCCCGACTGCCATGCCCAATCAGCAGTAAAGGTCGCTGCATGGGCAGAGGCGGTAGTTGTGCCACCGGGGCAGCAGCATCGATTGTATTCAACAGGGTTGAATTGGTAGTTAACATGAGTCAAATCCTCTTTCCCGTGCGACGCAGGAAGTGAGTGAAGTGGTAACAGATAGGCGTTCTGGCTGAGGAGAGCTGATACTCTACCAAATCCGAATTTTCAGCTCCATTGACAGCTGCGGCACAGCACCGGACTCGCACCGGATTTTCCCTATCTGGCTACTGTTCACGTGTGCTTCGTTATCTTATCCCATCTGTTCTTGGGACTGTATGCGGGGGAGGGGGTTGAGGGCGATCGCTCTCTGATCTTTTGGTTGGCGTGCAGGTACATTTACTAGAACCGAACCCTTGGGGGCGCTTGCCCCCAAACCCCCGCTGAAGGACGGCTGCGTCCTCCAGACCTCCTCCAGAAGTTGGTTTTAGGGCACGGTTGGGTTTGACTATTAGAGTGGCTATTAGATGGGAGCTTAGGTATTCGCGAATTGCTTGGAACTTGGGCGATCGCTCCTTGGATGAGCCATGAGGCGATCGCGACACTACTTCTACCTAAGATTTACCTAGGATTCGATCTTGACGGAGAGGATTTTGTCGTCTTTCCGAATTGCGTTCACGACATCTATATCTTCCGTTTTGCCAAACACGGTATGCTTGCCATCGAGGTGGGGCTGCGGTGAGTGGCAAATAAAGAACTGGCTACCGCCTGTATCTTTACCAGCGTGAGCCATCGACAGGCTACCCGCCAAGTGCTTGTTGGGGTTGCCAGCCGTTTCGCATTTGATTTTGTAACCTGGGCCTCCGGTGCCTGTGCCTTGAGGACAGCCACCCTGAATCATGAAGTCAGAAATCACGCGGTGGAAGGTCAGACCGTCGTAAAACCCTTTATTGGCAAGATCGGTAAAGTTCTTCACCGTGTTAGGCGCATCCTGGTCAAATAGCTCCAGGTTAATCGTGCCTTTGGCAGTTTCCATTATGGCGCGAGTCATGGTCTCTCCTTAAATAAGCCGAGATGGCTGATTGCGTCTACCAGCCAATTCATCTCATCCAGCTTAGAACAAAAGTCGCGATCGCTACATTTCGCTCCACCAGCCGTGGCCCCAACTGTCCCTTGACTGGGTTATCTAAGCACAAGTTTAAGCAGATTCTGGATTCAGCTTTGCCAACTCCCAAGTCGCATAGGTACCAATCGGGCTCCAGATTAGATAAGGGATGAGGAGGGCGGCGGCAGTAGCGGAGACGGGTGCAACTACCGCTGCCAGAATCCAACCTAGAACCGCTCCAGTACCACCAATGAATGTGCCGATGGTGAGGTTACGCAGCCACAACGTCAGAGGTTGATAGACAATTGTCACAATTTCTAATAGCAGATAGAAACCCATGAGAAACCAGGTTTTTGAGCTGCCGGGGTCTCGTTCCCAAATGTTGTAGGCAGACCATGCGCCACAGACAAAAACCACCGCCCAAATCACTGGAATGGCAGGTTCAAAGGTGAGCCATCTTGGACGACGTAAGCGCCGAAACCATTTCACATCACGGGGCCGAATCACACTACCACCGATCGCCACTAAAAAGGTTACGGCTGCAATTACCATCCAAGACTTGATCATGCTTTTAGCTTCCTCTGGGCCACAGGCTGCACTTGGCTCAAATCAGATCTGACAGTTCTGAGCAAAGATAAGTTATGAAGCGATTTTGTCAGGGCATTAGGTCAGCCGTAATCGACCAGCGGAAAGATTAGTGTGCTGCCTCAGGGTTGAGTCGCATCATCTCCAATGTGGCATAGGTACCAATAGGGCTCCAAATCAAGTACGGCAAGAGCAAAAGCACTGCCAAACCAGAAATTGACAAAATCGAGCTAGCGAGGAAAACTCCTAAAACCACACCAATACCGCCTAACACCACCCCGACTTTAATATTTCGCAGCCTGAGAGTAAGCGGAATGTAAGCAACAGTAATTACTTCTAGTAGTAGGTACAGCGCCATGAGGAGCCACATTTGCAAGCTACCTGGATTCTTTTCCCATACCAAATAGGCAGAAGCAGCCCCACAACTAAACACAAAAGTCCAAATCACCGGAATTAGAGGCTCAAAGAAGAGCCACAAAGGACGCTGTAGCTCTACGGCCCAGACGGTATCGCGGGGTCTGATCCAAGCTGCCCCTAAAGCCACCAAAAAGGTGATGCCACCAATAATCATCCAAGATTCCACCATGTCTTTGCCTCCTATCCTGACCCGCTCCACTGACTCAATCAGTCAGCTTATGTTTATGGTGGCAAGTTCAAGCGGAAGCTTACTCAGTCGTGGGTGGGAACCTGATGGCACATACCACCCATAAATATCCGTAGCGAATATTATCTCTAGCCAATATGGCTGTTGCCATAGCTTGAGAGCGGGTGGCGCATCGAACTCTTAGAGGGAGGTTGATAGGAGATCGTTTAAGCAGTGGCGATCGCTTCTGGAGATAGCCCCTTCTCAGCTAACCAATCCAGATTGAACAACCGCGATTGATACCGGGAGCCGCTATCACACAAAATGGTCACAATGGTATGTCCGGGCCCCATTTGTTTTGCCAGTGCCACTGACGCAGCGACGTTAATCCCACTGGAGCCGCCCAAAAATAAGCCTTCTTCTCGCAGCAGGCGATATACAACCTCTACACACTCTTGGTCATGGATGCGAATGGCATCATCGGCGGGTGCGCCTTCCATATTGGCTGTAACGCGGCTGTTGCCAATACCTTCAGTAATGGAACTCCCTTCCGAGCTGATTTCGCCTGTCTTGACATAGCTGTAGAGACCGCTACCCATTGGGTCAGCCAATACTGCTCTGATGTTGGGGTTCTTTTCCTTGAGAAACATTGCCACCCCAGCGTAGGTTCCACCTGTGCCAGTCGAGGTAATCCAAGCATCAACTTTGCCCTCAGTTTGCGCCCAGATTTCTGGCCCAGTCGTGTGGTAATGAGCCAACCGATTCGCTAAGTTATCGAACTGGTTCGCCCAGATGGCATTCTCCATCTCTTCGGCAATGCGGCCAGAAAGCCTAACGTAGTTGTTGGGGTCTTTGTAAGGTACGGCAGGAACAGGACGCACTTCAGCCCCTAAAGTTCGTAGCGTGTCAATTTTTTCTTGGGATTGGGTGTCAGGGATGATGATCAGGCATTTGTAGCCCTTGGCATTGCAAATATGCGCCAAACCAATTCCGGTGTTACCTGCGGTGCCTTCTACTACGGTGCCACCGGGCTTCAGCAACCCTTTGCGTTCGGCATCTTCAATCATGTATAGCGCGGCCCGGTCTTTCACAGAGCCACCTGGGTTAAGGAACTCGGCCTTACCCAAAATTTCGCACCCTGTTTCTTCGCTGAAGCTGTGCAACCGAATTAAGGGGGTGTTGCCGACGCTGCCGACAAATCCGTTTTTAATATCCATGCTCAATTTACCTATTGCTTCCCTTTAAAAATTTTGACTCATAGACGTGGCAGGATTGCGGTTTTAGGGGGCGATCGCCTCAGCCAAAATTCCCCAAAAAATAAGGTGGGCATTGCCCACCCTACAGAAATTAATTTGACCGCGAGCCGCTTATTTGTCGGGTTGGGGGGTCATGCGGAGGTAAGGTCTGATTTCGGTCACACCTTTGGGGAACTTCTGCTTCGCTTCTTCGGTGGGGATAGAAGGTACGACTACAACATCATCGCCATCTTTCCAGTTCACAGGAGTGGCAACGCTGTAGTTGTCGGTCAGTTGCAGAGAGTCGATGACCCGCAAAATTTCTTGGAAGTTACGACCAGTGCTGGGGGGATAGGTGATCGTCAAACGCAGTTTTCTTTGAGGATCGATCACGAATACGGTGCGAACTGTCAACTTGGCATTGGCATTGGGGTGAATCATGCCGTACAGATCAGACACCTTCTTGTCGTCATCTGCCAAGATTGGGTAGTTAACCGTGGTGTTCTGAATTTCGTTGATGTCACCGATCCAGCCTTTGTGGGACTCAGCATCATCAACACTTAGCGCGATCACTTTAGCGTTGCGCTTGTCGAATTCAGGCTTGAGCTTAGCAACTTCGCCAAGTTCGGTGGTGCAAACTGGCGTGTAGTCAGCAGGGTGAGAGAAGAAAACAACCCAGCTATCGCCAGCCCAGTCATAAAAATTGATTTCGCCTTCGCTGGATTGCTGCGTAAAGTTGGGAACTACGTCACCAAGTTGGAGAACCATAACCGAGATTTCCTGTGGTCTAAGTATGCGAGTCAGAAGCAAATATTCTAACTTGTGATCATGACATAAAACTCCGGTTTTCCGCTCGGAGTTTAGATCTTTTTATGATTTTACTGCGGATGGGTCTGTCTTTGGTCTTTGACCTAGGGCGATCGCAAAAGACCCTGACACCACAAAAATCGCCCCCACAATCCCTAAAATAGTCAATTGCTCCGGGGCAATTAGGGTCGGCCAGAAGACAGGCAATCCTAACATAGTGCCAATGGTCACAACTGGAGTGAGCGAGAGAACCGCACTAACTCTAGAGGCCTCCCAATGATCCAGCGCTTCTGCAAAGGCACCATAAGCAATCAAAGTATTTAAAGCGCAAAAGAGCAAGGCAATCCAATGAAATGTATCCAAACTGAGAAGTTTCTGTGGGGCAGCAGTTGGAGTAAACAGAAGCATCGCCCCACCATAAATCGCCATCATGATTGTGGCTGACGGCAAGGTTTGGAGCAGTTGCTTCTGAGCTAAGGCATAAACTGCCCAAGCGATCGCAGCCAAAACCAACAAACCACTCCCACCCAAGTATTGAGCCGAGCTAGTCACGAGTGCTTGCAGTTGCTCATGAAAAAACAAGGAAAATCCCAGTGTCAGCAGAGCTAAACCTGTCCACTGGCGCAAGCTGTAACGCTCCTTAAACACCCACAAAGCCCCTAAACCCATCGAAACGGGAGCCAACTGAATCAGCACTTGAGCATTAGCGGGTGAAGTTTGAGCCAGTCCTTGTAGAAACAGCAAATAGTTGATCGCCAGAAATACAGTCGCGATCGCCAACAGCTTCCATAATCCGGGCGATCGCAGCTTTTCTAGAGTGGGTAATTGTTTGCGGCTTGCCAAATATAGCGCCAGCAGCCCAAAGGAAATCAGGAAACGAAACCAAGTGACGGTGTATACATCCAACACCTGCAACGTCACCATTAGCGCTACTGGCAGCACTCCCCAAAGCAATACGGTCAGCAGGGACAACGCTAAGCCCAATCGCCAACGCCCCGAACTATGGTGCAGTGGCATAAACCCCCAGATAAAAAGCAGATAAAAACAGATGCCTCCAACGGCACAGGCTTTCTAGTCTAGCGATTGCTAATTTTGGAATTAAGACAACCCCATCAACCGACACGGCCAGAAGGGGAGATGTCTCAAAAACTTTTACAAACCACTTGCATTTCCTGAGATCGATTGGTAATTAAAACTAATCGGTGACATCAGTACTTCTTATGTTTGACACCCTCTTGATTAGCCTATTGCAACTGCTGTATTTCCTGATTCAGGTTATTCAGCCAATTCTGATTCCTGTTTGCTTTATTACGGCTTGGAGTCTAGTTGTTTTAGTGAGTTGGAACACTTGGTCAGCCGTGCGAGATAGTGTAACGAGTGCCAAGCGCATGCACCAAATCCCTTGTGCCAACTGTGAGTTTTTCACCGGGGACTATCACCTCAAATGCACTGTGCATCCCGCCACAGCCCTCTCTGAAGATGCGATCTACTGCCCTGACTACGAACCTACCTCCCAGCCCCTACCCGTTTCTCACTACTAAGGATTGCTTCTAAAGGTTCTGAGAGCGATCGCTCCTCATTGTCTGAGCGTTCGATCATAGCTCTGGTACTCTACAATCGTTGCCAGCGATCGGGTGAAGCCTAAGAATGTTAGTACGAAAACTTTTTGACTGCGAAGAATTTGTAGCTGGCGACAGTACCCTACTGCGAGAACTCCTACATCCCGACAAGCAAGCGATAGATTTGCGCTACAGTCTAGCCCACGCGATCGTTCCGGTCGGGGAAACCTCCACGCCTCATTCTCTGACTACCTCTGAGGTCTACTACATTCTCAGCGGTCGAGGACAGATGCACATTGGAGACGAAACCCAAATGGTGGAACCGGGGGATGCCGTTTATATTCCACCCGACGCTAAGCAGTTTATTCGCAACACTGGCAGCGAACCGCTTGTGTTTATCTGCATTGTCGATCCCGCATGGCGCAGAGAAGACGAAACCGTCTATTAAGCCAGAGTATGTCTGAGAGAGTGATGCTAGGAGCCGTGTCATGGATGTAAAAGCTGCAGTTGCCTTTGAAGCTGGGAAGCCGTTGACTATTGAGACGGTGCAGCTAGAAGGCCCCCAAGCAGGGGAAGTGCTAGTCGAAATCAAAGCGACAGGAGTTTGCCACACTGATGCCTTTACGCTTTCTGGTGCTGACCCAGAAGGCTTGTTTCCGGCCATTTTGGGGCATGAAGGTGCTGGTGTGGTAGTGGAAGTTGGCCCAGGAGTCACTTCGGTAAAACCTGGCGATCATGTGATTCCGCTCTACACTCCTGAATGCCGCAATTGCGAGTATTGCCTCAGCTTCAAAACCAACCTGTGCCAAGCGATTCGAGGCACGCAAGGCCGAGGTTTGATGCCCAATGGCACCAGCCGCTTCTCGATCGGCGGCAAGATGATCCATCACTACATGGGTACCTCTACCTTTGCCAACTACACGGTGCTACCCGAAATCGCCGTCGCCAAAATTCGTGAAGATGCCCCCTTCGACAAAGTCTGCTATATCGGCTGTGGTGTCACGACTGGAATTGGTGCCGTGCTCTACACCGCTAGGGTAGAACCAGGAGCCAATGTCGTGGTGTTTGGCTTGGGTGGTATTGGCCTCAATGTAATCCAGGGTGCCCGGATGGTAGGAGCCAACATGATTGTGGGTGTGGACCTCAACCCCCAGAAACGCGCCTTAGCCGAAAAATTAGGCATGACCCACTTCGTCAACCCTAAAGAAGTGGAGGGCGATCTGGTAGCTCACCTAGTAGAGCTGACCAAAGGCGGAGCAGATTACAGCTTTGAGTGCATCGGCAACGTCAACGTCATGCGCCAAGCTCTAGAGTGCTGCCATAAAGGTTGGGGTGTCAGCGTCATCATCGGGGTGGCGGGAGCAGGCCAAGAAATCAGCACTCGTCCATTTCAACTAGTGACGGGCCGCGTCTGGAAAGGCTCTGCGTTTGGGGGAGCGAGAGGCCGTACTGATGTACCCAAAATTGTGGATTGGTACATGGACGGCAAAATCAACATTGATGATCTGATCACTAATGTGGTGCCAGTCGAGCAAATCAACGAAGCCTTCGATCTGATGCACAAAGGTGAGGCAATTCGGACTGTCGTGACGTTTTAGCGATTTAAACTTGCTCTTCTGAAGAATTGGCCTTAGCTTGCGCCCGCTTGGTAGATAGATCCAGCTTGGCCCGCAGTTCATCTTTAATGCGACCCAAAATTGATTCTTCGTCCAGCGAAGCCAAGATCCGGGTCACGACTGCTTTGGGGCCTTCTGGTCCCCAGGTGGCTCCGTTGGCGAGGTAGGCTTTGGTGATGTGACCAATTCCGTAGGTGGAAACGCCTGCTACGCCCGCCTGAGTAATGGCAACAGAGAGATAGGGCGCGATCGCTAGTCCTCCGCTGGCTGGAACCGAAGCACCCAACAACCCTTTCAGAGAGCTCAATCCAAACGTCACTAGAAGCTCACTGGCACTGATGCCACCCATTGTCAGCGCAATTTTTTGCAACAAATTAATGGCGTTTTTTTGAGTCATAGAGATGCCGTAAAGCTTCGATAGCGTCAGAATCAACGCTACATCAATGGCCGCACTCCCCAACACATCGATCACTGTGATGGGGTTGAGAGCGATCGCCACCGCTTTGGTCATGACTCCATTCCAAATAATTTGGTTGGCACTGCGATCGCGGATTTCCATCTTCCGCTGCACCAGTTGCTCGTTGACATCATCGGCATAGAGCATGGTGTTCAGGGCCACCAGAGATTTGCCTTCTCGGTGCAGAATCTCCAAAATTTTGAGTTTCAACTCGCCAACTTCCGGAATGCCTCGGCTCAGTTGAGCGGTCATTTTGCCATCTGGGTGACGTACAGCCTTAGCAATTAGGGGAGAAGCCGCTGCCATCACAATCTCTTCTGGAGAGAGCAATTCTTTAACTCGTTCGTCTCGAATTTTTTGATAGATTGCCGTGCGATCGGCATCAGGATATTGGTCAATCTTGTTAAATACCAACAGAATTGGCTTGCTGGCTTCCCGCAATTCTGAAAGCGCTTCGTACTCTACTTTGGTCATGTCACCCGCGACTAAAAACAGAATTAAATCTGCTTGTTTTGCCACTTGACGCGCCAAAGCTTCGCGCTTTTCACCATCCACTTCATCAATACCAGGCGTATCAATCAGCTCAATCCGAGAATCGCCTACTCCTGGTAACGCTACCCGAATAATGTCGCGATCGCTTCCCGCCACAGCCTCTCTTCTCAGGCTCCAATCTGCGCTCTGAATCATCTGGGTCACCCCATGAATAGGGCCAACCTCAAAGAGGTCTTGGCCGAGTAAGGCATTGAGTAAAGAAGACTTGCCTCGCCCCACCATACCAAACACAGCAATATGCACCACAGAACGGTCTAGCTTATCCAGCATGCGCTCTAGACCTTGAATTTCTGGCTCCAGTCCAGCACGTTCCTGCGGTGTTAAATCTAGATGATCCACAATCTCGCGTAGGGCATCTTGGGCTTGCTTGTAATTGAGTTCTGCCTGAATGTCTTCAAAGCTAAAAATGGCATTTTCCAGTTCTGCGTCCAAGTTGGTCTGCTGCCAATCCCCACTGGTTTGGTCAGCGGCAACTAAATTGGCATCAGGATCAAATTGAGGCCGAGAACTATCCAAAGTGAACCTCCAGGGAAATCAGCGCTTTCTCTAAAGACAATAAACGCCTAATTTCATCGTAGCCAGTTCTGTTAAGTGTCGAGCAGGACGAATAGAGGGTTATCCGTTTAGATCAATCAGGATGTAGGCATCTTAAAGAGCAATCCAGTAATAAGCGGGCGATCGCGAACTTTTTGTGAAGATCCTGGGACTACCGCTAAACAGAGGCTAAGATACCTGAGAAATATGTAAACTTGTGTTAAGTACAGCCCTACATCTTGACCATGATCTCTCGTCGTACGTTGCTCGGTGCTCTCTTCGCTTACGTTCTCGCCATATTGGCGGTTTTTAATCTAGTACCAGCAGCCCATGCGCTCGGCGGCAAGTTGCCAGAACTCAACCGATCCGCGCCAGAATTTACCTTGCCGACAAATACGGGAGATGGAGCAATTTCGCTCGCCGACTATCGAGGTAAGTGGGTGGTTGTCTACTTCTATCCCAAGGACTTTACCTCTGGTTGCACCTTGGAAGCTCGTCGCTTCCAGCAGGATCTACCAAAGTACTCAGCCAAAAATACCGAAATTTTGGGGGTGAGCGCTGATTCTGTCGATTCTCACGCAGAGTTCTGTGACTCAGAAGGCTTAAAGTTTCCGCTCTTGGCGGATGCAGATGGCAGTGTGAGTAAAGCTTACGGTTCTTGGTTAGGCTTCCTCTCGGCACGGCATACCTTCATCGTTGATCCGGAAGGAGTTTTGCGGGAGCGTTTCACAGGTGTGAATCCTGCTGTCCACAGCAGCGAAGTGCTCGCTCGCCTGAATGAACTGCAAGCCACGACGGTTTCATCCGTTTCATCCGTAACCTAAATCAGGCAGGGAGGTTAGCGGAGTGTCCTACCATAGAAAGCAATCTTGTTTCATGCAGGAAGCTGCTCCATGAACTTGGAATCTCACCCTGCCTCCGCTTCTTCACCAAAATCCTGGGACTTTGCTGAGCCGCCAGAGTTTGCTGAGCCACCGCTACCGCAAACTATTGATCTGCTACCCCCCCTAGAACTATCTCCTGCCCCACCCAGCTTAGAGATTGCCGCTGACTCACCCGCAGCGATCGCATCAGACCCCATTACTGCTGAACCAACGGCTCGTCCGTGGAGCTTACCAAGTGCAACAGAGCTACAACCTGCTCGTCTACGGGTAGGACTATTTTTTGTCGGCTCTGGGGCCACATCCTTGGCATTGCTGTGGCTCTACATTAAGTGGGTTTGCCCAGAGTTTGGCCCTGCTGAACAAATGACCTACTATTGGCAGCCTTACATCTGGTTTGTGGGCTTAGGAGTGGCAGGGCTATTTATGCTGGGCCGAGAGGTGATGCGAGCGAAGCCTTAACTTCTCACTTCACAAAGCGCGATCGCCCTTGCTGAGTTTGCTTTAGTTGGTCTACCAAACCGTCCCAGTTTTCTTGCTCCACAGCCGCCATGATTTGATCGAGTTGGTTCCGGTAGGCAGCTAGCGATCGCAACAGAGCAGAGCGATTATAGCGGGCCATCATCAATCCCAGCTCTGGATTTCCTCCCCCAACGCGGCTTGTATCCTTGAAGCCAGAGCTGGCTAAAGCTTCGGCAAGTTCTAGGGTGGTAGGGTCTGTCTCACTCATGCAAGCTGCGATCAAGCTGGAGCTGACCATCACAGGTAAATGAGAGATCCAAGCCACAGCCCGATCATGATCCTCAGGCCGACAGTGGTAGAGGTGAGCACCCAGCGATCGCACTAGCAGTTCCAGTGTTTCAATCGCCACGGGTGGGGTGCTGGCTGTCGGTGTCAGGACGTAGGGTTTTCCAGCAAACAAGTCAGATTGGGCTGCCTCAATGCCATTCTCTGCGGTCCCTGCCATTGGATGCCCACCAACAAAGTTGGGCCAGCGTGGAGTAATACTGTCCACCACGGAGGTTTTGACCGAGCCAACATCCGTTAGAATCGTGGTCGCAGCCAGGTGTGGGATCAGCTGGATGACGGTTGCTTCGATCGCGGAGAGAGGAGTACAAATAAAGACCACGTCAGCGGCAGCTAAGAGCGTTAAGTTGACACTGGCATCATCGACGGCTCCCCTGGCGATGGCTCGCTGGCAAGTGTGCTCTTGACGACTTACACCCAAAACCTGGTACCCGCGCGATCGCAAGTCTAGCCCCAACGAGCCCCCGATTAAGCCCAGTCCAACAATCCCAATATTCATCTGCTATCCTGCCAATATTCAGTGCTTACTGACTCAACCAGCTACTTAGGCTCACGTAGCTCAACCATGACTAGATGCCGCCTATCTCCATCATTTTTGGATCTCTAAAAGGAAATCTTGATGAACGCAGAGGAACTCCTAAAAAAATACGGAGCGGGAACTAGAGAATTTATAGCGGCTGACTTACGTGAGGCTAATCTCAGTGGCGTCAACCTGAGCAAAGCGAACTTGAGTCAAGCGAACTTGAGTGTATCAAATCTCAGTGGCGCGAATTTGAGTGAAGCTAACCTGAGTCGAACCAAACTGAATGTGGCTAGGCTCAGTGGCGCGAATTTGACCAAGGCTGACTTGAGCGGCGCTAACCTCAATGTGGCCAATTTAATTCGGGCTGACTTAAGCGGGGCCAACTTAACACAAGCAGCGCTGGTGCGGGCGGAGTTGGTGTTAGCAGACCTAAGTGGTGTGAACTTAAGTCGAGCAAACCTGAGTGAGGCGAATCTACGCGAAGCTAAATTGCGTCAGGCCACATTGCTCCGGGCCAACCTCAGCTCAGCTGATTTGAGAAGTGCTTCTCTCACAGGGGCTACTTTAGAGCAAGCAAATTTACAAGGTGCAGATCTGAGCAAGGCAGACCTCAGCGGTGCCAATCTGAGCGGCGCGGAGCTGCGGCAGGCTAACCTGAATCAGGCCAATCTCAGCGGTGCTGACCTCAGCGGTGCAAATCTACGCTGGGCTGACCTCAGTGGCGCTAAATTGCATGGAGCCGACTTGAGCGGGGCCAAGCTCAGTGGCGCTGATCTGAGTCGGGCGGATCTGAGCAACACCAATTTGATGAACACCAGCTTGGTCTACGCAGACCTGAGCCAAGTGAACTTAATTCGAGCTGATTGGATTGGCGCGGACTTAACAGGTGCCACTCTAACCGGAGCCAGAGTGCATGCAGTATCCCGTTTTGGCATTAAAACCGAAGGAATTACCTGTGAGTGGATTGACCTGAGCCCAACAGGTGACCAAAGCCAAATTCATCGCTTTGCCGCTGAAGAACACAAGAAATTTTTCAAATCGACCCCGCCTACGGTGCAGGTGGTCATTGACGCGCCGCTCAGCTCAGCAGGGCACTTGGCCTTGGCCGCTGCCTATCACCAAATTGCCCAACACTGCAAAACGTTAGGCTCTCCTCCCAGCATTGATGTCGGTCGACGGCGCACTACGCTGACCTTTGGCCTCAACGGTGATGAACAACTGTTTGCGATCGCCTATGTGGCAATTTTGCCGTTTCAAGATGCCAAGACAGTGCGACAGCAAATCCTAGGGCTGCTAAATATGGTGCGATCGCAAGGCACGCAAGAGTTGAGCGTCAAGGAACTAGAGCGGCTAGAGCAGCTCAGCGCCGCCTTGACCCAAATCAGCCAGCAAACCGAAAAGATTCGGATTTCGCCACCTTTACCTAGCCAAGAACCAACGCCTGCCGAAAAGCCAGCCTTAGAGAGAGAAACCAACTTTTTTGCTGCGCCTACTCAAACCATTCTGACTAATTCCAGCGATCGCACCCTTACCGCCTACTACCACCCCATGTTTGGCAAACGCTTCATGAGTCCTTCTAGCTTCGCTAAAGCTGGGTTGCAGAGTGCCAGTGCCAACAAGCCAACTCTACTGCCCGTAAGTGTTGTGATCGATTTCCTGCGGGGATTCTATTACCTAGATCGCTAGCTACCTGCTAGAGGTGGAGCTCTGAGCGTGCATCTGTAGGGGCGGATTTCTGGGGTAGAGCTTTGGGGCCAAACCTTGCTAGAAAATAGGAATGCTGCCCACGTTTACCCTAAGGTAGAGAGTCTGAAAACCGATGACTACTAAAGTAAGCGATAGGCAGGCGGTAACCTGTACTAGTTGTCTTTAGCAGCGAGGTCAACCATGAGTTCTTGGCGCGATCGCTTTAGCCAAATGAGTGGGCGCACTCGGTTTGTTGTTTGTCGGCTCATGCTGCATTTAGCAGGGCAAGAAGTTGCCCCGGTCCTAGGTGTGCTCAATCGTGCCGCTCGGCAGGCAATGGAATCGGATGGTGATTTGCAAGTCTTGGGAGAGGGGTTGGTTGAAGTTTGCCAAACTTTGTTGCAAAACGATCTCTACTGGCAAACTGCCGCTAATGAGGGGGATGTGTTTTGGAATGAAGGAGAAGCGGGAGACTTTGTCACCGACTTGTTCACAGATTCAGCCCAGCGGTACCTCAGCGAGCCAGATCTAAGCCAATCTCCAGAAGTGGAGCCATTAACCTTACCTGTCACGCGCAACTTGGTGGTGATGATCACGGTCGCTTTTACCGGGGAAGTCCCTGAATTGGAAACCGATCTCGCTAGTATGGAAGCAATGACAGCAGCCTTAAAAGCGCTGATTAATCTACATTACCAGGGCAATCTGCGAGCCATCCAGGTGCACTTCTCACCCGCTCAACTTGGTGATGAACTGACCTCAGATCAACTATTACTCAACTTCGCAGAGTTAGTCCCCCTCTAGGGACCATGAGTAATAGCTGCCAGTTGCAGGAGATAGCCTCACCCGCTAAATCCATCCCATGCCATTTAGCCACGATGCTGGATGGTTCATAAAATCAATCTTGAAATGAATACAGTAATTCACCCACCTATGTTTCGTCGATTTGTAATTTTAGTTACGGCTGTGGCGTTGTGTTGGACCACGCTAGCTTGTGGTGAAACTCCATCAGTTCAGTCTCCAGCTCCTAGCGTGAGTGCTTCGACCGCACCCACTCGCATACCCAGTGGTCAGTATCCTGTACAGCAGGCAACCTATAATGACGCTAACGGCGAATATAGCTTGGTCTTGCTCAATACACAGCCCGGAGTGCCTGCCGTTTTTCGGACCCCCGATTTGCAGATGGCTCGCCTCACCGAGGCTGAAGTTTCCTCTAAACAGCAAAACTATCTAAAAGTTGATGGGGGCAAAGCGTCCCTCCATGTGGCAGAAGATTTCAAAATTGAGTACGTTCACAACGTGGTCGAGAATCAAACCGATCCTCAGACTGGCAGACAAGAAACAGTGGTTGTGCGTCAACAATCGAGTTTCTGGACGCCTTTTGCGGGAGCTTTGGCAGGACAGGTCGTTGGTAATCTCTTGTTCACCCCACGTTACTACGTGCCACCTGTCTACCAACCAGGCGGTTTAAGGGGATTCGGTGGATATGGCGATACTTACGGCCAAGCTGTGAACAGCTACCAATCGCGTTATCAAACTCCACCTCCCGCTGTGCGCAACCGTCAAACTTTGCGGACTACGGGCCGTTTGAGAACTCCTACTTCTGGTCAACCCAGTACGGTACGGCGACCTTCCACCTCTGGCAATCGTTCTACTGGTTCTGGATATGGTTCCAGTACGCTCCGCCAATCTGGGCGATCGCAGCCTAGAGTCAACCGGGGTTCTGGTGGTTTTGGCAGCAGTCGCTCTACTGGAGTACGGCGATCGCGCTCAAGTGGCCGACGGCGCTAATCCAGGTTCAAACAAGCCTGGCTAAAAGCCCCTGTCTTGGCTAACAGTTGTCATAATTGATCAAGCATCATGTTGCAAAAATCCCTGCGGTGACTTTAGAACCAGCAGGGATTTTTAGCGCCTATGTCAGAATAAAGGTCACGCGGTAATCAAACGCTCCTGACTTGTGATTGAAGTAGAAGTCCACCAGCAACTCCGTGCTTTCCTCCGAGAACAAGGTGAGCCCTACTGGCCCCATCACTTGACGATGGGACGTTTGGTGGCGCGAGCGTTAAGACTTGGTCGTAGCGCCTTGATTCAAGCAGGCGCTCCTTCCGGTAGCCACGGACGCTACCGCCTAAGTTATTTGGTGCCCTTACTCATTTGGCCAGGTTCAGCCGTATTGGCGGTGCCAGAAGAAGTACAGCAACGCCTACTCATGGTCGAGATTCCGCGACTTCGGCAGTGGATTCAAACCCATAAGCCAATTTTGACGGGCGATCGCTGGCCTGGGCCAGAGTTTCAAGGATTGCTCTTAACGACACCCGAAGAGTGGCTCAGCGATCGCTTAACCGATCAAAGCCGCTTTCCTCAAGGCATTCCTACCATCGTGGACGGTGTAGATGATTTGGAAGCTTGGGCGCAGAGCCAATTGACAGCCCGCCTAGAGCCGAGTCACTGGAACGACCTAATGCTGGCCCGCCCTGAACGAGCAGAAGCCATCCGAGATGTGCGAGTTCAACTAACGAGAGCGATCTTCCAGCATCCCGCCAATCCCTACGAATGCTACTTGGTTGAGTCAGAAGAACGAGAAATATTGCACGATCTCTTCAGGCAACTCAATGCAGGGCAAGCTCCAGTTCAGGAGACAGAGGCATCTGGTGAGCCGTCTAGTCTCGTTACCGAACTGAATCCTTCTCTACCTTCACCGACTCTGCCTGACGCTTGGAGCTATTTTTGGCAGCGATTGCAGAGCCCTGATCAGCTCGTTTGGGCGACGATCGCACGGCAGCATGGGCAATTTTCCTTGCACTGTGGCCCAGTTGATGTTGCCCCCGTCTTAGAGAAAATTTGGCCTCAACAGCCTGTAGTCTTAATTGGCGGTGCGCTCGATTTAGAGGCAGAGGCAACAATTTACCGCCAACGGCTGGGTCTGAAAGATTTAACCTGTCTGAAATTTGCTCCCGATCGCCAGAGTGAGTTAGTCCAGCTTTATTTACCAGATGGGCTCCCGATGCCCAACACACCTCAATTTCAGACAGCTTTGCTCCAGGAAGTGCGAGCTTTGTTGAATATTAGCCTCACTGCTCCAGGCTTAACAGTGCTGCTAGTGGGGGATGTACCTTTAAAGGCCCAAATCGGCTCGGTGTTAGCAGGAGAGTTTGGCTCCAGAGTTCAGGTGGAGAAGACTTGTCTGGATGACAACGGCATCTTAGTCACAGGCTGGGAATTTTGGCGGCAGTACCAGCATGTTTTGCCTGCACCGCATCTTTTGGCGATCGCAACCCTACCGATTCCCTCTCTAGAGCACCCGCTGGTGGCAGGCCGAGTGGCTTACTACAAACGCTTGCGGCAAGATTGGTTTCGGCTCTACCTCTTGCCTACAGCGCTGAGTGAGTTGCAGCGAGCGATCGCGCCCGTCAGGGAGTGTCAGGGGGTAGTTGCGCTGCTAGATAACCGAGTTTTACATCGCAGCTATGGTCATCAAGTACTTGCTGCCCTCAGCCCTTTAGCCCGGATTAACTATCTCGACCCAGGCTTGTTTAACCAATCTGACTATTCGGTTTTGGACTAATTCTTTACCCATTTGGGGTAAGAAGATTTGTAGATGCCTCAGCTTTGAAATGCCAACTGGGTCGTATCCTGAGTGTAAAGACTACGATCGAATTATTCGTCAATATTTACCTCTAGAGTCATGGGTGATTCAAAGCGTCGCAAAGAAGCATTGGGAGAAAAATACGGTCAAGAACCGAGTATCCTCTCTAAATTCTCATTCACAAAAAAGCAATCCGAACAATTCGTCAAATGGAGTTCTCAAGGCGCTTGGGTAGGGATTGGACTGCTAGTTGCCTACTGGATAACGGTTCGTTTTATTGGGCCTAGCTTGGGGTGGTGGCAAGTTAACTAAGCAATCTTAGTTAGTTCAAACCACTTAATTAATGTGTTTTCAAGCACAATCTTTGTCCATTGATACAGATTGCAAATCAGGACTATATGAATCTCAAATCAATGATTGAGATTGTGTTCAAATTGCAAGCTTTGTATACATTCCGCCTTAAAGCTACTTGTAATTTAAGTCAGTCCAAAGGCGGAATCTTATTGTTTGAGCTTGATTCACTATGAAAGAGTTCATCTAACTGTTGTACTGGATACTTCCTCAAATGAAGCCGTCCGTTAACCTGAGCAGGTGATGTTGGGAGCGCAAACTTTACTAAAAGAACTGGGCATTCTGAACAGTAGAGATCCCAACACCTGAAGATTGACTTCTTAGGAAAATCAAAATTCTTAAGAAAGTATAAAAAGGTCTAGAATGAGGTGTGGTGATTGGAGGACGAACGTGTTTCTAAGACTTGCAGAACAACACCGTCAATTTGTCCAGGACTTGGTTATGAGCTTACAAGCCCTGGCTACTGTACTCGAAAATCGAGGCTACCTAGCTTCTTGCTACACCTGCGGCGGGCAAATGAATAGTGCCTCCTTCATGGTGAGCTTGAGAGATAATCATTTAATCCGATTTTTGGTTTCTGACTACGGGATTACCTGGACCGAAATGCGGGACGACCGGGAATTGATGAAGCTAGAGGGTGCTGAAGCCATTAGTCAGTTGCAAGAGTTGGCTAATCTAGTGAAATATCAAATCAAGCCAGCAGAGTACCGTCCGACTGTGGCTCAAGAAGTATAGGACTCAGCGATCGCTTGAGACTTGAGCACAGGAATCACTAGCCTTAACCTTGCAGCCATCAATCAACTGCCAAGCCAAATTAGAGGCATAATTCAGAGTGGCTTCCTACCCCAAGGTTAGCCATGCTGGTATGCAGAAAAGGTGCTGATTTGACATGACAGTTGAAGACTCTGGTTGGCATCATCAATTTGTAGAGACAAACCACATTCGACTCCATTGTGTGACGCAAGGAGAAGGGGACCTTGTAGTTTTGCTGCATGGCTTTCCAGAGTTTTGGTACTCTTGGCGGTACCAAATTCCTGTGTTAGCCCGTCACTTTAAAGTTGTCGTACCTGATCTCAGAGGCTATAACGATTCTGATAAGCCAGAGCATGGCTATGACCTCGATACCCTGAGCGCTGACATCCGGGGGTTGATAGAGAATTTAGGCTATACCCGGGCTCATATTGTGGGCCATGATTGGGGTGGAGTAATTGCTTGGCATTTGGCGCAACGTTTTCCTCACTATCTCGATCGCCTAGCAATTTTGAATGCGCCTCATCCGCAACGCTTTATCCAAGAGTTAGCGAGTAACTTGGATCAAATGCGGCGGAGCTGGTATTTTTTCGCCTTTCAAGTGCCTGGTTTACCAGAGTGGGTAATTCAGCAAAATCTGAAAAATTTTGTGCAGGATTTCTTCCGAGGGCAGGCCATCCGCAAGGGAGCTTTCACAGCAGAAGACACCCAAATGTATGAAGCAGCTTTAAGCAAACCTGGCGTGCTGGCAGTGGCCCTGAACTATCATCGTCAGCTCTTTTCCTGGCAAAGTTTGTTGCGTAGTTGGCAATCACCTGAGCTAATCACGGTGCCTACTTTGGTTTTGTGGGGCGAAGAAGATGCATTATTGAGTCCAAAGCTGACTGAAGGGCTAGAGGCGTTTATGGCAGGAGCCTTCAAGCTGAAGTTCGTTCCTCACTGTGGACATTGGATTCAACAAGAAGCACCCCAAACTGTGAACCGGGAGCTTTTAAGCTTTCTGCAACAGTCTTAAGCTTTTTAAGCAGGATGTCTCCGTAAAACTAAGTCTTCCAGAGTTTTCTCTAAAGCCATGACTAATGAGAACTAAGTAATACTGCGGTTATCTCGGGCTGTTAGGCGTTCTAATCTAGAGACTAAGGTGTAATTTTTACTAAGAGCTGATTCAGCCACGAGGACAATTTTACTAAGCGCGTCTTTGATGCAAAATTCTACTGCTGTGAGAATCAGCACTAAATAGTTAGACCCAATCTGACATGAATTTTGCAGCCTGCCTACATTTCGGCTGGTTATATTTCGAACGTCACCTTGTAACTCTATAAGGCGACAGGTTACGTTGTGCGCTGTCTAAATTTCTACAGCCAACTATGATTGATCCACGCTCTTGGGCTGCACAATCCTTGGGAATGATGTCCCATTTCACCGAGGCAGAGTTAGAACAACGTTTAGGCTTATATCGGGTTTTTCTCAAGCTTTATGAGCATCATCGTGATTTGCTCAATGAGATTTTAGAACTGGAGAACTCTGGCAAGAGCCATCCCTATCAAGTCACGCTCCAATATGTTCAGGGGGTGGTGAGTGATGATCAGGTTCATTTAGTAACAAACTTAATTCAAGGAAATACCCAAGCCTTACTTCAGCCGCAACAGCTTTGGATTATTGGACGCGATCGCCATGCCGCAATACCAATTCGGGATGAGCGCTTATCTCGGCGTCATGCTGTCATTCAATACGTGACAGGCCAAGGATTTTATTTAATTGATCTTGATAGTACTAACGGTTCTTTCATCAATGGTGAACGCATCTGGCACTGTGCCTTGCTCAAAGAAGGCGATCGTGTCCGTCTGGGCAGTTTGACGTTTACATTCTTTATCTGTCATTCGTCTCAGACCTTAGGCCCTGTGCCACCGCAGGTTCTAGAGCAGCTAGCGACACGTTGTACTCACGATGGTGAAGCTAAGATTACAAAGACCGAACCAGAAGCAAAGATTCACTCAGAAAACTGGGAAAAGCCTTTGCCACCCGAAGTACACGAAACCTCCCGCTTTCTGCAATCCCATTGGTCTGACTATGAACCAACAGAGGTTGTTACAGAGCCTATACAAAACCCACCCCAGCCTGCCAGTCTACTAGAACAGTTACTTAGCCAAAAGCAAAAGCTCAGCGACTGCAATTAGAGACTGTCACGCGAGATGTGAGAAATATAAGCCAAATCAGCTAGTTTACAACTTGACTGCTATGACTGCGAGGGTCATCACCAGCAGGTTTAGTTGGTTTGACTGCTGTGCTAAAAGCTGAAACTTGACCGCTAGCTTGAGCATAAGGCAGTGAAGATCCTGCAACTAGGGCTTCTAAGTTAGCGGCCATGATCGTACGAGGTTGCTCTCCAATGGCGTTGGCAATGGCTTGACCATCCTGGTTGAGGAACACGAAATGGGGAATGCCATCTACCCGATAGTGCAAGACTTCTGGTAGCCACTTCGTGTTGTCTACATTGAGCATGACAAAGTTAATTTGGCCTTGATACTGCTGCTCTAGAGCATTAATTTCTGGAGCCATCGCCTGGCAACTCGTGCACCAGTTGGCGTAAAACTCCATTAAGGTTGGCTTGCCATTTTTGAGGGCTACCTCTAGGGGAGTTGCTTCCTCAGCCAAGTTATTGAGCGAAACTGAAGTGGTTTGAGTTTGCAACCCAAAGAAAACAGCAACGCTCAAGGCGATCGCGACTAGAACAATGAGTAAATTTCGAATGCGGGTACCGACTGTGGAGTTCGGCTTTGCTGGGGAAGTACCAGTAGGATCAGGTAAATTCGCCGCCATTGCAGGATATGTAAGGATTGCTAGATGCTCTTAGTGTAACTGAACCACGCAGGGCAACTGATTGATTAAAAATTTAGGCAGGCTCACCGAACTGCTACAGTGTCAGAATTGGAAGTGAGCAATTTTACGGTCGTCTCAACAGAGCCAAATTTTGTAACCTAAGCTTAGGCGCGAAGTGCAGAGGTAGTTCGCCGCGCTTCCAAGCCCACCGTTACAACTCAATTAAGGGGCATCCTGAAATTGTTGCTGTTAATTTTATCTTTCAGTTTCAGTCACCGATCGCCCAAGTGAGCTCACTATGTCTTCCAATCCTGCATCTGGAGCCAAGCCTACCCCCCCGGATCAAGATGAATATGCTGCTTACAGTAACAGTATTGTTGGGGCGGCAATTTTTGACTTGAACGGTCTACCCAAGGAATATTTTACGGCTGGAGAGAGCAGCAATATGAGTTGGGTGCAGACTATTTTTCAAGCCCTTGGTTTGCGATCGCTGCTGATGTCTTCGCTCCAGCTAGAAGGATTCCATCATGCAGTTATTCAAGGGCCTGACTGTTGTGCCGTTGTGGTGAAGCAGCCAGCTCGCTACATGGCTTTGTTAATTCAGCAAGCAGAACCCACCAGCACTATGACAGAGTCCTTTGTGCAGTGGGTACAACGATTTGAACCAAGCGTTTTGAAAACCCATCCCCGCTTTAGGGTTGCCTAAAAAAGCTGAGGTAGGGTGGTTCTTGGTTTCTAACTCTCTTCCCGAGTGTCGCCACTATTGCTGTTGCCGGGGGAAGAATCATAAAGTGCATCTAAATGCTCACGGGCATCTTCTACAGACATAGAACGCATGACCAGCAGCGGCTCGTTGATCACGTTGCCCGCATCATCTAAAAACTCTGGGTGTGGTACAGGTCGCGGCCGTGAAGTCGCCGCACCATTGCTAGCAGACCATCCAGCAGGAGCATAACTCCGTTGAGATTCCATTCCTAAGGTCAGCATGTTGCGAATTAGATTCGCGATCGCCAAAAACGCCAGAATGGTAAAAGCAATAACGTAAAGCAGGTGCAACATAATTTTGGTCCTCCCAGCCGAATAGCTCACCAGCAAGTTCACAAATTTTGCTCGAAATGGAACCAAGCTGAAAAGTGGAGCAGACAACAGTTGGTCCCAGGCAATGTTGAGCTTCATTGCCAATAGTTTCTCAGATTTTTTGCGGCTTAATCTACTCCTTCATAGCCAGCAGAGCGTTCCAAACGGAAACGAATGGTGGTTTGCCAGCATTCGGTGACAAGCTGATGCCAGGGCATCAAGACTGTTGTTTCTACGCCCACCTGACCACCTGTCACCTGAAGCAACATTTGAGTCGTGCGAACTTCCTGTTGCGCCTGCTTGACTCGTGCTAGCAAATCAGCTTGCTTCTCTGCGCCTAAAAATCGAATTTCTTCTGTTTCGAGCAGCACTTGCGATCGCTCAAACCAGTATTGAAAGTCTTCCAATAGCGGTTGTAGAACAGTTTTTAATAAATTCGGTTCAGGCAAGTTGGAACTAAACATGTATGAAAAGAGATTTCTATCTTATTAACCATAATAATCTTAATTTCATTTACGTTTTGTAATAGTTTCGGAATTTCTTTCGCTTGCTTGGGGTGACGAGGAGGTAAGGGCGATCGGTAAGATAGAGGCTATAGGGGATGATTTCCCTCTGATCCCAATCGAACCCTTGCAAGTCAAGATATTTCTCGAATGATTCAGCAGCAGATGCCTTCTTCAGAAGCTCCTTCTTCAGGACTAGCCGAAAAAATACATTTACCTCGCACCAGCGAATCTGAAGCCTTGAAGAAGATTCGTCATACCACGTCCCATGTGATGGCAATGGCGGTGCAGAAGCTGTTTCCCAAAGCGCAAGTCACGATTGGTCCTTGGATTGACAACGGGTTCTATTACGACTTTGATAGTCCCGAACCTTTTACTGAGAAAGACCTCAAAGCCATCAAAAAAGAGATGGTGAAAATCATTAATCGCAAATTGCCTGTGGTGCGCGAAGAAGTCAGCCGCGAAGAAGCAGAGCAGCGCATCAAAGCAATTAACGAACCCTACAAATTAGAAATTCTGGAAGGTCTAGAAGCCCCAATCACGATCTACCACTTGGGTGAGCATTGGTGGGATTTGTGCGCGGGTCCCCACCTCGAAAACACTGGCGAACTGAAGCCCGACGCGATCGAACTAGAAAGCGTAGCGGGGGCTTATTGGCGCGGTGACGAAACCAAGGCCCAATTGCAACGCATTTATGGCACTGCTTGGGAATCTCCAGAGCAGTTAACTGAGTACAAACGCCGCAAAGAAGAAGCCCTCAGACGCGACCACCGCAAGCTGGGTAAAGAACTCGGTCTGTTTATCTTCTCCGATATTGTCGGTCCTGGTTTGCCTTTATGGACTCCCAAGGGCACGCTTTTGCGCTATACCCTAGAAGATTTTCTGAAGCAGGAACAACTGAAACGGGGCTATTTGCCCGTTGTTACTCCGCACATCGCTAGAGTGGATTTGTTCAAAACTTCGGGGCACTGGCAGAAATACAAGGAAGACATGTTCCCGATGATGGCTGACGATGAGCAAGCGGAAGCTGAAGAGCAAGGCTTCGTGCTCAAGCCAATGAACTGTCCTTTCCACATCCAACTCTATAAAAGCGAATTGCGCTCCTACCGCACCTTACCGATGCGCTTGGCCGAGTTTGGCACGGTCTACCGCTATGAGCAATCGGGTGAGTTAGGCGGATTGACTCGTGTGCGCGGCTTTACAGTAGATGATTCGCACCTATTCGTCACCCCCGAACAATTGGATGCAGAATTCTTGAGCGTGGTGGATTTGATTTTGTCTGTGTTCAAGAGTTTGAAGCTACAAAACTTTAAAGCGCGCCTCAGTTTCCGTGACCCCTCATCTGACAAGTACATGGGTTCGGATGAGGTCTGGAACAAGGCAGAAGGAGCAATTCGGAGAGCCGTCGAAACCTTGGGCATGAACTACTTCGAGGGAATCGGAGAAGCCGCGTTCTATGGACCGAAGCTCGACTTCATCTTCCAAGATGCGCTCGATCGCGAATGGCAACTCGGAACGGTCCAAGTAGACTACAACCTGCCTGAGCGCTTTGACCTGGAATATGTGGCAGAAGACGGCACTCGTCAGCGTCCAGTGATGATCCACCGGGCTCCATTTGGTTCGTTGGAGCGTTTGATCGGGATTCTGATTGAGGAATATGCTGGGGACTTCCCGCTGTGGCTAGCACCGGAGCAAGTTCGCTTGTTGCCTGTGAGCCAAGATCAGGTGGAGTTTTCTCAGAATGTAGTCAACCAGATGCGATCGCTCGGCATTCGGGCAGAGGTGGACCTGAGCGGTGAGCGACTGGGCAAGCTGATTCGCAATGCTGAGAAGGAGAAAATCCCGGTGATGGCGGTGATTGGAGCGAAGGAGGTGGAGGCGAATAGTCTCAGTATTCGGACAAGGACCAATGGGGAGTTGGGTTCCATTCCGGTGGTTGAAGTGTTGGATAAGTTGAAGGTTGCTTTGGCGAATCACGATAACTTCTAAAACCGAACCCTTGGGGGCGCTTGCCCCCAAACCCCCGCTGAGGGACGGTTGCGTCCCCCAGACCCCCTCCAAAAAGGGTTTTATTGCTTGTGTAGTCCTTTGCCTGGAAATTAAGGTGCCTCAACGGCTTTATGATCAGGTTTGCGAGAAATAATGTTTCGCGATCGCTGCTAATAGGTATTTGTAATGTCGTTGAGTTCTACGGTTACTGTTACGGTTCCAGCTACTACTGCCAACATTGGGCCAGGGTTTGATTGTTTGGGTGCCGCTTTAACGGTTTACAACCAATTCCAATTTGCTCAACTGCGAACCAATACAGAGCAGCAGGTCGATATTACGGTGGAAGGTTTAGAAGCCGATCGCGTGAGTCGAGACGAAAGCAATTTGGCTTACCAAGCTTTTGTAAAACTCTACGAACACTTGGGTCAAACGCCACCACCTGTGGAAATCAATATTCAACTGGGAGTACCGTTGGCTCGTGGTTTGGGCAGTTCGGCAACGGCGATTGTAGGTGGATTGGTTGGAGCAAATGCTTTCGCAGGTTCGCCTCTTTCCGCAGCCGAAGTCATGCAACTAGCGATCGCAATGGAAGGCCACCCAGATAATGTGGTGCCTGCCCTGATCGGTGGCTGTCGTCTTGCCGCTACTACCTCGGAAGGGAAATGGGAAATCTGTGAAATTCCTTGGCACAGCGATATCGTGCCTGTCGTTGCCATTCCTAATTTTGAACTTTCCACTGCCGAAGCTCGCCGGGTCTTGCCCAGCGACTATAGCCGCGCCGACGCCATCTTCAATACCGCTCATCTCGGCTTACTCGTCCGTGCCCTAGAAACTGGCAACGGTAAATGGTTGCGAGCCGCCTTGCAAGACCGCATCCACCAACCCTATCGCCAAACCCTCATTCCTGGATACACCGCTGTTCAAGACACTGCGATCGCGGCGGGAGCTTACGGCCTTGTGATCAGCGGGGCAGGTCCCACCCTACTGGCCCTCACGAGTAGCCAAGAAGCTGCCAATGTAGAAGCCGCGATCGCCAACACCTGGATCGAGCAAGGCATCACCCCTTTAGTTAAAGCGCTGAAAATCGACTCCACTGGGGCAACTACCAAAGAGGGATGAAGAGAGGACTAAGGGTAGGGTGCCGACGCAATACTACTTTGCTGATAAAATGGCTTTGGGGTAGGCGATGCGTTGGTGATTGAATTGTTGCCAAACCTGGACAAAGACTTCGGCGATTTGGTTCATTTCTTCCCGGCTCAGACCCGAGTGCACTAGCTGATTGTCTTGCCAGCGGGCTCGCAGAATTTTGTTGATCATGGAGAGGGCTTCTTCCGAGCTAGCATCTTTGAGCGATCGCAAGGCGGCTTCGCAAGAGTCGGCTAGCATGACAATCCCAGTCTCGCGGGATTGGGGCACAGGGCCGTCGTAGCGGAAGTCGCACTCATCGACGGTGCAAGTAGATTCTTGTTTGGCTTGCTGCTGCGCTTGGTGATAGAAATAGGCGATTAACATCGTGCCTTGATGTTCTGGAATAAAAGCTTGGATAGCTTTGGGAAGACGGCATTTGCGCGCCATGACCAACCCCGCACTCACATGCTTCTTAATCAGTTGAGCACTTTTCCAAGGGTCGTTGATGGTGTCGTGCTTATTCGGACCACCCATTTGGTTTTCAATGAAACCCAAGGGATCGTGCATCTTGCCAATATCGTGATACAAGGTTCCAGCCCGCACCAGTTCCACATTGCAGCTCAAGGCTCTGGCCGCAGCTTCGGCTAAGGTGGATACAAACAAGGTGTGCTGAAAGGTTCCGGGCGCATCAGAAGCTAACCGTTTCAACAAAGGACGATTTGGGTTAGAGAGTTCAGCTAGACGAATGGGAGTAACGAGATCAAACAAGTGTTCCAAGTAGGGGCTAAGTCCTAGCGCCACTACACTCCAAGCCACCCCAGCTAAGCCATGCAGCATGGCTCCACTAAGTACGAGGTACCAGACAGGACCAGAAGCTGCATTCAGAATTAAAGTCAGAATCAGGTAGGCGACACCTTGGGTCAGACCGACCACACCACCTAAGAGGGCGAGTTCTTCCCGCGATCGCAATCTTCCCGCAATCAAGCCGCCTAGTAGACCGCCAACAGTGCTAGCTAACCAGTAGCTCCAACTCACTTCCAATCCTAGTGGCACTAGCGCTGCCAGTAAGCCGACAACTGCCACGCTCAAGGCAGAACCGTAGAAACTACCCACTAACAAACCAATCGCGGGCAGGCTGGTGGAAGAAATGCCAAAAATTCCTAGCAGAGGAGCACTTAAAGTTAGGACTAGGAGCAAAAGATGGTCTCGCTGCCGCAACCCTGGGTGAAATCGTCGCTCTACCACCCAAACAAGACCTACCGCCCCAGTCATCAGCCCACCGAAACCCAGCAGGCCGAGCCAATTAATTTCTCGACGGCTCAAACGGAAGTAGTCTAGCAAGACAAAGTTAGCTTGGGTAATCACCTGCCCTTCTTTCACAATTACTTCGTCTTGCTGAGCGGTGACGAAAACAGGCTTAACTTCTTGAGCTGCTTGCTCGGCGCGGAGCTTAGTTTGCTCGGGATCGCGAGTGAGATTAGGTTCTAAAACTTTGGGCAAAAGATTGATTGCGATCGCCACTGCTGGCTCTGGAACGACTCCCCTCACTTGCACTTTTACCGCGTTTTGCAAAATGGCTTTAGGTAAGCCTGGGGAGATGCCTTGGGCCAAAATGCGTGTCACAACTTGGCGAATGTTCGCTTGAGCAGTCTCCCATTCTGCATCCGATAAGTTAAATAGGGTGGCGTTGTAAAGAGCCTCCGAATCTGAGGTAATTGTGTTGGATAAGGCGGCTAGAGCAATCGGATAACTCCAACGACTTTTAGCAATGACGTCCACGAAGGCAGTAAAGTCTTCAGCAGGTATAGTTTGGCGATAACTACGCAACTCGGCAATCGCTTGCTGCTGAGCTGCATTCAGGGGAGGATTGCTTGGGTTTAGCCATTCATTCAAGCTTGGGTCAGTACTACTCTCCAGCCCTGAGTTATTAACGGTAGGAGGCTCCACAGCTTCTAAAACCGCCCGCCACTCCCACTCTTCAGCTTGGCGTAAGTAGATTTGCGTAGGCAAAGATAGGCTAATGGTAGGAACGAACGGAAAAGTTCCAGCCATGCGCCGCAGTTCAGTGCCCTGCTTTAAAGCTTGATCTAAAGCCTGCTGCACTCGTTGATTCACCGCCACATCTAGCGCTAACACTGGAACCGCGCCAGTTCGCGCTTCTCGACGTTTTTCTTCTGTGGTTTTAGGATCTTCTACACTGGCATTAAAAGGCGCTCGAATGGTCTGGGGCGCTGCTGTACCGACGTCTAACCTCGGTTCGTTATAGAAACGGTACCCAATGGTGCTCGTCAAGGAAAGAACAGCCACGAAGACCATAGCCGGAGGGCGATGACGGTGATGGTTGGGCGATCGCGGACCTGCTGCGGCACTAGTGAGGGGTTGCCGATTCCAGGTTTGGCTCAAAGCATGACCGAACGTCTTACGCGATACGTCTGCCACGTACACACGCCACCCTTCATTTCGATACCGTCTGTGCAGCCGCTCTGCCCGCCGCATCAACAATTGAATCGCTCTCATAGTAGTTAGGGTCTACCAGCGAGAGGGTGATGTGGAATGCAAACGAGCAGGTAAAAAATTTATTGTGTGCATGAACTGGTTTCCCTGGTTAGAAGCTGTCTGTAAAGTTTGTGACAGCACCCGCTTGGTTTATTTATTCATGCTACTCGGTTCATAGAGGAAGGTGAGTGGGGGACACCATCACAATCGAGGCGATGAACAATAGAGGTGAATGGGTAAAGTTAACGGGGCCGAATGACACGAGGAGCTGCGATCGCCGGAACTTGACAGCGCTTAACTGGAAACTTTTGTGTATCATAAGTGCCCGACCAGGTAGCTAGCAAGTGAGTCGCTAGTTCAATCACCTCTGCCTCGGACTCGACCACCTGCCAAATTGATTTGAGCGTAGAAATTCCAGAGTGTTGGCGATCGAGGGCTAGCCGCCAACCGACTGGAATGCCAGCCAAGCTGTTGTAAGCTCCAGCTAAGGCACCTGTGAGGGTTGCCACTAACTGTGGCGAAATTTTCATCTGCAAGGAGCGTAAAACAGCCAAATGCCAATCCTGGGGTGTCGCTAGGCAACAATAAAGTGCTGCCATCATCGGTGAAATGAATTGAGCGTTTGGCAAAGCTGTATCTTGCAGAGGCTGGCATAACTGCGATCGCGCCATTTCCAAGCTGGCGTTCTGCTGTATCAAGGTTTGCACTTGAGCCAGTTGCTGCATCAATACAGCGATAGTCTCTGAGTCGGCAATTGGGTCAGCGGATTGGGCCTCTAAGCGAGTTAAGGCATTAATGATTTGGGGAATTAACTCTTGGGGCTGCAACTGGTTCTGTAAAGCCTGAGCGATCGCCAAACTCAGCACGAAGTTAGCCAGAACGGCACTGCTCAGAACTGAGCTGGGAGGCAGAGAAGCGCACTGGTAAAGCTGGCTTAGCTTTCGATAGAGTTTGGTTTCATCCTCATGAAAAAATAAGGCGATCGGTAGACTGGCGATCGCCAGCCCTTCCGCTCCTAACCCCTCTGGATGCCCAAGCTCAACATCTGACTGGAAGCGCTGCTGCCAATCTGCTAAATCCAACTCTCCTCGCTCCACCAGACTCCGAGCCCCTAGTACCGTTAGGCG
This sequence comes from Trichocoleus sp. FACHB-262, assembly GCF_014696035.1. Lineage (NCBI taxonomy): Bacteria > Bacillati > Cyanobacteriota > Cyanophyceae > Leptolyngbyales > Trichocoleusaceae > Trichocoleus > Trichocoleus sp. FACHB-262. The sequence goes on along the minus strand of NZ_JACJPK010000086.1, from coordinate 285,816 downwards.
GCCCCATGCTGGGGCTGAGAGGCTAAGGGGTTCGGAAGCCAGCAGTTGCTGAGCTTGGCGCTCAGGATGACCCAAAAAAAGTTGAGGCTGGGCTAGCTCACTTTGGTCTGGTTGAGACAAGTGAGTCGCCCAAGCTACGCCTAAAAGTTCACCTATGGCTGCGCCTACGAGTACTCCTTGAAATTGACTCAAGAGTGAGTATCGCATTCATTTTCTTCCTGGTTGAGTGCAATCGATGGCAGAGGCAAGCGTGGCTTGAGCTGTCCTTCCCTACTCACCATCTCAGTAAATTCTGCCTACTTTCATAGTCCTTGCTACATAACAAAAGAGGGGTGAAACACCCCTCTTTCTGCCAATATTATGCCAATGTAGTTTGGTGCTGGCTGAGTACCAAAGCGTCAATCTACTTTAGTGGTATAGCTACAGAACAGCGATCGCTGCCTTAGGCTTGGCCTGGCTCCAGACGAGCATAGAAGATGCCCCGGATCTTAACTTCTACAGGTTCACGAGAACCCATGTCAGTTTCCGAAGGCTGCTCACTTTCAAAGGTGCCAGCAATCTCGCCACTGGTGTTGTCCACCTTAGCGACTTGGAGAGAAATCTTACCTTTACCAACATCAAAACTCTTCACGTTCTCGCGCCGTAGTTCATCACTATCAGCTTGAGCGGGTAGCGCAACAGCGTTGTCATAACCTGTTGCTAAACCACGGCCCTTGGGGTCCAGGAAGTTAGCGGTCCGGTAGGATGGGACTTTGAATTTACCTTCGAAGTCAGTAGAGGTGTTGATCACACCATTCAAACCCGGCTGGGTCTGCGCGACTAACCCTTTGATGGTGAATAGGAAAGGCACCCGCTCACCACCAGCCAATTGCACGGTAATGGCTTGGAAGTCGAGACCATCTTCTTCCTTAAAGGTGAAGCTGCCATCAGCATTGGGTTCAAGTGCGCCGCTGACGGCTTCAATAGAAGAAGTTTGACGGGTCACTAGCTTCGCAGGCTTATAGGCAGCCTGGGAGCGCTTGCTAACACCTTCTTCCTTCACAAAGAAGTCAACTGGCTGTAAGCACAGGCTATTTAGGGTGTAAGACTTACCCGTATCCACGGTGATAGACCCACGTGAGGTCTCATCTAATTGGGGACAAGTGTTTGCCAAACCAGTTCCTCTGATCTGCTCGTAGGTGAGAAGATCTCGGTTCACGGTAGTACTTGGCCCACTGCTACAAGCAGTCAGCACACCCAAGCACAAAGCCAGGAGTGAAACGATTAAAGCACGATACCTCATAGTCAACCTCAATACCAATGTTATAAATCCCTGCCAGGGCAATCTAAAATTTGGGCTTCAGGCACTCAAGCGAGTAGGGTGATGGCCCGCAACCAACCTGAGGCAAAACGGCCACACTTCATAAACGCCTGCGCTCTGTTTTGGGCGTGCTGCCGCAACCACCAGGAGAATTTTGAACCACTGCCAGGTTTAGCTGGATTCTTATGATTTTCGCAATGGTCCGGCCAAGACCTAATACAGCATTTTACACGTCCTTGGATCGCCTTTCGCTTGAGGTGGTAAGCAAATCACAATTGTTTGAGTGAATGGGGATCAAGCTGAGTTATTTTCACCTGGAATGGCGGAGTACTTTTTGAGCAGCAGATTCTAATTCAGCTTGGGATAAAGACTCCTGTAAAGTTGGGTTGACCCAATTGCGATTGATTGAAACGCAGCCCACAAGGATTAAATGGTGATGGATGACAATATTCAGGTGGCATCGGAGCTAAGGCCCGACTTTGCCGCGATCGCTCAGGTAGTAAGAACTTCGGCTCAGAGCTATGAGGGTGACTGTTTAACTCTCTTAGCTCTCCTGCGACTACTGGAAAGCTTGCACCGAGAAATTAGTGACAGTTTTTTTCAAGATTCGCTACCGACCAATCGCCAAGCGCTCTATGCATTGTTACGGGACATAGAAGCTGAGGGAGGTTGGCCCTATATTCATCGCATGAAGCTACAGGCACTTTTAGTGAATTTGCCACCAGAAGATCCAGGTGAGGTATCTTCAGAAGTAGTATCCATGACAGCTGAACCTGGAGTTGAGTCTGAGGATTACGGTTGAAGGCAACCATCGTTCACTCTATTGTTAACTATTGAGCTTCAGGTCAGCAAAAGGGCTCTAGACCTGAAAGCTCTTAACTACGGTCCAGTTTCAGTTGTCAGGACTAGGTGTCAGGACTAGGGTGTAACGAAGCTAGAAAAGTTAAGCTTAAATTCAGTTCAAGCTCGCAGCATTCAAGCTTTACTAAAGCAGTAGCTGACGCATTTCCTTAAGCTTAGGCGCGTCTTACATAGACAAGCAGATCTTAGTATCTTCCCTAACTCCAGGAACTTTTACTGATCCTTATGTCTAGTGCTTCCCACTCCCGATTGCTTCCTCTACTGTCAGACATTTGTGGGCGAAATCTGAAGCTGGAGTCAACTTTAGCAGAATTAACCCTATACGACTTTGCAGTTGAGTCTCATCAACCGGGAGAAGAGGTAGCGCAAGCGTTCCATCAGAATCCTTTGCTGCCAGGGGTGATTCTGATGGAAGCAGGGCGCTTTGTCGGGATGATTTCTCGGCGGCGCTTCTTAGAACATCTCAGTCGGCCCTATGGGTCAGAACTGTTTTTAAGGCGACCGCTAAGAGCGTTGTATCCCTTTACGGGAGAAGATTTTTTAATGTTTTCGAGTGACGTTGCCATAGTGGTAGCAGCCCGTCAAGCCTTGCAGCGATCGCCCGAACTTTTAGCAGAACCAATTTTGGTGCATTTTCAGCCGCACACTTACAAATTGCTGGATGTACATCAACTGCTCGTGGCGCAGTCTCAAATTCATGAACTCGCTACTCAGATGTTAAATAAGCTTTATCAAAGACTAGAAGTTACCAACCAAGAGCTATATCGCCTCGTAGTCTTAGATAGCGTCACTCAAGTAGCAAATCGGCGGCACTTTGATGAATATCTGGCGCAGGAATGGTGGCGAATGACCCGTGAGCGATCGCCTCTTTCATTAATCCTCTGTGATATTGACTGCTTCAAAGCCTATAACGATACTTATGGCCATTGCGAGGGCGATCGCTGTCTGAGGCAAGTAGCTCAAGCCTTGAGTCAAGCGGTCAAGCGTCCTGCCGATCTAGTCGCTCGCTATGGCGGAGAAGAGTTTGTGGTAGTTTTGCCCAATACAGAAGCGGAAGGGGCAGTTCGGGTAGCTGAAGCGATTCGCTTAAGTATTAAAGATTTACAAATTCCCCACGTTAATTCTTTGATTGGCGATCGCTTGACGCTTAGCTTGGGCGTTTCTAGTACGATTCCCAATCCAGAGATTTCTCCTGAGGAATTAGTGGTGGCTGCTGACAAAGCTCTTTACCATGCCAAAACTGCCGGGCGCGATCGCACCATTCTCAATTTGTCTCTGGGTGAGATCTAAAATTCCTGATTTGATAAGCGGGTGGCGAGAATCGAACTCGCATCAATAGCTTGGAAGGCTATGGTTTTACCACTAAACTACACCCGCACTTGAATTTTGCCTGCTTGCCAGTCTTAAACATCGCTGGTAATCAAGCCTAAACTAGGATAGCACAACTATTAAAAACTTCAAACTAAAAATTGTTCAATTAATTAAGTTGATCGTGATACTCACATTTAGGTTACTAGAAACCTCAGATTTTTCATTCTCCTTTATGAGGTTAGAAGCTGGGGTAAAATCCCAAGAAGTGATCACACACTTGGCTAGTTCGTCATAGGCTGGACTCGCACTAGGCTTTATGACCTCTATCTCTCCCTCTCGATTTGAAACGCGCCCTTGCTCATCGATCGTGATTCTTAGTTCTACTAGCTCACCATAATAACGCCGACTTTCAGGCTCGAGTAGACAGCCAAAACTCGAAGCATCTGAGAAAAAGGTTTGGTTGGTGACTTTAGGCTCAGCGGGGTAATCGGGAATATCTCCCACATTTTCAGGCACGCTGACCCCGGTTAAGCTAGCTTGAAATCCAGCAGGGTTTGGATCTTGCGAAACGGGTACTTGACCGATCGCCTCACCTAAACCGCCATCAGTCGGAGCGGGCGCTGAGTCTGGAACTGTGGGTCCTGGAGGTAAAGGGTTTGATTCAGTTTCCGATTCTTCTGAAGCACTGTCAGGATTCCCCAACGGAGCTTCGCTACCTTCCTGAGCAGTTCCTGTTTGGCCTTCAGGTGCTGGTAAAGCCCCAGTATCCTCCGAGGTTTGTTCGGGTGGGATATTAGATTCTGTCGGTGCCTCACTCCCATTGCCCGGCGCTACAGGTGCCTGATTATTAGCCTGATTATTATCAGCTGGCGGGGGTACTACATTTGCTTCTGGCTCTGGATCGCGGCTGGGTTCGGGACTGGCTTGGGGGTTGGGTAAGACAGGTGGAGTAAACGGTAAAGATGCTAGTGGAGTGGCAGAGGATGGTTGCGGTGGCTGCGATACAGGAGGCGAAGGGCTAGGAGATGGGACCGTAGGTGCCGGGACCGTAGCCTCTACAGACTCTGGGAGGATGGCAGTTACCCCAGGTTCCAAGACGGCAACTCCATCATCGGCTTGAGGTGGTGCCGAATCAGTCACAGGGTCTTGAGCGATTGAGGCGGCTGGAGCGGTGGCTTCAGCTTCTATAGACGCTGTTTCGGGCGCAATATCTACCACCTCAATGGGTGCAGAACTGACGTTTGAAGGTTGAGCGATCGCGACTCGAATGGACCACCACCGCAGCGTCAACGCCAAGAGCACATGGATCACGATGGAGCCAGAGAGGACAGCCAGCCAAAGGTTGGGCGGATCAGCATGGCGACGCCAATCAGCAGACTGGTTTTGAGCGCTGGGATCAATTAATGGGGTCATGGTCAAACGAGATAAAAGCTAGGCGATAAAAATTCTAACGATTCCTCATCTAAATTTGCTTTTTCGAGATAATCGGAGCAAAGCTGGGAAAATGTTTAATGCGGTTACAAGATATTTGCAACGGACCTGCTACCTTAACCTTGAATCAGGTCGCGCATGATGCAGATTTAGTGAAGCAGATTCAAGTTCGTTTGCGCGATTTACAAATGCCCATTGGTGAACCTGATGGTCAGTGTGGGCCTTTAACTGCCGCAGCGATCGCGCGTTTTTGTAAAGCGTTTAACGCGGCAAATGACGACCTCACTCCAGAGATTGCTAAGCAGCTAATTCAAGCAAAAACGATTCCTAACTGCAACCCGTTGCTGGAGATGCTAAGTCCAGGACAGGTGGCTGAGATTTTGGACTGCCCTCTGAGTGATCTGGAGGCTTACTTACCGGGAGTTTTGCAAGCGTTTCATCAGCGTCAGTTGCTTAATCGTCCTACTTTAATTGCCGCGATCGCCACCATCGGCGTTGAAACAGGAGGTTTCCGCCCGATCCATGAGTGGGGAGACGACGATTACTTCACCCGCATGTACGAATATCGGGATGATTTAGGCAACACTCAACCCGGCGACGGAGCCCGCTACCACGGACGTGGTTTTGTACAAATCACGGGACGAGCGAATTATCGAGAATATGGTCAAAAGCTAGGGTGCCAGCTAGAAGAGAATCCAGACCTGGCTCTCGACCCCAAAACTGCTGCCGAAATTTTAGCGTTGTATTTTTACGATCGCGGAGTCGATCAGGCTGCCCAAAAATCTGATTGGGAACAAGTTAGACGACTGGTCAATGGTGGCCTCAATGGTTGGGATGAATTCATCAACTTCGTCAAACGGGCTCAAAAAATGCTGTAACAGTACGTTTCTGCTTTTTGCTGCGTGTTTCGTCGCTACTCCTGCGACTTCGCTTCTGGGTTAAGGGCAAAAGTCAATACCGTTTCATCCACTCCTTTTAACTTGAGCGGGCTGAACTTGGTGATTTCTTCTTCTTCCAAATAATCCGCTACTGCGGCAGAAACCAGAATGCAATTAGGTTCTGCCGCCTCTTGGATGCGCGAAGCAATATTGACACTGGGGCCAATGGCTGTGTAGTCAGCGCGGTCAGCACTACCAAACATACCCACCACAGCGGTTCCTTGATGAATACCACAGCGGAACTGAACTTGACTAATCCCTTGCTCCTGCCAACGCTGGTTGAGTTGATCGAGTGAGCGATACATCTGCCGAGCCGCTGCGATCGCCCGCCGCACTTGCTCGTTGGGGGTTAGTTCCTCAGGAGCCCCAAACAAAGCCAGAATCGCATCTCCCATAAACTTATCTACCGTACCGCCATTGTCAAAAATGGCCTGGGTCATTTCTGCCAGGTACTCGTTGAGCAATTCTGCCACGCGGCGCGATCGCAACGTATTCGACAGTTGGGTGAAGCCAATGATGTCGCTAAATAAAACCGTTATAAGGCGCGGTTCAGGCCGTAAATCTAGGGACAAATCACCTGCTGCGGCTTTTTGCACCATTGTTGGTGGCAAGAAGCGTCGTAGGACAGACTCTGTTAGGTAAGTATTCAGCTCTGCTACTCTTCGCTCATTTGCTTTCAAGGCGAGCAAATTCCGCACCTCTGCCAACAACTCTCGATCATTAAAAGGTTTAGATAGGTACGCATCTGCACCCCGCTCCGCTCCCTCAATCCGGGTATCTTCATCGACCTTCGCAGTCAGCAGAATAATTGGAGTGCCGCGCAAAGTCTCAGAAGCCCGCAGCATTTGGATCATGTCGAGTCCAGACACCAGCGGCATCATCAGATCGGTCACAATCAAGTCTGGGTGCTGCGCCTGAGCCGCCTTGAAGCCCTCACCCCCATTGCGAGCAGTCAACACTTGGTAGCCCGCTTGCCGCAATACCCTGGAAACATAAGTTCGTAAGTCTGGATTGTCATCTACAACCAGAACCTTACTGAGCGAGGCTACCGCAGCAGCAGTTTTCTCCTGTCCGGGTTTGGCAATTTTACCGACAACCGTATCTAGGCCAGTGAGTCCTGATTCTGGTGTAGGTGATGCTTTCTCATCCTTTTCATACCGTTCAGCTTCAATATCCGCCAGTTCGACAGCAGCACGACTCATCTGGGCTTCTGTCGCGACTTCAATCACTTGCTCTGCTGGCAAGTGCGCCAGACCTGTCTGGAGCCAAACAGTAAAAGTCGTGCCTTCGCCATACACAGACTCAACTGAGATCTGTCCTCCGTGCAGCTCAACTAGCTCTTTCACCAAGGCAAGGCCCAAACCGCTTCCTTCATAGCTCCGATTCGCAGAGCCCTCAGCTTGTCGGAAGCGCTCAAATAAGTGCGGAATCTGATCGGTACGAATGCCGATCCCGGTATCTTTGACCTGCAACAGGCAATGATCGCCAGCCAATTGCATCGATACTGTGATTCTCCCGCCCGCTGCCGTAAACTTCATGGCATTGGACAAGAGGTTGTAAAGTACCTTATCAAATTTTTCTAGGTCAAGGTAAATGGCAGGACAGTCTTTTAGCTCAGTCAGTAGTGTAATTTCTTTCTTGTCGCAGTAAGGCTGAAACGACTCCACCACCTGACTAACAAACTCTGTCAGGTCGCAGGGGCGGAAGCTCGGCTGCATTCGCCCAGCATCGAGTCGCTGCAAATCAAGCAATTGATTGACCAACCGCAACAGGCGGCGCGAGTTTCGCAAAGCGATCACTGATTGGTCAGCAGCCAACCCTTCTTTCTGAGCAACTGCCGATTCTAAAGGACCAATCATCAACGTGAGCGGCGTACGAAACTCGTGAGAAATATTTTGAAAGAATTCAGTTTTTTGGCGGTCTAACTCTATAAGCTGCTCCGCTTGCTGCCGAGTTTTTTGGTAAAGGCGAGATTGTTGCACAGCGATCGCGGCTTGTGCTGCCACAGCTTGAGCCAAATCAATCTCTGAAGCTTTCCAGCGGCGAGAATGACGCACTTGGCGCAGAGAAATGCTGCCAATGATCTTGCCATCGGACAGCAAAGGCACTACCAACAAAGCGCGGGCGGGCGATCGCAAAGGTAAATCAACTACATTCAACTCTGGATGCTGACTCAGATCCTCAGTGGCTACCGGTTTTTGAGTAGTCAACAGATGCTGTAATACTGGATTCCCCTTGATCGGCACCCGTGACTGGGGCAGATGCCGCAGAGTCGCTCCCGCATCTTCTAATCCATCCAGCGATGTTCCACTCCGACGAGTATTTATTTGAGGATGACCCGCTGAAGGTAATTGGGTGGTTTCCAGAAACAAGTGTGAATTCAGCGACGAATTGGTACCAACTGTAGAAGTCGGCAGCAAGCTAACCAAATCCTCGCCTATTGACTCACTCGTCTGCGAGCTGGAGTCATGTAAGCCCACACATTGCACATATTCATCATCTTCCGTCCACAACGACAGCGCACAGCCATCCACATGCAGGGCTTGGCCTAACTGTTGAGTAATCGCAGCAAAAATATCTTGCGGATCTAAGCTAGAACGAATTGCCGAGGTAATCGTATTCACCAACGCTTCTCGCTGGGCCAAAGCCTGGACTTGCTCGTAAGCACGGGCTTGGGATAAAGCTAGAGCTGCTTGATCCGCCACCACAATTACTAATTGAATTTCGTCATCCTGCCAGACTCGGGGTTCGCCACTTTGGTGCAACGCCAGCACCGCCATCAACTCTTGGCGGCAGATCAAAGGTACAACCAGGCTAGAACGAATATCCGCATCACGATAAATCTGCTGACGCAGCTTAAAATCTGGAATCTCCGATTCAGAATCGCTCAGCGTAGCAATATCGTCTAGGATTTTGACTTCCTGAGTTTTCCAGACAGTCTGAGCTAGGCGGCTCCAATCGTTAGTACTTGGCTGTGCAGCATCATTGGGCACAGAGATCAGTGTGCCTGCACTACTCTCAGCACCATTATTCTCCAGAGCGTGGTGATTTGAGTAGGTGTCGCCATAAGAACGAGCTGCATAAACAAACCACTCATCCTCCATGCGATCGTCTTGAAAGGGGCGTAGAACGCAGCAACTCACTTCAAACATTTGCCCCATCGTATCGACAATCGTCTGCATGATTTGTCGATAATTGAGAGCGCTGCGAATTGTATTCGTAACAGCGTTTAGCAAAGATTCTTGACGCAGCGTCCGACACAATTCTCGGGTGCGAGCTTTAAGCACATTGTGAGTATCAACTGCTTGCCGCACTACACCTTTAAGCTCCTCATCATCCCAAGGCTTAGTGACATATTTAAAGACTTTGCCAGAGTTAATAGCCTCTACCAAATCTTCCACATCTGTATAACCCGTCAAAATGATCCGGATAATATCTGGATATTGCGTGGCTGTGAGGCTCAGAAACTCTGTACCACTCATCAGGGGCATGCGCTGGTCTGAAATGATGACCGCGATATCCCCTTCATTGGCTAGAATATCCAGCGCCAGAGGTGCACTTTCAGCTCTAAGTACCTTGAACTCCCGGTGGAAAGTTCGGTAGAGCAAATCCAAGTTGTCTGGTTCATCATCGACAACCAGAATTTTGGGTTTATTATTTTCTGGTGGTTTCATGCACCGCTCTCCTGCTGTAGAGGCAGTTGGTTCAACAATCGTCGCGCTGGATATGAGTTACTTAAACAGGAAAAACCGAGCTGTGCCAGACTAGCGGCACACCTGAGCGCTCCATCAGTGAGTTGATCGACACCAAGTTGCTGCACTACAGTTAAAGCGATAATTCGTATTTTTCTCCCGCAAACTCTTGGGAGAGATTGCAGACTTGAAGGTTGCTGACGAGACACCCCCATCAAAGGCAGCAGCGCAAAGACCCGCATCACAAACCTAGGTTGCGGTCCTTTGCTACCAGTTCTGAAGAAAAGAGGTGTGACGACAGTCCCGATATTCAAAGACGAGAAAATCCAGTTGCTAATCTGTACTGATTTACTAATTCCGTCTGAAATAGGACTCCTCAGAAAAAATTGTGACAATTTTAAGGAGCAAACCTCGATCATGATGGTAGTTAGTACGCGAACGCTCTGCTGTACAACTTGTGCAATCAGAGCTGAGTCTTGCAAGACTATCTAAATATCTAAAGTTAAGGTGCCCAATCTAATTGAGGATTTAGCCAGGCTTAGCTCAAGGTTAATGCACTCCTCATACAATCCTAATACAGTTCCAAAATTGCAAAAATTAACAAGCTAGCTATGGTGCGGAGGGCTCTAGTCTGAATTGCAGTCTTGATAGAACCCTGACATCGTCTCGGCAAATAATTTAGGATCTTTACTGGCTATGTATCCTGAAAACAGTGAGTTTTCCTTTTTATTCCTCAATGTCTGATGAGCAAACTTCTTCTGAACGACTACTAGACTCGGCCAACTTCAGCATTCGTGTGGCTCAGTTGACAGATTTAGGGGGTCTAGCTGACGTTCTGGCCGATAGTTTCCATCCTCGGTCTGGCCTTATGCATTGGTTGTACCCGCTGCTCCGCCTAGGCATTTATGAAGATTTGCGGAATCGCCTCCGGTCTGCAATCCCGGATTATGTTTGTCTAGTGGCTGTGCAAACTTCGACCGAGCAGGACTTGTCCGCTTCAGCACCGAGTGATGCCTTAATGGGAACGGTGGAGATGGCGCTACGCCCTGCGCACCTGTTCCAGTTTCATCAGACTAAATATCTCTATCTTTCCAATTTAGCGGTTCGCTCAGAGTACCGTCGGCAAGGGGTGGCTCATCACTTGTTAACTGCTTGTGAGAGCATTGCCCTGAGTTGGGGCTTTCAAGATATTTATCTCCATGTTTTGGAAAATAATCATCAAGCTAGACGGCTTTATCTCAGAACAGGCTACAAACTGCAACAAGCTGATCCAGGTTGGAGCGCTTGGTTACTAAGGCAGCCACGACGCCTGTTTTTACACAAGCGCCTGACCCCTATATCAGCAGCACAGCTCACATAGGCATGTACTGTTAGTAATGCACCAAACTAGATTTGCGAGATTGCTTTAGTTAGAGCTAGCCACGTTCGATCGCCCAAGACAACCCTAACTAGCAAAATAAACGTAGTGAATACTAAAAGCATGCAGAACTTGCCTGTTTATTCTGCATTGCTTCTGTAGTTATAAGCAGTCAGCATAATTTTTGCTAAGACAAATTAAATTCCCTAACAAAAGCTGATTTTCTACGACAAGCTATTCAATTTTGTCAGGAAACTTTACTCTTTCTTGATTTAACTTCTGTTTATCTTTATATGCCCTTTAAACTATGACCCATCAAACAACTTTTGAGCATCAAGCTACTCCTAAGGATTGATTAGTCTAGGGTTGATTGCATGCCATAGAATATGGGTATGAAGCCAGCATTTGACTCCTGAATGCAAATTAGACAGAATTAACGTCAAGTTATAGCCGACTAACCAAGATTATTTTTAATCGCCATACTTGCCATACTTATGGTTAGTTAGCTAGTCTGTGCTGGGTTCGGGTGCATGCCCACAGGAAGTTACTAGGAGTAAGTCTTGATGGATAGCGAAAGTCAGCAGCGCTACCAGACTGCCTCTTTCGAGGTTGATGTTCCCGTCAACCGTACCTGTGCTGTAGGCAAACATGCAGAAGCTCAAAACCAAAGGATGAATATTCCAGATCCCAACCCTTGCCGAGCTGTTGTTGAGCACCCAAGTTCACCTGAATTTATCACTCAACTAAACAGCGGACGGTTGTTGATGGTGAATAGCCGCCGCAGAAATGGTTTAGTTATTTACAAACAATTCCATGCCGAGTTCGCTGGCCCTGGTGCGGCTGTAGGCGGATTCTTTGATGTTAATTGTACAAAAGCAATTGCGGTTGGGGATTTGTCGCTCATAGACCCTAACGCTCATGAAGAACGACAAAAAGCTTATTTAATTCGTCGACAATGGATTCGGCTGACTCAACAATTTACAGATAATGCGGTGCCCCTCCAGCGGGCACAGATGATTTTGAATCAGTTTGACAATTATTTTGACCCAGATACAGTAGCTCAGTTACCAGATGAAGCATTTGCACTTTTGGTGGGGGTGCTGCCTCAAACGATTCGGATGGTGCGTCAAGGCTCCACTAATCTCAATGCCAAAACTCGGCGCTAGAGCTTGAGTTGGCAAAAGCTTTGAATAGCGATCCATATCTGCCCGCTGACGTTGGTAAGGGCATGATCGCTTTCTAGCTCTATTATCTCAACCCACGATCGCTGGGCTGCAAACTGTTGACTAGCTTGGATCGGGATCACATCATCGGCACGGCCATGTAAAACCAACGTAGGAATCGGGCGTCGCAGTTGGGCTGTTGGGTATTGGGCCGCATCGCGAATGAATTCATAGTTGAGGGGTAGCGATCGCTCTTCGCCATAGTGGTAGACCGATAAATACTGTTCAGCTTGCCAGCGTTGCACTTGATCTTCGCCTAGGCGTGGTAGCCAATGATCCAAAAACTGAAACGCTGGAGCGAGTAAAACCAAGCGTTGAATCTGAGGTTGCCCCTCAGCGGCCCAAGCTGCCGTTAACCCCCCGAAACTAGAGCCGATTAAGGTGACAGGAGTAGAATCTGCCGGAAGTAACCCTGAGACCTGTTGCAATTGTCTGGTTAGGGTTAAATCGGTAAAGTCTGGTTGATTCAGGTCGGGGATTGTTAGCTCAATGCCTAGCGCTTGGAAGCGATCGCGGAGATCTTGGGCTTTCGTAGAACGAGGGCTGGAGGCAAAGCCATGCAGGTAAATGTAATGAGGCGACGCAGCAATCATGCTAGGAAACCATAGAAGTCTAGCTAAGGTCAGACCTGAGTATGCCAAAATCCCACGTCTGCTAGAGACAAATTTCAGTCAAACATTGCAAAATAGGGCGGCAATCCATTAGACAGCAGCATGGCTGAGCGATCGCCTGCAACCTTTACACCTTGACTGGAGTTGGTCATGTCTTATCCTTGTCCGCTTGCCGAACAAGTCGTTCTGATTACCGGAGCTTCCACCGGAATTGGCGCGGCTTTGGCACGAGTTTTAGCTGCAAAGTTTTTCGGTATTCGACTGGTGTTAGCCGCTCGCAGCGCCGAAAAGCTAGAAACTGTCGCTACGGAGTGCCGCAAAGCTGGAGCCGAGGTTTTGGCGGTTCCCACGGATATTGCTCAAATTGAACAAGGACAGGCATTGGCCCAAACAGCGATCGACAAGTTTGGCCGAGTGGATGCTCTAGTGAATAATGCTGGCTATGGTCAGATGGGTCCCCTGGAGATGGTTCCTGCCCCCGCCACTCGTCGCCAGTTTGAGGTCAATTTGCTCGGTCCTTTGGCCTTAACCCAAGCCTTAATTCCAGTCATGCGGCATCAAGGCGGGGGCCGCATCATCAACATCAGCTCTCTCGGCGGGCGCTTGGCGTTTCCCTTTGGCGGTCTCTATAGCGCTTCCAAGTTTGCCCTAGAAGGGTTGAGTGATGCTCTACGCATGGAACTGGAGCCGTTCAATATTCAAGTCAGTGTGGTTGAACCTGGGCCTGTCAGCACTGACTTTTTTGGCGTGGTGGCGACGGCAGTCGAGGAGGCAGTTCCCGATCCTCAGAATACGCCTTACCGCGCGGCTTTCGAGAAGCTGGAAAAGCTAGAGCAACAAACCAGCAGTCGCGCTTGGAGTGCAGAGCGAGTGGCTGACGTAATTATTCAAGCACTGAGCGATCGCCGTCCTCGGCCTCGTTACCTAGCGGCTACGGGTGGGGGCATTTTGCTGTTTCTCATGACTAAACTTTTACCGACTTGGGCTGTCGATAAATTCTGGCAACGTTTCTATGGCATTGACCGTGTGGCGAAAGACTGGCAGAGTCGGCAGAAATAAGCGAAACTAGCCTTTACCGAGCTGTGTGAAGTAACGAGTCTGCCAGCTCCAGCTCAAACCGAAGTTGCTTCACGCTTTTTAGTGTTTTTCTCCACCGATTACAGGCATTCTCGGCTCTCATGGATTTGCTAGAGTACCAAGCGAAGGAATTATTTCGGGAGATGGGCATCCCTGTCCTGTCCTCCCAACGGATTGACCACCCCAAGGATCTGAAGGGCCTGAAAATTCCTTATCCTGTTGTGCTCAAGTCGCAAGTACGCGCTGGCGGACGGGGCAAAGCCGGGGGCATCAAGTTCGTGGAAAACACCATTGATGCGATTGCAGCGGCTCAGACCATCTTTAACCTGCCGATCATGGGGGAATACCCTGAAGTTCTGCTGGCCGAAGCTAAATATGATGCCAATCAAGAATTTTATTTAGCAGTCGCCATCGACCCCTCCGCTCGCCGTCCGGTGCTGCTGGGCTCTCAGCATGGCGGGGTGCAACTGGAAGCATCCCTGGAGAAAATGCAGCAGGTGATGGTCGATCAAGAATTCTCGCCGTTCTATGCTCGTCGCTTAGCACTGAAGATGGGACTCCAGGGAGCACTGATTCAATCAATTAGTGCCGTAGTCGAGAAAATGTACCGGCTGTTTGTCCAGAAAGATTTGGATTTGGTAGAAATCAATCCGTTGGGAATCAGCATTAAAGGCGAGGTCATGGCCCTAGATGGCAAAGTCACGGCCAATGATGATGCTCTGCATCGCCATCCCGATCTGGCTCAGCTAGCCGTCAAACGCAGTCAGCGCATGAAGGAGACAGCGGCGCAGTCAGCGGGCCAGTACCGTCGCTTTGCCAAGCTACCTTTCTTGATCGAGATGGAGGGTAATATTGGCATTCTCTGCAATGGCGCAGGTCTGACCATGACGACTCTAGACTTGGTGCATCAAGCGGGAGGTAAGCCCGCCAATTTACTCAACATTGGTCGAGATTTCTATAGCGATCGCATGCCAGCCGCTTTGCCAGAACGCATCGAGCAAGGATTAGAGCTGATCCTGCGAGACAAAAGCGCCAGAGTGGTTTTGGTGAATTTACTGGGCAATATTGTTTCCTGTGATGAAATTGCTCAAACCATCACAACCTACATGCAGAATAAAAACTGGGCGGGGCGGATACCACGGTTGATTGTGCGCTTGGTCGGGCCAGATTTTGAAACTGCGAAAGAACGATTGGCCGCCCAACAAATTACCCTTACAGAGAGCCTAGACGAGGCGATCGCTCAGGTCGTCTCCTCATCTAGGTCTAATGCTAAACAAGCCTAAGCTCCCTTTGACCAATTGCTAATTGAATGTAACTGCTGGTCTTCTGACCCCATACAATCAAAGTAGATCAGCACTTGGAGCAGGTGCTATATCTAGGGATCAGCTTCGTTCTGGTAGGTAGAAAGATATGAACTTTAATCCAGACAGCAAAGTCCTGGTTCAAGGCATTACAGAACCACTGGGCAAGCTATACACCCCTCTGATGAAGGCTTACGGCACCAACATCGTGGCGGGAATCAGCCCTGGCTATGGCGGGCAGCAGCTTGAAGACATCCCTATTTTTAATATGGTGGAGCAGGCGCTACCCACAGTCGGGCCAGTCGATACCACCATTTTGTTTGTCTCGCCCTATCTCATCCTAGACGCAGCTCTAGAAGCGATCGCTGCTGGCATTCGACAGATCATTATTGTGACTGAGGGGATGCCACCCTTAGATATGGTGCATTTGACTCGCAAGGCAGAAGCGACAGACACTCTGATTGTTGGCCCGAATTGCCCTGGCATTATCGTACCGGGGCAGAATGTGTTGCTAGGAACTCATCCAGCGGAATTCTACACCCCTGGGCCAGTTGGTCTGATTAGTCGCAGCGGTACGCTCACTTATGAAATTGCCTTAGAACTTACCCGCTCAGGTTTGGGGCAATCTATTGGCGTGGGCATTGGAGGAGATAGCATTGTCGGTTCCTCGTTTCCCCAATGGTTGCAAAGCTTGGATGAGGACGACACGACCGAAGTTATTGTTTTGGTGGGAGAGATTGGGGGAGACAGCGAGGAAGTTGCCGCTCGTTATATTGCGGAAGTGATTGATAAACCAGTGATTGCTTACCTTGCGGGGCGCACCGTTCCCAAGGGAAAACACATGGGCCATGCAGGAGCGATTATTGCAGCGCAAGTAGCTGAGTTGGGCACAGAAATCGGGACGGCTGAGAGTAAGATTGCCGCCTTTAAGCGGGCCAATATTCCTGTTGCAGAGCGCCCTTCTCAAATTCCAGCTTTGGTGAAAAAGGCGCTCCGCTAGGGATAGTTTTAGTTAGGTTCTCCCAGACAAGTGGGGGCGATCCAGAGGGCGACCGCTCAGCAAAGCCTTGGAAGCCGACTCCCCAATCTGCCGCACTTGCCGCGTCAAGTTCAAACTCAATAAGCTCACAATGCTTAACTGGCCTAGCCAACTCAGCACGATTTCATGAATAGCAGCCTCACGGATAGCAGCAAAGGGAACCGCTGAGAACAGCCACAGCCCAGCCGCTTTGTCAGGACCGAGTGACAAAATGGCAAAGACTAGAACTGGTAATACTACGGCTGCACTCACTGACCCAAAAGCCCAGAAACCCCGCTTGGGACTAGGCAGGAGTAGTAAGCCTTGTGCTAGCACTGCGTAGATGGCCAGCACGCTAAAACCCAGCACTAGCCCTGCGATCGCTCGTTCTCGGGTTGCAACCGGAGGCCAAGAAAGCACCCAAAGCAGCAGCATGATAGAGGCAATGCCTAGATTAGTGGCGATCGCCAATACCGCAGGACTTTTCTCATTCCACAGTAAGTCGGCAATCAGAGCCCTGGACCAAAAATGTTTACGACTTGTAGCTCGCTCATGCCGATACCTGGCCCAATCCTGAACTGCTTGGCGATGGGGCAGCAAAGCAGCGATCAGGCCCAGAAAAAACACCAGATTTAGCAATAGGGCAAAATCTAAGTTTTGCGATAGCAAGTGTAGAAAATGCTGGAATGAAGCTGACTCTTGACCCGCAGGAACAATCTCGTTTGGCATTTGTTCCAGAGATTTCTGCGTCTGTACTGCCAAACCTAGAACCAAAGTTTCAAAGCAAAGCGTCAGACCATAACTTTGCTGTTTGCTGAAAAGAGGAATATTAGCGTTACGAAAGCGGCGACTTAGAGCTTGCCAAGCCCAAAAACTGTAGAACCCATAATTTAGCAATGTAAAGCCCAAAGCCGCAAATAAGCTGCTGCCTACAAACAAGTGGAACCATTGTAGGTGCTGGAGCCTTTCCTGATACAAAAGGGATTTCTCTAAAAGCTCCATAGGCATTATTTGCTCTAATACCAAAGCAGGCGTGAGCCCCCTTATTAAATCGCTCGGAGAGTTGTTAACCCTTTGACTGAGAGAACAAACAAGTAGGAACAGTAGACCTCCGCTACCTAACCAAGCTTGAAAACCGCCTAACCAAGTCCCTGTCAAGCCAATCAGTAACGCGACACTATAAAAACAAACACAGCTGGCTAAGACTGCTCCATAAAATACCAGCATTGCAGTCAGAGAAATTCCAGCTGCATTACCCAGCCATAGATGTAATGGCACTGCTAGCAGAGTAGCCCAATACAGCAAAATTGGTACTCCCAGCATCTTACCGACTAGCAGACCGAAATCTGACTGAGGGGTCAAACGCAGAAAGTTAAGGGTACCCCGTCGCTCCTCGCGATCGAGATCGCTTACTAGCAGATAAGTACCCACTACGGGTAGCATCACCATGCCAATCATGCTTAGGGTGATAAAGGCATCCAGGGACCATAGGGGCCAATCGACTAAAATATGGCCCAAGGTATTAGTTAGGCAACGACGTGCATGATCTGATCCAACCCCTGTACAGTATTGATGACTAGAAGTTAGGGTTGGCAGCTGTCCCCACACGTACAGCAGAAAAACTAGTTGTACCCCGACCGAAATCACGATCGCGAGTAGTGAATTGTGCGGCGTTAAGCGACCCTTGAGTTCTCGAAATAGTTGCGGGTTCCAATCCCCCAGACGGTCCAAGCCAACTTGCAGCATGGCGATTTTCTCCTGGTAATGATTTTTGTCATCAAAGCTCAGCGAAGGGCGATCGCTAATCTGGCTAATCTGCACCTCGCGGTCTCACCCGGAAAGCGGTATCTCTTCCAGGGAGCAAAGCTTTTGTTTCAGAGGCACCCAGTTGTGTCAGTCTTTGCGTGAAGCGGAAGGTCAGCAGCCCCAGCACACCCAACTGTCCTAACAAACTTAAGGCGATCGCAGTTGCAGAAACATCGTCTAAGACCAGCCAGAGCAAAGGAGAAAAGAGCATCAGTTCTTTGGCGTGGGTAGGTTCTCCTTGAGCGGCCAAAACCAAGAGCAGTGGTGGCAATAAAGCAACTCCGCCAATGGCTACTGCAACTTGCAACGTATGTTGTCGTGACTTGGCTAAAGTGGCAAACTGGGCGATCGCGACGTAGATTGCCAGCAAGGTAAAACTGAGGAGCAAGCCTGCCAGCAATCGCAGTTTTGGTGCCTCACCAGACACCACAAAGACCCAAGTACCTAAGATTGCCGCCACAAGGCCGAAGTTGAGCAACATCGCCACCAGCACAGGGCTTTTGTCACCCCAAATTAAATCTGAGATCAGAGAACGTTGTCTTGCCCCAGAAGCCATGTCAGTCATGGCGTGGCGATACCGAGCCCAATCTAGCAAGGCTTGACGCTGAGGCGAGAGGAGGAGCATTAATACTCCAAACCAAATCAGGTTGATCAGGCTGAAGCAGAGTAGAACGCTAAACCAGTCAGATGTAGCGTTCAAGGAAACGGAACTTTGAACCAAAAATCCTAGTAGCAACAGCTCCACATGAGCAGTCATTAAATAGCTGTAGCGCTTACTCAGTAAAGCTCCTGTGGGAGAACGAAAACAGCGGTTGAGGATATGCCAAACCCAGTAAATCCCTAAGCCCGCATTGAGCAAGGTAAAGCTATGGGCGATCGCTGGACTGCCTCCAATCGGCAAAAAGAACCATTGCAAGTCATTGGCACCCCCTGTATCCAGCCCTGAAAGCCAGACACTCCAGACGGTGAGCTGATTCCAATTCATGTAGATCGGCAAAAAGGCTAGCCCTACCAACAAGGCAGTTACTAGAGCCGAAGTACTGCCCAAGGAGTTCGTCTGTCCTGCCGAAAATCGTCCGACAAAGGCAGACAACAGCGCCAAGCTAAAGATGAAAGCGCAAGCGACCCCTAAAAGACTGTAAAAACTAACCAGAAAGCCAAGAGAAACATGAGCCGCTAGGGTAGCCCAAATATGCATCGGTACTAGCAATGCTGCACCGAGGTACACCAGAACGGGTACTCCCAACAACTTACCCACCAGAATACTTTGGCTAGTTTGCGGGCTTAAGCGAATAAAATTCAACGTACCCCGCCGTTCTTCCTGCTCCAAATCGGTCATCAACAACACGGTACCCAGGACAAATAGCATCATGGGTAGCAGCCAATTGAGAATACGGAAGACAGGAACAGGATCGCTCCCACTCTCAAACACCAAACTTCCCAGCAAGAACTGCAAAAGCAGAGCCGCTAAAGTGACCAAGAGAGCACTTTGCCGCGATAAACGGCCTTTCAGTTCTCGAAACAATTGTGGGTTCCAATCTCCCACCCTATCCAACCATTTAGCTGTCATTAGCCCCTGTCTCCCTTTCATCCTTCACTTTCACGTCTACCCTTTATCCTTCCTCCCATCCCTCGGGAACGCCAAAGGCGGAGGGATGTACGCCTTCCTAGGACGCTTGTTTGTGCCCCAGCTTGAGGAAAATTGTTTCCAAATCTTCTTGAGTGCAGTGAAATTCAGTTAAAGGAATTCCGGCGGCGACGAGTGATCGCAACAGCACAGCACTTTCTTCAGCCCCACCCGAAAACTGCACCCGTACTTGCTGAGTTCCGGGTACGATTTCGTAACCTTCTACCGAGGAGTGATTTCTCAACTCCGCCTGCAACGCATCTAAACTGCCTAGTGTCGCCACCACAATTTGTTGTCGACTGAGGCGACGGTATAGGTCTTTGAGAGAAGCGCTTTCGACCAAATATCCCAGCTCCATGATGCCGACCGAGGTGCAAAGCTCGGCTAAATCACTAAGGACGTGTGACGAAATCAAAATTGTCATACCCGCTTCGCGCAAAACCTTGATGATTTCGCGAAACTGCATCCGGGCGATCGGGTCGAGACCTGACACAGGTTCATCCAAGAGCAGCAGAATTGGCTCATGAATAATCGTGCGAGCGAGACTGAGCCGCTGCTTCATGCCGCGAGACAGGGTGGCGATCGCACTATTTCTTTTGTGGCTCAGTTGCACCAGTTCCAGCACATCTCGCAAACGCCGAGTCCGCCGGGGTTCTTGCAAGCGGTAGAGCCGCGCAAAGTAGTCTAGGTAGTCCCAAACAGTGAGGTCATCGTAGAGAGGAAAGTCGTCGGGTAAGTAACCCAGTCTTCGCTTCAGATTGGGGTTGCTGTGGTCTCGCAACAAGCGATCGCCATTGATAAAAATTTCGCCTGTGGTTGGTTCTTCTGCTGCCGCCAACATGCGAATTAACGTAGTTTTTCCTGCCCCATTGGGGCCAATCAATCCGTAAACTTCCCCCGTTGCAATTTCTAAATCTAAATCGTGAACAGCAAGGTGACGGTCGAACTGCTTAGTCAGCCCACGAGTCCGAACTGCTAATTCTTGTGCCATAGGTGCTGAGGAGCGATGCAAGTTAACAGCAAGGCTAGCCTTTCACCTATTGCTTTGGCATCTGGTTTATAGAATTGAAACAACTGGCACAATCAATTTCTTGCTAGTGCCTAATAGCAGCATTCTTTCTATGGTTAAAAAATATTTAGTTGCGATAATAAATCAGGTGGATATAGAAGCGACTGGCACTGCTTCTAAATGAGGTTGCTCGACTGAACCATCCTTGAGGGCTTCGCGAAATTCACGCCAATCTTGCTCCACCTGCTGACTGTAATGTTGGGCATAGTCCAGCGCTGTAGCTTGCCAAGTTGGTTGTTGGGCAAATTCGATCAGCTCATCCGCGATCGCTGAACCTTGCCGCCCACCGCTTCGCAACTGCGCCCAAGCAACCAACTCGCCCATCGTCGCGATTACCTTTTCTAAACGCTTCAGTCTGCCGCGATTAGCTTCTAAGTTGACTCGACTTTCAAAAGGTTGCAGTTCAGTCAAGACAAAGGATTTATTGTCCTGGGTCACCGCTTTGAGCAGAGCAGGCGGACAAGCCTGAACTCGTTTGTGAACAGCCACAATCCGCTCTGCTTCGTTGGGCCATTGCGGTTGAGCCACTGTCAGGTAAGGTTGCAAGGCGGAGGAGTGAGCTTGCTTGAGATCGAGCAGGTAGTTGCCGTTAGGCGAGCCATGCCCCACCACTAGCAAGATGTAGCGCTCAATCCCCAAGCTGCCAGTGCCCGCTGCTCGCTGAGCCACATCCAGCAGCTTAAAAAACTTAGGTTTGGTTTGCTGCGCTCTAAATTTCTCAATCAAAGCGGTGATTTTTTTGCGCTCAGCAGCTTCAATTGGCAAGGCTCGTTTGCCATCTAAGCGAATGCGGCGAGTATTGCCCTTGATCTCAGTCCGGTTGTTCAAAAAATCTGGGCGTTGGCGCTGCTTGAGCTGACTCAAGAGTTCCTGGACTAAACCAGTGGCGGTGCTGCGTTCAATCCAGCCTGCTTTGCCTGTCGCAAGTGCCTGCTTGTAGTGAGTGAGAAAAGATTGAGCCAAGGCGATTGCGTCTGCATGGCCTAAGCCTAGAGTGTTGGCTCCGACAAAAATGCTAGTGAGAAACCGAGTCACATCCCAAGTGCAGGGAGCCAGCACAGCTTCATCAAAATCGTTCAGGTCAAAGTAGGTTAAGCGGTTATCCCCCTTGAACGTGCCAAAGTTTTCTAGATGTAGATCGCCACAAATCCAACTCAGAGGCGCTTGATTCAGAGCCGATGTACTGGGCCAATCTTGATAAAACAGATGGCAAGTTCCGCGCAAAAAGACAAACGGACTTCGTTGCATCGCCTTGTATTTGCGGTGCAGTAGTTGGGGGTCGCGACCTTGATTAAATTGCTGAATGCGCTCGACTAGGGGGGCACGGGTCATAGGCGATCGCTGCAAGCCATTGCCGTACTCTACAGCGTCATCCTAACAACAAATCAGCAGAAATCCTAAAACATTGGGTGGTTCGTTGATGGCTGAATTAGCTGGAAAGACTGGCGATTTCAACTGAAACTAATCTCAGGTTCAGATAGCCACAGCGCTTCATCGGGACTTACGAAACACTCGCATCCTAGACCAATCAGCCTTCCGAGTACTCCAATCGGAACCGCCGAGAGAAATGCGAGCTGAACATGATGGCGGACAAGAGAATTTTCCTGTGTCTCTACAGCAGGCCTGTTGGATCTCTTCATTAATTGCGTCTCTGGTCCTTCAAATCCTGTTCTAAGTAGGTTATCACCCGTGTTTTAACCATTGGCTTATCCCTTACGAAAGAGGGTTAGGTGCAGAATTTTCGATAGGTTGAAGTCGTCATATTTTCGTGGCAAAAACAAATTTTTTAGAGGAGATTGAAGTGAATTTACTTCAGCAAATTCGTCGAGTTCTAACCGCTGTTGTCTTAGGATTGGTGCTGACCTTGGCTAATGTAGCCTTGGCTCAGCCTAGCTTGGCTGCTTCTAGCCAGGGTGGTAATGAAGTAGGCCAAGAAGTAACAGGATTTGTCCAAAGCCTACAGGGCAAAACCCAGGAAATTAAAGGTAATTTGACAGGCGATCGCGAAGACCAAATTCGTGGCAAAGTTCGCCAAGCTGAAGGTAACATCCGCCTCAGCCAACCTAATTCTGATGTAGGGGCTAAAACTCAAAAAGCTGAGCAAGATATCCGCGCTCGTCAAGCTCGTCCTGAATCCGCAGGCAATTTGCACAACGTCGTGCAGTAGTCACTAATTCTTGATTTAGCCTTGTTACCCGTAAAAACTAGGGTCAACACTAGTTTTTACGGGTTTTCTGTTTCCGGTGCGCCCTACTGGTTGGTGCCCTTGCCAGGTATGATAAATACCCTGTGAGTACTTCCACCGTTCCCTTTGAGTTGACTTATGGCGCAGCAGTACCGAATTACCCTTCTACCTGGCGATGGCATCGGCCCTGAAATCATGGCAGTGTCGGTAGACGTGCTGAAGGTTGTAGGCCAGCAACTCAATCTAGAATTTGATTTTCAATCGGCATTGATTGGGGGAGCCGCGATCGATGCTACAGGTGAACCGCTGCCTCAAGAAACTCTAGAAACCTGCCGTAACAGCGATGCTGTCTTGTTAGCCGCGATCGGGGGTTATAAGTGGGACACATTACCCCGGCACCTACGCCCTGAAACTGGGCTACTGGGGCTCCGCTTAGGTCTGGAACTCTTTGCTAACTTACGTCCTGCCAAAATTTTGCCTCAATTGATTGATGCTTCCACCCTGAAGCGCGAAGTGGTGGAAGGCATTGACATCATGGTGGTGCGAGAGCTAACGGGTGGTGTTTATTTTGGTCAGCCCAAAGGCATCTTCGCAACGGAATCCGGTGAGAAGCGGGGTGTCAACACAATGGCTTACACCGAATCAGAAATCGATCGCATTGCCAAAGTGGGATTTGAAACTGCTCAGAAGCGGGGCAAAAAACTCTGTTCAGTGGATAAAGCCAATGTGTTGGATGTGTCGCAGTTGTGGCGCGATCGCGTGACGCAGCTAGCTTCTGAGTACTCAGATGTAGAACTGTCTCATATGTACGTAGACAACGCGGCGATGCAGTTGGTGCGTTGGCCCAAGCAATTTGACACCATTCTCACCAGCAACTTGTTTGGCGATATTTTGTCCGACGCTGCTGCTATGCTGACCGGAAGTATCGGCATGCTCCCCTCGGCTAGCTTGGGAGCTTCTGGCCCTGGTGTTTATGAGCCAGTTCATGGCTCCGCACCCGATATTGCCGGGCAAGACAAAGCTAACCCGATCGCGCAAGTGCTCAGTGCAGCTATGATGCTACGCTACGGACTGAATCAACCGGAGGCAGGCGATCGCATTGAGCAAGCGGTGATGCAGGTGCTCGACCAAGGCTACCGCACCGGAGACATCATGTCTGAAGGCAACACTTTAGTTGGTTGCCGAGCGATGGGAGATGCTTTGATTCAAGCACTGGAGAATGTTCAGTAGTGATGGTTAACTTTTAGCGATTAGCAGTGGGTAATTAGCTAAAAACTAATCGCTAAAAGTTAAAGCTAAAAACCGATCGCTAATCGCCAAAAACCAACAATTTTCTCTTCCACTCTTGCTGTAATCACCCAAATCGACTAAAGTCGAGCGTAAAAATTAGGGATAGGTTTGTGGTATACGTTTCCCAACAACGACCCGAAAATAGGATAGAAGATGTGGAGTTTCCCGTCTTTGTGGACCCAGCAATTATTAGAGCCGCGCGGCAAATTTATCGGACTTACTACGAAGTACACCCCGAACTGACGCAACCTCCTCTTGGAGTCGCGATCGATCGCTACACCCATCGGGGCAAACTAATCTTCTCTGGCAAGCCCGTTTTACTTCCCCAAGAGTGTTTCGTGCCGTTCAATCAAATTGAGTCAGAACTTTATTAACGCTGAATGAGTGCTGGCAGTTTGGAGCCACTAGAGCCTCTAAGTGGCCTAATGTTCAGTAACCTGACCATAACCGTTCGGCCACTACTGCCCAACTAAAGCCTTGGTTATGGACACCCTGTTTACCGTTCTCACCGCTCTGATTGCCTTTACCCTCGGTGCCTCTATCGGCAGTTTTCTGAATGTCGTGGTCTATCGCTTACCCGCAGGCTTATCCGTTCTTTGGCCACCTTCACGCTGTCCCCAATGTTCGCACCGCTTAGGTAAGCAAGACAATGTCCCGGTTTTAGGGTGGCTGTGGCTACGGGGACGTTGCCGTTATTGCAAAAGCCCTATCTCTATTCGGTACCCGTTGGTAGAAGCCGCAACGGGTGCTCTTTTTGTGCTGGTTTTTCTAATTTTTGGTTTTTCCGTCCAAACTTTGGGTTACTGGACCTTTGTCAGTTGGTTGCTAGCCCTATCCTTGATTGATCTAGATACCATGACCCTGCCAGAGCCGCTGACTCGATCCGGTTTGTTGGTGGGCTTAGGTTTCCAAGTTGCTGTTGGTTCGGTGCTGAGTTTTAGCGTCCCTCCAGTCGTCAACCAACTAATGGTGGGGGTGATTGGTGCCGTTTTGGGTCTGTGGCTACTCAACCTCATTACTCTGGCTGGTTCGGTCGCATTGGGACAAGAGGCAATGGGAGCAGGCGATGCCAAACTAGCTGCCATGATGGGCGCTTGGCTCGGTTGGAAATATCTGCTGCTAGCGGGATTCGTTGCCTGTGGAGTCGGTGCTTTCGTGGGAGGTGGGGCGATCGCTTTTGGCTGGCTGGGTCGGCGTCAACAAATGCCCTTTGGACCCTTCCTGGCGTTAGGAGCTGTAATTGCAGCGTTATGGGGCGAAGCCATTATCTCAGGCTACTTACAGCTATTTTTTCCGGCTCTATAAGTAGCGATCGCTGATAAGCCCTAAACTCTTCACTTCCTTAATCTTTTGATAAAATTCCCATATTTTTGATACAATCCCTCCGTGTCATGGATCACATTACGAACGACGAGTACCCGTTGGGAAGCGGAAATTATGCAGCAGGTTTTGGCTGCTCATCAAATTCCAGCTCGGGTGCTTGACTTAGGTGTAGCGCCTTATTTGGGGCTAGGAAGTCCTGCTGCTCTACAAGTGCGTGTCGAAGACCAATGGACAGCTCTACTCCTCATTAGCCCTGTCGAGGAAGAGCAAACAGAGGGATAACAAAAGCGGGTGAACCAAATTCACATCAACTCGTTAGCAACTCACAAGAAAACTTTCGGTCTACAGTAATTGCTGTAGCAGAATTTTTACTGGAGTATCAAAGCTGTTTTGATCAAGACTGACTAGGCCATTCTGGCTAGGTCATTAAAGCTTAAATTCAGGATTTTGCCTGCTTGGGGCTGATTGGAATAGAAATAACAAAATAAAAGGAATCAATCGCTTTCATGTCTCTATTTGATTGGTTTGCAAATCGACGAAAGGCAGAGCCGACCAGCAAGGAACGGCAAGAACGAGAAATTGCAGATGGTCTATGGACTAAGTGTGAGTCTTGCGGTGCTCTGACTTATACCAAAGACCTACGGGCAAATCAGATGGTTTGCTTAGAGTGCAATCACCATATTCGAGTCTTCAGTGACGAGCGCGTCCGCCAGCTCATTGATGCCAACACTTGGCTAGCTTTGGACACGGCGATTCGTCCGATCGACCCGCTGAAGTTTCGCGATCGCAAGGGCTACGGCGATCGCATCCGAGAAATGCAGGACAAAACAGGCTTGCCAGACGGTGTCCAAACGGGATTGGGCCAGCTAGAAGGCTTACCCGTGGCGCTGGGGGTCATGGACTTCCGGTTTATGGGTGGCAGCATGGGTTCAGTCGTGGGCGAGAAATTTACCCGCCTCATTGAACGAGCGACTCGTGAGCGGTTGCCAGTCATGCTTGTGTGCGCCTCTGGCGGAGCCCGGATGCAAGAGGGCATGCTCAGCTTGATGCAGATGGCTAAGATCTCCGGGGCTTTAGAACGGCATCGAGAAGCGCGGCTCCTTTACATTCCCATCTTGACCCACCCCACGACAGGCGGCGTAACTGCAAGCTTTGCCATGCTCGGTGACATTATTCTGGCAGAGCCAAAAGCCACCATTGGTTTTGCGGGCAGACGGGTGGTTGAGCAAACGCTGCGAGAGAAACTACCCGAGAACTTCCAAACCGCTGAATATCTGCTGGAACATGGCTTTGTAGATGCGATCGTTCCTCGGACGCAACTGAAGAAGACCCTAGCGCAACTGATTCGCTTGCACCAGCCTGTCCCGGCGGCCTCGCACTTTGTGCATTTGCCGGAAACTGTTTCTCTCAGTCCTGCAAACCCCTTGTAGAAACTCAACGAGTCGTTCTATTGGGAAAGGGCCCCCTCAGTGGCATGATATTGATATTAGAAAGGCTCAATCCTGACCTTTGCAGGACCTCACTTCCAGGGCTGTTTTTGGGCCTTGACATGAGGGTGGGTTCCCAAAAATGAGGAGTAATGGGTTGAGCCAACCTGTGTTGAGGATTGAATATCTGCTAACTGAGCCACATTAAGGAGAACCATGCTTAAAAGATACATCTGGCTTGCTGTGGCCACTGTATTTTTCGCCTTCCAAACCTTTATCGGCAGTGCTAATGCAGTTGAACTGGATGCAGCTACCCGCACTGTCCCAAGTAGCGAAGGTCAAAATGTTGTTTTGAGCTTAAAGCAAGTTCAAGAAGGCAAACGCTTATTTAACTACGCTTGTGGCCAATGTCACGTAGGCGGTGGCACCAAGACTGACCCTAACGTGGGTCTGGAGCCAGAAGCCCTAGCTTTAGCAACTCCACCTCGCACCAACATTGAGGCGCTGGTGGATTACATGCACAATCCCACCACCTATGATGGGGCTGAATCTATTGCTGAGTTGCATCCCAGCACTCAAAGCACCGACATCTTCCCCAAGATGAGAAACCTAACCGAAGAGGATCTCGTGGCGATCGCGGGTCACATCCTCTTACAACCCAAGATCGTTGGTCAGAAGTGGGGCGGCGGCAAAATTTATTATTAAGGCCTGCCAAATTAAGGAAATCGTCTTTGGCAGAAACTGGAGCCTTTCCACTTGAGCCCAACTCGCTACTAACGATTTTGAGCTAAAGAGTTTCTGCCATCTGCTGATTCACTTGCTGACCCACTAAAGGTTGCTCATGTCATGCGACGCCTACGCTTTTCAGTTCCCCCTTTACTCGCAACTTTGGTTGTTTGGCTAGGTATGCTGTTATTCAGTAGCCCCGCGCAAGCAGCCACTGAGTCTTATATCACTCAGTATTTGCGAGTAACTGAGCCTGTAGTCGTGGAGTTGGATGGGCAAGGTCAAACACGTTGGTTTGCACCAGACGACTTTGTAGTGGGCAAGCATTTATTTGAAAACAACTGTAAGAACTGTCATTTGGGCGGCACTACCTTGCCTAATCCTCCGGTGTCTTTATCACTAGCTGCTTTGCAGGGAGCAGTTCCCCAGCGAGATAACATCAATAATTTGGTTGATTATTTGCGCCAACCAATGACCTATGATGGCACCGAGGAAAATTACGTCTGTCGCCAGGTACCCGAAAGTTGGTTACCTCAAGAACAGGTTGAAAAATTGGCTGCGTTTGTTCTCAGAGCGGCTCAGAAAGCGCCCGGTTGGGGTACTAGTGATTTTTGAGCTAAAGTTCAAACACTTTGCGAATTTGCAAGCCATGAATGGGTAGATGCCCGTCCTCACTAAAAAATGCCTTGTAGAAGCGTAGAATAGTCTAAGCAAGGCGTTCTTGTTGTTTGCTGTGTATTGATTGAGTAGAGGAGAACTGTGTTGAGAAAGCTATTGTCTATCGTCTTGGTGGCGATCGCCCTGTTTGCTGTTGGTTTCGGTCGTCCTGCCCTCGCAGGTGATGCAGCGAATGGTGCCAAGGTGTTTAGTGCTAACTGTGCTGCCTGCCATATGGGCGGTAACAACGTCATTATGGCTAACAAGACCCTGAAGAAGGACGCTCTAGCCCAATTTGGCATGAACTCTGTGGAAGCCATTACCAACCAAGTGAAAAATGGTAAGAATGCCATGCCCGCTTTTGGTGGCCGCCTCAGCGATCAGCAAATTGATGATGTAGCAACCTACGTTCTAGAGCAATCTGAAAAAGGTTGGTAAGCTTCTAGCAAACTGACATCTGCTGACAAAACTATTTTCTATAGATTGAGTGATCTAGTTTTTGCAAGAACCCCTCCAGTATGTGAGGGGTTTTTTGCTGATCCCAACTGAAAACTTTGTGAAGAAATCTATCTGGAGATCAACAGACAGCCTTAAATTAAATCAGTTATCTTCCAGCTAGTAGATACTTAGGAAAAACGCCTGTGGTTCCTCTCCGTGATGATAATCCGACTACAATCACGCCCTTTGTTACCTACGGCCTTATTGTTGCAAATATATTAGTTTTTCTAGTTGAATTGAGTTTGGCTCCCGGCCAATTGGAGAAGTTCTTTTACACTTGGGCCGTTGTTCCTAGAGAATTAACAGCTAGTTTTGCGGGGCAAGCCGTTAGTGCCGGACCCACCGAATGGTTCACTTTATTTAGCTCGCAGTTTCTGCATGGTGGCTTCCTACATATTGCAGGCAACATGCTGTTTCTCTGGATCTTTGGCAACAATGTAGAGGATCGCCTTGGTCATGTTAAATATTTAATTTTTTATCTAGCCTGTGGTGCTTTAGCAGCCCTGACTCAGTGGTTTTTCTCGCCTAATTCCGCCATTCCCTCCTTAGGGGCAAGTGGGGCGATCGCAGGTGTGATGGGAGCCTATATCTTGAAATATCCTAAAGCGTCTGTCTTAACTCTGCTACCTTTGGGCTTCTTTATCACGACCGTCCGCATTCCAGCGTTTTTCTTCTTAGGCTGGTGGTTTGTTCAGCAAGCTTTCTACGGTGCGGCTAGCCTGAATGCCCCCACAAATATTGGTATGGAAGGCGGCGGTGTGGCTTACTGGGCTCACGCGGGTGGCTTTGTCTTTGGTGCCATCTTAGGACCGTTACTGGGTCTCTTTTCCTCTGACTCAGAAGCCAGCGTCCTCTAAATCGTTCTCTCCCAAACAGGTTGTCTAACCGCTGAAACTCTGTAGCAATACAACTTCAGCGGTTTTTTTGTACAAAGTTGAATGACACTCAACTAATCCACGGGATGCAACAGCCAGAAGCCACTATAGGTCATTCCAGAGTCATCGGGCTGCACCAATAAGAAGTGCAGCCCTTGAGTCACTTGTTTTCGTTGTTCATAGGCTTGCGCCGCAGCTTGCACTTCTAGATCTTCAAAGGTGGCCATGACCCAACGCTCGGCTAAACCAGCTTCCAAAATTAAGCCGTCTGGACTACCAGCCATGTAGTTTAAGGCAACAGGATGAACTTGCTGCAACCACTGAGCCAACTTCATAGAGCGGCGGCCCGCGTCAATAATTACCCCAGGTACAGGCAAATCAGAAGCCAATCCTAAACTGAGAGGTAAGAGAATTTCGGGCATCTCCAAAATCGGGATGGGGCGGTCTTGGAAAGCATCGACGAGTTGACCTGCGGCGATCGCGGCAAATCGCCACTGTTCTCCTTGAAGATTTTCGGCAATGGGGGTTGGTGGCGGCTTATCTAAAGCTAGGGGCGAATAAGGCTGCTGAGCGTAGCTGCTGGACTGAGAATACTGCTGGGCTTTCTCGCGTAGTAGCTGCTTTAGAGCAAAGGTCCGGCGAGTCGGTTCCACTGTTATTCCTAGCTCTTTCCCTGCCAACTCAAGCAAGCCTAGGGCTTGAGGCCGAAAAACCTGTAAGCGCTCTGGGAATTGCTGTTGCGTTTTTGCTGCTGCCTGTAGCTGGCTCACGACCCAAGTAGCATTGGCTTCTGGTTGGGGGCACAGAGCACTAAATTCCCAGGTTCGGGTGCGATCGCAAAGCAACAACTCCCAAAGGGGATGCCCCTGCTCATCCTGCAAGGGACGACGATAAAAATCAGCTTCCCAAATCAGCATACTGTGGTGGTCCAAGTTTAATTCCCGTTTGTTGAGTTCGTGCGTTATAGCTGTGCCTCACAGATGCTACGGTCGTGGTCGATTGGGCCAGCTTCAGCTAATTCATTCTCAGGCTATCAGCTAGAACGGGATCAATGGGCAAAAGCTCGGCGAATCACCTGGCAACCTTGCACTCAATAAAAAAAGCTGCCGCAGATATATCATCTACGACAGCTTTTGATCGCTAAACTAATTTAACTGTTTGTACTTGTATCTGGACTTAACAGCTAAAACACTTACGCCAGAGCACTCGCCAGAATCGGTTCAGCATTGACGACTGCACCAGGAGCATACATTTGTCTCACGTAGTCGGCCACCATGCGATCGGTGTTGAAAGCAACGGAGTTGGTTTTGATCGAAGCCTTCATTTTTTGAATCCAACCGTGGGGAATGCCATTGGCATCTTGGTCGTAGTAGAGGGGAACAATTTCCTCGGTTAGGAGCCGATACAACGATTCAGAATCAATGCGGTCTTGCAGTTCTTGGTCGCTGGTGTTAGCATCTTCGCCGATCGCCCACCCGTTCAGACCTTTGCCGTCGGGTCCAACTTGGTAGCCTTCGCACCACCAACCATCTAAGACACTACAGTTGAGGCCGCCATTAAAGCACACCTTTTGGCCGCTGGTTCCAGAAGCTTCTAAAGGACGACGAGGATTGTTCAGCCACACATCTACGCCTTGAATCAGCTTTTGAGCAGTATAGATGTCGTAGTCTTCAATGAACGCCACGCGATCGCGAATGGCATGATGACGACACCACTCCATTAAGCGCTGAATAATCCGCTTGCCTTCCTCATCGGCAGGGTGAGCCTTACCTGCAAAGATGATCTGCACAGGGCGATCAGAGTTACCGAAAATTTGCAGTGCTAGCTCCGCATTTCGCAGCAGTAACGCCCCACGCTTATAGGGGCTGAAACGACGAGCAAAGCCAATCGTCAGAATGTTGGGATCGAGCAGGTGATCCGCCGCGTGGATTTGATCTGGCTCTTCACCTCGTCCTTGCCGCGATGCCTTAACCTTAAACCGAGTATGAGCAACCAACCGCTCCTTCAAGATTTGGTGGCGCGACCACAGTTCCTCATTCGGAATTTGGTCTACTCTTGCCCACATCTGGGGATCAACCACCCGCGCAGACCAGTTCTCGCCGAGATACTGCGCGTATAAATCGCTTAGCAAGGGAGCTGTCCAGGTGCGAGCATGCACACCGTTGGTAATGTGGCTAATCGGTACTTTGTCTTCTGGGCGATCGGGGTACAGAATGCTCCACATCTTGCGGGACACTTGACCATGCAGCTCACTGACGCCATTGGCACCACGGCACAAGCGTAAGGCCAAAACTGTCATGCCAAACGGTTCCCAAGGATCACCGAGGCGACGGGCACCCAAGGAGAGAAACTGCTCTCGTGACAGCCCTAACTCTGGCCAGAAACTGGCAAAGTAGGAATCCATCAGATCAGCCGAGAAAACGTCGTGGCCTGCGGGTACAGGGGTGTGAGTCGTGAATACACAGCGATCGCGCACTGAGGCTTCAATATCGTAGAAAGACTTGCTCGTCCGTTGCACTTCCAAGCGCGACAACTCTAGAAGGCAAAACGCCGCATGACCTTCATTTAGGTGGTAGACCGTAGGCTCAATCCCTAAAGCTTGTACTGCTTTAACGCCACCAATCCCTAAGACAACCTCTTGGGCGATCCGGGTTTCCTGGTTGCCGCCATACAAGTGTCCTGTCAACCAGCGATCGATCGGATCATTATCTTCGCGGTCTGTATCCAGCAGGTAGAGCTTCACCCGCCCTACTTGGACCCGCCAAATTTGAATTTTGACCATGCGCTGGCGGATTTGTAGCTGAACCGTAATCGGTTCTCCCTCGGCATTGGTCATTAGTTCCAAGGGCATCTGCTCAAAAGGATTGTCTGTGTAGTAATCCTCTTGCCAACCATTGCGGTTGAGACGTTGGTGAAAATATCCTTGGCGGTAGAGTAAACCGATCCCAATCATTGGCACGCCTAGATCGGAAGCCGACTTGAGGTGATCCCCAGCCAAAATTCCCAAACCACCGGAGTAAACGGGGAGCGATTCATGGATGCCAAACTCAGCACAGAAAT
Source organism: Trichocoleus sp. FACHB-262 (assembly GCF_014696035.1). Lineage (NCBI taxonomy): Bacteria > Bacillati > Cyanobacteriota > Cyanophyceae > Leptolyngbyales > Trichocoleusaceae > Trichocoleus > Trichocoleus sp. FACHB-262. The sequence continues at coordinate 253,153 of NZ_JACJPK010000086.1, read as the reverse complement.
AGGCTACAGGATGCTCTTGAGACAGTTGTGGAGCCACTCGGCTCGCCCAAGTATCTGTTTCTTGCATGTAGCGATCGAATTGGGTCGCTAAACCTTGCAAGCGCTTGAGATAGAGGGGATCTTCCGCTAGCTGAGTTAAACGTTCGTAAGAGGCTGACTCCAAAAGAGCCACAGGATTATGCCCGGAGCGCTGCCATTCGTCCGGGTTAATGTTTTGAAATAGAGAAACATGGCCATTGGCCCAGCTCCACCAGTAGTTGTAAGCTAAGTCTGCTAGTCGTTTCAGCGGAAGGGGTAGCTTCGCACTCAGCTTAGCAGCAGGTGTCATAGCGGCAGTATTCGTCATAGGATTTAAGGCTCTCGTTCTTCACTAAAATCTCGGCTCAGGCTTATCCAATGGCATTACTCCAGATGAAGCCTGAATCAGGGGTCCAACGTGCTTAGCGGGGTTCGATCGACGGCTGGACAAATACAAATCTTTTCGAATCAGCTCTCTACAAGCAACGCAACGTAACGGGACTGGGTTCTAGCTTGACAGGACTTAGAGAGGGAGGGGCGATTATTTCATACTCTCTAAAGCTTCGTTACCAAAGTTGTAAGTAGAGCTAAAGAAATTTTTTGCCAAGTTAAGTTTTGAAAGCTACCTCAGCGTTTAACAAGCTTCTATCGCGCCCCTCTAACGGTTAGCATTGATCAGCATCCTCAAGTAGCACTGGCCCTAAGTTCTTCTATGAACCCTGTCTTGACTCAATTCGGCGCTCAGATGTCCCAGCTAACTGGGGTACGAGCCATTATGAAAGACATTATTGAAACGCTGCGAGCCGGAGCTGGTCAAGAGTTCATCAATTTAAGTGCTGGAAATCCGGTGATTTTGCCCGAAGTGGAACAACTGTGGCGAGATTGCACCGCAGAACTCCTAGCCAGCAATGAATATGGAGAAGTGGTTTGTCGTTATGGGTCAAGCCAAGGCTACCAACCGCTGATTGAGGCGATCGCCCAAGATTTTAATCAGCGCTATGGGCTCAAATTGAGCGATCGCAATATCCTGATTACACCAGGTAGCCAAGCTCTGTACTTCTATGCTGCAAATGCTTTTGGCGGCTATACCACTAGCGGCAACCTAAAGCAAATTGTCCTGCCTCTTAGCCCTGATTACACAGGCTATGGCGGCGTTACCTTAATTCCCGAAGCTTTAGTTGCTTATAAGCCAGCACTAGATATTGACGCTAGCGCTCACCGCTTCAAGTATCGCCCCGACTTCAGTCAACTGGAAATTAACGAAACTACAGGGTTTGTGTTGTTTTCGCGGCCTTGCAACCCAACGGGTAACGTCCTCACCGACGAAGAGGTGCAAAAAATTGCCGCCCTCGCTACTCCTCACAATGTTCCGGTTTTGATTGACTCTGCTTATGCGTCGCCCTTCCCAGCCTTGAACTTTACGGACATGACTCCGGCGTTTGGTGACAATATCGTTCACTGCATGAGCTTATCTAAAGCAGGGTTACCGGGAGAACGGGTGGGGATTGCGATCGGAGATGAGCAAGTGATCCGAGTGTTGGAGTCATTCCAAACCAATCTTTGCATCCACTCTTCTCGCTACGGCCAAGCGATTGCCGCCCGCGCGATCGCTTCAGGAGCCTTGGCAGAAATCTCAACTCAAGTGATTCGCCCTTACTACCAAGAAAAATTTACCGTTGTGGAGACGAGCCTCGATCAAGCGATGCCCCAGGAAATTCCTTGGCTGCTGCATCGAGGAGAAGGTGCTATTTTTGCTTGGCTGTGGCTCCAAGACTTGCCCCTCACAGATTGGGAGTTTTACCAGCGACTCAAGCAGGTGGGTGTTATTGTGGTCCCCGGCAGCTCGTTTTTTCCAGGCTTGCGGGAAGATTGGCCCCACAAGCAGCAGTGCATTCGCATTAGTCTCACCGCTAGCAACGAAGAAATTGCTATAGGCATGCAACGTTTAGCCAAAGTGGTTGCCGAAGTTTATCAATTGGCAGCCGCAAGTGAGTGAGTTTCTTCCATGATCCGCGAGAACCCCATGTCTGAGAGCCGTAAAACTAATCCTTCCCGGACCAATACCACCCCGCCAAGCTTGGCCACAGCTCCTGAAGGTTGGCTACAAATTGGTAAAATTGTCGCCGCTCAAGGCTTGAAAGGCGAAGTGCGCGTTTACCCAGACTCCGACTTTCCAGAACGCTTTGAGCAGCCGGGAACCCGTTGGCTATTGCCCACCGATACGACTGACCCCCAACCAATTGAGTTGATCAAGGGCCGCTATTTGCATGGCAAAAACATGTATATCTTGCAGTTGGCAGGCATTAGCGATCGCGACCAAGCCGAGGCGCTAAAAGGCTGTAAGTTATTAGTGCCAGAAAGCGATCGCCCCCAGTTAGAAGAAGGGGAATTCCATGTCATCGACTTGATCGGCTTAGACGTGTTTGATCAAGCGACGCAAGCGCTGCTAGGTACAGTCACAGATGTGATTCCTGCTGGAAACGATTTGCTAGAAGTCAAACTGGCCGCTCCTTCAAATCCTAAGCAACCCACGGTTTTAGTTCCATTTGTCAAGGAGATTGTCCCTGTGGTCGACCTAGCGGCCCGAAGAGTAGAACTGACTCCGCCAGTGGGATTAATCGAATAGGTCAGACGATTAGACCAACGGTAGGAGAATCGTAAACTCCGTCCCAACCCCTAGTTGCGATCGCAGTTCAAATTTGCCTCCATGTCTAGCTGTCACAATTTGATAACTCATGGACAAACTAGTTTCCTTCGCAGCCCGTTTCTCTACGGAAAACGATTCCAAAATGCGTTGATGTTGTTCTGGAGCCAAACCGGGGCCATTATCGGCGATTTTTACGGAAACCCAACGAGTTCCGGAAGCGACACTGAGTAGCTTAGCGGGACAAACTTGAGTGGTAATTTCAATCTGAGGCTTTTGGGGCGGAGCCAGGATACCTGGACTGCAATACTCAATGGCTAGCTCTTGTCGAACCGCTTGATCAATTAAGGCATCAACCGCGTTCGTCAAAATATTCATAAAGACTTGACTTAGCTGCCCGGAAAAACATGAAACTGGTGGGAGCTGACCATAGTTTCTAACAATCTGAATTTCCCCAGTCAAGCGACTTTTCAAGAGTAGCAAAATGTTGTCGAGGCACTCATGCAAATCGGCTGGCTTCGGATAAACCTCATCAATATGACAAAAGTTTTGCAGGCTGGTTGCTAGTTTGGATAACCGTTCTGCTCCGGAGCGAATGCTAGCAATGGTATGGGGGAGATCCTTGATGACATAGTCCAATTCCAAGTCTTCTTGTAAATTGAGAATCTCTTCTGGGGGTTCTGTCAGACAAGCTTGATAGGCAGCAATTAACTCCAGCAAGTTCTGGCTATAGCTGGAAACATGGGTTAAATTGCCCCAAATAAAACTGACTGGATCTAAGATTTCGTGTGCAATCCCATCTACTAAGCGCCCCAAACTGGCCATTTTCTCAGTCTGAATCATTTGGGCTTGGGCTCTCTCGTACCTCACCTGCGTCTCAATGCCACGAATTTGCCAGTAAGCAATGTTTAACTCGTGCATGTTGAGCAGTTGATAGGTTTGGGGTTCTGTGTAAACCACAATTGGTTCCCCTAGCAACTCGCGCGATCGCCGTAGAGCTTGCTGAGCTGCTGTCACAATGGGGGTGCTAGCAGACAAAACTAGCGGCTTGGTTCGGGCATAACTGTACAGCACGCTCAAAGGTTGGTTGAGAAACAATTCTAGTCCTTGAGGACGTAGCAAATATTCCAAAAATTGCTGCCGAGAAATCATCCCGACAAACTCACCCTGCTCTAGCAAAATTACCCCTGGCAGCAAGGGGGTTTTTTCAAAAACGTGAGCAATTTCTGACCCTAAATGGCTGAGTTCAACTTGAAAGCTATAGAGCCGTAGGTCCTGTAGCGGAGACTCTAAACTGAGGGCTAGCCCATTTCCTTCTGAGAGAGAGGGTGGAATAAAGTGAGAACTGGATTGATTTAGCACAAGCACTCAACTCTCCCAGACACCCTAAACTACATCCCTTGAAATAGAACCAGGCCCAACTTTTGTCATCAAGTCTATCTACGCCTCAAACCCATCAGCCCTAGTCAGGTTAGCCTTTACAATACCTTGGCCTCGGCAATATCGGCTTCTGCCTTTCAATATAGGTGCTATGGAAATTCCAAATGGGGTGCGGCCCTCACAACCCACCAACCTGATCAATCATTTAGGACGGCGATCGCAGTATAGAGATTCAGAAGCGGTAAATCGTCCGCAAAACTATCAAGACTAACTCAGTTCTAATGCCTTCAGCTCAACTTACTCCGTAATTTCTGATAGTTGAATCCGTGGAAGAATAGGCTACATCTCTTAAATCTTGCCAACTTCGATCGCTAACACGCTAAGCCTCTGACGTTAGGGTGTAGAGACAATGGGCAGCCGAATTTCAAATTCAGTTCCGACTCCAGGTTGCGATCGCAAGCTCAGTTGCCCTTGGTGCTTTTCAGTCACAATCTGATGACTGATAGCTAACCCAAGCCCGGTACCTTGGCCCACTGGCTTGGTCGTAAAGAAATTTTCAAAGATTCTTGCTTGAATCTCACTGGGTATGCCGCAACCATTATCAACAATCTGAATCACAACCCAGTCATCAGATTTTAAGGATGCTGATGATTCAATTCTAAAAACTGCGGTTGAAATTTTAATTTGCGGCTGCCAAGAATTCGTTGTCACTGGCTGTTTTGCCAAAATTCCGTTTAGCTTCTGCTCATTAGTGGTATTGTCTGTTTTCTCAGCTAATGCATCAATGGCGTTGCTAATCAAATTCATAAACACTTGGCTGAGCTGACCGGGATAGCAATTAATTAGAGGTAAATCTCCATAATTTTTCACTACCTCGACGCCGTACTTCAGGCGATTACCCAAAATCAGCAAGGTGTTATCAATACATTCATGCACATCTGTCGCTCGAAGCTTTGCTTCATCCATGTGTGAGAAGCTACGCAGGCCCCCCACAATTCTTTTAAGGCGTTCTGCGCCCATTCGCATGCTGTCAATTACCTGCGGCAAATCTTGAAGTAAAAAATCAAATTCAATTTCTGCTTTTTCTTGCTGGACTAGGGTGCTATCAAGAGAAACTTGAGCTATTTCCTGGTCATAAGTTGACACCAGTCTAATCAAGTCCTGACTGTATCTAGATAAATATCCTAAATTTCCCCAAATAAAATTTACAGGATTTAGAATCTCATGAGCCACACCTGCCACCATTCGACCTAGACTCGCCATTTTCTCTGTCTGGATCATTTGAGCTTGAGTTTGCTCATGGAGTAACTGAGTGGTCAACTCATGAATTTTAGCTTGTGCTACTAATAGTTGATGTACATCTAATAGACGGTAAACTGAAGGCTCTATTTGTACAATAATGGGCTCATAAATTAGTTCTAGCGATCGCGCTAACGATTGCCGAGTCGCAGCCACAATTGAAGTACCACCTAGTAAGATTAAAGTTTCACTTTTAGTGAAGTTATAGAGTACCTTTAGAGGCCGTTTAGAAAATAGTTCCACCCCATAAGGACGGCTCATTTGCTCTAGAAACCTACGACGTGAAATAGAACCAATCAGCTCTCCACAGTCAACTAAAATAACACCAGGTAGCAAAGGGTTCTGTTCAAATACTTGGGAAACCTCTGAGCCAAGACAATTAGAATCAACTTGAAAGTTGTGTAGCTGTAATTCTTGCAGAGTGGACTCCAAAGACAAGGTAGGCTCTAAGAAGTCCAAATGAGATTCAGTCATCATAGCCATTGGTGAGTATATCAACAGGGTGGTAAGTAACTAATCAATCAAGCACACAACTGAATATCCCTATTTTGCATGACACTAGGCTTGTCTCAAATCCATTAAAGACAATCTAGATTTAACTCAAAATTAACCTTTTGAGTGCCTAACTATGTTGAGCAATTAAATTAGTTACGCCTGGCACAGACTTTAACTCACCTCTTAAAAGAAAAAACTTGTCAACTAATTCATCGCCCATCCCTTAATTATTTTCATGAAAAAAGGGCAGGTTACAGGAACCTACCCTAGAGTTTGAAACCTCTAAAACAGAGGTGAGATTGGCTGAAAGAATGTCAGTAGTGACAATAAGTGAGCTTTAGGACTCCCTAGCGACTCAAGCTATTTACCTTGAAGCTTTTCAAGATTCTTCTTGATGGTTTGTTCAACCGAAGGAGCCGCATCCTGAGAATTGGAAGGACGATACATCTTGTCAATATCAGCGTCGCCCTGAGCCGCATTTAAGCCTTTACCTTGGGTTTCAACTTCTTCTTTTTCTATTCCATACGGATCGTTGGCTTCGATCGCCTGGTAAGACTTCTCTTCAATACCTTTGAGCTGAGCTTCACCCTTGGTGGGGCTGCTGCTGCCCGAATACATAGAAGAAGCAGCAAAAGCAGGAGCGGCTTGCGTTACCAACAGTAATGCACAAGTAAAAGCAATTACTAAAAAGCGCACGGGACGTAGAAGAGCAGATAAGTTGATGCGAATAGATTGCATATAGAGCTTCTCCGAGTAACAGTTATTATGTGTTGTTAAGCAGGAATTTTGTGATTAACTTCCTGAATGACCTGCACTTAATTTGCTGGAATCTGTGACTCTGCTGCATCTATACCCGGATAGATTCTGGAGAAATAAATTCGAAGCGAGGAGCCACAATCGTTTGAAAACCCAACTGTTACGAGACTGAAGATAGAAACTCTACCTGAGGTAAGAGTGGATCTTGGACAATACCAACCCCTGCAAACCCCCAACGCTTCATTAAACCAGTGATTTGCGTGCCAGGAACGGATTCCACGGCAAAGCGATCGCTTAGATCAGAGGCATGAGTGTTTAAATAACTTAAGGCTTCGAAGTCCTCACGAAACATTAATAAGTAACTAGATTTAGTGCCGCTAGAACCTTGACTAAAATTCGCAGTTAGGTAATTGCCATCGAGTCTAGAGCGAATAATGTAATAAACCTGAGAAAGCATAGTCACCTCAGGGAGAAGATTAGGAGTAACTATCTACTAAGTTGCTTAAGTTGCTGGCGTTGGCTACTTCAAATTTTCCAAACGAATCCGGGGGTCCACTGCTTTGAGCAACAAATCGGCTAATAGATTGCCGATGATTAACATCACAGCCCCCATCATCAAGCTAGCCATTACGACATAAAGATCTTGAGCAATTACAGCTTGCAAAATTAATCGACCTAGTCCAGGCCAGTTAAAGAAAAATTCTGCAATAAAGGCACCACTCAGCAGACCCGCAAATTCAAACCCTAGCAGCGTAATTAAAGGGTTGATCGCATTGCGGAGAGCATGCACGTAAATGACTTTGTTTTCTGGCAAACCTTTAGCCCGTGCCGTCTGAATGTAGTCTTGCCGCAAAACATCCAGCAATTCCCCCCGCATGATGCGCTGCAAGCCTGCAAAGCTAGTGACGCTCAAGGCTAAAGTGGGCAAAATCATGTGCCAACCCACATCTAAGATTTTGCCAATGGGGGAAAGATCATCATGGTTGATGCTGGTCATATCTCCCACGGGAAAGAGCGGCGAGGTATTTTGGGCCAAAATCAACAACAGCAGCGCTGTGATGAAACTGGGAAACCCTTGGCCCACGTAACTAATGACTTGTAGCACTCGATCCGCTGTCCGGTTTTGATTCACAGCGCTGACAATCCCTAGAGGAATCGCGATCGCCCAAGTAATCACCAACGAGGAAATCGCCAATAACAGCGTATTGCCGACTCGCTCCCATAACAGAGCAGCCACCGATCGCTGATAGACAAAGCTAGTGCCAAAATTCCCTTGAGGCAAAATCAGGGGAATTGGCCCCACCTTAACCACATGAGGCTTGAGGATCTGCCAAAGCCATCGTCCGTATTGCTCCAGTACTGGCTTATCCAAACCAAACTGTTGCTGCAACTCTTGGATTCTCTCCGGCGAAATCTTAGGATTCTGCCGCAAAGTATCGAGGTAATCTCCAGGTGCCAGTTGAATAATCGCGAAACTCAAGGCCGATGCCAGCAGTAAAGTCAGCAGTGCCTGTAATAGTCGCTTAACGACATAGACAGCCGTTTCGCTGGTAACTGAGGAGATTACCCGTTGCCCGAAAGAGTCTAGCCCACCACGATCAGAAAGAGTCATTCAACCTAGTATTAATAATCAACCAAGGTCACAATCGGAACTTCGGGCAACCGTTCACGGCCTTTGAGGTCCCGTAGCTCGATGATAAATCCAAAGCCTACGAGGTGACAGCCTGATTGTTGCACTAACTTGGCCGTTGCCTGAGCGGTGCCACCTGTAGCAATTAAGTCATCTACGATCAGAATCCGACAGCCCGACTGAAAGGCATCCTGATGCACTTCCAAGCGATCCATGCCGTACTCCAGCTCATACTCAATCGCGTGAACTGGACCAGGCAATTTCCCAGGCTTGCGGACGGGGATGAAACCAGCTCCCAATTTGTAAGCCAGAGGAGCCCCAAAGATAAATCCTCGTGATTCCATGCCAACTACATAGTCCGCACCCAAATCGGCACACTTATCCGCTAGGGTGTCAATGGTGTAACGCAGCCCTTCTGGATCGCGCAGTAAGGTTGTAATATCTCGGAACAGAATTCCTGGCTTAGGAAAATCGGGAATCTCACGAATGAGGGATTTCAGATCCATAAAATTGCGAGTAAGAATTGAGGGTGCAGTTGGCAACTATTGTCTAATTGAACCTGAAATTGGCTGCGATCGCTTGAATAAGCTTTTTAGAGCGTCAATCATTTAGTTGCCTCAGAAATCGTACAATGGAAGTTTGTAAAGTTTTGGCTGATTCTAAACATTTGGAGTTGTTATTAGCTGGGTTCGAATAATCTAAGTAGAGTTGGGGAATGATAGAAATTGGCACATCCCCGATGCTCTGAGTGCAAAATTCTAAACTATCGGTAGGTTGCTGCTGATATTTCACCCCCTAAGGTCTAGCAAGCTGGAATGAATGTGTCTGTGAGCGTAATGCCGTCAACGAGTCTATCCGCCCCGTCAGCTCCTTTATTCTTGGAGAATCTACCCGATCCAGACTTAAGCGCTGGCGTTTGTCCCCGTCGAGCTCGCTTAGAAATTGACCTGATGCTTTTGGCAATTGAAGCACTGGACCTAGGCGGCTCTGAAGCGATTTTGTCAGTGGCGAAGGAGTTGGAACTCCAGGGGATTATTAAGAATCGGGTCGCTTTGTGGCGCATACGCAGCACCAACCCACTTCGTCGTTATAGCCAGCGCCAGCCCTTGACTTTAGTAGAAGCTAAGGCCCTCGTCGCGATCGCCTGTCACTTAGCTCGTCGCCTGACCGTGGTGATTCGCCAGTTATTGCTCGCCTACCAGCAACTCACAGAAAAGCAACTTTCAGTAGAGCATCACTTCCGTTTGTATGACTACCTAGAGCGCTTCCGGGCGCACTTCCGGGCCAGAATGAACCCCCGACGCGCTGGGGTTCTAGCCTACAGCTCCGATGAGAAACTGAACGAATTGGCGCTGAGTTTGCTAGGCAAATTACTCTTCTGCACTGGCACCTTTGGTATGCAACGGTTTTGGATTAGTTTGTTTGATGGAGAGGTAGAATGACGATTCAACGTCAATACAGCTTGCCTAACTGCACGCTGGTTTTAGAAGGATTAAGCGATCCGACTGCCTCCATGAATCCGGCTGAAATGCGGCCTTTGATGTCGATTTTGATCAACGCCGAGTGTCGGATTTCTGGACGAGAGCAACCCATCTCCGGTGGACGTGACTTTTTTGTCGCTTTAGTAGCTGCCGTGAGCCGCTATGCCCAAGAGTTTCTGAGCGGCATCCACCTACCTGTCTCCTCCTCAGCTGTTCAAATACAGGGGGTGGATCGGAAGCAACATCGCTTAGTTGTGCAGCCTCCAGAAGACGCAGCCAAAGAGACAACGCGTCCCACCCAGGTCGATTTAAACACGGTGCAGCTATTCGATCTGGTGGATGCGATAGATCAATTTTTTGCCGACGCCCAAACCTTGCCTGACCTGACCCTACAGTTAGCCCCTGTCTCGAAGCGCTATACTGTGGCTCGTCAGATTACAGCGGAACGAGTAGTGCCCGCTGCCATAGGGGTATCCAGCTTGGCTCTTACTGCTGTGGCTCTTTTCTTCATTCCCATTCCTGAAGTTCAGAAGCCTAAAGATCCAACTCCTCAGTCAAATACTAGTCAGTCGCAAGAACCCTCACCTACAGGTGCTGCTAGCCCTTCCCCTCAGACAGCCGCAGCCCTACAAACCAGTCCTACTACTTCTCCTACCCCTTCGCCAGCAGCTTCTACAACACCTAGTCCTGCTAGTACAACTCAGCCCAACCTAGAGGACGTGCAAGCCGCTCTGGCTGCTGCACCAGAGATCACTGATCCAACGCAACTCGATAGTTTGAGCAAAAAGGTATACGACCAAATCGACCAGTCTTGGAAGCAAGAGCCAGAGTTCGAGCAGGAACTAGTGTATCGAGTCAGTGTTGCCCAAGATGGGGCGATCCTGGGCTACAGAGAAGCTGAGAATACACCTACTGGAGCGGCTCAGCAAACTCCTTTGCTCGACCTTCTGTACATTCCTGCCAATGGTGGCAGCCTTGCGCAAGAGCCAGTTGGTCAGTTCCGAGTGGTCTTCCGGCCCAATGGCGTGTTGCAAGTCAGCCCTTGGGGTGGTTATAGCGCTCCACCCAGCCCTAATTCAGAAATTACTGACTCATCGGCGATTGAAGATTTGACTGGTAAGCTCTACGACCAAATCGACAGGAATTGGAAAGAGAAGCCTACCTTTGAGCGGGAGTTGGTTTACCGGGTGAATGTCGCACCGGATGGTTCGATCGCCAATTATGAGCCAGTCAATCAGCCTGGTTCTGACTATGTAGAAGATACGCCTTTGCCCACCTTGCTCAAGTCTGATGCTGCCTCTGCTCAGAATGACTCTGCTCAGAACAACTCTGCCCAGAATAATTCTGCTCAGAATAACGCTGCCAACCAAGCTTCCCTAGCCCCTTTTAAGGTGGTATTTAAGCCCAATGGGGTGCTGCAAGTCAGTCCTTGGCGCGGCTACCAGTAACTGCGAGATTACCCTAACGCTCATTTGGTCTACAGATGCGACTGGGGGCCTGTCCAAATGCTATTGACCGAGCGACCAAACACTTGGGGGCGATCGCGGGGGGCGGCAGTGGTCTGACCTGCAAGATCCACGGTCCACAAGGGCCAAGGAGACTCACCCATGTTGCCCGCTTGGAATAAGGTTTGCTCCGGGTGAGCTTGACTCCATCCGAGCAGGACCGCATTGGTATATTGAATCCGAGTCGGTGCCACTGTGCTGGTACGGTTCAATAGGCGATCCCAAATGACAGCGTAGTCCGAAGCAATATCTGACCCAAAAATAGACTCAAACTCCCTCGCTAAGATGCGATCGCCTGTTGCAGACCAAGCAATAGGAACCAGAATCGCGATCGTGCCTGCCACTGCCTCTGCTGGATTACCTTCCGTTGGCTGACCAGACATGGAGAGCGGAGAAGAAGCAGTGATTGTTCTTAAATCTCCAGTTCTCAAGTTCTCCAGAAACAAAACGCTGCTAACCCAACTTTGAGTGAAGTCTGGGTGAACCTGCATTTGAATTCGGCTGTAGGCTACGTACTGTCCATCGGGAGAAATGAGAGACTGGCTCCGGTAATACTGCCTATGAGCAGCTTCACTATCTTCGGTTACCGTCAGGTTGGCTAGAACCCAATTCCAAGGAATGGGGTGGGGGCTATTGAGGGGATCAAGTTGAACTGAAGATGAGCGCATGGGAGAAACAGTCTCAGGAACCGCAATACCAGCATCAGTAGCGCATCAGTAGCCAAGAGCGAATGCCCAACTAAGCTGGATGTAAAATGAGTTGAAGCATTAAACCAATCAAGCTGGCGTTTTCGATTGTCTGGGGCAACGCCTATGAGCTGGGCCAATCCTTTTAACTATGTATAACAACCGGAGGTGAAGGAGGTTTTACAGTTCATCAAAGTTTTCATGCACCGTAACGTTTCTTAGCCCAACCTCGAAAACTCCCGAAGAAATTCTAATTTGCTCAATTGGTTCCCGGAGTTGAGATAGCATCACAAGTGAATTGTTTTTAGATTGATTAGTTAGCGTGACTCCCGTTTCCAAAGCAAACTCTTCTACGACAATGCCACCAAGGCAAAATTGGCCGCTTTTGGTATTTATTTTTAGACTCCTGCTCTTGCTGGTGGGAGGGGGATTTGCTTGGCTGGCTGGGGTAGTAGTCGCTACTTTCTATCCGCTTGCCAATCCAGAAGTGCCTTTTTTTGAAAAGGTGTTGCGCCGTTCCAGCGACTGGGTGACTCAGGTCAAACAGTTGCCCGAAGTTTGGACCCAACCGAGTGCTTCGCCTCAGTCTAATGCTGCGCCTGTTGCTCCTAGCCCCACGGTGGAAGTGAGTCCCTTACCTTCGCTCACCCCCACCCAACAAGAGCAAGTCCAGACAGAGGTAGCTCAGCTAGAAGCGAGTGTGCAAACGTTGAGCGATCGCCTCACCAGCTTAGAAACTCAGCTAGGAACAAACTGGGGTTCGGAACCTTTAGAAAACCGTCTGGCTATCTTGACTCAACAGCTAGCAGCAGCATCTGGCCAAGAATTGCCGAGTCCTGCTCCTACCACGGCTGCCGCTCCCGCGATCGCTCCCGTCGCAAACGCGATTAATAGCACTGGTACTTATCCAGGCGATCGCTTAACAGTCACGCTACCCAGTGATTTGCTGTTTAGACAAGGCCAAGCGGGCTTAAATCCGCAGACACGCAATCTGCTAGATAGCATAGTTGGAGACTTACGCAATTACCCAGGAGCCTCAGTCCAAGTAGCAGCTCACACGGATAATGTAGGTGAAGCAGAGGTCGTTCCAGATGCCTCGTTTCAGCAGGCACAAATGGTCCAGCAATATCTTGCCAGTACCCTAGGCAACGACTATCACTGGGTGGTAGTTGGTTATGGTGCAGCCTATCCCCTAGCAGAAAACAATAGTGCTCCTAATCGTCAGCGGAATCGGCGGATTGAAATCGTCATTGATCCCCGATAAAGTGTGGATTCTGAATCAAATTTGCCACAAAGCATGAGAGTTGTTTTCTTCGGTACGCCCCAATTTGCGGTTCCCAGTTTGGAGCAGCTGCTCAATCATCCTGAGTTTGAAGTGGTAGCAGTGATTAGCCAACCCGACAAACGTCGCGGGCGGGGTAATCAGCTGACTGCTTCACCTGTTAAAACAGTGGCTTTGGCGCACCAGCTACCCGTTTGGCAACCCCAGCGGATTAAAAAAGATCCTGAAACATTAGAGCAACTAGCAGCTTTACAAGCCGATGCCTTTGTAGTGGTAGCTTATGGGCAAATTCTCTCTCAGCAGATTTTGGATATGCCCCGACTGGGATGTGTAAATGGGCATGGGTCCATTTTGCCTCGATACCGTGGGGCAGCTCCGATTCAGTGGTGCCTCTATCACGGTGAAGCTGAGACGGGCATTACCACCATGCTGATGGATGCGGGCATGGATACGGGGCCAATGCTACTCAAGGCTACGACTCCGATTGGGTTACTGGATACAGCCCAAGCGCTAGCTACTCAGTTAGCAAAGTTGAGCGCGGATTTGTTAGTGGAAACCTTGCTGAAGCTAGAGCGCCAAGAAGTTGAACCCACCCCACAGGATGCCGAGGCTGCAACTTACGCTCCCCTAATTCAAAAGCAAGATTACTGGCTAGATTGGTCGCGATCGGCGATCGCCCTCCACAACCAAATTCGCGGTTTCTTTCCTAACTGTGTGGCAAATTTCCGAGATACTGCCCTCAAGATTGAATCAACCCTGCCCTTAGGGCCTGCCTACTGGGATCTGCTGCCCGCTGAATTCCGCACCGTGGCAGCAGACTGGCCAGAGTTAAGTGCTCAGTTAAGTGCCCAGCAAATTTCTCCGGGGTCAGTCGTGCAGATTGCTAAAGGCTTGGGGCCGATTGTGCAAACGGGGGATGGTTTATTATTGCTGCGAGACGTGAAATTAGCAGGAAAGCGATCGCAATCAGGCTGGGATTTTGCCAATGGTGCTCGCTTAGAAGTGGGGGAAGTCTTAGGCAACGGCCAAGAGTTTTGAGACTAAACCGACTGCTCGTAAAACTGACAAGCTTCACAAGGGCCTTCAGGATTGACCGCACAACGAATCAGTTCAGACTGAGCATTAAAGCGACAACTGACATCGCCCAGAACCCAGCGCCCTGCCACTAAACTTCTTTCTAGAGGGCGTGGGGCAGACTGGACATAAAGGGCGATCTTATGCAGTTGGTAACGGCCAGCTCTGAGCTGATAGCGATGATGACGTTCTAAAACCGCGTAGGTTTTGCCGTTTAAATCCAAGTAAGAACCAGGCTGAGGAGACCAGTCAAGCTGGACATTGCCAATGGTTTGTTGTGGGTGGGTGAGAATCACCTCGGTGGATAAAGTGGGTTGCTCCATGAGTGCTGCTGTAATTCGACTGGGCTCCGGCTGACATTAGTAGAGATGCTAACGCATTTATCCCCAGCCACCTTTTGCAGTCTAAATTCCAGAGAGCACCTCGAAAAAAAACTAGCTCACCAAAGAAAAACTAAATTTTCGGTAACTTGACGATAAAGCTGGTTCCTTGGCCTTCACTACTTTGGACCTCAATCGTCCCTTGATGGGCTTCAACAATACTCTTGGCCAGAAATAATCCTAATCCCCATCCTGTTTTATCCTCTGCAGAGACGGTTCGGCGAAATTGTTGAAATAGGATGGATTGAGCCTCTGGGGCAATCGGATTGCCTTCATTGTGCAAGGTGAGGGTGATCAGCGTTTCACTTTGTTGGAGCGTGAGTGTAATCGGTGTGTTAGGGGCTCCATATTTCACCGCGTTAATTGCTAAGTTTTCAATCACTCGCCGGATTTCTTTAGGGCTACATTGGGTCCTGACACCAGAATCCGAGACTATAACAAACCGGTTGCCATAAGTGAAGTTCAAATCCTCCACTACGTCCTGGACTAGAATCTCTAAGTCGCATTCTTCAAATGCAAAGTTCAAACTCTGCCCTGCCCGTAACCGACTGGCATCGAGGAGATTTTGAATCATTGCGTCGAGGCGATCGATCGCAGTGATCATTCTCGCTGCCACATCAATGTGGGCGTCCCCCCGTTCTAGGCGGCGCAGAATCAACTGGGTTCCCATCTTGATGACATTGATGGGATTTTTGAGGTCGTGAGTTAGCGTCACCATAAACAGCTCTTGAACATCTCGTAGTGTCTGGGAAAATTGGGTCGCAGCGTCATTAACAGCTTGCTCAATAGAGCCAATAATGATGTCTCGTTCCCGCACACCTAGAGGTGCTTCTGCTTCTAAAACTTGAAAGATAACTTGACGGAGGATGTGATACTCAAGAATTAGCTGGCTCATGGAGTAGTCTGCGTACCCCGCCCGTTCGTGCCCATGCAGCTTGCCGATCCGAGTGCTCTCTACTTCGTCGGATGCAATGCGGTCAGGAGTTCTGTCGATTGTGGTTGAGAGTTCATCAGTCAGTTGGTCTAAGTAAAGGGGTAGCGAATTTCGCAAGACCAAAGAGTTTTGATGCATGGAGGCATTGACTTCATCACGCGCCCGCTTCTCCCATATCTGCATGATGCGTGGGGCATTTTGCTTAAGCTGTTCAGAGGCTTGGTTAGACATCGTTTTTGAGGCTTAGCAGGAGTGGAAGTAGAGACAAGTTTCTAAAACGTGGACGTGAGCTGTGTTCCCCTAGATTTATTGCTTAGCTTCTAATGCTAAAACCCTTAATCTAAAAAAGTAATACGGACAGCGCGCCGCGATCGCTTGGTTGAGCCATGCCGTTTACTGAGTTACCTGGACGAGAAATTGCTCGAAGGTCTGGACAGAACGCAGGGCTATTTGAACCAGCGGCCAACCAACTAAGCAAATTAATCCTGCCCAGCGCAAGCTGATATCTAAGCCTTGACGAACAGCCAGAATCACGGTCAGCAAGCTCCAGAGGGCAAGGGCAAATTCTATGGGTGAGCCTAGCAAAGGAATCAGCGTCAAAAAGTTAAATGCTTGCGGCGCGTAGGCAAAGCCGATCGGAATCAACAATTCGCCGTAAGTCGGTTGGCTAGAGCGCAACCACTGACCAAGCTGCCAAATTGTAGCCGTCCAAAAATAGTAACCTGCGACCACTGCGAGACCATCAATTAAGAGAGCGATGCCCAGAATTGGGATTGAGGCGCGATTTGTGATCAAAATAACGGCGCTGCCCAGCATGTGCGACAAAGCCGCCAAAATCACGATCGCGCGAGCGATACTACGATTTCGGGATGTGTTTAAGGCGTTTTCATAGAACTCAGCATTCAAAGCGATCGCGTTCCAAAGAGTTTGAACCAATGTCGCCTTGGTTTCTCGGTCCCTTATGTGTTCACTCACAATGGCTCCTATGACTGGTGATGCTACTACTGGTGATGGATGACAGCCTTGAGTAGGATACGGTACAAAATCAACTCATGTTCAACTTCATAGGACGTCTACTTCTGTGGTTGCGGGGTGGTAGCCTCAAGCTTCTGGCCTTGGCAGGCATTATCCTGCTGGTCTGGGGCACAGTTTCGCCTGTGGGAACTCTGATTTGGTGGCTGAATGAAAGTGCAGAGACTTTAGGTCTTAGGAAAAGCTCGGCCAAACGCTTACTTCCTAGCGATCGCGCTCAAGGTGCTCCTCGTAAGCCCATTAACTGCTACATCGTCTTTTTGACTGGGGTCGGAGACTTTTCCGCCAACCAGCTTACGCCTGGGGAAGAATATTTTCTCAATCAGCTAGATCAAGCTCATCCTGATTGCGTCACGGTGCGAGACGTATTTCCTTACTCTGCCGCCAACGAAAGTTTGGGTGGCCGACGGCTCTTAGCTCCTGTCTGGCGCTTTGCTGACAATGCTGACGGTTGGCTAAGAGCAGCTAGTATGTTGATCCAAATTCGCAATTTGTGGCGCTTTGCCATTTCCGCAGACGATCGCTATGGCCCGCTGTACAACCAAGGCATTGCCACTGCCATCATCGATCGCATGAATGCGGCTCATCCCATCACCCCAGCAACTCAGCGACCCTTAAAAATAATTTTGATGAGTACGAGTGGTGGCACCCAGGTTTCCTTGGGAGCGGCTGAGTATCTGGACCAGTGGCTAGACACAAAAGTTTTGGTAGTTTCCGTAGGTGGCGTATTTTCGGGAACCGATGGCTTCGGGGCTGCGGAGCGAGTGTATCACCTGCAAGGCAAGCGAGACTGGGTTGAAGACATCGGCCAAGTTGTATTTCCCTCGCGTTGGCCTTGGACAGTTGGTTCTCCATTTCACCAAGCCCAATGGCAAGGCCGCTACAGTGTCCATGACACCGGGCCTCACGACCATGATGGCCCCAAGGGTTACTTTGGAGAAGCGATTGCCCCCCCAGGACAAACCCAAAAAGGGCAACCCAAATATGTGGACTTAACGCTACAGGTGGTAAATCAACTACCGATCTGGACGGACTCTCCAACCGACTAAAGCACTCCGTAACAGGACTTTAATATCGATTGCGAAATTCTGGGCTGGCTTTCATACTCAGGGAGAAGTCAATCCAAAATTCTGCTGCCATGTCATCACCACAGAAAATAGCCAGGCGGCGCTTAGCTGCTCGTCGCAACCTCTGGTTTGAACGAGTGATGGCAATTTTGGCGTCTGCTAATCTGCTGCTAGTGCTGTTTGACGTGAGTTACATACCGCTGCGGGATTTCTACCTGTTGCGCTTACCTCGCCTGATTCCTCCTGCCGGAAACCTAACCAAGCTATATGACCCTATAAAAGGGATTGAACCGCATCGGGACACCCAAAATTACTTGCAGGCCGTCGCTGATTTAGAAGCGCAAGTGGAGAAAACGGGGATCAGCTCTCCGGAGGTCGAGCCGTACCTAGAGCAGTTGCGTAATCTCAGCACTGAAATGGTCGATACCGATCCCTTCCGAGTCGCTGACAAGAGTGGCACTCTGGAGAAAATCAAAAATCGGATGCGGGAGCACATCTACGATCAGCGCCGCCGCGTTTCTTCTCGCCAATCCTTTAATCGTTTTTGGAGTCAAGACCATTTACTGCAAGCAGGATGGCGCGGTGAAATTGACTTCTTTAATCAAGAAATTCGTCCTTTAATTGCAACCAACTATTTTCGGTCCCTAGGGGAAACGGGAGATTTCGTCAGTTATTTTTGGCGCATTGATCTGCCTTTCGCGATTGTTTTTGGCGTGGAATTCTTAGCTCGAACTTTTTATATCAGCCGCCGCCATAAAGGTGTCAGTTGGCTCGATGCTATGCTGTGGCGCTGGTATGACGTGTTTTTATGGTTGCCTTTTTGGTTCTGGTTGCCCTCTTGGCGGTTGCTGCGGATTATTCCTGTGACTATTCGCCTGCATCAAGCCAAACTGGTTGACTTAGACTTTGTGATCGCTCAGATCAATCGTGGGTTCGTAGCCAACTTCGCCGAAGAATTAACTGAAGTGGTAGTGATCCGTGTAATTAACCAAATCCAGGGATCAGTTCAGCGCGGCGAGGTGACACGCTGGCTATTTCGTTCACCCAGCGCCCGTGGTTACATCGACATCAACAACACGAATGAAGTAGAAGCGATCGCCACTCTCCTAGTCAAGCTGGTGGTGTATGAGGTGCTGCCGAAGATTCAACCTGACCTCGAAGCTATTCTGCGCCACAGCGTGGAGAGCGGACTGCGACAGTTGCCTCTCTACCAAGGCTTGCAACAAGTGCCGGGGGTGCGGGATTTGCCAACCCAACTCGCCGATCAAGTGGTTACCAATGTGACTCAAACCGCTTACCAAGCTTTAGTCGCTGCTTTAGAAGACCCAGTTGGAGCGCAACTCTCTAGCCAGCTTGTACAACATTTCGCTGAAGCCCTAGGCTCAGAAGTGCAAAACCAGCAAACTCTACATAAAATTCAAGGGCTGCTCTCCGACCTCCTGGAAGAAGTGAAGGTGAACTACATTCAGCGCCTCTCGGAAGAAGACATGGAGGGTGTCCTAGAGCAAACTCATCAGCTCCATCAAATTGTTAAAAAGTAAAGGCTAAGAAATCATGCTTCAAAGCGCAATTTCCTAGAAAAATAGGTCCATCAATCTGCCTCAATGCAGACTTTCCAGGGTTGATCTAGGCCCATCTGCCTATTCCAAAATGGGTGCGCTAAACTATAATCATGTGGGTTTGGGGCTACCCAAATCTAAGCGGTGATTTCATGAAAGTAACTATTTCATGGGGAGTGGGTCGTTACCCACTTTTTTTATTGATAGGGTCTGTGATAAATCTCTACGAACTTGAGAATTTGTCAAAGTAGATCATTGTGTAGCTCCGCTTACACATCACCCCTGATAGTCCCACTTTATAAAGTATGGATGTACAGCAAGCCGAAATAGTCGTTGGAGCTTGACGAAGGAGATAAGACAATGGCTCACCCTTTGATCCCACAAATTATTGACATTGCAACGCCCGTTGCCGCAACTTTGGGATTAGATGTGGTTGGGGCTGTGTTTCACACAAATCAAAGCCCTCCGATTTTGCGCGTAGACATCCGCAACCTCCAGGAAGACACTGGACTGGAGGACTGTGAACGGATGAGCCGTGCCCTAGAAGCGGCTTTAGATCTAGCTGATATTATTCCCGATACCTATGTACTGGAAATTTCCAGTCCTGGTATTTCTCGGTCGCTTACCAGCGATCGCGAGTTCATTTCATTTAAAGGGTTTGCTGTGGTTGTCAGCACTTCAGAGCCTTACGAAGGAAAAAAAGAGTGGCAAGGACTACTGGTGCGGCGCGATGACACGGCTGTTTACATCAACCAAAAAGGGCGAGCGATCGCTATTCCTCAAGCCTTGGTGACTAGAGTGCAACTCGATGAGCAACGTTAGCCCTGGCTACTAGTGATGGGTTCATCGACAAACCAACACGAGCTAATCAGCGTAGAAGCGGTTTCTAACTTGAGCAAATTGCCGGATGAGGCCATCCCTATCTAGCCAGCGTTAATTCCTGACGACTCACTGCTTCATTTAATCTTTCAAAATTATGGAGGTGTTACTGATATGTCAATGGTTCCTCTGCCTGGACTCAAAGTCATGATTGATAGTATTAGCCAGGAGCGTAATCTGCCGAAGCATGCGGTGCAAGCAGCATTGCGTGAAGCGCTCCTCAAAGGCTATGAGCGCTATCGACGGACTCAGCGCCTCGATCACGTCAATTTTGATGAAGAATACTTTGACAATTTTGAGGTAGAGCTTGATCCCGAAGAAGAAGGATTTCGCATTTTATCTACCAAGACGATTGTCGAAGCAGTGAATAATGCCGACCACCAAATTGCTTTAGAAGAAGTGCAAGAAGTGGCTGCCGAAGCTCAACTGGGTGACACCGTGATTTTAGATGTCACCCCTGACCAAGGAGAGTTTGGTCGGATGGCTGCCATTCAAACCAAGCAAGTACTGGCCCAAAAACTCCGGGATCAACAGCGCAAGTTAGTCCAAGAAGAGTTTCAAGAATTAGAGAGCACAGTACTACAAGCCAGAGTGCTACGGTTCGAACGTCAATCTGTGATCATGGCGGTCAGCAGTGGGTTTGGTCAGCCAGAGGTAGAAGCTGAATTACCCAAGCGAGAGCAATTGCCCAACGATAACTATCGGGCTAACGCCACATTCAAGGTTTACCTGAAGCGAGTTTCTGAAGGCT
The DNA here is from genome assembly GCF_014696035.1 of Trichocoleus sp. FACHB-262. NCBI lineage: Bacteria > Bacillati > Cyanobacteriota > Cyanophyceae > Leptolyngbyales > Trichocoleusaceae > Trichocoleus > Trichocoleus sp. FACHB-262. Next base: position 232,301 of record NZ_JACJPK010000086.1, on the reverse strand, counting down.
CGCATCGGGGGCCGCAGCTGCTCGTATCTAGAGCTGACGCAGGCTTAGTGGTGTATCTGTTTGCTAACGAAGTCCCAGAAATCGAAGATGAAGTCGTACGCATTGTTGCCGTAGCCAGAGAAGCTAATCCACCTTCTCGCTATGTTGGCCCGCGTACCAAAATTGCCGTCGACACCTTAGAGCGTGATGTAGACCCAGTAGGCGCTTGCATCGGAGCCAGAGGTTCCCGGATCCAAGTCGTGGTGAACGAGCTACGTGGCGAAAAAATTGATGTGATTCGCTGGTCTCCTGACCCATCAACTTACATTGCCAATGCTCTTAGCCCTGCCCGCGTGGATGAAGTGCGCTTAGTTGATCCCGAAGAGCGCCAAGCTCACGTTCTAGTAGCCGAAGACCAGCTCAGTCTTGCCATCGGTAAGGAAGGGCAAAACGTGCGTTTAGCAGCACGTCTGACAGGTTGGAAAATTGACATCAAAGATATTGCCAAGTACGACTACGAAGCTGAAAACCGAAAGATTGAGGCTTTAGCAGAAGCACGCCAGCGCTCTAGGCCAGTTGAGTATGAGGAAGAGTACGACGAAGAGTACGATGAAGAGTACTTGGAAGAAGATTATGCAGACTCTCCTGTAGAAGTGGAAGCTGGCGAGGATGAGAACTTAGCAACTTCTGAGACAGATGAAGCCCAGCCTGTTACCGAATAGCTTTGTCATAAAGTAGCTCCTAACCAGGTAGCTACGCCAGCCAAGGATGAGGGCATCAATAACCATCAATAGCAATGACTGGTGAATGACATGATGAAGCCTAACTACCGTCGGTGCGCTAGTTGTCGGAAGCTGGCTTCCAAACAGGATTTCTGGCGCATTGTGCGGGTGCATTCCTCGCAAACGGTACAATTAGATCAGGGCATGGGGCGCTCTGCTTACCTGTGTCCTGAGGTTAGTTGCTTGCAAGCCGCCCAGAAGAAAAATCGATTAGGGCGATCGTTAAAAGCTTCAGTACCACCTGATTTGTACCAAACCTTGGAACAGCGTTTGGCAAAAGCAAGGGCAGTCGATGGACTAAAACCAGATCGCGCTCTAGAATGAGAGAGTGGCAAATCCTCACTCTCCGAATAGGATTTAGCATGGATGTTGAGCTTGTAGGAGCATAATGACGGTATATTCTGGAATTGACAATCAAAATACAGGGGTAAAAAACTCTTGTCAGCAGCTAGGTGATCACCAAACGCAGGTTGTAGTCTACCTGCTGAGTTTGGTTCGGGAAAGTTAACACCAGGCGAGGATTAGTCAAAACCAGTATTTACAGGTTAATGAGGTTGCCCAGAAAGCATCACTAAGTGGCATCTCAACCGCCTGCAAACCTACAAAGATTCATGCAAGACTTTAAACAAGAAATCTGGTTACAAGCTAGAAATAGCTGTTTGTCTTCTGGAAAACACTCTCACAGCAGAGTGCAACTTTTCTCGTTTAAAGTTAAAAGAGGAAACGACGTTTAATATTCTAATGCGTCAGCAGATCAACCACTTGTAGTTAGTTTGCAAAACAGTAGGCCACTATGTAACACATTCAAGAGGGAAGAGTGGATGAATAACGGCAAAGTCAGAATTTACGAGCTATCAAAGGAACTAAATTTGGATAACAGGGATATACTAGCCGTTTGCGAACAGCTAAATATTTCAGTTAAGAGCCATAGCAGCACGATTACAGAAGGTGAGGCTGAGCGCATCCGTGCTGCTGCCGAGAAATATACAGCGACCCACTCCTCTCCTCCAAAGCCAGCGGCAGTCAGTCACGGTACGGGTGCCCAAGCCCGCGAAGCTGCCCAAGCTGCTGGCAGGAAGCCACAGATTTTAGAAATTCGTAGACCCAAAACGATTAGTCCCAACCAGCAGTCTGCCGACGATGGGAACGAACCCATCCCTCAAGCAGCTAAACCTAATCCTCAACCTCCTATTAATCAACCCTTGCAAACTCCTGTCAAACCAGCGGCCCCGAGTCGTCCAGCTCGCTCTGCACCCTCTGCACCTGAAAGTGCAGCTCCTGTTTCTATTCCCAATTCTCCCAGTTCCGAGACTCCTGTTGAAGTAGCTTCACCTGCTAGTGAGCCTGAAAAGCCTCAAGTTAAGCGGCCTCCTAGCATCACGGAAGAACCTGCTCCTCGTCCCAGAGTGAGTCACCAACCCACTATTCAGCCACAACAATTGGTGGCACCGCCCTCTAGGCCCGCTCCTCCTACGGCAAACCGCGCTCAAGCGAATCCTGCTAATCGTGTCGTCTTAAAGCGCGATCGCCCTGAGCGTCCTGAAGGGGGTACATCATCACCAAGTAGCCCTTCAGAGCCTAGAGTTGGCCAACCGCCCTCCGAAAGACGTTTCGACGCTCCGGCACGCCAGCGCGATCGCCCCGCTGCTGCTGGCTCGGACACTGATGAGCGGCGTCCTCAGCCTGTGACTGAGCTGAGACGTCCTGCCAGCCCTGCTAGACCTGTACGTCCCACTGCTCCCCGCGAAGGCCAGCCTGGTGCTTCCGGCGATCGCGCTGGAGGACACCAGGGGGAACGCTCAGAAGCGGCTGTGGGAGCAGGCCCAATCGATGAGCTGCGCCGACCCACCCTACCGCGCAATCTGAAGAAAGGTAAAAGTTGGGAAGAAGAAGAAGAGGAAAACGCAGAAAACGCGAAGGCTAAGGCTGGTCCGAAAGCTAAGCGGCGGCTTCAGCCTGTTCTCGATGACGAGGACATTGAAATTGAAGACCTCGACATTGACAGCATTGATGAAGAAGAGGAATTTGATGACGGCGAGGACGCTCCTGTTCAAGTGAGCCTCTCTCTAGCGCGTCCTGCTAAGCCTAAATCTCGTCCAGGCCAAGCTAGACCTGTTGCTGCTGCCCCAGCTGCCCCGAAGAGTAGAAAGTCAAGCCCTCGCGATCGCCGGGAACGTCGGGAGCAGGAAGCCAAGGTCGAGCGCCCCACCAAGATTACTCTGACCACAGGGTTGACAGTGCAAGAGCTGGCCTCCCTCCTAGCGGTCCCAGAAACAGAAATTATCCGGGCTCTTTTCTTCAAAGGCATTGCTGCCAACATTAACCAAACTCTGGATGTTCCCACCGCGAGCATGATTGCTCAAGAGATGGAAGTGGAAGTCGAGATGGCGGAGAAAGAGGCAGAAGCTCGGAAAGTTACCGAGATGCTAGATGCAGCAGATTTGGAACTTTTGCAGCGTCGTCCTCCAGTGGTTACGATCATGGGTCACGTAGACCACGGAAAAACCACCTTGCTCGACTCGATCCGCAAAACCAAAGTGGCTCAGGGAGAGGCAGGAGGCATTACCCAACATATTGGTGCCTACCACGTTGACGTTCCTCACGAAGGTGATGTACAGCAGGTTGTCTTCTTAGATACGCCAGGTCACGAAGCCTTTACCGCCATGCGAGCACGGGGTACGAGAGTCACTGATATCGCCATCCTGGTAGTTGCTGCGGATGATGGTGTTCGACCTCAAACGATTGAGGCTATTAGCCACGCCAAGGCGGCAGAAGTGCCTATTATCGTAGCCATCAACAAGATTGACAAAGAAGGCGCTCAGCTCGATCGCGTCAAGAACGAGTTGATGAACTATAACCTCGTACCGGAAGAGTACGGTGGTGACACCATCATGGTCCCAGTCAGTGCGATTAAAGGGGAAAATCTAGACACCTTGTTAGAAATGATTCTGCTGGTGTCAGAAGTAGAAGATCTCTACGCAAACCCAGATCGACCTGCTAAGGGAACAGTCATCGAAGCTCACCTCGACAAAGCTCGTGGTCCTGTTGCTTCTATGTTGGTCCAGAACGGTACCCTCCGTGTGGGCGATACCATCGTCGCAGGCTCAGCCTTGGGCAAAGTACGAGCAATGGTGGACGATCGCGGTCAGCGAGTCGAGGCAGCGGGTCCATCCTTCGCAGTGGAAATTCTCGGTCTAGGTGACGTTCCCGCTGCTGGTGATGAATTTGAAGTCTTCCAAGATGAGAAAGAAGCAAGGGCGGTGGCTTCGGCTAAGACCGATCAGCAACGTCAATCTCGTCTACAGCAGCAAGCCCTTGGTGCTCGTCGGATCACCCTCAACTCCTTGTCAGCTAAGGCTCAAGAAGGCGAACTGAAGGAACTCAACCTGATTCTAAAGGCGGATGTACAAGGGTCTGTAGAAGCAATTCTGGGATCACTGCAACAACTGCCTCAAAATGAAGTGCAGGTCCGGGTGCTGTTGTCTGCTCCGGGAGAGGTCACAGAGACTGACGTTGATCTGGCGTCAGCTAGTTCTGCCGTGATTATTGGGTTCAACACTACCCTGGCTAGCGGTGCGAGACAAGCTGCTGATGCAGCGGGTGTTGATATTCGTGAATACAACATTATCTATAAGCTCTTGGATGACATTCAAGGAGCAATGGAAGGTCTCCTAGAACCAGAAATGGTCGAAGAACCGCTGGGTCAGGTAGAAGTTCGGGCTGTCTTCCCAGTGGGTCGAGGCGCAGTAGCAGGTTGCTATGTCCTCTCTGGTAAGGCAATTCGTAACTGTAATGCGCGGGTTCGCCGAGGCAGCAACGTCATTCACGAGGGCATCCTAGACTCGCTCAAGCGGATGAAGGAAGACGCCAAGGAAGTCAATGCTGGCTATGAGTGCGGTGTTGGCATGAGTAGCTTCCATGATTGGGTTGAAGGGGACATCATTGAAACCTTCCGAATGGTAACGAAGCGCCGGACCTTGTCAGCTAGCTAAAAACTGAATTAGATAGATTTGTCGGTTTCCCTTAAGGCACCACAACTCTATCTAACTTATTTAATTGAATGAGAGGAGAGCGTTCTAGCTGTTTCCTCTCATTTTTTTATGGTTTCTCGAGATTGAAGGATCTCTCCCTTATACTGAGGCTGGATTATGCACTATTTCAGCTAACTGCTATGCGCTCTTCTTGGTCAGAGCCTTATTTGTGGGTTCATGCTGCTGGAGCGGCAGTGTTGCCTATTTTTTTGGAACTTTGCCTGCTGGGATTTGCCGTTGGAGATCCTATCCTGCCTGCTGGGCTCGAAGTTAGCTTAGTTGCAGTTATTGGCATTGCTCCCCTGCTGTGGATGCAGTTGTTCCGCCCGTTCTACATTTTCAGTCTTATGGTATTCGCGCTGAAACCAGAGAGCTTAACTGTGGAGCAGCGCCGAATTCTCAGCTTATTTAAGATGCAAGAAAGCCGAGTTCTGGCGGCAGTCACGCCAGTGTTCTTGGTGGGTGTCCTATGGCAACTCTATCGAGTCGCACCTGTAGCCGCCACTGTTGCACCGTTTCCGGCAGGATGGCGAGTGCTAGGTTTACTGATAGCTGCGATCGCCTTTTTGGCTTGCAACCTCTTTTTGCAGGTATCAGTTAGCGTTGCTCGGATACTGCTACTCAGTAATGCCGAGGTCGCTGCTACCGAACCCTTTCCTGCTGACAAAATCCGACAAAATTTTACGATTCCTGGCATCCAGGTTAATCAAATTTTGCCCCCTGTTTTGCCAGAAACTGGGTCCTAAGTGAATGCAGTAGGTGTTACAACTACTATGCCTATAGCAGAATCAGCAGGGTTCCAATTCTAGCTCTACAGAAGGAAATGAGGTTTAAGACCCTGAAGTGAGGGGAGATAGTGTTGTTTGCAGCACACCTCTAGGAGGTGACTTCGCTATCCTAAGAAAAGGGCGGAGATCAAAGCTCTATTCGTCTAAGTTCTGCTGTGTTTATAGCTTTTTTTGAGGTATTTATGGCTAATTCTGCCTTTTCCTTTGGCGACCTGTCCGGTCCAAGTGCGGCTGCTAATAGTCTCTCTAGCCACTTCTCTCCAGATCCAGAAATTTGGTCGAATCTGAAGCAAGCGATCGCCACTAGCTCCGGGTTTCAGCGTTGGCAGCTAGAAGGCAAGACCGATGAAAACCTAGACGCTCTGAGCCTAGACCATCGAGTTCAGCGTTATCTACGCGAAACCTTAGAAACGTTAGCTTACTAAATGCTTAAAAAAAGCGGCCTCGATTTAGCAAGTTTTCGAGGCGATCGCTGAGACGGCTCAGCTGACGGTAGGCTCCCACTAGGCGATCGCCTTCGACTTCAACTTCTTGAGTTGGATAATTTTGCAGCACTTCCATCAATGTCAGCTTGCCATCAGGACTAGCAGAGAGAGTCAGGGCAGCCCGAAGCGCTTGCCGATTTGCTTGATTGGAAGGAGTATGAATTGCTGGGCTAATCTGATCAAGCACAGCATTGCCTGCCCAACTGTTTAATACCCGATCGAGTAGTCGGGGATTGACCTTAACTACTTGAGTTAAAGGCTGACGAATGTCTTCTGGACTTTTTCCGGCTAACTTCAAATAAGTAGCTAAAGCCGGGGAGGGAGTGCCTGTCTCTGTCAGCCTCGTTAATTCTTGAACAGAAATTTTTTCTCTTAAAATCTTATACTTCAGCACTACTTGTTCGGCGGCGATCGCGTTAGAGCTACTGAGCAATATTCCAGCGGTGATGCCCACTGCTAGCGCCCGTCGCAACTTTAGAATGGGTGATTTCATGAGGAATCTCAGTGATCTATGGGCTTCTACGTAAAATGACAGTGAATCAGGCCAATTAGTTTCGATTAAAGCCGTAAAAATTCTATATTTTGTAATAGTAATTCGTTAATCTAAATTCTATTAGAGAATTACGTTTACTTAACTTCACAATATACCGATTAGTCGCTAAATTGAGGGCGTTTCAGCTTAGCTCAAGGGCTGATGCAAATAATAATTTTCTGTAGGGCATTTAGGTTAATTCCACCCTCCGGATGTGGCGAAAAGGAGGGAACTCTAGTGAAGAACTGCTTGTCGTTTAGTACAATCGACCGATTTTAATCCTAAAATTTTGAGGAATTTCCTCAACTGACAGGTATCTTTTTGGAGGAGTTAGAGGCGGCTGGCAAGTTTCAGAGCACTTTGCTGCCCTTTAGAGCTCTATTTAATAGAGTCAGGTTTACCTTTGCTCCCTGTCCTTACCTATCTTCCCTTACCCACAGTGAGATCGTTTGAGAGCGACAATGATGACACATCAGGGGTCTCTGATTCAGCAACCTATTATCAATAAGATGTATACCACTGCAAAAGCGATCGCCCCCCTCCAGGTTGGCCTCACGGCTTTGTTGCTGTGGGTTGGCGGTACAGTAATTCTGCCCGCCGGAGCTAACAATGCTACTCCTTCTAGCCATACCACCACAACGGCGCTGCAAGTTGCTCAAATTCCTGCCGGAGCCACTGTTCTATACGTCAATTCTGCCTTGGGAACGGATGATGCGGGTGCAGGTAGTAGCGAAGGGGCACCCTATCGCAGCATTACTTATGCTCTGAAACAAGCTAAGTCCAATACTGTCATTCAGCTAGCGCCCGGTAGCTATACCAAAGATACAGGGGAAGTTTTTCCCCTGGTCGTGAAACCAGACGTCATCTTGCGAGGAGATGAAGCCAATAAGGGACAAACCGTGCTTGTGATTGGCAGTGGTCCTTACGTCAGTCCTACTTTTGCCTCCCAAAACGTTACGATTCGGGCTGATAAGGAAAGTGAAGTTCGCGGCCTCACCGTGACTAATCCTATGACTCGAGGAACAGCCCTTTGGGTAGAATCCAGCAATCCTGAGATCAGAAATAATACCTTCTCCAATAGCCTCCGGGATGGCATTTTTGTCACAGGTACTGGAGCGCCCACGATTGCAGACAATGTTTTTACCCAAAATAAAGGTAACGGCGTTTCTCTAGCCCGCGCTGCTCAGGGTGAAATTCGAGGTAACCTGTTCCAAGCTACAGGATTTGGCATTGCGATCGGTGGCACCTCTGCTCCGACCCTAGAGGGCAACCAAGTGATTCAAAACACAGACGGCATCGTCGTTTCGGATTCCGCTCGGCCTGTGTTACGAGATAACGTGATTGAGAACAACACTAGAGATGGTGTGGTTGCCATTACCAATGCTCAGCCCAACCTCGGTACCGCAGAGAATCCCGGTAACAACACCATTCAGAATAACGGTCGCTACGATTTGTACAATGCCACTCGTGGCAACACAATTGTGGCTGTAGGTAATCAAATTAATCCACAGCGGATTTCTGGCCCTGTAGATTTTGTTGCGGCTGATGTTACCCCTCCAGGCGGGTCAACAGTTTCACAATTTAAAGATGTGCAAGGCCACTGGGCTCAAGCTTTTATTGAAGCGCTAGCGGCACGAAATATTATTAGTGGCTTCCCGGATGGTACTTATCGGCCATCTACGCCAGTCACACGCGCTCAGTTTGCCGCCATCATTAACAAAGCTTTTACCCCCTCTGCTCAGCGCTCTAGTATCAACTTTGTAGATGTGGGTCAAAGTTTCTGGGGCTACCAAGCGATTCAAACCGCTTATCGGGGTGGATTTTTGGCAGGTTACCCAGGGGGTGTATTCTTGCCAGACCAACAGATCCCTAGAGTGCAAGTTCTGGTCTCTTTAGCAAATGGGCTAGGATACAGCGCTACCAACACCAGCGCTTTAAATCGGTATTACACGGATGCTGCTCAAATTCCTAGCTATGCGATCGCACCTGTAACAGCGGCGACTCAACGTAGCATCGTCATCAACTACCCAACGCTCAATCAATTGAGTCCCAATCGTGAAGCGACACGAGCTGAAGTTGCGGCTTTTGTCTATCAAGCTCTAGTGAATGCAGGCAAAGTTGATCCTATTACTTCGCCTTATGTGGTGAGGGGGTCTCAACCGTAATAGCTGCAAAACTAAGTTTCAAGCATAAAGTGCCAGTTCTCTTATGGGCAGAGCTGGCACTTTATACATTTATTCACGGGGATTTATGGTTAGGGTCTATATATTGGCTGACCCCATTTCAACATCCCCATTTTGACAGATATTTTCAGAGAATCTTGATTTCGTAATGTTTTCTTTGTATTTCAGTTGCTCAGAATTTGTGAACTTTAATTAATGAAAAACTCATACAATTTGCATTCTTTTAAGTCTCAGATAAGAAATCTGTAGTCTGCTGAAAGTAGATTTAACAATTGAAAATTTCAAACCATTCACTGGCGGCTCAGGGTTTTCGGCTAGCTCTTTGCTCTAGGCGGAACAACCCAACCATGAGGGCAATGACAACAAGCTGAACGGCTAAGTTGGGTAAAGCTGCCTCTATATCTCGTCCTGCCAGAATTTGTAGGAAGAAGATAAAGGCTCCGATCGCGCCAGAAGCTCCAAACGCAACGTAAATAAACTGTCTGACCCCTCGGTAAGGTGTTTTGAGTTCCGCTCTCAAGCGAGCATATTTCTCGGGACTCAGTTTTCGAGGATTACTATTCTGGTTACTGCGCTTTTCAGAAGCGGGTTCTCTCATGGTTTTTGTCTGACACAACCAGATTTAATCTTGACACGGTTGGAATCATGTCTGCTTGGGAGTAAAGTAAGCTATACAGGTCTACGTTGAACCTGCTATAATGATCAACTGTTCATGCCGATGTGGCTCAGTGGTAGAGCACTCGATTCGTAATCGAGCGGTCGCGGGTTCAAATCCCGCCATCGGCTTCTTAGTCAAAACTTAATAACAGTAAGCATTACAGCTATCAAATACACCTTGGATAGGCTATTTCAAGGCTTTGAAGTGGGTGTAAAGATGTAGCTGGATTGGGGATTTTTCGGCTGATTTGGGTGTAATTTGGGTGTAACGTACACCAGTTACACCCTATGTACTCTAAAACGCCTACTGGCAAGGCTTCTAAGGGTTCTGTTCAAATAATCGAATCGAATAACCGTTTACAATTGCGCTTTCGATATGGTGGCAAGCGGCACTATTTATCTCTGGGGTTGCCAGACACGCCAACAAACCGGAAAGTCGCAGAATCGAAGGCTAGACAGATTGAATTAGACATCTTCTATAACAACTTTGATGAATCTTTAGCCAAGTACAAGCCTCATTCTGCGCTAACTACGGTTACACCCACTTACACCCCACCTGAGCCCGAAGTATCGCTAAGGCAAATCTGGGAACGTTACTGTGAGGTCAAAAAACCTGGTTTAGCACCTGGCACTTGGCGCAATGGCTACATGGTGAACACGGCCCATCTAGAACGCTGTCCTCATTCTTCGCTAGATGAAGCCCAAAAGATTTTTGATTGGGCTACTGCCAACCTTAAACCTGACCCTGCTAAACGTTTTATTCAGGCTTTGGGTGCTTGCTGCAAGTGGGCAGTTAAGTCAAAGTTGATTCCGCTCAATCCTTTTGATGGCATGACCGCTGAAATCAAGATCAAGAAAGCCAGCACTGAGGATAACGAAATTGATCCATTTACTAAGGAAGAGCGAGAGGCGATCATCGAGGCATTCTCAAAGAGCCGCTACTACTCAAGTTACGCTGATTTAGTCAGGTTCCTGTTCTATACAGGTTGCCGTCCTAGTGAAGCGATCGCGCTCCAGTGGAAGCATATTAGTTCTAAGCACATCGTCTTTGAGCAGTCAGTGGTGCAGTCTGAACATGGTTTAGTGCTGAAGAAGGGATTAAAGACACAGACTAACCGGAAGTTTCCTGTGAACGCTCAATTGCTTAACTTCTTAGACTCCATCAAGCCGACAGACGTAAAGGCTGACGACTGGATTTTCCCCAGTCCAAAGCAGGGTTTTATTGACTTTCACAACTTCCGAAACCGAGCCTGGAAGACGATCATGGATGAACTCGGTATCAGGTATCGGAAACCATACCAAACTCGGCACACATTTATTACGCAGTGCCTTGAGTCAGGCGTGAGTACTCCGCAAGTAGCTAAGTGGGTAGGCAATACTCCACAAGTGATTATGGAGCACTACGCGGGCACTTTGTCTCAAGTGCAGGTGCCAGAAGTTTAATAGTTATTTTTTCTATCGGCGTTAAGTAATAATACTTAGTTGATCGACTCGACTGAGTATTTTTGCTTTTAGAGCAGTCAGACTCACTTCGGAATCTTGTTTGGTTTGACCTAGCGTAATGGCACTCCCCCTACCTCCATATCTAGCGTTCGACACCCCTCCCCACGTTTAGAACACGCAAAATATAGGGATAAATATCCAAAAATCCTTGATAAATGCTCTCCATTTTCTTGTTTCTAGGATTAAAATTAGTGAGAGGCGATCGAACGTACTAAATCGGTACTAGATGCTTTTACTATCAATGGTTTCAACAAAATAAGACCCTTTGCCACTTACCTAGTTGACGCTAGGTTGGCAAAGGGTCTTGTTTTATAGTCTTCTGCCGATGGCCCAGCCTGAGAAACTATGCCATCAGCGAACCTGACACCCTACGGGTAAATAGGGGTATCTCCAAGAAATTATGACTCTTAGTGAAGATCTTAACCAGCGTGGAAGCTCGCGAATGCTTGCAGCTTCTAACACGCCTTGTTTACAGTCCAATGGCTATCAGACATTCGGGCTTGTAAATAAACATGAAGCTGCCAGAATCTTGGGAGTGAGCCCTGAAACTCTCAAAAAATACCGCTTACAACCAGAGTCTTCTCTTATTGAAGGCATTCACTACCATGTCTGGAATCCACGCACGATTCGCTACAACCCTAATTTGATCGCTGACTGGGGATTGAATCGAGCCCATCCAGAACAGCATCAAAAAACAATTGAAGCTTATATAGCTTCGCTGCCATCCAACCAACGCAAGCGAGGGCGGAGGGCGAGCTAGGCCATGACTAAGCAAATTAAGGGCACTCAAAAACCCCTATCTGAGTGCTCACAGGGTAGCTATGAAAATTTATCCGGTAGCCAGCTTGATTTCATCTTGACTTGGTTTGCGATTTTCTGTAATCAGCGTTTTCTTTATGCCAAAGCTAAAACAGCCAAGGGTAAACCAGCTTGGCTAACCGCTAATCGTAAAGAAGCTCTAACGCCCCAACAGTTCTATGAGCGGTGGAAAAAACCAAGTGAGTTGATTGGGGTCAGGTTTTGGAAGAAAACTCAATACTTTGTTCTAGACATTGACTATGGGAGTAAGTATCATCCAGCCAGAAACAGAGAAGCGATCGCCAAAATTCTAGAAGCTCTAGAACTGATAGGTCTTTGTAGATGTCTGCGGGTGTGCTCTAGCAGTTCAAGAGGGCTCCACATTTATTTTCCGCTGCCTGATGAGTTTGTACTTTGGAAGGTGGCTTTACTAGTCAGAAAAACACTTGATGAGGCAGGTTTTGAAGTCCAATCAGGGCAGTTGGAGATTTTTCCTAACTACATTCCCTACATCCCGGACCACAAGCCTGAATACAACGGGCACCGCCTACCACTACAAGCAGGCTCATACCTACTGAATGAAGAGTGGCAAGAAGAGACAAATAACCTAGAAGCTTTCATTACTCGATGGCATTTGGCAGCATCGGGACAAGACCTGGAAATGTGGCAGCGATCGCTTTCAATGGTCAAACCGCCTAATCTGTCTGCCAAGGATGGTGATGTTCAGGAGTGGCGCGATCGCCTAGAAACAACCCTAAAAACTGGTTGGACTGCCAAAAGGCAGACCCAAGCGATGGTTAAGGCTGCCTGTGCCTATGGCAGAGTTTTCCGAGGTTTGTCCTGGTGTGAGGTTAAAACTTTTGCGATCGAAACTTTAACCAGAGCACCAGGTTATAGAACGTTCTGTGGGCACCAGCGGAATATTAAACGGGTAGTGAGGGACTGGATCAAGACTAATCGCAAGAGTAACCACTACCATCCGCTTTACTCTAGACAGAACAATCAAACAAAAGCTCCTACTGGGCCATCAAATCAGCAGAAGCAGCAACAGGCAGAGCAGAAAATTCGAGACGCGATCGCTCAAATTGTGACAGAAGACGGGCGTTTACCAGATGGGAATACAGCGAGGGTAAAGCGCCTTCATGCTATTTCCCGTTGTAGTCAGGCCACGATTTACAAGTATCAGTTCTTGTGGGACTCGCAGCATTCAGAATTGTGTGTAATACCTCTCTCTGAGGGAGATCCAGCCGATTCGGCGATCGCAGAAGTGCTGATTGAACGCTCAAATTTGTCTGTAATCGCTCAGCCTGAGAGGGATTCAGGGGTTTGCAACCCCTTATACAAAGAGCCTCAAATCAAAGCAGGGCAAGGTATTACAGACAATCACTTACTAAGTATATATAGCTCTTCTGCTAGCTCTAAAAGCTCAGAAGTATGTGCTCCCCCACCCACCGCCTCAGGTTTGCATCTACAACCAGAAAAGAAACCTATTTCAACTGCATTAGAAAATGGGTTGATCGAGAGGGAAAAGCTACGAGTGGGCAGTTTAGTTCGGCAGAAAAAGACAGGTGAGCTTTTTGAGTTCAGAAGCCATGATAAGTCAGGGAGGGCTTGGCTTAAGCGTAAGCAGCAGTTTGCACCTTCAGTGGCCTGTCCCTTCCCATTGTCTGAGTTTGAGCCGTACCAGCAGGAAACGTGTAGCCAGCAGATTTATTAGGTAGAGGTTCAGTTTATGGTTTCTAGCCCAGAAATTTCTCGTTTGAATGGCAGTAGGTCTCGCGGGCCTGTAACTAAGCGAGGTAAGACGATCGCGAGCCGTAACGCCACAAAACATGGTCTGCTAGTCCAGAAACCACCTCTACTGGTAACAGAGGATTTGGAGACGTTTGAGGGGCTCGTGCAGGGTTTGATTGAGCAATATCAGCCAGAGACTCCAGTTGAGCATTTCTTGGTCCAACAAGTAGCGATGGGGATGCTGAAGCAGTATCGGCTCTGGTCGGTGGAAGCGGCGATCGCAAATGTTGAGATTTTGAAGGCACAGCGTTTGGCTCGTTTTCCTGATGTTGTTACTCCTGCGGAAGTGGAGCTAGACTCATTCGACAAATACCGGGAGAAGCGCACCCCTTGTAAGCAAGTGCTAGAGCAGAAGAAGCGTGCTTTAGAAGCACTCATTCACGACCTAGCTTTTGACCTTGCACACAAAGAGGAGCGGGGCGAGGCAAAAACACTGGAGGCTTTTAGAGACTCGCTCAGTGAAAACTACTCACCTGAAAGTAAAGTAGCGGAGGTCGAGCGGTGTCGGGATGAGTTTGATGAATGGCTGTGTGCAAGCTGGAATGGACGAAAACGGAAATACACAGCTAACTTAGCTGAGGCGATCGTCCGTGTTGAGAGGTTGATTGAGCTAGCTGGAGAGCAAGTAGCTGAGATTGATCAAGCTCTAGCTGAGATGGCAACAGTGGAGGAAGCGATCGCGCAAGCTAGCACAAATAGCAAGGGAGTACAAAACCCAGAACGATTCATGCGGTATCAGCGGGAGATGAACCGAGATCTTTATGAAGCCTTAGACCGACTACAGGCCATTCAGCAGCAACGGAATAATGAGGGTTCTATAGGTTCGTTTCGTTAAATTTGACTAAGGGCTGGCGATCGCCCGTACCCCCCCTACCGGATATCGAAGGACCTCACTCATGGGGTCTTTTTATATTTATGGGGATACCCTTATCAAGGCATATAGGAAGCCCAGTCGAGCTAGTAACTAAGTAACTTAGTTTGGCTCTACTCAAGCCCATTCAGGCTCAGTTGAGCAGGGTCTTTTGATTGATACGGTTTCCGTAGTCTACCGCCTCTGCTGCCTTTAGTTGCTTTTTCTTTTTTAGTCTCTCGCTCGGCTCGTTCTGTTTGGATGCGTTCTAGCAATATTGAGGCAGGCTCGTTGTGAGGGTCTTGAGGAACAAGTTCACCACGAAAGGCTTTACCAAGAATTGTTTGAGGTAGTTTATCAACGTAAGCTCTGGCTTTTCGGTAGCGCCGCTCAATGTTGTCGCTTAATGCAAAGAGTTTTTCAACTCGCTCAACAATTTCCTGTTGCTCAGCTATTGGAGGTACAGGTAAAACAAAAGATTCTATAGACTTTTGATTAATCTTATGGATGCCTGCTGATGTACGGGCTGAAGCTTCTACTTGCTCTCGAACAATATCAGAATCCCAAACTAAACTAAGAAATTTAGGAGTTAAAATTTCCTGGTTAACCCGTACTCGAATTAGAGTATCAGGATATGCAACCTCATCTGGCTCACATCTGACTAACCCTCCTCGACCCACTAACGCAAGAGACCCATTACCTCTTGCAACCAAGAAGTCGTGCTCTTGAACTAGAAACTTCTTGGCATCCTCTCGATACCAATCGCCTAATTTGCGCTCATCTAAATCGATAGAACCATTCTTAAGACAGGTTAGGCGTAGAACAGGAAAACTTTTTTCAGGATTTTTCGCATCTACCACTGAATGACCATTGGCAAGAGGTTCAGCAAGTAAATCCTTTAAGTTTTTCTGTCTCCAATCTTGCTCAATATTAATTTTGAGCTGTTTGCGCAAATCAGCCGTAAGACGACCAGAGCAGGCAGCAGCCAGAATAGATTGACGAAACCGCTTGAGAATGAAGGGAATTTTATCAAGCCGTTGTTTGGAGGCTTCGCATTTTGCTAATAGTTTTTCCAGCTTAGCTACAATACGTTGTTGCTCCCTATAAGGAGGAAGCATCAAGGGAATACGATTCATAGCACTTTGATTAAGCTTTAACCTTGTAGTGCCTGTAACGTATCCATCAAAGTCGAATTGATTAAGATAATGCTTCAAAAAGGAATTGCTAGTAATCTTCGCAATTGCTCTTACAACATGGGCATGGTTATTAACCCAGCTTTTTCCTTGAATGAGATATGCAACTGGCTTGAGCTTGTCAAGAAAAGGCGCTCCATCTTCGCCAACTAAAAGTAGCTCTTCATCAAATAAGTATTCATCTATCCATCCGACCTGGCCTGTAGCTCCATAATATGGAACGCTTCCAACTCGCTTCTGACGTTCCTCGGAGTTAACTGGCACTCTTTGACTATCTAAAACCTCTACAGCTTCTCGAAGTTCGCAAATAGTCCAGCCGTTTGGCAACTCGCTCACCCTTATCCCCCTCTGCACTTCGCTCACGAAGAGTATTGGCACCTACCTAGAATATTCTCAAACTCTGCGATCGCGCTCTATGCTTTACCAGACTGGTATTATAGCCAACCAAGTGGCCTAAACATCTCTGTGTAAATGCCAGTCTCGATTTATCACATCACTCACCTCAACAACTTGCCCTCAATTTTGCAATCGGGTGGCCTGCTGGCAAATAGTCGGCTTCAGCAAGGGCAAGTTGGCTTTCGTGATATTTCCTATGAACAAATCCAAGATCGACGAGCAAGAACTGAGGTTCCTTGTGGGGCGGGAGGCACCTTGCATGACTACGTGCCGTTTTATTTTGCCCCCTGTTCCCCAATGCTCTACACCATCAATCGAGGCAACGTGCCTAGTTGTCCAGAAGGCCAAACTCCCATCCTGTACCTAGTAACAACGGCTGAAGCTATAGAAGCAGAACAGCTAGCATTCGCCTTTACTGATGGTCATGCAGTAGTAAGCTACTCAGAGTTTTACGATTCGTTAGAAGACTTGGATGCGATCGACTGGTCCATTATGAGAGCAACCATGTGGAGAGACACAGATGAAGATGGCGATCGCAAGCGTCGTAGGCAGGCTGAGTTTTTGGTTCATGGCTTTTTTCCGTGGGAATTAGTGGCTGAAATTGGGGTGATCAATCCCCATATCCGAGACCAAGTTGAGGAAATATTGCAGAATTTGAACTACGAGACACCTGTAACCGTGCATCGTAACTGGTACTACTATTCATATCCGAGACCAAGTTGAGAAAATATTGCAGAATTTGAA
The DNA here is from genome assembly GCF_014696035.1 of Trichocoleus sp. FACHB-262. Lineage (NCBI taxonomy): Bacteria > Bacillati > Cyanobacteriota > Cyanophyceae > Leptolyngbyales > Trichocoleusaceae > Trichocoleus > Trichocoleus sp. FACHB-262. The sequence goes on along the minus strand of NZ_JACJPK010000086.1, from coordinate 215,586 downwards.
CTACGAGACACCTATAACCGTGTGTCGTAACTGGTACTACTAGAATTAAGGGATCTTTTTGTCTACAATCTTAAGTGGTACTAATGTACTAAAACCCCATGATTGAGTTTAAGCAAGGCAATCTGTTAGAAGAGAAAACCGAAGCCCTTATTAACACTGTCAACTGTGTCGGTGTTATGGGTAAAGGAATTGCTTTGCAGTTCAAACAGGCATTTCCAGACAACTTTCAGCAGTACAAAAAAGCTTGCGATGCTAAAGCAGTGCATCCAGGGCAAATGTTCATTGTGGCAACGGGCAATCTGTTTAATCCTCGTTACATCATCAACTTCCCCACCAAGCGCCACTGGAAGGGGAAGTCCAAAGTCGAAGACATCCAAGCAGGACTCAAAGCGTTAACTGAAGAAGTCAAGAAGCTGAGTATTCAATCGATCGCGGTTCCTCCCTTAGGCTGTGGCAATGGCGGCTTAGACTGGGAAAAAGTTAAGCCTTTGATCATAGAGGCGTTTGCCACCCTACCTGAAGTGCAGGTGGTGATTTTTGAGCCTGGGGGCACTCCTAAAGTTGATGAAATGAAAGTTGCTACTGAGCAACCCAACATGACTCGTGCTCGTGCTCTCGTAGTCATGCTGCTCGATCAATATGGGATTCCTGGCTATCGTCTAGGGCGTTTAGAAGCACAGAAGCTAGCTTATTTTCTGCAAGAAGCTGGAGAGTCATTGAGGCTTAACTACCGCAAACACTTCTATGGTCCTTATGCGGACAACCTCAATCATGCTTTGCAGCGGCTAGATGGGCACTTCATCCGGGGTTATGGCGATAGAAGTCAGCAATCACAAATTTATGTACTCAATGAAGGCCGAGAAGCCGCTGAAGCCTTCTTAGCCAGTGACACTGATGCCAACGAGCGTTTAGGTCGTGTGAGTCAGCTTATCGAAGGCTTTGAAACCCCTTACGGTATGGAAATGCTAGCAACTCTCCACTGGGTAGCCCAAGAGAACCCACAAGCTGCAGAAAATGTAGAGGTCGCGATCGCAGAAGTCCAAGCTTGGAGCGATCGCAAACGTGACCTGTTCAAGCCTCAACATCTGCGTAAAGCATGGCAGCGCTTACAAGACCAAGGCTGGCTCACCCCAGTAACAGCCTAAACCTCGCTCTCAGCTAGCTCATCCCCATTCAATTCAAGGGCTTGTAAAATTTCACGCAAGTCATCTACAACAGCTTCTAGCTCGGTAATAGCTTCACTAGCTAAGACGGGTGGGTCTGGTAGTTCTTCTTCTAGGCTTTCGTCTCTGAGCCAAGTGATATCTAGCTTATAGTCCCGGTCTCGAATCTCTTGGAGCGAAAACTTTCTAAAGCGTCCTTCAGTCCCTAAGTCTTGGCGATCGCTTTGCCCATTTGGGTCTTCTCTGTAGCACTCCTCAAACTCGGTAAAGTGCTGGGCCGTTAAGGGGCGGTCCTTCTTGGTAACACCAGGAACGTTAGATCGAGCATCAAAAATCCAGACGTTTTCCGTTGGTAAGCCTTTTTGCAAAAATACGACGTTTGCCTTCACACCCTGTGAGTAAGGGGTAAACGTACCTCTAGGCAATCTCAAAACCGTGTGGACGTTGCAGTCCTGCATTAGTATCTCAAACACCTCTCCTGCTTTGCCTTCAAACAAGCAGTTGTCAGGCAATACCAGCGCCGCCCTGCCTCCTGGCTTCAGGATGTTGACTACATGCTGAATAAAGTTCAGCTGTTTGTTGCTGGTTTCAATCGTAAAGTCTTCTCGGTCGGGTGCCTGGTTTGCCCCCCTAGTGCCGAATGGCGGATTGGTGAGGATGCAGTCATAGCGCTCCCCTCGGTCCGCCTCGTAAATGGCATCACCCAAATAAATTTTGGGTTCTAGTCCTTGCAGAAACAAGTTCATCAAGGCCAAGCGACGAGGACGAGGCACCAAATCTTGACCGTAGTAAGTTTTTGTCCGAATCCGCTTAAAATCTTTGCGATCGAGCACACCCCTAGTGATATCCATCAACCACTGGTAAGCTACGACCAAAAATCCACCCGTTCCACAAGCAGGGTCGCAAATTGTGAAGTGAGGGCTAACTCTGGGGTCAGGCTTCATCACCCGAACGATCGACTTAATCAACACTCTAGGGGTGAAGTATTGGCCTGCTCCTTTCTTGCCTTCACTAGCAGCTTTTTCCAGCAGTCCCTCAAAGGCAGCGGCTTTCACATCCACATCTAAAGCAGTCCACTCTTCCTCATCAATCATCGTGATCAACCGCTTCAAGTTGACCGGATTGTTGAAGCGCGGCATGGATTGGGCGAAAATGTCACCTAAAATTCCCTTGCTCTCTCGAAGAACACGCAGCAAGTCAGAATAGTGGTCAGTCAAGGCAGTACCTGAAAGAGCTTTAATGCTATTCCAGTCATACTGCTTACCATCTTTCTCTGGGATATCAATACCCTTTTCATCTGCCATTTTCAGAAACAGCAGATAAGTCAATTGCTCAATATAGTCGCCATAGTCGATGCCATCATGGCGCAAAGTATGGCAGAAACCCCAAAGCTTATTAACGATATCAGACATTTATCAATCCTAAGAATTACTATTCCTTTTCGCTTTATTACCCTGTCTCAGTCGATAATCTTTTTTGGAAATATCATTTGCCATTGAAAAAGCAATAGAACTCAATAACAAGTCAGTTTTTAGATAGAACTGACTTGTTATTAAAATTTTGTTTTCTCGACGAGGAATGTTAGGGTAGACACCAAAAAAATCACTCGATACATAACCTTGCTGATGAATAATTGCATTTCTTGCTTTTCCAATTTCTTCAAGGTCTTGATGACTAGCGCTTTGACTAATTCCCTCAATTACGTATGTTGCTCTATAAGGGTCATTAGTAAAACTAAAGTATTTCTTCAGAAAATCTATCAAGCTACTAATCGATTCCCCACCTGACTCGATTCTTAATATTTCTCGCCTCACTATATTTTCAACTAAATCGTTAATCGAAGTAAAGCTTTTAGTTTCCTCAAACAACTCTTGATATGTTAATTTCCCTGAGGAATTTAGGATAGGAATTACTTCTGGGTGGCGTCTCACCAATTCATAAATTGTTTTTTTAATGAAATCCTCAAACAACGTCCAATTCAATAAAAAACATTGTTGATTTAGATTTTCCATCAAAAAGGTAGTAAGGCAATTTTGCTTGTTTATTAAATATGAGTAGGCGAGTAAAGCATATCCAATTTTTTGACTAGCTGTTTCCTCAGTTAGATTATAATGCTCTATCGCCACCTTTAGAATCTCGGACTGTAGTGGGTGTGAAGATAAGGTTGACGTTTTCTTTTCACCAACAGGAGGAATTATGTTTTCCAACAAAGAAGAATGTAGATTTTGAAGAGACCCTAAATATAGAATATATCGTTCTTCAGTTTCCGGATGAAAGCCAACTCTTTGTATCAGTTCTTCTTGGATTTCATGTTCAATCGCAGACAGGGTTTTATTAAACTTTTCTGCGTATTCTCTCAGGGTAAACCATCCCCACTCTTCTTCCTGTTCAAGTCTATAACTAGACTCCATGCTGTAAGAAACAGGTTTTGTTAAAAAGTCACCAAGAAGACCTTTAGGTATATTTAGAATTGAATTTTCTTTCAGAATGCAATCATCTAATGCATAGGATAATTCCGTCAGCTTATAGAAGTCCCTTAAATTCTTCTTGTTGTTGTAATACAGCTTATAGGGTTCAAATTCTAGAATACTCATGCCTTTCTGTATTGAAATGGTTCAAATTAAATAATTAGGCGGCAATCGCACTATTAATAAATTCAAGTAGCTGCTCCAATCGCCCTTGAAAGGCTTTGCTAGCCTTTCTTTCACCTCCGCGATTTCTAAAGATTGGAGCATTATCAAAGTCGTCTATCTCAATGGAAAGGTTCTCAATTAGATGCTGCCGAATGTATCCTAGCCACTTGCTCTGTTCTTCAGTGAAAGACTCGTTTGCCATCACAGCTTCTAATGCTCGATTGACTCGCTCCTCTGCTGTGTAAATGGGAATATCAGCCGCGATCGCGCGCTTCACCATTGAAATAATGTCAGCTAACTTGTGGTGTACTTGCTCATGAGCCTTTTGAAGCTCTGGTTCCTGAAACTGATGGCGAGCTAGAGCTTGCCTTAGCTGGTTTAAAGCTTCTGTGTTCCAAGCTTGGGGCCGTGCTAGCAAAATTTGAATTGCCTCAATCTGGTCAGCATTTTCCCGAACAAAGTTAGCAAAAGTATCCAAGTAGTCAACAGGGCTTTGGGTGTACTGTCCTGCTCGACTCGTTACCCTCGATGTAACTGTATCTTCTACGCCGTAGCCAATTAAAAAGGTCTTGGGGGGCTTCGGATAGTCTAGTAGCAAATTTTGAAAGCCTAAGTCACGCAGCAGATTCATCGTGCCTGTGAAATCTTGTGCAAGGTGCCTGGGTAGCTCTCTGGCAAACCTACTCAAATCTCCATCAGGTACGTAAGCACTAAGTTGCTCCCGTCCTTCTCCGCTCATACCATGCTCAACCCGTTGCAGTCGCTTTACGAGCAGATTGAGGTTATAGTTGCGATCCACATTGTTCTGGATGTTCTCAACCACCTTTGACAAAGGAACAGGATCTTTTCGAGGCGGCTCAATCTTGAAGTCACTAGTGTTTTGGAAGTATTCGATTAGACTCCCCCCAAAACAATCAAATATTTTGAAGTGGGTTTTATGAATCTCGTCACATCGACGAGTCCCACGTCCCAACATCTGCACCCAGAGAATTCGAGATTTTACAGGACGCATGAAAACCACAAATTCAATGCTGGGTATATCAACCCCAGTTGTAAGCATATCAACCGTTACAACCACTTTTGGATTTGGGCGGTTGCGAAACTCTCGAATCTTTTGCAGCGGACGGTCTACGCTCTTACTCCCTGTGATCTTTTGAACAAAATCATCCCCTTGCCCAAACTCTTCTTTACAAATCTGAACAATTTGGTCTGCATGAGAGGTATGGGCCAAGTCATTAACTGCAAAGATGAGAATTTTGGGGAATCGACCCGTTTCTTGCTCATGCTTAGAAGCAAATTTCGCAACTTCCTTAATAATTTTGCGGTTGGTATCAGGAACCGTTATTTTTCGTTCAATCTCAGTTGAAGCAAATTCCCGCTCATCCTCCAACTCATCGTAGGTTTCTACCCCAGTTTCAGTATCAATAATGCCAACGGCCTCACCTCCGCGTAGAAAGGCACCATTGATCTTGACCTCCGACTCAATTTCAATAGGTTCGTAGTCCACTAGCCAGCCATCCATAATGGCTTGGTCAGTTGTATAGCGGTAGACTACTTCCTTAAAGAGCGACAGGGAATGAGCAGCAGGAGTTGCTGTCAAGCCAATTTTGATCGCATCAAAGTAGTTGAGAGTCTCTCGCCATGCGCTAGTTTCTTTAGCGGTATAACCCCGATGACATTCGTCTGCAACGATGAGATCAAAAGCATGAATGGGAATATCCAGCTTCTCAGCATCGTCTTCACTCTCAATCTCCACATCTTCTGCTTCGACTTGACTATCCTGCCCAAATAGGTTGATCTTCATCCGTTGGATAGTACAAACGTAAACAAAGGTATGAGTCTCGTTGGGATTGGTTAAATAGGCATTTGGTAAGACCGTTGAATCAAAAGCTTCATCTTCTCCAAAGTCTTCCCGCTTAAATCGCTGGCTATAGAGTTCATATTCCTGATTGAATTTGTTACCACCAGGAGTTGTAAACGAAGAAAACGCCCTTACTGCTTGGGCTGCTAGTGCCCTCCGGTCTACCAGAAATAAAACTCGCTTTACCGATTTTGACTCTAGCAATCGATAAATTTGAGCCACTGTTTTAAAGGTTTTTCCGGTTCCTGTTGCCATTGCCACTAACATGGCTCGCTTGCCCTTGCTAATAGCATCTTCAGTAGCGGCGATCGCATCCTTCTGATAAGGGCGTAACTTTTCGATCTCGTCAGTTGAGTAAGACTGTAGCCAAGCAATCCCATTTTGATCGCGAGTCAGCATTTCTCGCAGAGCATCCGGGGTATGAAAGCCAGCAAGCTGCCTAAAGATGTTGCGCTCTTCTCTAACATCTAAAAAGTAAACTAGCTCCCCATTAGATGAGTACAGGAAGGGGGTTCGATAACCTCTCCAGCTCCCTACAGCATTAAAGGTTGTTCTTGAATAACGCTTTGCTTGCTCTAAAACATTCTGAACACCGACAGAGACCCTCTTGGCCTCTAAAAACCCTAATAGTTGACCATTCACAAACAAAGCGTAGTCAGCAGGGCCACTATCAGTAGGAAATTCTTCAACAGCATGAGCTGTAAGCCTTGACGTATCGAGTCGAGCGCTATATGGAATTACTGTCCACCCAGTAGCGTTCAGCTTTTTATCAACTCTTTTCTTCCGGGTTTTTGACTCTAATTCTTGGCTCATCGGTGTTCCTAGGCAAAAGCTACGCAAGCTGCTATTTCTGCTACTGGCGTATCCATACTTACCCAAAGGTGCCCAATTTGTCAGGAGTCGTAAAAAATCTGTTATGAAACAGCGTTATGTCAGCGATCGCACCGCGCCTCGACACTGCCACTAAAAAACCCGGTAAGAGTACCGGGTCAATACCTTTAGTAATTGGTTCTGGAGCTTACGCTACGGCTGCTAATTCCCTCCTCGGTTCTGTCGGCATGTAGCAATCAAGGTTATCGATCAACTCATTTCGGTAGGCAACCAAAGCAGCTTTAATTTGCTTATCTTTAGTGCCAAACCAGTACTGCTCTGTAGGTTGTAGGCGATTTAGCTCAGCTATCATCTGGCTATAAAGCTGCGAGGTTCCCCAAGGAGCTTCACCCTCGCTGGGCTCGTACTTGTGCTTGAGAATAAAGTCTCGCTGGCTGTAGACAAAATCTCGAATGACTCGAACGTTCTCATCAGGCAAATCGAAAGTTTCGCTAATTTCCTCGAAGTAGGGCTGACTTCCATCTTGAGGGTGGATCATCATTTCACCCGTAAAATGCCAAAACATAGTTGCTCCTTAATCTTCGTAGTAGCAAGTGCCTAACCGTTGCCGCTTGGGAATCCTGGCCTGCTTCTTATACTCCTGCCAACCAGTAGCCCCCTTAACTTGCCAGCATTCCTCCTTAGTTAGATTCTCAAGCGAGGCTGGATAAAGAGTTTGAATTAGCTCACCTGTCGTGTTGTAAATGAAAACGGCAGTTCCAGAAATTGCAACCCAGACCACTTCGCCTGTGCTTTTGAGAATCATTTCAGCAGGGCTATCTTGAGCTGTAGCTCTGGGTGCGAGTGCAGTAGCCGAACAGGCTGTAGCTAGTGCGATCGCTACAACCCTGGACCCCATAAGGGGCGCAAATTTTGTCATGATAGGTTTGCTCCGTAGATTGGGTGTACAGTCTGCGGGGAAGTCTCAGGGTAGTGTGCCAGCACTGCCTTGAGGCGCTAGTTTGAGTACAATGCTACTATCTCTGTCCTAAAATCCCCAAATATATCCAAAGTTTTTATCTAAACTTCACTTTGGGTGTAATTTGGGTGTAAAAGATTTACCTACTGCTTAAAACCCTTACAAATCAAGCATTGCTGTTCGATTCGTAATCGAGCGGTCGCGGGTTCAAATCCCGCCATCGGCTTTTGTAGGTTCGCATCCATACAACAGTAGAACGGAGCGCTTAAGATTTAGCGATCGCCGCAACTTAGCACCAACACAGTTCCTCAGCTAGCAGGGTGCCGAGCTGTATCCGCTAACATCTCCAATGAACATTGCTCTGAGTTCATGAGAGGGCTGGGACAAAAATACCAAACATGTAACGCAGAGAATTGCAGAGGATTTACGGCCTTTGGGTATAGATCTTTACGGACTGAGTCTTTTTCTTACATACTGAAACGTAATTCGTAGCAATACTGACCAGTTTGCTAATTTGAGTGTGTAGTTCCATCTTGAGTGATCGCTACTATGTTGCTAGATGCGGATGATTCCAGTGAAGGAATTAGCAGGTTAGAGCTAGAGCGCTTTTGGGGTAAAGAGTTGACAGAGCTAACGATCGCCCAGCGCAAAGTCGTGATCGAGCTTTACAGAAAGTCTAAGTACCAAGTAGTTTCCACGATTGAAATCGAAGCACAAATGAATCAAGCTTCGTCCTCTCAGCCAGAGCCAATTGAGGCAGCTGCCTCAAAGCTGGCCTAACTCCCGCTCTTTCCCGGTAAGCGTTTGCAGAGATGTAACCTATAAGTAAATACGTCAGCAGACCCAAGAAAAAATAATCTCTGCCTAAGGATTATTTGTGTTTTAGAGTACAGCCCACTTAAAAACTTTAAACAAAGATAAATATTAAGTGTTTTTCGGATAACTCATGCTGCCTCTAGTCCTTTCTCATGAGCTAGTGCATCCCTTTAAGTTTTGGTATGACGACGAACTTCGCGACGGAATGTGTTCAGGGAAGGAGTTATACCAACTAGTGGAAAAATTTGGAGCTGATGGCCGACAAAAAGCCTTTGGTTTAGCAGTGCGTTTAGCAGAGCAGGGCAACCAAGTGAGTGTGACTTGTATGCGGGCTGAATACTGCGTGTGGATTAGCCTCAGAAGTGCCAGACCACAGACTCAGAGAACTCAGCTTGCTGTAGCAGCTTAGTTTAACGACTTAAATAAGCTGGCTCCTCTCAGGAAGGTGTAACCAACGTTAGAGGTTACGACTGATTGAGCTGTTTAGGCTGAAGAGAGTAGCTTGATGGGCGGAACTACCGATGCGAAGAAACTCTATAACCACAGTTTTGGTGTTGGGCTTGTTGTTGGTAACTTTATTTGCTCCGTTTTCAGCCTTGGCTTTGTTAATGTTGTTTGTCTTTGTCTCTGTCGTAGGGTCGATGGTCTGGACCCTGGTGAGAACTCTGGTGCAAGGAGACGCCTAAGCGATCGCCCTGTCTAAAAACTTGCCTTACCTGCAAGCTTTAAACCTATAGGAATCAATGTCAGCTCAGTGCTTACCAGTTATGAATTTGGTAGTGCAGGGGTAGAACCTATTGCTGTTTCGCTTCAGCACAGCAATAGGTTCTATCGGACTAAATGAACAATATTGAGCGGTTTTCGTCTCAAGTCGTAGGGCTAGGAGATTGCAGAGGTGCCCTGCCCGAATGTAAACTTTTGTCTAGGGCCTTGGTGTCTGTTACGACAGTTGCACTACAGATCTAGCGATCGCTCATTTACTTCTGCCTTGGGTTGAATTCTGAATTAATTGACTGCTTGTGAGGAGCATTCTGTCCTTAAACTCTGGCTCGCTTCAGGGTCTCAAACGACAGAGTGAACGAAGGCTGTTGGACTAAAGCGATCAGCTCAGAACTTTCTTGGAAATAGTTGATTATTCATGAAGTATTGGCGGGAAACACTGGCAGTTGCCCAGCGGATTGTGCTGGAACTGGTGCGGCGACAACGCAGCTTAATTTGCTGGAGTATCTTTCCAGTCTCAATTTTGCTAATCAACGGTTTAATCTTAGCGGAACGCACCCAGCTCTCTAATGCTCAGGCATTCGAAGCCGCTGCCCCTTTAACTTTGGTGGGAGCTGCGTTATTTTTTAGCTGCTTAGGCGGAAGCATTGCTACTGTCGTTGCCGAGCGAGAGCAACAAACCCTGAAGCGTTTGGCTATTTCTCCCCTCAGCGGTACTTCCTATTTTCTAGGAATTTTCTTGGCTTACAGTTTAATTGGCCTTGGTCAGACTCTGTTGGTCTATTTCGTGGCAGCTTTTGCGGGCGCTCAGTTTCAAGGGTCGCTCTGGTTGGGTGGGCTAATTATTCTGCTCAGCATCATGACTTATGTTGGGGGTGGGTTCTGCCTAGGGACTCAGTTTGCCCGCCGCACCGAAGATGTGAATGCCCTTGTGTCCGCTTTTGGCGTGCCTTTGCTAATTCTGGGCGGTGCCTTTATCCCCATTAGTTTTTTCCCAGAAATATTGCTAGATATCGCCCAATTCAATCCGATTTACCACATGAATGAGGCGCTGTTTGGAGTAGCGGCGGATGGCAAGGGTTTAGAGGCGATCGCCCCTCACTTTCGCGTGTTAGTGGCTTGTGCGGGAGTCATGGTGGCTGGGGGGTGGCTCTCCTACCGACGCATGTTGCAGATGGAAAGGAGACTGTAACGCCAGTGTTGCAAATTGACAACCTTACCAAACAATACGGTCAGCGGCAGGTGCTACAGGGTTTGAGCCTGCATATCCGACCGGGAGAAATTTACGGCTTGCTTGGTCCTAACGGAGCAGGCAAAACCACAACGATCAATATTCTGTGCAACTTGCTCAGAGCCGACAGCGGGACGATTCGGGTAAGTGGCCATCTGGTTTCGGAAGCCACGAAGCCATTGATTGGCGTGGCTCCGCAAGAGAGTTTGCTGTACAAGAGCTTAACTTGCGAGGAAAATCTCAAGTTCTTTGCTCAAATCTATGGCTTGTCAGGCAAAATGCGATCGCAACGAGTGCAGCATTGCTTGGCAGCTGTTGGTTTGGCCGATCGCGCCAAAAGCCCCGCAGAAACCTTGAGCGGTGGGATGCAACGACGGTTGAGTATGGCGATCGCCTTAGTTCATCAACCTAAATTAGTTGTACTAGACGAACCTACTACTGGGCTAGATATTGAAGCTCGCTACGAAATTTGGGATTTGATTCGGCAGTTGCAAACACAGGGCATCACAGTGCTACTGACGACACATCTGCTCGATGAAGCAGAGCGTCTTTGTCAGCGCATCGGTATTCTGAAGCAAGGCCGTTTGTTGGCTGAAGGCAGCTTAAGCGAGCTACGGCAACTGATTCCAGCGCAAGAGATTGTGTTGGTACAAACTCCGGAAGAGGAGTTGGCGATCGCACGAGCCGCACAACTCGGTTTTACCAAGCGTCGTTATGGTCGAGACTTGGCTTTCTGGTTGCCGCAAGCGCTAGAGCTGAAAGAAATTTTGGCCCACTTTGATGGCATTCCCCTCGACTCGATCGCGCGTCAGCCAGTGCGTTTAGAGCATATTTATGTGGAAGTGACGCAAAACCAAGGACAAGGACTGCCTGAAGTGCCACAACCCAATCTATTAATTCAAGCCTAAGCGGCTCAAATGCGATCGCGCTCAGTCCTTCATACCCTAGAGGTGGCGCGAAACCGCCTCAAGATTTCCGTTTAATCACTCACCTGATGGAAAAACTAAGGTATGTAAAATTAAGGGGAGCTAAGCCAATCCCCCCTTTGAACTTGATACGTTTGAACTGACTAGCGCATCAGCTCAGTTCCAGACACCTATCCTTTCAGACCTCTGGCTATAAGCACAACCTATGAACTCTGAGCTTGACCCTAAATCGTCTCAGTTGGCAGCCCAGCCTCAAACTTCACCGCTGATGGTGAAGCAGGGATGGCTTAGAAGAGTCAGTAGGCGTCTGAGCATTGGCCAAAAAATCAGCTACGGATATGCGATCGCGTTGGGGGTCGCAGTAATCGGGACTACCGCTGGTTTTGTCGTTGGCGATCGCTTCCAGCATGCTGCTTTAGAACGTCACAATCGGGCCGAAGAAGAAGTTCGGTTGCTCCACCGCTTGCAAGCCAGCATCCTTCAAGCTCGGACTCACCAACAGCAATTAATCCCTTTAACCGAAGATTTGCCTGCATTGCGGGATGAATATGAGCATTTTCTGGTTCACGCGGCTGAAATCAAGCGGCTCTGGGCTAGTGTAGCAACTCATGCTCAGCAGCTCGAATATCAAGCTGATGGCCATCAAGAAGGAATTCCAGAACTATTAGAAACTTATCAAGGAGTCCCAGAAGCTTATTTTCAACAAGCGAATCAGCTCCTAGAACCGACGACTCAGGCCAATGTCTTGCCAGCACAGCTTCAAGCTTTGCAGCAACAGCTTTTGAGCTTTACTAATAGCGCGATCGCCTTACGGTTTGATGGAGTCTCCGACGACTTAGTGGACATCATCAACACCTCTTATGAAGAAGCAAGTCAGGCGAAAGCGACTCTGCTTTCCTGGGAAACTATTCGCATTCAGATTATTGCTGGCAGCATCCTTCTGTCTAGTTTGATTGGGGGTCTGCTGGCCTTCTATACCAGTCGAGCGATTACTAAGCCCATTAAGTGGGTGACCACAGTAGCACAGCGGACGGTCCAAACCTCTAACTTCGACCTCCAAGCTCCCGTTACCACTGAGGATGAAATTGGCATTCTCGCAGCTTCCTTCAATCAACTCACACAAAGAGTAAAAATGCTGTTGGAAGAACAGCAGGCAGCGGCGTTGCAACAGCAGCAAATGCAAGAGACGCAACTGATTCAGAGTGAAAAGATGTCGAGCTTGGGCCGTATGGTGGCGGGGGTAGCCCATGAGATTAACAATCCAGTTAACTTTATCTATGGCAACTTAGAGCATGCCAACACTTATGTAGATGACCTACTGGCACTAATCGACACCTATCAACGTGAAGTACCGCAGCCGCCTTCAGCCGTGCAAGCTCAGACCGAGGAGATTGACTTAGAGTTTTTGCAAGAAGATCTGCCCAAGCTGCTGCAATCGATGAAGATGGGGTCTGACCGAGTGCGGCAAATCGTCCTGAGCCTGAAAAACTTTTCTCGCTTGGATGAGTCAGAAGTGCATGCGGTGGATCTGCACGCCTGTCTGGACAGCACGCTATTGATCTTGGGTAGCCGCATCAAAAAGGGAATTACCGTCACGCGCAACTACGGAGCAGTGCCCAACATTGAAGGTTACAGCGGCCTTCTCTACCAAGTATTCATGAATCTGCTGAGTAATGCGATCGATGCTTTGGAAGAGCAACCAGACACAAATAGCCCCAAACAGCTCATCATTACAACCGAGCAAACTGACCCCAATTGGGTTGTCATTCGCTTTCAAGATAACGGCTCTGGTATGGACGCTGACACCCAACATAAAATCTTTGAGGCCTTCTTTACGACTAAGCCGCGTGGTATAGGCACCGGGCTAGGACTCTCGATCAGCCGCCAAATTGTAGAAGAGAAACATCACGGGCAGTTGGCCTGTTGTTCGGAGATGGGACAGGGGACAACCTTTGTGATCACGTTACCTGTAAAGCTCACTAATTCTTTACCTAAGACGACAGCAAAAAGCGATCGACCCAAACCCGCATTCTTAACTTAAAACCTCAAATTAGTCCTCAAACTAAAAATTCATGTAGCCTAAATTTGACAACTGCACTGAGCTACTAGCTGGCTTCAAGCAGTTTGTGGCCATGAATGAGATGAGACCTATGCAGCAACGATGGAAATGGTACGGCTTGGCTTTGCAACTATTAGCTCTGAGCCTCGCTCGTCCTGTCTGGGCAGAAACAGTTAACCTTACCTTGCTGCATCTCAACGATGTCTATGAGATCACGCCAGTTGAAGGAGGGAAGCGAGGAGGTTTAGCAAGAGTAGCGGCTTTGCGACAACAGCTCTTGCGCCAGAACCGCAACACTTACACCGTTTTAGCAGGCGATTTCTTCAGCCCTTCTGCCTTGGGTACCGCTAAAGTCAATGGGCAACGCTTGGCAGGGCAACAAATGGTAGCCGTGTTGAATGTGATGGGTTTGGACTACGCTACCTTCGGCAACCACGAGTTCGACTTGTCCGAGGAGTTGTTTCGGCAGCGATTGCGAGAGTCGAAGTTTCGTTGGTTTTCGGGTAACGTCACTGATGCCGCAGGCAAGGCATTTCCCGGTGTAGCTCAATCTCAGATTGTGAAGGCAAAAGGCAAGCAAGGAGAAGTTGTCCGAGTTGGCTTAATCGGGGTGACTTTGGATAGTAACCAGAAAGACTACGTGCGTTATCGAGACGCGATCGCCTCAGCCCAGGAGCAAGTCAAAGCCCTGCAAGACAAAACTGATGTAGTTGTTGCGCTGACTCACCTCTCCCTAGAACAAGACCAGCAACTCGCCGCTACGATTCCTGAGATCAACTTAATTCTAGGTGGGCACGAACACGAGAATATGCAACAGTGGCGAGTCGTCGGTGAAACCAATAAAGCTCGGAAATGCAACGCAGGTTTAACGCCGATCTTTAAGGCAGATGCCAATGCCCGTACCGTTTACATTCATGATTTGCAGTACGACACCCAAACTCGCTGTCTACGAATCAACTCTCGTTTGCAGCCCATCACAGATGCCATGCCAGAGGATGCCCGCACTGCCAAAGTAGTGCAGCAATGGGTCGATCGCGCCTTTGCAGGATTCCGGGCCGACGGATTTAATCCAGAGCAGGCGATCGCAACTACTCGTGAAACTTTAGATGGGCTGGAATCCAGTGTTCGCAACTCTCCCACTAACCTAACGAAGCTTGTGGCTCAGGCGATGCTGCGGGAAGTGGAGGGAGCTGAGTTGGCAATTTTTAATGGTGGCTCGATTCGTATTGACGATCGCATTCCCGCAGGGCCGATCACGCAATACGATGTGATCCGGATTCTGCCGTTTGGCGGTAAGGTGCTGTCGGTCGAGATGAAGGGTGAGGTTCTTCAGCGCGCTCTCACTCAAGGACGAGATAATCGAGGAACGGGCGGTTACTTGCAAACTGCGAATGTGGACTGGAATGCTAGTACTAACAGTTGGTTAATTCAAGGTCAGCCCCTGCAACCAAATCGGATGTACCGTGTTGCTATTAATGACTTTTTAATGACAGGTCAAGAAAGCAATTTAGGCTTTTTGACGTTCCAATCGCCTGACATCAAGCTAGTAGAAGAGAAACGAGACATTCGTTTTGCAGTGATTAACCAACTCCAAGCCCAGCAGGGTGCCGCTACAAAACCACAGCTACCCGTTGCAAAACCCTAGGCATAAGTGCGATCGCTCCGTAGCTTAGAAAAACATCAAAGTTCGGCCATGAGGACATTTATCTTGGAACGATTACCCGCGCAGCCGATTACGCCAGAAAACTTTCAACCTTACGGCCAAGTGATTGCTGCCAGTACGGATGGGAAGCTGTTTGACTCGGAGGATGCCCAACTGGTGCTCGATCGCGGTACGCCTCGCTTCTACATCATGCGGCTGCACAGCAAAGGTCGGAAGTTCCACAACATCACTCGCCACGTTCAATGCACCCAATGTTTGGGGTCGCTCGAAGGGAAGGAATGGTTACTGGCTGTAGCGCCCCCTTCTCCAGGTTCGCAGCCTGACCTAGATAAGATTGCTGCGTTCCAAATCCCCGGTGACTGCTTCATCAAGCTTAACCTCGGCACCTGGCACGCTGGCCCCTATTTCGACGCTGATTTTGTGGATTTCTACAACCTGGAACTGAGCGACACCAACCTCAACGATCACGAAACTTGTAACTTGCTGGAGGCTTATGGTGTGGAGTTTGCGATCGCTACTCCTTAACCAACAGGTCTAAACCGATAGAACGAATCATTTGACTGATAGTCTTCTCGGTTGAGTGAGTAGTAAGCCACCTCAAGATTGTAATAGTGAGCTTGTTTTTCATATTTCAGCCCTACTTTTTGCATCACTCGTTGCGAGGCGATGTTGTGGGTAAGAGCGATCGCGACAATACGCTGAAGTTGCAGTGTTTCAAAACCAAAGCGCACGCTAGCTCTGGCAGCTTCTGTCGTGAGTCCTTTGTTCCAGTAATCGTGGGCGATCGCGTAAGCCAACTCTACTTCGGGCGTGTTTTGCAACCACTGCAATCCGCAATGCCCAATCAGTTCCCCATGTTGCTTCTCAACCATTGCCCACAGCCCAAAGCCGTGATGTTGCCAGTGTTCTATAAAGTTAGTCAAAACAGCTTGGCCTCGTTCCCAGCTCAAAGACCGAGACGAGGGCAGCGTTTTCATCACGTACGGATTGGCAGTAATTTGCCGATGGTGAGCTTCTAAGTCAGCGATCGCTAGGAGTCGAAGCTGTAGCCGCTCCGTTTCAATTTCGTATCCCGTCATGACGTGGCAGAACTTCTTGAAGTGTTGAAAAGGTAAAGCTTTGTTTCGGTATCCTACAAGGGAAGCAGATTAGTTTTCTTCCTTTGCTCGATGTCCCTTAACTCCTCATATCATGCTGGCAGCAATTTTATTTGACTTGGATGGCACCCTCACCAACACCGATCCCATTCACTTCCGAGCTTGGCAAGAACACCTCAGCGAACACGGAATAGAGATTGACGAGACGTTTTACAAAACCCAGATTAGCGGCAAGACCAACCCCGTGATTATTGAAGAGATTTTGCCAAATTTGTCTGTGGAGGCAGGGCAACAACTTGCGGATGCTAAAGAATTACGCTTTCGGGAATTAGCGACACAAGAAATTACAGCTATGGCAGGGCTGACCCAAATTCTAGATTGGGCACAGCAACAGCAAATACCTCTAGCAGTCGTGACGAATGCCCCACCCGAAAATGCCTATTTCATGCTGGAAACTCTGAAACTAAATGCTCACTTTCAGACAGTAGTGATCTCAGATGAAATTGGCGTAGGAAAACCAGATCCTGCCCCCTACAACGTTGCCTTGGAGCGGCTAGGGGTGTCTCCAGAAGCCGCGATCACCTTTGAGGATTCTCCCTCAGGGATTCGCTCAGCAGTCGCAGCGGGAATTCCTACCATTGGTATTGCTTCTACTCACAATCTCCAAGTGCTTTACGATTTAGGCGCGATGCTAGTGATTCCCGATTTTACTGATGAACAACTCTGGGCCTTACTAAAATCTCCGGGCAAAGTTGATGAACCGAAATTATTAGTAAATTAGTGATTCATTAGCGATCGCTCGAAATAATCAACAACTCCTCATCCCACCAAAAACTGCTGTTCTTAAACACAAAAAAGCTGGAATTACACTTATAAATTCCAGCCTACAAATATTGGGTTTAGTTTAGTTATAGAGGATTAGCTTAGAGTTAGATAGGGGGTAAGTATAACCTTCTTAGAAAAAGAAGCTTTTTGGCTCGCTGGCACCAATTCAAAAGATTTTCAGTTATGCATTAATCTATATGAACTGGTGGTTAAATCAGCGGTAAATAGCGCTCAGGCTAAGCAATCTTGAGATTTTCGGCCTATTGACCAGGCTGCCCTTTTTCAAAAGCTTTTTGCATCAAATCGTGGCTGTCGCCAGCATTCGCTGCATCAGGGCGTAAGTCTTGAGCCATTGCCCGGAAGTCACTGGGATCGCCTGTAGGTTCTGCTTCAAACTTGGTTTCTTCTGCTGCATGAAGTTCGTGTTCGGGTGCAGTGGCTGCTGCTGCCGCTTCTGCGCCTTGGCTGCTGCGATCAACGTCGCTGACGCTATATTCTTTAGAAGCTTCGTAGTCAGCATCTATGTTTACTTTAGGAGCTTTTTGTTCACCCGCAGAAATCTCTTCTGTCGCCTGTAGAGCATCAAAATTTTGACCTTCACCTGGGGTTAAATCGGTAGTTGCGTCAGCCATATTGAACTCCTAACTTTCGTTTTTTAACTTCATGCCCTGACTTTAACAAAGCTGGCTCTGCTTTCCTCAACCCCCCAGGATAGATTCCCAACCTCCCCCTGTGGAGAGATTCGCTAAAGCAAGTTAAGTAATCGAAACTCTCCCTCCTGAGGGGCGATCGCACTCCAAAAATTGTGATAACTCTAACCTGGAGTAGCTTAATATTCTCTAGGAGAAAAGTTTATGACTTCTGACCATGAAAGCGGTAGATCTCAGCTTCTAAATGAAGATACTACAAAAGCAGTTGAAGCATTTAACAAGCTCGGGACAGATGAGAAATTAGCTTATTTCTACTACGTTTACGAGAAGATGGGTGAGTCAATTACCCCTGCAGCTCCAGCTGCAACAGAGCCAAATTTAGCCCCTAAATTAATGGGTGATTTTTACGAATTATCTGATGACGAACAACTGGCAATTATGCGCCAGATTGTGAATCGTGAAGACACCGAATATTCACGGGCTTATGGCTCTTTAAAGGAAAATAATCAACTAATGGTTTGGTTTGCTTGGGCGCAAGCAATGGGCGAAACAGTAGTTGATTTGCCTGGAGACTACAACGCGGCTGAAGGCATCAACAACCTACTTTCTCAAACCGAACACCTAGGTTTTGAGCATCAAATTTCCATGTTCCGAGAAATTGCTGCCAACATGGGCTATACCGATGTTCAGCCGATTCCGACTCAAGCTGAAACGGGCAAGACTTCTAGCTTCTAGACTGGAGCTAGGATTGCAATAAGTTGTAGAGACGTGCCGATCGCGTCTCTATTATTTTGGCTATTTTGACTGTTTTGGCTGATCAGCTGGATGAAACTTGCGATAAAGCATGCCCTGCACGGGGTTTCCCTGCTTTAAGTGGCGTTCGGCGATCGCACCTACTTCATCAGGCTGCACCCGACAATACCAGACTTCCTCAGGCAACACGAGCATCATGGGGCCATTGCCACATTGTCCCAAGCAACTACTGGCTTCAACTTGTACGTCAGAAGTAGTTTGGGTTTGCAAAGCTGCTAAAACTCTTGTCGCGCCTTGCTTTTGACAACTTTTGTTTTGACAAACGAGAACACGTCTAGGAACTGACAAGCACCTACACTCAAAACTGCTTCTCTATCCTAGACTCTTGATTATGTGAAGTAGATTCAGCTTGCTTAAAGTAGCTGCAACAAACGGCTGAGTCTCTCGGAGTAGCTTTTCATCACTTCTAGGGCAAAGATAGGAGTTTCTTGGACGGCGAAGAGAAACCGCTTTTGATCCAGAAACGCTAGTTGGCAATCGGTTTCGGCCACAGCCGTATAATTTCTGGTTTTTGCACCAATTAACGCGCCAACCCCAAACACTTCACCTCGCTCCAACGTTTCTACCACTCGGTTGTTGATCACTAAGCCAACCGTCCCTGAAAGAATGCCATACATTAATTCAGCGGGTTGCCCGGTTTCAAAGATGACTTGATCAGTTGAGAAGTGCTGTGGCTCTGGCTGCCTTTGGAAGATGCTGAGGGTTGTAACTGGGTCTAACATGACTCGGCAATTCCAATAAGTTAAAAGTGGTGTTTTTCGGGAGGGAATTAAAGACTTGGTTCGCTCCAACAAGATGAAACCAGCTTTAGACGCTCGAATTCTACTGTTTTGGGTCCAGCGACGCGGGATTCTAAAGAATAATTTCTAGATTAACGGGCGATCGCGCCTAGATCGAAGTGCATACATAAAACCCAATACTAATTAGCTTTAACTCAAGAGTAGTAGGGTTTATGGCTGTCTTTAGGTAAAGTCTAGTTGTAGCGCAATCCCTCTTAAGACGTAGGAAGTACAACCTCAAGACAGAGGAAGTATAACCATGAGTCAGAAAAAATAAGGCAGTATTGATGGCTTTAATCAGTTTTGCCACAACTCTGATGGCGATGCACATGGAGGCAATGGCTAATGTCTACTCTGAATATTTCGCTACCTGAAGCAGTTCACCAATTTGTTGAGGAGCAAGTTACTTTTGGCGGCTACGATACGAGCAGCGAGTACATTCAGCACTTAATTCACCAAGATCAAGAACGAGTTAACAAAAGACAGTTAGAAACGTTGTTAACCGAAACCTTAGAGAGTGATGAATTAGGCTACATGACTGACGAATGGTGGCAAGAAAAGCGCACTCAGATTCTGCAAAAACTCCGCTCTGAGCAGAAGTAATCTAGCAGTATCGCGATCGCTAGTCACGCAATATAGGCTGAAATTGTTTGGTACAGCTTCGCCCAAATAAGCTTTTGTTCTACGTTAGGTGCCTGGGAGCGATCGCAATTCTTCACTTAAATGGGTGCGATCGGCTAAGGCTTTGAGTAGCGGCCCATGCGCACCAAACTCAACGATGCTCACCGAGCCCACTGGGCAACCCAAACGGTAGCGGAAACGGCCTACATCAATGCCCAGCAGGGCACAAAGTGTAATCCGAATTGTGGCTTTGTGCGCCACGATCAAGACATTACCGTCATTAAACCGTTCTTTGATTTCTTCGATGACTTGTAAGGCTCGGGTCGCGATCGCCACCGCTGGTTCTCCCTCCGTGGGTGGGTACCAAGCAGGGTCAGCCGACCACCGTAAGTAATCATCGTGAAATTCCTGGCTCACTGTCGCTACTGTATTGCCTTCCCACTTGCCATAATTAATTTCTTTCAGCCCGTCTCGCAGTTCTGGTTGTAAGCCTGTCGCCTCACAAAGCGGCTGCACTGTGGCGATCGTCCGCTTCATGGGGCTAGAAAAAATTGCTGTCCAGGGTATGGCTTTATAGGCGACAGCAAAGGCCTGAGCCATTGCCAAACCGTCAGGGGTGAGTTCAGGGTCGATCACGCCACAAAAGAGGTTTTCGCGGCTGCAAGTGGTTTGACCGTGGCGGAGAAAGTAAAGCGTGAGGCTCAAGGTTGTCAGCTCCAATACAGGGGTGCAAATCACCATTGCTAGTGTAGACAATCTTGACTGACAACCCGCCAATTTCGTAAGTCCTTTAGGACTGGTGTATCACCAGCAAGCCAGAGAAAATTCTAACGATAGGAACAACTGCGTAAAGACACCGTCTTTTGATCAAGAATTCATTTCAACCCTATCTTTCTACCAGTAAATTTACAGGGTGTCCTCATGCTGCTGATTCGTGAAATTGTCCAACAGGCGTTCACATCCGGTTGTTTGACAGTGGAAGCAGAAGAGCAACTCCGGAAGTTATTGGCTAAAAAGTACGATGCCCAAGACTTACGGGCTTTCATGAAACTGCAACAGGCCACCATGTCCGGTGTGGTCAAGCAAGAGTCTCGCGAGTTGCTGTATTCGCGCTAATCTACCGATTTCCTCTGTTCTCCCCAGGCGATCGCTCTGTCTAATGAAGAAAAGGAGCGATCGCTTTTTTCTGTCTCAGTTTGCTACCACTTGAGGAACGCAGCTTCTGATCCGTGTTCGCGGCGAACCCTACCATCTTCTTCAAACCAGGCAATTACTTGCTCTGGGGTCAATTCTTCGATCGCTACTCCCGCATTTTGGGCAATGTGTTTCAGCAACTGTAGGGAAGAAATGGTGAGACGAGTCAAGAATTTTTCATGAGACGACAGCAACGCCGCATCTACAGCAGCAGATTCTTCCAAGCTAAGAAACTGGGTCGTAGGTTGTTGGGGTTGAGTCATAGTCAACAATTAATCATGGCAGTTTGCAGTGGACAGCCAGCAGCGACATTAAAGGCGATCGCTACTAGCTTAGAAACAATGAGTCCAGACTAAACCTTTCTAGAGAATTATTCTGCCCAACTACCCTGCTCAGCGCTAGTTGCCAACTGCTGCTTTAGTCTGGATCAAATACCCACAGCGATGTTCGCCATTCACAATCCAGTGAGTCCGTTCTACGGTACAACCGGGTAATGCCGCTGCAAACATTTCTAATTCATGACCACACACACTAGGGAATGACTCCGCAATATGCGAAATGGCGCAGTTATACTCTGTCACTACATAGCGCTCAGCCTGATCTGATTGAGTCGAAACGGATTGCGCCTCAGGACCAGCCACAGAGTGCCACTCAGCCATATAGCCTTCAGCCCGTCGTAGCTCAACTAAATTAGCCACCCGCTCTTGCAACGATCCTGAACCAACGCGATCGCGATATTCTGCCGCCTTGCGTTCCCACTGCTTTTGGAGTAGTACTCCCACCTGCTCACGGCCCACTGTTTCGGTCAGCGTATCTAAAAGCGAAAGGGCAAATTCTTCGTAACGGTCCGGGAAGCGATCGCGACCTTGACGGCTGAGCTTGTAGACGTGGTTGGGACGCCCCATACTGACATGCACAACTTCGTGCAAAATCAACCCCTCCGCCTCTAAGTCTTTCAAGTGACGGCGAATTGCTTGAGGACTAAGCTTCAAGTGTTCCGCCAGTTCTTGGGCAGTCGCTTGGCCCTGCTTCAATAAATGATGCAGGATGTCCTGTTTCGTAGAAGGTTGCTGTGTCGTTGCCATCCTTGTCTCAAAACCAGCTAAAGCGAACGGCAAAAATTGCGCGAACAGACTTTGACAACTAAATTGTTTCTAAAGTACCCTAAAATAGAAATTAAGCAACGAAAGTGTTGTTTTAATTATTTAATTATAGATTGTAGTTCAGTTTGTCCTGCCATCCTGCCTCATGAATTCAACGACCCCTGAAAGCCAGCAAGCAACAGAAAAAAGCCTCGAAGCCATGAGGCACTTTTCAGAAACTTATGCCAAACGGACAGGAACCTACTTCTGTATGGACCCCGGTGTCACCGCTGTTGTGATCGAAGGGTTAGCCAAACACAAGGACGAACTGGGTGCTCCCCTCTGCCCTTGCCGTCACTACGAAGACAAAGAAGCAGAAGTAGCCGCTGCTTTCTGGAACTGCCCTTGCGTCCCCATGCGCGAGCGCAAAGAGTGCCACTGCATGCTCTTCCTCACCGAGGACAACGAGTTTAGGGGGGACAAGCAGGAAATCAGCTTTGAAGAAGTTAGAGCTGTGACCAATCAATATTAATTTCTAGCCTTTTGCCTGCGGCTGACTCGATTCCTTTTCCTAGAGAACACACTTTCCTCGTTTGCTGACCTAGCGTCTCATTTCGCCCCAGGTTTGCTGTTCAGCCGCCTCCGATCCCTAGAGTCCTGAGAGAACACTACCGATGACTGCAAGCGTTAAGACACTCGTCAATCAGCCCTACAAGTATGGGTTTGTGACGGACATCGAGTCAGAAACCGTACCCCGTGGATTAAGCGAAGATACCGTTCGCCTGATTTCGGCCAAGAAAGAAGAGCCAGAATTCATGCTGGAGTTTCGCCTCAAGGCGTATCGCCAGTGGCTCAAGATGACTGAGCCAACTTGGCCCCATGTCACCTACCCCCCAATTAATTACCAAGACATCATTTATTACTCCGCACCCAAGCAGAAGCAGAAGAAGCAGAGCTTGGACGAAGTAGACCCCATTCTGCTGGAAACCTTTGAGAAGCTGGGCATTCCGCTGACTGAGCAGAAGCGCCTTGCCAACGTCGCCGTCGATGCCATTTTCGATAGCGTTTCCGTGGCTACAACTTTCCGTGAGAAGCTAGCTGAGAAGGGCGTGATTTTCTGCTCGATCTCCGAAGCGTTGCGTGAGTATCCAGAGTTGGTGCAGAAGTACCTCGGTAGCGTTGTGCCTGTAGCCGATAACTATTTTGCGGCCCTTAACGCGGCGGTGTTTAGCGACGGTTCCTTCGTCTACATTCCCAAAAACACCAAGTGTCCGATGGAGTTGTCTACCTACTTCCGGATCAACAGTGGTGACACAGGGCAGTTTGAGCGGACGCTGATTGTGGCCGAAGAAGGCAGCTCAGTCAGCTACCTAGAAGGCTGTACTGCCCCCATGTACGACACCAACCAGCTCCACGCCGCTGTAGTGGAATTGGTAGCGATGGACAATGCTGAGATCAAGTACTCCACTGTCCAGAACTGGTATGCAGGCGACGAGAACGGCAAAGGCGGTATCTATAACTTCGTCACCAAGCGCGGTCTCTGCCAAGGCGTGAACTCCAAGATTTCTTGGACCCAAGTCGAAACAGGTTCGGCCATCACTTGGAAGTACCCCAGTTGTGTGCTGGTTGGTGACAACTCCGTGGGTGAGTTCTACTCAGTGGCACTGACCAACCACATGCAGCAAGCCGATACGGGAACCAAGATGGTCCACATCGGCAAGAACACCCGCAGCACCATCATCTCCAAGGGGATTTCGGCGGGCAACTCTAAGAACAGCTATCGCGGTTTGGTGAAGATTAGCCCGAAAGCGGAGGGCGCACGCAACTACTCGCAGTGTGACTCGATGCTGATTGGTGACAATGCCCAAGCTAATACCTTCCCTTACATCCAAGTGCAGAACAACACGGGCAAGGTGGAGCACGAAGCCTCAACTTCCAAGATTGGCGAAGACCAGCTTTTCTTCTTCACCCAGCGCGGCATCTCGATGGAAGATGCGATCTCGATGATGATCAGCGGTTTCTGTAAGGATGTGTTCAGCCAGTTGCCAATGGAGTTTGCAGTCGAAGCCGATCGTCTGTTGGCCCTGAAGCTAGAAGGCAGCGTGGGTTAAGACTTCTCCCCCAGCCCCTCTCCTGCGAGGAGAGGGGAGAAACCAAGAAGCGATCGCCTCCCTCTCTTCAACTTGCTCGAATCCCTCAACCCTCAAGCATTCCAGAGTTTAATCAGTTGCAATGATCATTGAAAACAGCGAAGTTATCTTATCCGTCCGGGATCTGACCGCGAATGTGGACGGCACCCAAATCCTCAAAGGCTTGAACCTGGAAGTCAAAGCTGGAGAAATTCACGCCATCATGGGGCCAAACGGTTCTGGCAAGAGCACCTTCTCCAAAATTTTGGCAGGGCACCCCGCTTACGAAGTCACGGGTGGCGAGGTCATCTTCCTGGGTAAGAACTTGCTGGAGCTGGAACCCGAAGAACGGGCGCGATCGGGTGTGTTTCTAGCATTCCAATATCCGCTGGAAATTCCTGGGGTCAGCAATATCGATTTCTTGCGCGTGGCTTACAACTCGCGTCGTAAACACCAAGGTCTAGAAGAACTCGACGCTTTTGACTTTGATGATTTGGTGCGGCAGAAGCTAGATGTGGTCAAGATGGACCCCGCGTTTCTGAATCGTAGCGTGAATGAAGGCTTCTCGGGTGGCGAGAAAAAGCGCAACGAAATTCTGCAAATGGCGCTGCTCGAACCTAAGCTAGCCATTCTGGATGAAACCGATTCTGGCTTAGATATTGATGCGCTCAAGATTGTGTCTGGCGGCGTTAACCAGATTGCCAATCCTCAAAATGCCACCATTCTGATCACCCATTACCAGCGCTTGCTCAACTACATTACTCCTGATTTTGTGCATGTGATGGAAGGCGGTCGCATCTTGACCACAGGTGGTAAAGAACTGGCGCTGGAACTCGAAGAGCGTGGTTATGAATGGGTGAGAGAAGAAGACGCGGCTGAGGTGGCAGCACGATGACGATTCAAGTTTCTCCCGAACAAACGACAAATTCTAGCGCTGCTGGCAACCGGGAAGCATACTTAACTCAGTTGTTGAAGTTGGCTCAAAGCGCTGAGGTGACGGTTAGCGATCGCCTCCCAGAACTCAGATCACAAGCTGCGGCGTTGTTACAAGAGCAAACCTTCCCCACAACTCGCAATGAAGAGTGGCGCTACACCGATTTGTCGCCCTTGTTGCAAGTGGAGTTGGCAGTTGATACTCAGCCGTTGGCAGTTAGCTCTGAAGCCGTTCAAACCTTTGCGTTGCCAGAGGCGGCTGAGAGTCGGTTGGTGTTTGTCAATGGTGTGTATGCCTCCGAACTCTCCGCGATCGCCAATCTCCCAGCCAGTATCTTTGTCGGCAATTTGGCTGCTTTACCAGAGGAGTTGAAAGCACGATCGCAGAACTATCTGGCGAAGCAGCCCGGTGCGGAAGAAGTTTTTACCGCACTCAACACTGCAGGTTTAAGCGATGCTGCTGTGGTTTGGATTCCGAAGAACCAAGAGGTTGCAACGCCGATTCATCTGCTGTTTGTCTCCACTGCAAGCGATCGCCCCGTGCTATCCCAGTTTCGCTGCTTAGTCGTGGCCGAAACAGGGAGTAGCGTCACGCTAGTAGAAGACTATGTCACGGTGGGCGAGGGTGTATATTTCACCAATCCAGTAACGGAAATCTGGGTCGAACAAAATGCTCAGGTGCGTCACACTAGAATTCAGCGGGACAGCCAAAATGCCTTCCACATTGGCAAAACTGCGGTCAGCCAAGCGCGAGACAGCCGCTACACCTGCAATGCGGTTAGCTTTGGCGCAAAACTGTCGCGGCACAACTTGGAAATTTTCCAAACTGGAGAGCAGACCGAAACCAACCTCAACGGCTTGACGCTCGTGGCTGGAGACCAACTCGGCGATACTCACAGCACGATCGCCTATACCCAACCTCACGGCAGCAGCCGCCAACTGCACAAAACCATTGTGGATGGGCAAGCACGAGCGGTATTCAACGGCAAAGTGTTTGTGCCCAAACTGGCACAACTCACTGACGCAGGACAGCTCAACCGCAACTTGCTCCTCTCCCCCAAAGCCCGTGTAGATACGAAGCCGCAGCTAGAAATCACAGCGGATAACGTCAAGTGCAGTCACGGCGCAACGGTGGGGCAGATTGACCCGGATGAAATCTTCTATCTGCAAAGTCGTGGTCTGGATCAAACCAGTGCCCGTCAGCTTTTGGTTTATGCCTTCGCGATCGAGATTATTGACCAAATTCCCGTTGCCTCTGTGCGCGATCGCCTGTCTCAGCTAGTGAAACAACGAGCCTTTTAGAACCATGACTATCGCTCAGGAAAGAACTCTCGCCGCTCAGGTCCGCGCTGACTTCCCGATTTTGGATCAGGAAATCAACGGCAAACCCCTGGTTTATTTAGACAACGCGGCTACTTCCCAAAAACCTAAAGCCGTGTTGCAAGCGTTGCAACACTATTACGAGCACGATAACGCCAACGTCCACCGGGGTGTGCATACGCTCAGCTCGCGGGCGACGGATGCTTACGAAGGCGCAAGAGATAAAGTTGCTAAGTTTGTCAATGCGGCATCTCGGCAAGAGATCATCTACACCCGCAACGCCAGCGAAGCGATCAACTTGGTGTCGAACGCTTGGGGCTTGAGTACGCTGAAGCAGGGCGACGAGATCATCCTGAGTGTGATGGAGCACCACAGTAACCTAATCCCCTGGCAGTTGGTGGCGCAGAAAACGGGTGCGGTGCTCAAATTTGTGGAGCTAACTGAAACCGAAGAATTCAACTTAGAGCAGTTCAAGTCGCTGATTTCCGACAAGACCAAGCTCGTCTCCGTGGTGCATGTCTCCAACACCTTGGGCTGCATTAACCCCGTTAAAGAGATTTGCGCGATCGCTCACCAACATGGCGCGAAAGTCTCGATCGATGCCTGCCAAAGCTTGCCCCACATGCCAGTTGACGTGCAGGACATTGACTGCGATTGGTTGGTCGGCTCTGGTCATAAGATGTGTGCGGCGACTGGAATCGGTTTCCTCTACGGCAAGCTGTCTCTGCTGCGCTCGATGCCGCCGTTCTTGGGTGGTGGTGAGATGATCGCGGATGTGTTTCTCGATCACTCCACCTACGCCGACTTGCCCCATAAGTTTGAAGCGGGCACACCTGCTATTGCCGAAGCGATCGCCCTTGGTGCTGCGGTGGATTACCTGATGGGCTTGGGCATGGACAGAATCCACGCCTACGAAGAAGAACTCACCGCTTACCTGTACCAGCGCTTAGCCGAGCTGCCCGAAGTCCGCACCTATGGCCCCAAACCCACGGAAGATGGCAAAGGTCGCGCTGCTCTAGCAGCTTTCACGGTGGGCGCAGTTCACCCCCACGACCTCTCGACGATTTTGGATCAAGCAGGAATCGCGATTCGGGCTGGGCACCACTGTACGCAACCACTACACCGCCACTTAGGGGCACAATCTACAGCACGGGCGAGTTTGTATTTCTACAACACCCGCGAAGAAATTGATGTCTTCATCGAATCTCTCAAAGAAGCAATCGAATTCTTCGGCAGCATCTTTGGTTAATTGTTAATCACAACTTTTTTCGTAAGTAGGGTGGGCACCAGCTCACCTTATTTTTTATTTCTTTATTTTAATTAAATCAAATATTAGGAGACTGACCTTTAATATCTTCTAAACAAGTTGGCAGTAGTTCCTTCAGATTACTAGGCGCTTGATCAAAGTTGAATCTGTTGAATCCGCTCAAATCAACAGGATTTTTAATTTTTTAAAAAGCTAGTTTGGCATTCTCATCACCCATACTTTCTGCATAGTCAATATATGTACCTTCAACTATCGAGCTTGATGACAATAAACCTGTTAAGCATGCCAAATTGTCCCCTGGCTTATTAAAGTAGGTTATTCCTTCTATTACGGGACCAGTTTTTTGAAAGATAATGTATCTTGCCTGTTTTTCATTTGGTGTTGAGGCTACACCATAAAAATATTTACCATTGGGCAAGGTTTCTATTAACTGATTAGAGTTATCAGAATTAGGTGTAGAAATACCATTAAAGAACAAAAGAAAAACAGCAAGAAATGCAGCAAATGCACCTGTTGCTCTAATTTGGGTTTCATTAAAAGGTATCTTTGCTTCCAAGTTAAGAGTACCTGAAAAAAGATAAGCTGAGACTCCAGCAGTGAAGGCAGCTAAGAAACGAATGACAGCAGAAGTAGTATTATTAAAGCTCTGTGGATAAAAAATCAAAACTATAAAAGAAATAATAACCAGGCAACCGAGAAGAAGACCAACTCTTCTCTCAAAAACCAAATTGTCTACGGACGAGTTTTTATTGTTTTTACTCATGTTGATTCAGCCTGATAATATCTGAGGTATTTTGAATGAGAAGAAAAGAATAACTTACAGTATAAGGTTGTGAATAAATCAAGAGTATTTAGGCATCGAAATTACATTTTTAATTCATAAAAATGTTGGATTCAAAGAAACAAAAAGAATTTTCAACTTTTGTATTATTGGCGAATGTTGGTGTAGTAATCTCTCACTAGTTACAGTTTAAGCACTTCAGCATTATGAGCAGCAGGCTATTGTGAAAGCAAGCGATCGCTAAAATATAAGGCATAGGGCTGTAGAAGGATGGCTACTGATGGTACAAACATCGCCCAAACCCATCACGCTAGACGAGTTTCTCAAACTGCCAGAAACCGAGCCAGCGAGTGAGTTTATTGAGGGAAAAGTCTTTCAGAAGCCAATGCCGCAGGGACAGCATAGCCGCATTCAACAAAAGCTAACCGCCACGATTAACGCTGTTGTTGAAGACGCTCAAATTGCGCTAGCCCTGCCTGAACTACGCTGCACATTTGGCGATCGCTCTATCGTTCCTGACATCGCAGTATTCACTTGGGAACGCATTCCCACCAATGAGGATGGTGCGATCGCAAATACATTTGCTGCACCGCCTGATTGAACAATTGAAATTCTCAGCCCCGATCAATCCGTAACTCGCGTCATCACCAATATCCTCCACTGCCTCAATTATGGAGCGCAGATGGGATGGTTAATTGACCCCGCTGAACAACTGGTACTGGTCTACACTTCCAAACAACAACCGCAATCCTTCGATGCCGAGAGCGATCGCTTCCCGACACCCACATTTGCAGCAGAGTTGCAATTAACAGTCGGACAGATGATGGGATGGCTGAAAGTCAAATAAATTGAGTTGCAATCTATCACGACTGAGCGTGGTGTATAGGCGAGGGAACGTGGATTGATTAGAATGCCAGTGCTGTGAACCCCCATTTCGCCATGCCTGCATCTCCTCAAGTCATCAATCAATATCGCTGCTTTGACGGCACCGTCGGCTTTTACAGTCACCTGTCTTCTGCTTGTAACGGTGAGATGAAATTTGCGGTATACCAGCCGCCCCAAGCCAAGACAGAACCCGTGCCTGTGTTGTATTTCCTCTCTGGGCTGACTTGCACCGAAGAAAACTTCATTACCAAAGCAGGAGCACAGCAGTTTGCCGCCAAGCACGGGGTGATGCTCGTGGCACCGGATACGAGTCCACGCAATACAGGTATTCCTAGTGAAGATGAAGATTGGGATTTTGGTACAGGCGCTGGATTCTATGTCGATGCTACCCAAGAGCCGTGGAGCCAGCACTATCGGATGTATAGCTACATCACCGAAGAACTACCAGCGCTGATCGCAGAGCATTTTCCGGTGAAGCGCGATCGCCAAGGTATCTTTGGGCATTCAATGGGGGGTCATGGGGCGCTGGTTTGTGCGCTGAGAAATCGCGATCGCTATCTTTCAGTATCTGCCTTTGCGCCAATTGTGGCTCCCATACGTTGCGCTTGGGGACAAAAAGCCTTTAGCAATTATTTGGGTGCAGATCAGGAACAGTGGCGATCCTATGATGCTAGTGAGTTGATTCTTAGGGCTGATTGGCAGCGTCCGATTCTGATCGACCAAGGCACAGCAGATAACTTCCTAGAAAATCAACTAAAACCGCAGTTATTTGAGCAAGCCTGTACCCAGGTAGGGCAACCCCTCACCTTGCGAATGCAGTCAGGGTACGACCATAGCTATTACTTCATCGCTACATTCATGGAAGACCATATTCGCTATCATGCCGAGGCGTTGTGGGCATAAAAAAAATCCCCAGCGCAAGGCCAGGGATTAAATTCAGGGTGCATCTACCATTCCTTTCTTCTAGAAAGGGGTGGGTAGCTCCGGAAAAAGTTGAACAACTTTGGTGGAAATGCAGAGTTGAAAGCTGCGATCGCTCTGCTAGCTCGATTCCATTCGTTTAACTACACTGCTGAGGTCGCTTAAAGAAGGCAACCATATCCTTAGCTGCGTCACTCACCACTGAAACTAATTCCCAGCCTTGCTCACCTAATTCTTTCATGTTTCTCCAGCTACCATTAGCTGCCTGATAAGACCCAGAAGCATTGACGTAAACCGTTATGTACTCAAAACGCTGCATAGTGTTTGGCTCAATGGCAAGGTTTCTAGCTGGCGCAAAGACAGCTTAAATTTGTCAGCTCACCTGTGGCCTGCTGCAAATGCTATCAGCATGCCCTTTCCCAAAGCATTATTCGTTATGGTGAAAAAAGTTTGGTACAGCAATAGGGACAGTTGGAAAGCATGAGCAAAGGTCAGCTAATAAAACTTTGGGCGTGGTCGCTTGGCCTTTTTCTGTGTTTTACCTCACCTGCTCCTGCCCAAACTATTTTTAGCCCAATGCAGCAGCGCTTGAGTCCCCAAACGGTCCTCCGCCAACTAGCAGCCGCCGATGTGATTTACCTAGGCGAGACTCACGATAGCCCAGCCGATCATCGAGCACAACTCAGAATTATTCAAGCGCTTCACCAAAAACAGCCCCGACGGGCGATCGCGTTAGAAATGTTTCAGCGCCCCTATCAACCGGCGCTCGATCGCTATCTAACAGGCCAGATCACCGAGGCAGAGCTGCGTCAACAAAGCCAATTTGATCAACGTTGGGGCTACGACTGGGAGTACTACGCCCCGATTTTGCGCTTTGCCAAAGCTAAACGTCTACCTCTGATCGCCCTTAACACCCCTACCGAAATCACCCGCAAAGTCGCTCGACAAGGCTTAGACAGTTTGACGGCCAGCGATCGCCAATTTATTCCGCCTGCCTCAGAAATCCACGCCGACAACGCTGCCTATCGCCAACGCATCCAGAAAATCTACGAAGAGATGCATCAAGGCCACAGCTCCAGCAACAACTTCGAGCAGTTCTTTCAAGCTCAAGTATTGTGGGACGAAACAATGGCCGACCGCATCGCTCAATTTGCCACCACGCAGCCCAACTATCAAATAGTCGTACTTGCTGGACAAGGCCACATCATCTACGGAGACGGCATCCCCAGCCGAGTCGCTCGCCGCCTCAAAAACACCCCTAACTTCGTGCAGCGCTTAGTCCTACTCAACCCAGAAAATATAGAAAACGGAGGTAGAGCGATCGCGGACTATCTGTGGAAGGATGAAGGATGAGGGAGGAAGGATGAAGGTTTATTTATGGAAAATACTGCTGGACTGGATTGGATTTTAGGGGGACTTGCGATCGCCATCCTCGCTGGAGCCTTACTAATGCTATTTAGTGGTGTTCTCGCCATGAACAAAAAGTAGAACCCCACACCACAAAACCACTTTTGGAGGGGGTCTGGGGGACGCAACCGTCCCTCAGCGGGAGTTTGAGGGCAGGTGCCCTCAAGTTCTTGATTCGCTCAAGTAACCCTTATTTTTCCAAAAACTCCACATACGGCCTAAAAAACGGCACTAACTCCCCCCGGCTGACCACCAAAGTCGGAAACGATCGCTCCCCATAATCTTGCCCCACTTGCAGCGGGAAAATCGGCTCCGATTCCAACGGCACCCAGGTTGCTCCACCCGCCTGCGCGATCGCCCACACCGCCGCAATATCCCAAATCTTCGGAGTTGCCTCCACCGCACCCAACGTCGAACCCAGCGCCACCGTCAGCAGATTGTAAGTCGCCACCCCTAACATGCGAATCTTGCAAGGAAAGCGATTTTGCATCACCGCTGTACTGCGGGCGCACAAACTGAAAAAGTGATTGCGCGAAGGCTCATCGGCGCTGCTATGAATTGGCTGGCGATTGAGAAACGCCCCAGTAGGCCCACTCAATCCAGAATCACCGTACCAAAACCCATGAAACGACTGGCCCAACGTCGGCAAATGCACATACCCAAACACAGGCGTACCACGATACAGCAACCCTAGAGAGATTCCCCAAAGCGGAATGCCGCGGGCAAAATTGGTCGTGCCATCTATCGGGTCAATAATCCAGCACCATTCCGTCCCCGGAAAAATGTGCTCTACCTCCTCGCTCAACACCCCATGCTCCGGGAAAGCCGCCGCGATCGCCTCTCGCAATTCCTGGTCGGCCCACTGGTCGGATTGGGTGACTAAGCTACCATCCGCTTTTTCTGCTGCTTGCGCTTGACCAAAATCCGCCAGTAACTGCTTACCGACTCTAGCCGTCGTCGCCTCAGCAAAGTCAAGAATCGTCGTCCAAAAATCAGTCATTAATCTAGATCACCTTCTAGCACAGCCGCGATCGCCTGTTTGTTATTGCTGCGAAATTCTTGCACATTTACCCGCCCTAAAAACCAAACTGCTAACACCATCCCGACAGCTTGCAGTGCAAACACTAAGCCGTAAGCAAAGACTAAGTTGCTAAACAGTTTCTTGCCAATATCGAGTACCGCTCCGCCAGTCACAGTTGCTAGCGCTCTAGCCATTGCCTGGGACAAACCCCAAGCACCAATAAAAGTGCCTGCTGTTTCTGCTGCCGTGAGATCGAGCATCAAACTGATCGCCCCGGTCGTGGTGATCCCAGAAGCCAAGCCAAACAAGAACAAAGCACCTTGGAGCAATTTGGCATTTTGACTAAAGCCCGACGAAATAATCAAAAGAAAACTCAATGCCACCAAGAAGCAGCCCCAACGAGTCGTCTTCTGCTTACCCAAGCGGGGTACTACCAAAAAGCCAGTGGAGCTAATGCCCAGCAGCGTTCCCATGCCCCAAAAAGCATTCAGCCTCGTTGTTTCTGAGATCTGCATCTGAAAAACCTGCGCCCCGTAAGGCTCCAGCACAGGTTCTTGCATAAACAAGCTAATCGTCATCACCAAGAGAAAAGTGAAAAATAACCCAGTCTGCCGATTAGCGGTCAGAATCTTGAGGGCACGTCCAAAAGTGATGCTATCTTCGCGATCGGCCAGGCTAGAGCGAGAAGCATAGCAGGAATACTTCTTCTCTACCCCAACCGTCGCCAGCAGCGCCAGACCAAACACAGCCGCCGGAATTATCATGAACACGCGATTGATCGATGCTTGCACAGCCGCGATCGGCGCATCTAAGGCCAATGGTTTCAGCACCACACTAATGATGATGGCTCCAATCACAATGCCGACCATCAGCATTGACCAGACAATGCCTACTAGCTTCGAGCGGTTACTTTCATCTGAGACATCTACCAGCAAGGCGGCAAAGGGGGTTGAGCTAGAGCTAAGCGCCAATCCATAAATGGCAAAAACTAACCCTAGTAGCCCTACCCATCCATAGGTTTGAGCAGTCCAGCCTTGAGTTTGCAAGTTACTCCCCAATTGCCACATCACTTGTACCGCGAGGAAAGAGGCGATCGCAAACAAGGCAGCGCCTACCCAAACATAGCCTGTGCGGTGATGGCCCAAAAATGGCTTAGAGTCTGACATCTGGCCAAACCAAACCCGCGCTGGAGCGACAAACTGATGCATCGCGATCGCTCCAGCCGTCACCAAGGCTGGAACTTTCAGCTCATCAATCATCACGCGGTTGAGAACGCCCAAGGTGAGCAAAGACATAATGCCTAAGCCCATTTGAAACAACCCTAACCGGAACATGGTCAACAAGTTAATCCGAGAAATTGCTGCTGTACTAGCTGACGGCTCTAAATTTTCGTTTGAAAAGTCATCCGTTTTCATATCTACTAAAAAGTTGATTAGAACAATATTGATCAGCTGGTTGATGTCGCTTTATTTCTTACGATAGAGGCTTCAAGGAAGCTCTAGAGAGATGAAGCCTAAAGTCATGCGTTCTTATTGCGAAGCAACTCTATCCTCAGGCGTAATCCAAACTCTATAAAAATCCTGGAACGCTTAACTCAAAGCCTCTCCAGCCTTTTGTAGAACGTTACACTCTAAGCACATAACGAAAAGTAAAGAGGTTAGAGGTCACAGTATGCAAACAATAAAGCTCGGCCCCACAGGTCCGGTTGTACCTGCTTTAGGCATTGGTACGTGGGCTTGGGGCGATAAGCTGTTTTGGAACTACGGCAGTCATTATGGCTCAACCGAAGTTGAATCTGCTTTCCGAGCCACCTTAGAAGCTGGAGTCAACTTCTTTGATACTGCGGAAGTCTACGGATTTGGTGAGTCGGAAAAGCTGCTGGGGCAGTTTATGAAGCAAGCTCAACAACCCGTACAAATCGCCACCAAATACGGTCCTGCTCCTTGGCGCTTTGGCGGGCAATCTGTCACTGACGCTCTTACGGAAAGCTTGAAGCGATTGCAAGTAGACCAAATTGCCCTCTACCAAGTTCACTGGCCCTTCACCTTCCTTATGAGCCAGTCAACCTTGATGAATGCTTTGGCCGATGAAGTGCAGCGAGGCAGAATTGCTGCTATCGGCGTGAGCAACTACTCGGCGGACCAAATGCGAGAAGCGCACAAAATTCTAGCTGAGCGGGGTGTGCCTTTAGCAGTGAATCAAGTTCGTTACTCCCTGATCACTCGGCAGATTGAAGCCAATGGCATTCTGGACATGGCGCGGCAATTAGGAGTCACGATTTTGGCCTACAGCCCCTTGGCTCAAGGCTTACTAACTGGCAAATACACCGCAGAAAATTACCAAGAACCTACTGGAGCCCGCCAATGGGATTCTCGCTTTAGCCGCGACGGTCGCCAGAAACTTGCGCCTGTGCTCCATCTGCTTCAAGATTTAGGCACCAAGTATGGTCGGACACCTGCTCAAGTTGCACTGAATTGGTTGATTGCTCAAGGTGGAGTCATCCCGATCCCAGGTGCTAAGAACGCCAAACAAGCCCAACAAAATGCGGGGGCTTTAGGCTGGACGCTCAGCGACGAGGATGTGATGCAACTGAATAAAGTGAGTCATTCTTGGCGCAGTTAGCAGCACAGTTAAGTGGAGGCTGGCGATCGCACCTCACCAAACCTAAGGAGGAGAGCGATCGCCCCAATTCCTTCAGAGGTTGGTATCAATTAATACTTTGGGTTTATTGAACGACTTGATGAATGTAGGAGAGGTCTACCACGCCAAAATTAGTGCTAAGGGCCACATTTAGGTTTTCCAAAGCTTGAATTAGCCAATGCACCCCTTCACGAGCGCAAGCTTCGTAGTGATTGAACAAAATAGAAAAGCGCTTTTCTAAATAAGGCTTCACTTTACGGCAAAGCAATACAATCTTCAGCAACAACCCGGTTGCGGCAGTAGCCCCCAAGTTGGTAATCAGATCGACAAAAACAAAGTGGTTAGGGCGCTGAGCACTTTCTACGACTAAGAAGTTGAGTAGATAAGCGCAAGTTCTAATCAGCAGAAACTCATTCAACCGCTGGTCATGATTATCTGGCAGGGTATTGCGCAGATGCAGGTAAAGCTGATTGTTGAATTGTCGCTTACCGTACTCTGGATCAACCGCAGCCACAATGTATTCATACAAGTCATCCTTAAACGTCGCATAGGATGGCGTGTACTTTGCGTTGAGCAAAAAGCGTTGAGCTAAATCTCGATAAGAAGCATCTCCATCTACTCGCCCCGCAAATTGCTGCAAAGCCTGGTAGAGTTCGTCATCACTCAACAGCGTCGGATTCTTCACCGCTTGAAGTTGGCGGGCTTCTATCAAGGTCGGTGACAAGCGTACGGTTTGAGACTGCCGCACTCGATAGGTGACGTACTGCGACAGATCCACTTCAAATTGTCGCTGAACCTGAGTTTGAATCTGACGGATTGTTTGCTGATGCTCGTAAGAACTGTCTTCGCTCAGCAAGCAGTGGTCATAAAGATAGGGATAGCGCCGAATCAGCGTTCCGAGAGAACGGTTATCCTGCTGCTGCGCTTCATTAGTTTGAATAATGACTCGCGCTAAACGTCGCAGGGTAGCACAGTACTCACTTTGGCAAAACAAGACAACTAGTTCCCGCAAGCGCCTGACTGATTTGCTGCGAGACACCTCAGTAATCGGGCGGGCAGAAGGAGCCTCGAACAGCGCCACCAATTCCAAAATTGGCTGCTGCAACTGCGATCGCGTCTGCCAACGGTTGATTAAAATGTGACAGCAACGATTTAAGACAAACTTGAATTCTTGCTCGGCAAACTTAGACGCAATGAGCTGATCGAGCGCAACGGTAATTTCGCGTTCTGGATAGCCAATGCCATCAATAAACAGTGACCGAAAGCGGCTAATTAGCTGCTGAGGCGACTCATGCTCGACGCAGAAGAGCAAGTGATCATAAAGCTTCTGCTCCTCTGGTGTAATCTCTCGATTGTACTGACCCATCCAAGTAGTCACGTTAGTTTGCGCTCCCACACTGGGGAAAGGAGGCTAAGCGAAAATTTTGTAAGGCTTGATTTATTAGCAACAAATAAAAGATTGACGTAAATACTTAGGAGAAAACTCGGTTTACAAGAAAAGCTTGTAAACTTCAATACTGACTCGATCCTAGTACTCTCCCATCGTACTGGGTGAGATCACTGGTCAATGTGACTGAAGTCACCGATCGTTTAAAGATTCGGTGAAGTTTTCAACCCTCTGAAGTCTACAAGTTAACTGCTTTTTTGACTAGCTTCCTGTTTGGCATGTGGAGTACAGGACAGTCAATCAAGCGCTGAAAAGCTTGTAGACACAGGAACAGAAATTTATTCCATTGAGTAATACAACTACAGTTCAGCCCTTTCCGGAAGGATCGGCATAAATTCATCAAAAATTTTTCAGGTTGGCTTAGGGGCACATTATCCGTGGGTAGGAGCAGGCAGCGGTATGATCACAGCTAGTTTGTTTCAATCACTGCCGTCTTATGCCTTGTCGTGCCACCTTATCCCAGCTCGTAGAGATTCTGCACGCTATACCCCTTAACCTCTCTAGCGCGGATTTAGCGCAGCAAGCAATCGGCATTGGCACCGATACTCGGAGTCTCCAGCCGGGAGAAGTGTTTGTCGCTTTGCGGGGCGAAAAGTTTGACGGGCATGGATTTGTCGGTGCCGCTCTAGACCAAGGAGCGATCGCGGCGATCGTGGATCAAGCTTATGAAGAAACTCCACCACGGGAAAATACTGGGGCTTTTCCTCTGCTTCAAGTGACGGACACGTTGCAGGCATACCAAGCGATCGCGCGGTGGTGGCGAGACCAGTGCGGGATTCCGGTGGTGGCGGTGACCGGATCGGTGGGCAAGACCACTACGAAAGAATTAATTAGTGCGGTGCTGGCAACCCAGGGACGAGTCCTGAAAACCCAGGCCAACTACAACAACGAAGTTGGGGTGCCGAAGACTCTACTAGAACTAGAGCCAGACCATGACTATGCCGTGATTGAAATGGGCATGCGAGGTCCGGGAGAAATTGCTTTGCTGACGCAAATTGCGCGGCCTGACATTGCGGTGATTACGAATGTGGGGACGGCACATATTGGACGGTTGGGTTCTGAGGAAGCGATCGCGCAGGCCAAGTGTGAGTTGTTG
Source organism: Trichocoleus sp. FACHB-262 (assembly GCF_014696035.1). Taxonomy (NCBI): domain Bacteria; kingdom Bacillati; phylum Cyanobacteriota; class Cyanophyceae; order Leptolyngbyales; family Trichocoleusaceae; genus Trichocoleus; species Trichocoleus sp. FACHB-262. The sequence continues at coordinate 177,817 of NZ_JACJPK010000086.1, read as the reverse complement.
GCGGAAATGGCTCCCACAGGGACAGCAATTCTCAACCACGACAGTCCCCTGTTGTTACCCACTGCGGCAACGGTCTGGTCAGGAAAGACCATCAGTTATGGTTTAGCAGGCGGGGACTTCCAAGGACAGTTATTAGATACCAGCACTTTAAGTGTAGAGGGGATGCAGTTTCCTTTACCTCTACCGGGACAGCACAATGCTCTCAATTACTTGGCTGCTCTGGCGGTTGCCAAAAGCTTGAATATTAGCTGGGAGCCTTTGCAGGCGGGACTGGTGGTGGAGTTGCCTAGTGGTCGCGCCAAGCGCCATGAGCTACCGAATGATGTGGTGATTTTGGACGAGACTTACAATGCTGGTTTGGAATCGATGATTGCGGCTTTGCAGTTGCTAGCCCAAACGCCGGGTCAGCGTCGTATTGCGGTTTTGGGCACGATGAAGGAGTTGGGGGAGCGATCGCCGGAGTTTCATCAGCAGGTGGGAGCGATGGCAGCTCAATTACGTTTAGATCATTTGTTGATTTTGGCTGATCCAGCGGAAAGTGCAGCGATGGCGGCTGGAGCGGTGGGGATTACAACGGAGGAGTTTGATGGGTCTGAGGCCGTGGTGGAGCGCTTAAAGCAATTGGTGCAACCGGGCGATCGCTTGCTGTTTAAGGCATCGAGGGCGGTGGCGTTGGATCGGGTGGTGGATAGTTTTTGTCAGGAATTTAGCGCGGGTACGTTGTCGCAGTAGTTTTGGTGGTCTGAGTTGAAGTTTTGAAATCCGAGCCTTGAGGGCGCTTGCCCTCAAACTCCCGCTGAGGGACGGTTGCGTCCCCTAGACCCCCTCCAAACGAGTCTAAGTGTACGTGTTTCGATCCTTTTAGATTTTCTTGTCCCTACTTTTTTCATCCTTCATCCCTCCCCTCAAATCCCATGACTCTTCCCAATCACCCAATGGCGACGGAAGAAGCGGGATAGGGCGGTTTCTTCTAGGGATAGGTAGATGGGGCGACCGTGGGGGCAGGTGTGGGGACGGTGGGTTTGTTGCCATTGGTCGAGGAGGGTTTGCATTTCTGGCAAGGTGAGGGGGGTGCCGTTGCGGATGGCGCTGCGGCAGGCGGTGGCAACGAGGGCGGATTCTAAGTCGCCGCCCAAGCTGAGTTCCCAGAGGGCGGCGGGGCAGTCTTCGCGCTGGGCTAGGAGGTTGGGGGCGGTGCGGACTGCCCAGAGTTGTTCACCAAATGGCTCGACTTCTAGCCCTAGGCGTTGCAGTTGTTCGCGCTGGGGGGCGGAGAGTTGATTGAGAATGGCGGGGGGTTCTAGGGGCACGATGTGCCAGCGATCGCACAGTTGCTCATACAGGACGCGCTCATGGGCAATGTGCTGCTCTACCAACCACATGCCCGCAGGATGCTCGGCAACAATGTAGGTATTGCTGACTTGGGCGACGGCTCTTAGTTCTAGAAGATTGGTGACGGTCGGGTTGGTTGAGTCATCAGTTGTAACAGTGGCTTCGGTTTCTACGGGAATGGTGCGGCTGACTTGATACACACCATCGGCTTCGGCAACTTTCAAGAGTTGTCCCACTCTTTCGGAATGGTAGGACTCGGTGAGTTGGGCTGGACTGAAGTGCAGGGCTTGGGCGATCGCTTGGGTGACGGCTTCTTGCCAATCGCTTAAGTGATGCAGATAGACTTCGGCTTTGGCAGGATGGCGGTTCCAGTCGATGTGGTTAGGGGGAACCTGCAAGTGGGCAAAGCAAACCGGGTAGCGATCGCGGGGGAGGGTGCGGCGAAAGGCGGCCAGAATAGTTTGTTCTAGTTCTGGGGCTTTGACGATGCGGCCATTGATGGCAACTCGCACCCAGTCGGGACGACGACGATGGCAACGGTCTGGCAAGCCTAGGACTAGTTGCAGCTTTTCTAGGCTTGAAGTGTCAGGGTTGGGAATTTCTGGGATAGTGGCGGTTCTGGGGCTAGCGATCGCTATAGCATGTAGGTCACTGAGGTGGCTGCTTCGTAGAATCTGGGCTAAAACTGGCTTGGCATCTTCTCCAGACCAAATCGAGAACCAAGGGCGATCGCTTTGCTCGACTTGCCAGGTAACATGCGGGTGACAGAGGGCGATCTGGTGAATGGCGAGCTGAATCGCACGTAACTGCTGGGCTAGCGAGGGTAAACCTTCACGACGGGCGGGCCAGATGCCAAACAGGTTGCTGGCAGTGACGACGGTACCAGGGGCGATCGCGACAGGCTCAACTCGAATTGGCTCTCCTTGAGTGTTGTAGCTGACTTGCCAACCTGCTTGATTACTATGGAGCCGACTCAAAACTTCTAGTTCTGCCAACTGAGCCAAGCTGTGTAGCGCTTCCCCCCGAAATCCTAAGCTGGTGATCTTCCACAGGTCTTCGCTCGCTTGAATTTTGCTGGTGCTGTGGGGCGTGGCGGCTTGTTTCAAATCTGCCAAGTCCATGCCAGCGCCATTATCGGCTACTCGGACTCGCCATTGCTCTGGCCAGAGCGCGATCGCAATGCGGGTTGCCCCTGCGTCTAGGGCGTTTTCGACTAATTCCCGCACAACTGCCGCCAGAGAATCAATCACTTCTCCAGCCGCAATTAAATGGACTACCTCTAGCGGTAGGGTCTGAATTCTGGGTGCCATAGATCCAGTTTAGAGGACAGATCTGCTGGAGCGGGGCTAGGTTTCGAGTGCGATCGCCTTGCTTTTGAACGCACTTGAAAGGTATGCGATCTCTCCAAAGGGAGAACTTTTTGACCTTACTACTCAGGGGGGATCGATTGCCTTTGGGCTTGCGATTACAGTTCAGATGATGTGATTCGATTAATAAGCTCGTTATGGAAAATATGCAAGATAAAGCTAGAAGTGCCGTAGATAATGCTGCTCACGCTGCGGATAACGCAACCCATAAGGTCGCAGATGCAATTGAACATGCTAAAGAAGCTTTGCCCAATGTCACTCCTACCCCTCCTGGCCTGAAGGCTCAATCTTCGGTGCATGACCTCAAGTCTCGTTTGGAGTGGGGTGAGCCTGCACTGACGATTCTAGATGCTCGCGATCGCAACAGCTTTAACGCCAGCCACATCACTGGAGCCATGTCCATGCCAATGGATGAGTTGGTGTCTTGGGCGCAGTCCAGCCTAGAACCCAGCCGCGACATTTATGTGTATGGTGGCAACGAGCAAGAAACGGCTCAAGCAGCCCAAACCCTCCGGGGCGCTGGTTTCTTCAATGTGGCTGAGCTAAAAGGTGGCTTGGAAGCGTGGAAAGCAATAGATGGAGCCACTGACGGTGCTGAGGACTCTCAAAGACCTCCTGGACCCGAAGGATACAACGTGATCTCTGCGCTCGCCAATCACACTCAAAAGCAAGAAATTGATTTCCAATAATTAATCATTGAACCCTTGCTGCGTCTGGTGTCTTGCTTTTAAGCGCTAGATTGATTTCGGGGCCACCTTGAGGTGACGCCCCATTTTTAATCTTTAGCTGAGCAGTTGCCGCTTTAAACGAGACACCAAATCAAGGTTCAAAAGTCAAGGTTTCTACATAAAATTTTGCAGCTCGCAAAATCAGTTGTTAGATTGCAAGCAAAGCTACTTGGCATTCTCCACATGGACGCGTTCTTTAGCCTTCTCCCTCGGCCCCCAGCGCTACGGTCCAAGTCTCGCGTCTACGACCTCAAAGCTCGCTTAGATTGGGGTGAACCCGCACTGACAATCATTGATGTACGCGATCGCAGCCAATTCAACCTCAGCCACATCACGGGCGCAATTTCTATGCCTCTGCCCGAGCTTCCCGCTCGCACCCTAGATTCCCTAGAGTTCGATCGCGACTTGTACATCTACGGCGATATTGATGAAGAAGCCGCAGAAGCCGCTGCTAAACTACGGGCCGCCGGATATCGCCAGGTATCAGAGTTACGAGGTGGCTTGCCCGCCTGGAAAGCCGTGGGCTACCCGATTGAAGCGACGCTGACCGCCTTTCAACGCTAAAAGGGTGCTTTTTGTAGGTTTAGTGCTCAAACAAGTCTTTGTATTGCAGCAAGTCCAGTGCCACGAGGGTCGGCAGACAGTTAAAGCATTGCTGGGCAAGATCCCATCGCTCCTCTCGCTGCAACATGGTTATGAGTTTCTGGCGCACGCTCAAAAGATAGCGCACATCATTAGCGGCGTAGCGCAGTTGCTCGTCTGACAAATTGGCTGCGTTGCCCCAGTCCGAGCTTTGAGCACTTTTATCTAGCTCTACTCGCTCCAACTCTTGCACCACATCTTTCAGACCGTGGCGTGGAGTATACGTGCGGGCTAGTTTACTGGCGATTTTGGTACAGAAGATGGGTGCGGTCTGAATACTCAAATTGTGCTTCAGCGTGGCGATGTCAAAACGGGCAAAGTGAAACACCTTTGTTACTGTCGGCGCTTCTAACAATTCCTGGAGATGGGGAGCCTCCGTTTGGCCACGCTCAATCCGCACCACGGCTCCTCGGCCTTGAGGATCGCAGAGTTGGACTAAACAAAGGCGATCGCGGTGGGGTAGTAAACCCATTGTTTCTGTATCAACCGCGATCGCTTCGGCGGGTAAGTATTGCTGTAATGCTGCTTCAGGTAAGTCGCGATCGTAAACCTGAAAGTCTTCAAAATCCATCGCTCAACCGCTCATAAACAAAGTGCCCGAAACCGCCACAGCAGCAGGGCACCTCTTATTGTATGGGCTACAAGAGCCTGAGACTATCCGTTATCGCGAACGAATAAAGACCTGAGTGAAGTAATATTCGCCTTTGGCGTTTTTGGCCACACCGATGCCGCTGACGTTGTAGTTGCCTTCGATGTTGGTGCGGTGTCCCGTGCTTTTAATCCAGCCTTGCACTGCCTTAGTCGCAGGATCACTAAAGCCTTGGTTATAAGCAACGTTTTCAGCCGCCCCTCTGTACGCTACTGTTTTAGCGATCGCTGCGACTCGTGGTTGAAATCCATCATGGCTGAATGGCACTTTACCATTGGCCATGTTTTGGCTGTGTTTGCGAGATTGCTCCGCGATCGCTGCGTTCCAAGTTAATGCAGGTAGGCGCTTGGAAGCACGGTACTTATTGATCTGATCAAAAGCAGATTTTTCAATAGCGGTGAGTGAACTAGCCGTTGTTGGGGTTTGAGCGAGTAGTTGTGTGTGTGAGTGAGCAGGCTGAGCCGTTGGGCTAAGAGATTTGGTGATGGCAGGGGCAGGATTTTGGTGAGTGAAAACTCCCACCAATCCACCCGTCATCACGACGGCACTGCAAGCAATCCCAGTCAGGAGGGGTCGCATCATGAAACATGGCTCCTATTTGATCTAGAGCAAGTCAGAAATGGTAGATGAGGTGCATGCAACCCTGAGTCAGTCAAGTTTTGAGGAGAGAAAAGATTCTCAAGCTAACACCCGATCTATTCGGACTTGTAACTAGAACAATGGTTCCCTAATTGGCGATCGCTTGCGAGGGCGTAGCCCTTATCGCGCTTCTCAAAGTAAGGGCGAAGCATTCGGTTGAGAGTCTTTGGAGTTGCCCAAAGTACTATTGCCGAACGCTTCGCCCCTACGAAAGGCAAAAGGTAGAATCCCTAGGAATTCTGCTCGTCCAGCTTCAGGTATTTGATCACACTTTGCACATCCTTGTCGCCACGGCCAGAGCAGTTGATCACAATGCGGGGGCTACCTTCGAGTTGGGGGCAAAGGTAATCTAAGTAGGCGATCGCATGAGACGTTTCCAAAGCGGGAATAATTCCTTCCAACTTAGAAATCAACTGGAAGCCATCTAGTGCTTCTGCGTCCGTGATGCTGTAGTACTCCGCTCGACCGCTGTCTTTGAGGTAGCTGTGCTCAGGGCCAACGCCAGGGTAGTCTAGGCCCGCACTAATCGAGTGTGGCTCGACTACCTGGCCGTCTTGATCTTGTAATAGATAGCTCATCGCCCCATGCAACACACCCACACGACCACGAGTTAACGTCGCTGCGTGCTTCTCCGTATCTACGCCTTCTCCAGCCGCTTCAATACCGATCATCCGGACACTCGATTCATTCACAAATTCGTGGAACAAACCCATCGCATTCGAGCCACCGCCCACGCAAGCCAGCAGGATCTCAGGTAAACCACCCCACTTTTCTTGGCACTGTGCCCTGGTTTCCTGACCAATCACCGCTTGGAAGTCGCGCACAATCATTGGGTAAGGATGCGGACCTGCAACCGAGCCGAGAATGTAGTGAGTCGTTTCCACATTCGTCACCCAGTCTCGAATCGCCTCCGAAGTCGCATCCTTCAGCGTGCCCGTCCCAGAAGCCACCGGACGCACCTCAGCGCCCATCAATCGCATCCGGAAGACGTTCAGAGCTTGCCGCTCCATATCGTGCACACCCATATAGATGATGCACTCCAGCCCAAAGCGAGCACAGACCGTTGCCGTCGCCACGCCATGCTGTCCCGCGCCCGTTTCCGCAATAATCCGCTGCTTACCCATCCGCTTCGCCAGCAGCGCCTGAGCCAAAGAATTATTGATTTTGTGAGCGCCTGTGTGGTTTAAATCTTCACGCTTCAGATAAATCTGGGGACCACTCCCATCCGGACGAGCATACCGAGTCGTCAGCCGCTCCGCAAAATAAAGCGGGCTGGGCCGTCCCACATAGTCCCGCATCAGGCCTTGTAACTCTTGCTGAAACTCTGGATCGTTGCAGTACTGATGAAACGCAGTCTCCAACTCACTCAACGCTGGCATCAGCGTTTCTGGCACATACTTACCACCAAACTGACCAAACCGCCCTAGCGCATCAGGCCGCTGAGCCGAGGTAATCACTTCAGCAAGATTATCGATCGCAGATTGATGGGTAGAAGAAAGAGGAGTACGTGTCACAGACCTGACGCAGTGAGGGGACAGGTTCATTATAGGAAATCCCACTAGTTCTGAAACAGCGATCGCGAGAAAAGGAGGGAACAGGAAAGGATGAAAGAGGAGGGATGAAGGATGAAAAGTCAGGAGTCGGGAGTTGGGAGAGTGAAGCATTACAAAGTGCCGAAAACAAAGTACCAAAACACCCACACTTAGACTCGTCTGGAGGGGGTCTGGGGGACGCAGCCGTCCCTCAGCGGGAGTTTGAGGGCAGGTGCCCTCAAGTCTTGATTTTGCCCAGAACTTAAATCAAGCTGTGGCAAACCAAGCTAAACCCCTAACCCTGCTTAAAATCCATAAATCAGGCTTTTCCGCATCCCACCATTCTCAACCGCCAAATTAAAGCCATGCCGACACCACAGCCAGTCCGCCAGCAAGGGGGAATCTTCGACCCCAACACCTTCACAAGGCCAGAGAATGGGCGATCGCTGTCTTACCCAATTCTGATTGTGGGCGGTTCCACAGCCGCCTATGCTGCCACCCTCGCAGCCCTACGCAGTGGCATCACCGTTTGTCTTGTCCAACCCCAAGCCGTAGTTGGCGGACAATTCACCGCTCAAGCCCTCCCCGCCTCCGATGATGGCGATCTCCTGCGCCAAGCAGCCACTCCCTTTCAAGTCGAAGGCGAGCGGTTTGCCATTTCTAAAACCCAACGCAGCTTCCGCGATCGCCAACGGGAATTGCAAAAGCTCAACGGTAAAAAAGTTGCCAATCCCGGCGGAGGTTGGGTCAGCCCCCTAGCCACGACCCCTGTGGTCGCCGCCACCGCGATGAACGAAGCGATCGCCCCTTACCTCGCCCAAGGCAAGCTCATCCTGATTCCTTTTTCTGAACCGATTAAAGTCGTGACTAGCAACGATCCAGGCCAGCGTCGGCGCGTGACGGGAATTGTGTTTCAAGATCGCCAGAACAATCACACCTTTACGATCAACAGCAGAGTCATCCTAGAAGCGACAGAGTTGGGAGACTTGCTAGAACTAGGCAATATTGAATCTCGCGTCGGTCAGGAAGCCCGGAGTGAAACCGGAGAGCAAGCCTTGCCCGAACGAGCCTTGCCCCAATGTCAGCAATCTTTTACCTTTGGTGCTGTTGTCGAACGGACGGCTCCGGGACGTGGGGTGGCGATCGGGGCTCCTCCTGGATATAACAGCAGCCCTTGGCTAAATGCCGCAGAGTTTCAAAGCGCCTTTTGGCACAAAAGCCGTGGACAGTGGGAACCCCAACCCCGTGAGTTTTTCAATCCTTTTGGCATCTTTCGCTATCGACGAATTTCCCGAGCAGCCGAAAATGAGAAAACAATTAGCCCTGGAGATGTCACCGTCCTAAACTGGGGCCAACATCAACATGGGGAAAACGGGCCTTGGTGCTGTGGCAATGACTATCGAGTCGGGGTTCTGGTAGGTATGAGCCGAGAAGAACGGCAGCGCCATATTCAACAAGCCCGCGATCGCGCCCGTGCTTACGTTCACTATTTGCAAACCAACGGAGTCCCAGACCTGAAACCACGCGGCGACCTCACTTGGACTCGGGATGGTATTGCCATAGAGCCTTACATTCGCGAAGCTAGACGTGGCATTGCGGCCACCACAATTCGCCATGAAGATGTCGCCAAGCCCTTTTTCCCTGGCCAGGCAAGAGCAAAAAGCTTTGAGGATAGTGTCGGCATTGGGCAGTACCACTATCTTGATCTGCACGGCAATGACGAGCCAGGGCATGCCAGCTTGCCAGGCGAAAACGTGATTGCGTTGCCTTTTACCTTGCCTCTGGGCGCTTTGATTCCGATTAACACCGATGGCTTGATCCTCTCGGCCAAAAGCATCGGCACTACCCACATTACCAACGCGGCTTATCGCATGCACCCCGTAGAGTGGGCGATCGGAGAAGCAGGAGGTTATTTAGCCGCTCTAGCCGTCAATGCAGGAGTAGAAGTTCGCGATATTGCCACCAACGAAACGCTCAAACGCAAGCTGCAAGGTACCCTAGCTCGCAATGGCATCCCGCTCTTTTGGTTTGATGATATTGCTCACGATGATCCCGACTTTGAAGCGATTCAGGTTCTAGCCGCTGCTGGAATTATTCGCAGTGAAAACTACACCGATCTGCATTTTCGGCCCTCAGCCAGCGTCAATCGAGCTGTGGTCGCGACCGCATTGGTCAAGCTGTTGGGCTTTGACCTGGTTTCGCCTGCCACGCCAACCTTCGTGGATGTGTTGCCTAACTACCGCTGGGCTTACCCGATGATTGAAACATTAGTCGCGAAGCAAATTGCCGCTGGTGTGGGCGATCGCCGTTTTGCCCCAGAACGCCCGATTACTCGCGAGCAACTCTCGTTCTTAGTCAAAAAAGCACTGCCTGCTGCCTACGATCGTGCTTTTGCGAGAACTCCTGCCGACAAACAAGTGCTACAACGGCGAGAACTATCGCGGGTTTTATATGAAGTAATGCGGGTGAAGCTCGGCATTTAGGGGTTGTCTGAGTTATGAAATTGGGCAACAGCCAAAACGATCGCGCTACCGTGGAGATAAAGTTCGCACGTTCAATCCTCCTATGCTGCAAAAAATTCTGGCTCGTCCTTTAGGATGGCTCTTGGTTTTAGGAACTTTGACTGGAAGCGCGATCGCCGTTCATCCTGCTCAAGCTCAAACGCCTGATCTCACACCTACTGAATCTCCATCGCAACCGACGCAAGTAGATCCGACTCTAAACGAGGGTTATCCGATTCGCCGTCAGGATGCGCCGCTGCCAATCCCTCAGGTTTACGAAACCCCTATTGAGCAATTTGAGCCACCCTTCTCCGATGTGCCTCGTGACCATTGGGCCTATGAAGCGGTGACGCGGTTGTTTTACATTGGGGGAGTGAAAGGAGAGCCTACGACTCCCACAAATTCTACTCAGCAATAAGCAGCTTCTGACTATGGCTTCTTCTAAGCGCAAGCCGACTGATAAGAGCGATCGCGTTGTCTACTCTGAGTTTGGTAACTCTGCCAATCCTGATGCATTTGCGCGTGGGGTGCCCGATTTACCGCCCAATCAACAAAACTTGAAGGTGCAGGCGACCCGGAAAGGCAAGGGTGGCAAAACGGTGACTGAAATTATAGGATTTCAAGCCAAGGCAGAAACATTAGCCGATTTGTTGAAAAAGCTAAAAGCCCAGTGCGGAGCGGGTGGCACCGTAAAAGAGAATGCGATTGAAATTCAGGGTGACCACACACAGAAGCTCGTAGAAATTTTGATCAAACTAGGCTACAAAGCCAAGGCAAGTGGTAAGTCGGGTTGAGGTAAGGAGCGATCGCCTTGTAACATTACCGACGCGAGCGGCACCGTGGCATCACTTTCAGAGTCATGGATTAAATGGGCTTAGATGAGGCCCACTTTTTTTGACGGAATTTGGGGCAACTTAATTGGATTAAGAGAGATAAGCCGCCATCCATTCGTCTTTGCCTGTCACCTCGGTCTTACAGAACTTTTCCATGCATAAAATCTACCGACCCCGCTCGCCGCTGACCTTCCTCACCACCTTTTTGACTGCGATCGCGATGGTGATTGCAGCGGGTTTGATGACCCCCACCACCGCACAAACGAGCCCAACTAAATTTAAGGACGTTCAAGGTCACTGGGCACAGAACTGTATTGAAAATTTGGCTGATCAGAAAATCATTAGTGGCTATCCCGATGGTAGCTTCCGCCCCAGTGCCCCCGTCACGCGTGCTGAATTTGCCGCAATGGTGGTGAAAGCGTTTCCGGGAGCCGTTAATGCTACCCTACCGACCGCACCCATCCGATTTAGTGATGTAGCGACTAATTATTGGGCGGCTCAATCGATTGATAAAGCATCTGGTGCGGGGTTTATGTCCGGTTATCCCGGTCGAATTTTTAGACCAGCCCAGAACATTCCTCGGGCTCAAGTTCTAGTGGCATTAGCAGGTGGCTTGGGCTACAAAGCTGCTCAACCTGTTGCCACGACCTTGAGTGCTAACTTTAACGATGCTCAGGCGATTCCTGACTATGCTCGGAATGCGATCGCAGCAGCAACTGAAAGGCAAATTGTCGTCAACTATCCCAACGCCAAATCCCTCAATCCCAACCAAGTAGCAACCCGCGCCGATGTAGCTGCGGCCATTTGTCAGAGCCGAGCAGGTACTAGTCAACTCGCCCTAATTCCCGCTCAATATGTGGCAGGGAATAAACCTCAGTCCCAGCCTCAAAGCACTAACAAAACGAGCGAAATCCGAGGCGTGTGGCTCACCAACGTCGATAGCGAGATCTTGTTTAGCCGCGATCGCCTCAAGAATGACTTACAAGACCTAGCGAAACTCAAGTTCAACACCGTTTACCCCACTGTTTGGAACTGGGGCCATACACTCTACCCTAGCCAAGTCGCCAAAAAAGTAATTGGTACCGAGGTTGACCCAACACCAGGCCTGCAAGGGCGAGACATGCTCGCGGAAGCAGTCGAAGAAGGCCACCGTAATAATCTGGCTGTGATTCCTTGGTTTGAGTTTGGTTTCATGGCTCCTGCCGAGTCAGATTTAGTGGCGCGTCATCCTGACTGGCTTACCACTCGACAAGACGGTTCCACGATTTGGGCAGAAGGCAAGCACAGTCGCGTTTGGCTCAATCCTTTCCAGCCGGAAGTGCAACAGTTCATGATCGATTTGGTCACCGAAATTGTCACCAAATACGACATTGATGGCATTCAGTTTGATGACCACTTTGGGCTACCTGCTCAGTTTGGCTACGACCCCATTACCGTCAAGCTTTATCAACAAGAACATCAAGGCCAAAGCCCACCTAGCGATCCCAAAGATGCCGAATGGACTCGTTGGCGTGCCGACAAAATTACTCAGGTCTTTGCTCGCACGTTTGAGGCGATTAAGGCTCGTAAACCTAAGGCGATCGTTTCCCTCTCTCCCAATCCGCAAAAGTTCTCCTACGAGGAATTTTTGGCCGATTGGGCCACGTGGGAACGTCGTGGTTTGGTAGAAGAACTGTTGTTGCAGATTTATCGCACTGACTTAAACACCTTTATTTCAGAACTCGATCAGCCTGAAGTTCGAGCTGCAAAACAACATATTCCTGTTGCGATTGGCATTTTGGCAGGCTTAAAAGACCGATTGATGCCAACTCCACAAATCCAAGCCCAAGTGCAAGCGGTACGCGATCGCGACTTCAAGGGCGTGTCTTTCTTCTACTACGAAACCATGTGGAACTTTGACACCAACAACGTCGCCCGTCGCAAAACCGCTTTCCAAAATCTCTTTACCTCAAATGTGACTCGCCCAAATTTGGTGCAGGAGCAGGCGGTGAAGACGGAAGGATGAAAGAGAAGGGATGAGAGATGAAGAAGGAAGGGGCTAGAAGTTAGAAGTCAGTAGCACTAGAGACAGTTCCGATTCTCTATGAGAGGCGAATCGCTTAAGAAGTTAGGGGAACTAAAACCCTTCTGCTCCTGGCTTCTGACTTCTCACTCCTCCCTATCTTCTATTTCCAAAAATCTCCGTAAAAAACTGCTTCATATCTTCCCAAGAGCGGCGATCGGCGGTGCGGTTGTAAGCCACCCCTGTAGAGACATCATTGCCTGCTTCGGCATTTGTGAAACTGTGGACGGCACCGCCATAGCTCACCAGTTCCCAATTGACCTTACCTTGGCGCATCTCCTGCTTAAAAGACTGCACCTGCTCATCAGGTACTAGAGGGTCGTCCCCGCCATGCAATACCAAAACTTTAGCTTTAATGTTCTTGGCATCGGTTGGGTTGGGGGTGTCTAAATTACCGTGAAAACTAACCACCCCTGCAAGATCAGCGCCACTACGCGCCAGTTCTAGGACTGTGCCACCGCCAAAGCAATACCCGATCGCCGCAATTCGCTTAGCATCTACCTGAGGTTGTTGGCGCAAAACATTGAGGCCAGCATTGGCGCGATCGCGTAACAACGCGCGATTAGATCGATACTTGGTCGCTTCAGCGCCTGCCTCTTTCGGGTTCTTAGGCCGAATGCCCTTGCCATAAATATCAGGTGCAAAGGCAACATAGCCCATCTTGGCCAGCTGGTTAGTGCGGCGCTTCACATAAGGCCCGATACCTGTCCACTCATGCACTACCAATACACCGGGTCGCTTGCCTGTTACCGCATCGTCGTAAGCCAAATATCCTTCCAGCACAGTGTTTCCTTGCTTATACTCCACAACTTTGGTGCGTAGAGCTGCTTGGGCGCTTGCTGACCAGACTAAAGCAACCACGGGAGCCAGAAGTACAGAAGTCCAAACTTTCATAGTTTCAATCCTTGCAATCAACAAAAACCCCTGAAATCATACTGCTGACTTCAGGGGCAAGGACAACAATCAAAGTTGTCCGTTGAATTAATGGGGCAGAAATCTACTTCAGCACACCCAGCAGTTCACTCGGTTTCGGAGTTTGTAGTTGAGGTGCGCTCAAGACGCGAGAGAACAAGCGAGAGGGAGGTTGCTCTGCAATTAGAGGTAGGGAGTTTCTGGCTTGAGCGGCGATCGCGACGGTCTTCACGTCGTAGGTTTGGGTCGCCAGCTTAGGATACAAACCAATTCCGATAATGGGCACAATCAGGCAAGCCGTAATGAACACTTCTCTTGGCTTTGCATCCCAGAATTTGACCTGAGCCATTTCAGGGCTAGCTGTGCCGTAGAAAACTTCCCGCAGCATCGAGAGCAAGTAGATGGGAGTCACAATCAATCCCACTGCCGACAGCAACACCACAACGACTTTGAAGGGGTCGCTGTAAGCTTCGCTGCTGGTAAAGCCGAGGAAAACGCTCAATTCACTGACAAAACCGCTCATGCCTGGTAGCGCCAGCGAGGCCATCGAACCCATGGTAAACAAAGCAAACACAATCGGCATTTGCTTCGCCATGCCGCCCATCTTGTCCATCATCAGGGTGTGAGTCCGTTCGTAAGCCACCCCAGACAGGAAGAATAGAGCCGCTGCAATTAAACCGTGGGAAATCATTTGCAGCATCGCCCCGCTCAATCCAACCTCTGTAAAGGAGGCAATCCCAATCAGGACGAAGCCCATGTGGGAGATAGAAGAGTAGGCCATGCGGCGTTTTAAGTTGGTCTGAGCAAACGCTGTCAAGCCTGCATAAATGATGTTGACTACACCGAGCAGAGCTAACACAGGCGCAAAGTAAACGTGGGCGTTTGGCAGCATTTCCACGTTCATCCGAATTAGGGCATAGCCGCCCATCTTCAGCATCACACCCGCCAGCAGCATGGACACAGGCGCGGGCGCTTCACTGTGAGCATCCGGTAGCCAAGTGTGTAGGGGGAACATGGGGAGCTTGACCCCGTAGGCAACTAGAAAGGCTGCGTAGACAATCAACTCGAAAGTTAGAGAGTAGTCCTTGAGGGCCAGCTCTCGCATGTCGAAGGTGACGTTGTCGCCATAGAAAGCCATTGCAAAAGCGGCAACGAGAATAAACAGCGAACCAACCGCCGTGTAGAGAATGAATTTGGTTGCTGCATAGAGGCGTTTTTGACCGCCCCAGACCGAAATCAGCAAATAGATGGGTACCAGCTCTAGTTCCCACATGAGGAAAAACATCAGCAGATCTTGAGCTGCGAATACTCCAATCTGGGCGCTGTACATGGCCAGCATCAAGAAGTAGAACAGGCGCGGCTTGTGGGTGATGGGCCAAGCTGCCATGATGCCGAGGGTCGTGACCAAAGCCGTTAGAAGCACCAGAGGCATCGATAAACCATCAACGCCGACTGACCAGTTAAGACCTATCTGGGAAATCCAGGTATAACTTTCAACGAGCTGTAGCTCGGGGTTTTGTAAATCGTAGTGCTGCCAGAAGGTGAAGAGAGTTAGGACTAGATCTACTAAACCCACCCCTAGGGCGTACCAGCGGACAACTTTGTTGTCTTTACCAGGTAAGAAGGGGATGGGCAGGGATGCCACGAGAGGCAGCAAGATGATGGTGGTGAGCCAAGGAAAATGGGTACTCATGTCAAGACCTAATAATTCGGTCGTTTCGTTACGAAGGGCATTCAGGGTGCTGAATCAATCCGTCTCGATTGGATAGGAGGTCTACCGATTGAAGGGAGGTCAGACCAGATGGTGCTAGGCGCTCTCGAAATCGATGATTGAATAATTGGGATAGCAGCTTAACCAGTAGCCCAAGCTAGAGGGAATTTGCTTCTCCCGCCGCTCCTGTATAAGGTTTCCTTGACAGACTGAGTCAACACGATCAGGACAAATAAGAATATATACTCAACTGAGGATATATACCTAAATACATACTATTGCATTTTGTTAATAAATGTAAACTGCACTGTTTAAATTTATGGTGAAGATTGCTCTCGGTAGTTGAGCGCCCTGTGAGGTTGTCAAGGGCTTAGAGAAGTTTTCCCAGATTTATATTTCTTGTTACAGCTTCGTCTTTCTTTTTGAATTTATGTAAATCAGGAAATTGAGCTTTCGCTGATTAGTTTTAGCTCGGAGATGATTCTGAAATCTTTCATTCCAGAGGTTTGGGGTGGGAAGACCGCTGAGGCACGATTTAGGAATCGCTCAGCCTTTATAAGCACTCGTAACCAAGAATTGAGCAGTCTCACCTTTTGCAGCCTAAAGCTGAGCCTAGGAGTAACGACTCTCAGACTCTGGCCGCGAGATTGGGTCTTCCCCAACCCTGTTCATTTGCAAGAACCTGTAGCTTCGAAAAGTTGATTTTAGTCCTTAAAACTGCGTAAGGCGGATTCGGCCTTTTCCTCGCCTGCTTTGTCGCCTTGGCGCTTGAATAAATCGCGGGCTTTTTTGAAGGTGTCTTCGGCTTCGTCTAGGCGATCGCGGCCTCTGAGAGCCACAGCCAGGTTGTAAACGGTCCTGGCATCATCGGGGCTAGCTTCCAAGGCTTCGCGATAAGCTACGATCGCCCGCAGGAAATTTTGGTCCTCCAAATAAAGATCACCAATCGCAGCATGGGCCTCAGTCAAACTAGGCTTGATCGCAACGGCGCGTTGATAAGCTTGCAAAGATCCAGGGCGATCGCCTTGGTCTTGCAAAATTTTGCCAATCTGCAAGTGAATATCAGCATTGCGGGGTTCCATTTGGGCGGCTCGTTCGAGAGCGGTAATGCCACCACGGGTATCGCCCTGATTCAGGAAAGCGACGCCCAAATTAATTTGAGTGCTGGCCCGATTGGGGGCTAGTTGAGCCGCCTTCTGTAAAGTAGCGATCGCTTCCCGATAACGCTTTTGCTGAAGTAACAGTGAGCCAAGCGCTTCATAGGGTTTAGCGCTCTTGGGGTTGATGGTAATGACTTTTTGATAAGCGTCGATCGCCCCATCGTTATTACCTTGGCGAGCTAAGACGATCCCCAATCCTAGGTAGGCTTCTATATTTTTGCCGTCTAACTGAGTCGCTCGTTGATAGGCGGCAGCAGCTCCCGGATTATCTCCAGAGTTGGCCAGACTATAGCCAAGGGCGTACTGAAAATCGGCATTTTTCTGATCCAACGCCACAGCTTGACGGTAGGCAGCAGCAGCAGCGGGGAAATTGCCTTGTCGAGCTTGCAGGTAACCAATTCCAGAGAAGATCTTGGCATTCTTACCATCCAAATTGGCAGCTCGCTCGTAGAGTGCTAAGGCACCAGGGAAGTTGCCAGAATCAACCAACTTCCGTCCTTCCTTTAGCAGTCGGCTTAGTTCTTCGCTGTTGGACCCGCTAGATTGAGCGATTAAGCCGCTCGCGATCGCCGATTGATGGCGGTTGGTTGCTGGGGTCTGTTTTGCTTCATAGGCTTGAGTTACGGGTGCGGCTAGACCTAAGCCTGCTAAGCACAGCACACTAAGGGCCAAAAGAGATTGTCTATACACGGCCAATTTTCCTAGACGACGTTTGCAATGATTAACGGCTACAGCGACCCTGAAAAAGGATCAGGAAGGAGACTGCTACCACCAACGACAAGTTCCATTTGCAGTGAAGTTCGATCGCTGCCATTCGTTGAAACCAAGCTGATAACATCTGGACTCTAAACTCTGGGCTCTAAACTTGAGTTACGTTGAGAGCCCTATCAGTTGAGAAGCCCAGTAAGAAACAGCCCAGTTGGGCGGCCTCCAGACCCTGGCTGAGGCTGTCAGGTGTAGCTTCACTAGATTGAGGTGAGGCAGTTAACTGTTTAAGTATTGTTGCGTGAGGACAACCGATGATTTTATCAACAACTGATGTCATTCAAGGAGCCACCGTCGAAGCTTATTTAGGCATCGTGACGGCTGAGGTAGTCTACGGCAGTAATGCGTTGCGAGATTTTTTTGCGGGAATTCGAGACATTATTGGCGGGCGGACAGCCAGCTACGAGCGCGTTTTTGAGCAAGGGCAACGAGATGCACTCGCAGAGCTAGAGAAGCGAGCAGAGCGTTTAGGAGCGAATGCGGTCATTGGCATTGAGATCGACACTGGAACGATCAGCCTGGATCAGTCTGGAGTGTTGTTGCTCATCACTGCGACTGGAACTGCAATTCGACTGCGTTAAGGCTTAAGCCAATCTACTTCTAAAGGGTTATATACCACTCAGTAAACCATGCTTTTTATGGCTAAGCTGCCCAGTTGTTATGCCCAAAGGAGTAGGTATTTTGCAAGTAACTGAGTTGCTGAGCCTTTACTAACTTAATCAAGCAGAAGCGTATGTTTTAATATCTGTGAAGAGCGACTCAGACATAATAGTTATTCATGTAAGCAGGAATACCTTCTGGACTGAATTGGTTAAGAGTGTTACAAAGTCTCAGACTTTAATAAGTCAAGCAATATTATGTAAATTCAGTCAATGTATTTTTAACGGCGATCGCCTGAAACCCTTTGATGGAAGAAGCAGATTCAAGTTAGCTTAGTTTTCACGATAAGAACTGAGTTAGAACTTCTCGAATGTTTGGGATGAGCAACTTGACAAAAACTTAACTAATTCACGCCTCTTAGTTTAGAAAAAAACAAATTTTAATTTCTGTGTCTGAGAGTATGAAAGGAGCTAAATCTTATTCCCGCCGGTAGATGTAGTCACTGTAGAGTCAGCTTAAAGTAGAGCTCAAATGTAGAAATTGCTAAAGCAAATTCTTTAAGAACCTATATAGTGGGAGGGGGTAGATTAGGCTATGGCATATACAAATCGGCCAGCAGATAATGTAGTTGAAAGAACAGCTTACGGTCCAGTTACTGAATATCATGATCGGGTCCGTTGGGGTCCCATTTTGGCAGGTTTGCTCACAGCTTTGGCAACCCAATTAGTATTAAGCGCTTTGGGTGCTGCGATCGGACTATCTAGCATTGCGGGGTCCGGTGCTCCCCGATCCGATGCTGGAGATGTTGGTACTGCTGTTGGCATCTGGAGCATTATTAGTTTATTTATTTCTCTGTTTATTGGTGGTTGGATTACGAGCCGTACTTGTGGTCCGATGAACCGTAGTACTGCCCTGTTAAATGGAGCGATCCTTTGGGCAACTACCTTGGCTATTAGTTCTTGGCTGCTAGCGAGTGGCGTGACTGGAACCTTTGGTCTACTAGTTAATAGTGCTGCTTCTGCTGCTACTGCCGCAGCACAACCAGGTGGCGTCGATATTCCTAACCCAGCTGCTATCCCTAGCCCCAGTATCTCAGCTCAAGGCACCCGTGATTTAGCTGGCAATGCCGCGAAAGCAGGTTGGTCCTTCACCTTTGGTTCTCTACTCGGCTTAGTAGCTGCTATGGTTGGCGCTTCTGTGGGAGCCCGCAGCCCTCGCACCAATGGCAATCATCAGCACAGCTAGAGATAGCTAAAGATTGAGAGCTAGAAATAGCAAGAAATCTTCTTACATCCTGACGCAAAGTTAAATCCATACCCGTAGCACTTTCTCAAGCTTGAGGAGGTGCTATTTTTTTGCGATCGCCTCTCCCCTAATAATGGGAAAATGACATACGGTAGAATCGTCAAGCCTTAGTATTGAGTTTTAGAATGTCTCCCTGGTGGAAGTTGCCCATTGTGTCTATGACTAGTGCTAGTAAATATTTGACGACTGGTGAACTGTCCTCACAGGTAGGAGCACCAAAGCAGCGTCGGTCATGGCGACAACAGACTTTCGCTGTGCTGCTGGTGTTAATGGTCACGATCGCTGGTTTCTGGTCGGTAGGAGCTTCTCCTGCACTCGCAGGCATAGACGACGATCGCTTTGATGGCAATATTTTTGCGCTCTACGCGGGTAATGGCGCGTTGGTCCCGCCTAGAACCACCTTGGCAGATTCAATCCAACGTCATAAGCCTGCGCTGCTGGTGTTTTTTGTCGATGACAGCAAGGATTGCAAGCAGTTCTCCCCAGTTGTCTCCCAGCTCCAAGGCTTTTATGGCAAGGTTGTAGACTTCATTCCCATCAACGTAGATGCCATTCCGACCAAATCTAGCTACAGCCCAACTGAACCCGGTTACTACTATGCTGGCATCGTGCCTCAAACGGTAGTGATCAACCAAGAGGGTAAAGTGGCGCTGAATGCCAAGGGTAAAGTCCCCTTTGAAGCGGTGGATGATACTTTCCGAGAGGTATTTAACCTGTTGCCCCGTTCCGAATCTGTACCTCTAAGACGGCGCATGTTTAATGAGTTCAGCTCTGAGCTAACTGAACAAGCAGCTCCGAAGTCTAAGTAAGCAACGGATCACAAGTTCTTAATATCTGAATAACAGTGAGGGTAGGGGTACAGACTATTGTGCCCCTACTTTTTTGGGTGGGTGTACTAAGGGTTAAACGAGACTAAACCTGGCACAAGACGAGACCAAACCACTGTTTAGCGTCCGTCCAAGCTTGAATGGGGTTTAAGCCTTTAGCTTGGAGGTCTTGCTGCATGGATGCCAGATTGAACTTGCGCGAGATTTCGGTATGAATTGTTTCGCCCGCAGCAAACTCAAGCGCCAAGTTGAGCGATCGCAGGTGAACTGTTTGCGATCGCAAGCTCTTTAAGTAAATCTCAATCTGATGCAGCGACTCATTGTAGAAAGCGACATGCTGGAACTGAGAGACATCAAAGTCGCCTTGGAAACGCCAATTCAAATGGTGCAGCATATTGAGATTAAATTCTGCTGTCACCCCTCGGCTGTCATTGTAGGCAGCTTCCAGAATATCGGGTGATTTTTGCAAGTCAAACCCTAACAGGAAATATTCACCAGGCTTTAGGGCTGCCTTTACCTGAGCAAAGAAAACCTCACATGCAGCAGGAGTGAGATTCCCCAGGGAACTGCCGAGGAAACAAATCATCCGGGTAGGGAGTTGTGCTGGCTCTAGCTTGGCTAGGGCTAGCTCATAGGTACTGACTAAGCCATGTACTTGCAAGGTTGGGTAATCCACGAGCAAATCCCGCGCACTACTTTCCAGGATGCCAGCACTGACATCAATTGGCATGTAGTGCAGAGGCTGCTCTAGGGAAGCATAAGCATCTAGCAAAATCCGAGTTTTGACAGCGCTGCCACTACCAAGTTCGACCAGCTCACAAGGACCCGTAATTTGGGCGATCGCGGCTGCATACTGTTGCAGAATGGCTGTCTCAGTCCGAGTTAAGTAGTACTCTGGCAACCCACAGATTTGCTCAAATAGCTGAGAGCCACGATCGTCGTAGAAATAATGCGGGGGCAATGATTTGGGCGCTTGGCCTAAACCATCAACCACATCTTTACCCGCTGTAAGCTCCGTGGCTAAAGGATTACTAGGGCTAATCAGATGTTCAATCTGCAAGCGCTTTTCCAGGGGCTGAGCAACGCCTTGGTCCGGGGGGTGAGACACAAGATTGCTGCCCACTGCTTTAAAAATCGACATCCTACCTCCGTAAGTGTGATGGAAGCGAGATTGTTACCACTCGCAGCAAGTTAGCGCATCCATGTAAAACCGTTAGATTGACGCTGCGAAGCTTCTTAAATAGAGAACCACACAGCGAATCTTAGCCAAATCGAACTCAGGTGAGATTTTTTGGCTAATCGCTTGTATTTTCCCATTAAGGTTGCTGAGCAAAACTCAAGAAATCCTTAGCATCTGGCTAAGCGGCACGAGGCTCTGCATCCCGCACACAGCGAAAGCCAGCCAAAATTTGCCGAGTTCCAGGGTCATACCAGTTGCGAAAGGCACAGCGTAACCCCCAAGGTCGTGTCACCCAACTGCCACCCCGCAACACGCGATGCTGCCCATCGAAATACACTTGTGAGTAGCCACGATAGGGATAGAACTCAAACCCGTCGTAGCCATCAAACCAGGAAGCTGTCCACTCCCAAACGTTGCCTAGCATGTCGTAGCAGCCGTAGAAGCTTTGCCCCTTGGGGTAAGCAGCAACGGGCGTCGTTTGTCCCTCCAAATGGTCGTGGTTGCAACGTCCAATCCCAGATTCAGTGCTAGGAAAGGCTTCGCCCCAAGGGTAGGTTTGGCGTTGCTGTTTCTGCGGATGCCAACTTGCAGCTTTTTCCCACTCGGCTTCTGTAGGTAGGCGCTTCTGCACAAAGCGAGCATAGGCTTCGGCTTCATAGCAACTGACGCCACAGACAGGATGATCTGCCCAGGCTGGATCATTTGGCCAATAGAGCGGTTGAGTAATACCATTTGCTTGTCGCCATTGCCAACCCGATTCTGACCACCAATGGGGGTTTTGGTAGCCCCCAGCCGCGATAAATTTGCGGTACTGGCCATTGGTAACAGGGTAGCGATCGATCCAGTAGGTATCGAGATCAACCGAATGTACCGGGCGCTCGTTGTCGATCGCGTCTAGAGAATCATTGCCTTGCTGAAATGCCCCAGCGGGAATGCAGACCATTTCCTCAAAATCGCTAGAGTCTGAGTGCTGCTGGGGTTGCTTTAGCCTACTTGAAGGTTCCAAATCGGCAGTCCACCGCTGCAATTGCAGCAAAAAACTAATGGTTTCGCAATGCTGACTTTCGTGCTGCAATAGCCAGTGCCAAAGGCGTTCTTGCGAGTCAAGTGGTGCAACTTTCAGATATTGCAGCACCTGGGTTGTCACGGTATCGAGATACGTGTAAGTATCAGCCAGGTTAGGCAAGTTGCAGCGCTCTGCTTTAGGCAAGCCATCGGCGGCAAATAAGCGGCGGTATTGGGGCAGGAGAGGCGCTTGACCCGCACAGTGTTCAAGAATCCACAGCCCCTCGGTAAAAGCAATATGGCCTAAGTGCCAACCGATGGGACTAAATTCAGGATGAATTTGTTGGCAAAATGTGGTGGAGTCAACTGCTTGAAACAGAGCCAGAGTACCGGTGCGACAGTCTTGCAACGCTTGCTGAATCTGCTGCCGACGTACCTCTAGATCGCGGAGCTGTGGGTCAGATGGGGCGAATCTGGATGTCGAGGTCATCTTCTACGGTCAGAATGCTACTTTCTGGGCAGGTGGTCCAATCTCCAGCGAACAAAGGCTCAGAAGCCACAATCACGGCATCCGGAAGCGTAGGGTCGTCGCGGAGCCAGTGGAGAGAGGGGTTGGGACTGTGACTGGCAAAGCGCGAAGCAATCAACCGTTTGCCGTTGCTAATCAAGATATTGGCCGAAAACTCTAACTGTTGGCTCTCTGCTAGCTCAGAGAGAGTGGTCAGAGTTTGGTGCAGCGCCTCTTCCAGAGGTTTTTCTGGAGCTTGGTACCAGTAGTGTAGCAACAGCGCGAAGATGTGCTCGGAGTCGGTTGTACCTTGAATCACCTGATGAGAAGTATCATCGAGGCGATCGCAAATGGCTTTACGCAATGTCTGCCGGAAGTTTTTGATGAAGCCATTATGCATGAACAAGATGCGATCTTTCTGAAAAGGCTGACAATTGCTTACATCAACGCCTAACCCTGGAGTCGCGCTACGAACGTTAGCTAAGACGCAACCTGATTCGATGTAGCGGCTAAGGCTAGAGAGGTTGGGGTCGTTCCAGATAGGCAGGATGTTTTTGTAAGTGAAGGGAGGTGTCTCTTGTTGCGAGTGGTACCAACCAACGCCAAACCCATCGGCATTTAGTAGGCCCGCTGTCATTTCACGGGGTTGGTAGCTTTGAACAATGAGTGAGTGCTCAGGCTTGTCGAGCAGGCGATCAAGCGAAATGGATGGCCCTAAGTAGCCCATTAAACGGCACATCTAAAAGATTGACTCCTGCGAAGGTAAAAGATTGTAAAGTGTTCCAGTCTTTATTGAGTCTAATGAGGATTCCTGAAAACAGCCGTAGCGGGTTTCTCGTTAGCCAGGGAAATAGGACCAGAGTGATTTCAGCAGTCTCTTTAGTCAACTGCTCTGCGGAGAAGGGCTGAAGTTGAGTGTTTCTACCAATACGCCCCACGTTCAACGCCCCCTATCCAAGGAAATTCTTGTTATGAAAAGCCCCATGGCTCTCGGTGTCACTCTTTTAGTCCTGGCTTTGCCAACTGCCATTAGTTCCAATGCGATCGCTAACAAGTCAACGCCTACCCAACCCCAGCAGACTCAAGCAGCGATCGTTTGGGAGCGTTCTGGAGGCATTGCAGGTATCTGTCAGCGTCTAACTTTGCGCTCCAGTGCTGCCTATGTTTTGGAAGACTGCCGCAAGCAAACGGTTGTGAGCCGAGGTAACTTGCCGGAGAGCGATCGCGTGCAACTCAAAAAATTGTTGCTAAAGCAATATGGTCAGTTTCAGTGGCAAAGCTCGAATAAAGGTGCGGATATGTTTAGCGATCGCTACACCTTGAATGGTCGAGGTTCGCAAAAACCTACTTTGTCAGAACAAGCAGCTTTGAATAAATATTTGACGCAATTAGCGGGTCAGTTGGCCTCGCAAATATAAGGTTAGACCTCAGTTAGGTCTGTAAATATTACTGGCGAAGTGGCATCCGCTAAGTTGCCTAATTACACCTGTGGGGAATCCTAGGCCTAAGGACTTTCTGGTGAGACTAGGGTGCATATGGCAAATCCGGAACACCTTGCTTTGCTGGAGCGAGGAGTAACTGGCTGGAATCAGTGGTGGACGACCCAAGCTATAAGTAGCCCACGTTTAGCGGGTGCCTCTATAGGCATGATCAACCTCAGAAATGCCAACCTGAGTAGAGCAAATTTGAGCGGTATCAACTTAGAAGCAGCTGACCTTTGCTTAGCCAACTTTGAGACGGCAAATCTCCATCGAGCCAAGCTGATGGGAGCTAGCCTTTACACAGCCAACCTGTACCAAGCGAAGCTGAGAGAAGCCAACTTAAGCAAGGCTGACTTGCGAGAGGTAAACCTCCGACATGCTGACCTCTGTATGGCGAACTTGACCGAAGCAAATCTCAGTCAAGCGGATTTGGAAGGCGCAACCCTCTACACAACCACGCTCTGTAAAGCCAATTTGCGAGAAGCCAATCTCTACAAAGCAGACTTACGGGAAGCAGACTTAAGTGTGGCGAAGCTGCGGGAAGCCAATCTCAGCCGCGCTAATCTGGGCATGGCCAACCTTTGCATGGCTGACTTTATCGGCGCTACTCTTCACGAAGCTAACCTGACAATGGCCAATCTGAGTATGGCTAACTTCTGCATGGCCAACTTGATGGGCACCACTCTTTACAAAGCGATGCTGATTGGAGCCAACTGTATTGGCACTAACCTCTACAAAGCCAACCTGAGCCGAGCTAATCTGAGCAAAGCTGATTTGCGTGAGGCTACTTTAAGCCAAGCTAACTTGAGCCAAGCTGATCTGAGCAACGCTAACTTGTGTATGACTAATCTACGCGGTGCCAACCTTCAAGGAGCTTGTCTAGTAGGTGCGAATCTCAACTGTGCCACCCTGGAAGGAACCAATTTAGCAGGCGCAAATCTCAACCAAGCCACGCTAGAAGGGGCTTGCCTCCGAGGAGCGATCATGCCTGACGGATTTAGCCTCACTTCAGTTTAGCGATCGCCCCATTTGATCAACCCTTGCATACCACCGAGTTTTGGATGCTTAGGGTGACGCTTTAGGATTGGCCCGTTACCGTCGGTTGTTGGCTCAGACCTTTAGCCTCGGTTGCGGCAGAACTGCTCAGAGATGGTCGAAAAGCAAGGTAAAGCGCTGGCCCTAACAAGGGTAGAGAGGCAGCCCAGAAAATGCGAGCATCTTGCAATCCTCGCCGGGCCATGTCATCCCTCAACACTGTCGGAAAGAGCAGACACAGCAAGCAAAAATCCAAACTCATGACGTGGATAAAGCGGTTCGTTTGCCATTGCGCTACGAAATCACTCCAATCACCTGCGATCGCCCCATAGCCGACTAAAGCGATCGTGCCTAACGCCAGAACTGCCCCTGTCCAACGGGAGTCGAGCAGCTTCAGCAAAGATGTTTTAGACCCACTGAAGTCCGAGTTAGGGTGGCGGAGCGCTAAGTAAGGCAACAAGGCAAACGCTCCCAGGCCAAAAGAGCCCGCTATAAAAGGCCAAGCAGGAATTTTTTGGGTTCTGCCATCTATCAACAACAAGGCACTGTAGATCATCGGCCAGACGCCCATGATGTTAAACAAAGTAATAATCAGGGGATTAATCCCCTCCCAATCGCCTGTAGATAGCTTTTGAATCAGAGTGAGAGTATCTGGTTGGTTAGGGGGAGCTAGCAGAAAGGCATACGCGATCGCCCCAACCCAAAGCAGCCAAAGTCCAAGTTTTCTACCCATGCTCGCCTAAAAAATCTAATAACGTTAAACCTTTGGGCTCAGGTCATTCCAGCCTGAAGCACCTTTAATAATTACGCATTATTAAGTTAATCAATTTTAAGGGTAGCCCTGAGATGCTGCCTCTATTCCTAGTATGGAAAAGCAAGATAAAAGGATAGTGTTTCTAAAGTTTTCAAAGCCGTTAAACAACGTAACAGCTCGTGCGTCAAGAACCGAAAAGCGCTTGGGCAAGTTAAGAACACAAGCCCAAGCTTCAATCTGGGTCAGCCCCGTAGATCGACGTTGCCCACCCCTAAGCTAGCCGCAACTAGAGGCATCAAGACATGGACGTTAGTTACTTGCTCAAATGCTACGAAATGGGAAGCCGAGACTTCGCTGGCGTTGACCTCAGAGGAGCTGACCTAAGTGGAGCAACCTTGATTGACATCAACCTAGAAGGTGCCAATCTAACCGGGGCCAACTTAAGTCGCGCCTTTTTAACCAAAGCAAATCTCAATGGTGTCTTTCTCAATTGGGCCAATTTAAGCTTTGCCAAACTGAGTGAAAGTTGTTTAGTCGATTCCGACTTAACAAAGGCGAATTTGAACGGAGCTTTCCTCGTCAAAGCCGATTTAGCAAAAGCCAAACTCAGCGCGGCTAATCTGAGCAATGCCAATCTGCGGAACGCCAACTTACAACGAGCTAATCTCTGCGGCACCACCCTACAAAGTGTGAATCTACGGAATGCTCACCTTAAAGGAGCCAACCTCAATTGGGCCAATCTCAAAGGAGCGAGATTGAGTGGGGCTATGCTGCAAGGGGCTTTCCTCAATGGGGTGAACTTGGCGGGAGCTTTCCTCAACGGCGTTGATCTCAGGGGCGTAGACCTCAGTGGGGTGAACTTGAGTGAGGCCAAGTTGAGTGGAGCTGATTTGCAGGAGGCCAATTTGTCCACCGCAAATTTTACTGAAGCCAAGCTTCGGGGCGTTAATTTAATCGGAGCCGACTTGAGTGGAGCGAATCTCAACCGAGCCTACCTCGGTCGGGCCGAACTAGATTGGAGCAATCTGAGCCGAGCAGATCTAAGCCAAGCTGATTTGAGCGATGCCAGCGTTCTAGGCGTCAAGATTGAAGGGGCAGAATTTAGTGGTGTCACCCTGCCCGAAATGACGCGCCGGTACCTCTGCTTGGTGGCTAGTGGGCATACCGCTTGGAGTCAAAAACAAACTCAAGAAACTTTGAACTGTGAGGAAAGCTAGAAGCGAGTTTCATACTCCAGTACAGCTCGGCTGTCTCCCGAAAGGTCTGTCGAACCGCGCAACAGAAATTCCTCATTCAGGCGATAGCGCAAGCCAAACTGAGTTGGCTGATCTGCTGTTAGCACCCGCAGCACAGAGGCAGAAACGTTTTGCGTAATGTCAACACTCGCCTCCGCTGCCAAGCCCAGGGTTGAGGAACGCGATTCTTCAGAAGTGACAATTGTGGGGAATAGACGAAATTCGCTCAGGCCTAAAGCATTACCGATCGCCCCTTGAATGTTGGTCAGTAAGGCTGAACCTGCCAAGTTAGCTAGCCCCAGAGTGCTATCGCCGCGTCCGAGTGTATTGATGAAGCCACCCCCCAATAGCCCAACGATTTCATTGCGGCTCCGGGAGGGACTACTCTTCAGTTCTAAGTTGTCGAACAGTTGACTTGCAGGCCCCGTCGCTGTAGCTTCGATGCGCACTGTTTGCAGGGCCCCCAAACTGGTAGCGGGCACATCTTCTACTTCCGAGGGAGACAAGGTAGAAACTGTGCGGCTGCGGGTGACTTCAGGCACAGAGGTAATTAACTGGATATCTAAAATTGGGTCTAAGCCCCGTTCGGGAGTAAATACTGCCGTTTGAGGATAACCCCGCGCTAAGGTGAAGCGAGTGGTGAATAGATTGACCTGACCTGTACGGAGGCGAATGGTGCCATTAGGCCGCAGGTTGTCTAAGGTGCCATTGAGGGTAATATCGCCGACAGCAAGGAAGTTTAAGATCGGCTGACGGACGATTTGCAGGCCATCCCCTAGCGTGAGTCGCAAATCGTTGAATCGAGGCGTAGCAGGCGCAGCACCGGATTGGCTATCGCTGGTGCTGGCATTCGTCGCCGTCGCAGGAGCGCTACTAGTGTCAGGGAGTTGAACTTGGCCATTCGCAAGTTTGATTTCACCGCCGATTCTTGGTTCTAGAGCGGTGCCAGTCACCATTACCTGTCCTTCTACGCCGCCCCGGTATAGGCCTTTGAGGTTGAGCGAAATTTTGTCGAGGTTAACCGTCAGGGGAGTGGCAGCATCTGGGTTGCCTGGGCGGAAGCTGGTAAAGATGGGGAGAATGCCTTGAGCGTTAACTTGCCCCTGGCTAAATTGGCCTTGGATACCTTCTACGAGGATGCGATCGCGATCAAAGCGAATGGTGCCATTGACATTGGTCAAGCGTTCAGGCAGGGCTTGAGCCTCAAAGGTGGCATTTTGGAAAGTAGCGATGCCATTGGCGATCGGCTGCTCTAATGTACCTCGGACTTGAAGGTTGACTTGGCCTTGACCATCCACCCAAGCGGCCTGAGGCGTGAGCACATTTAGGAGCGCCAAACCCTCATTTTTAACATCCACATCTAAACTAATTTCGTTGCTGGCGGGGGGCGCACTGAAAGGAAGTGCCGCCGGAAAACTGCCAGCTACGGTTAACGGTTCTGGGCCATTGACAATTACAGTACTGCCAAAGTTCAGGCGAGCATTGTTGTAGTTAAAACTGCCTCTAGCGGTTTGCACTGCCGTATCGTTCAGCGTGCCATCGACTAAGCTGAGTTCTCCCACGGCTTGCGGATTGACCAAGCTGCCTGCCAATGTGGCTGTAGCATTCAACTTACCGCTGATATCAACGGGTAAAGTGACAAAGCGATCGAGCGTTTCTAAAGATAAGTTCTCGATTTGCAATTGGCCTGACTGAGTTTTGCCACCGATTTGCCCGGAGAACGCCACTAAGGTATCTGCGGATTGGAAGCGCAATGGTAACAAAGTCAGAACGCCGTTCTCAAAGCTGCCGTTTAGCACGACTTGGTCAGCGGTGTACTCGTCCCACTGCCAGTCTTGCCCTTGAATATCAAAATTGAGCGATATTCCAGTTTCTGGAGAGCCTGCGAAGCGAATGCCACCCGTGAAGTTGCCTTCGAGATCTGCTAAATCAGGCAGGGGAGAAGCGGCCTCACGGCGAGCCACTTGCTGACTCAATAAGGTCTCGATTTCGGAGAAACGACGGAGTTGGGTTTGTAGAGGTGTTTCCGGTACGCCCACGGCCACGGTTTGCACATCGGCTGCCCTAGCATAGGTTGGTGCTCCCAACCCACGGGTGATGTCTTGCAGCTCAAACCATTGCAGCGTCGCCAATATATCTTGCAGCGACCCCTGCGCAACATCTACCTGCCCCTTAAATTGTGGCCCTGCTGCGGTTTGCAGGAAGTTGCCTGCTAAGAGGTACTGGCTCTGGCCGATGCGGAGTTCGCCGCCTGTGAGGGCAGCGATGCCATTGGCGTAACGAAAGCGGCCCCGGAACTCATCGCCCGCAATGGTGCCGATCGCGGGTCGGGCGATCGCGACTTCACCTACCACGGAGGATTGCTTCAAGTTCACATCGAAGTTGCCGCTGAGCAGTCCAGCCACATTCCCTAAACCGAACTGAGCACCGGGAGCTAGATTCAACGCGGCCAGTGGGAAGCTCTGGACATTCACCAACAACTGATCGCCTTGGGCCTTACCCTGAGCGATCGCCTCATCTCGCTGGATCCAGAAAGCTCTGGGTTGATTGTTAGGGTCGAGGGCGAGGTCGATGCGATCGCGATCGCCTGCCACAGCCAGATTTAACCCCTGTCCAGTGACTACCTTGAGGTTGCCTGCCAAAACGGGTTCAAAAGGGACGCCATTCAGGACAAATTGATTCAGCCGCAAGTTGCCTGCGACATTGGGAGCCGTGGGCGTGCCCGTTAAGCGGCCCGTAAAATCGGCTCGGCCTGCCAGTTGAAAAGTGCTAGGCACCGCAAAGGGGAGAGCGTTGAGGGCGTAGTCACGGGCTTGCACATTTAAGTTGAGGTTGGTAACTTCTGGCGCATTCTTGCCTTCGGTCCGCACGGCGACGATGCCATTGGCACTCAAGTTAGGAGCGGTCGCTTCTTGCACCAGTAAGTTTTGTCCTGTCCAACGCACCGAGGCAGCCAGGGGTTGCTGCACGATCGCCAACCCTTCCGAGAGCCGCACCCGACCCGCTGCTTGAATTGCACTCAGGTCAAAGGCTTCAGTCGTACCTGCCAACTGTAAAGCGCCACTCAACTGTCCGCGTAAGTCCGGGGAAAGGCGTTTCAGTTGAATTTGGGATAAATCTGCCAACGCTTGCCAGCGGCCTTGGTTCAAACTGATGTTGCTCAGGGCAACAGTGCCCCCCACGACATTCAGGAAAGCTTTACCTGCCGCTTGAACCGCATTCGTCTGTGGATTATCAGTGGTGCCTGCCAAGGCAATTTCGCCACTGAGTTGGCCGCGAAACTGGGCTGGAACTTGCTCAAACCGACTGAGTTGAATTTGCTGCGCCTTGACCAGGGCTTGCCAGCGACCTTCGGCTAACCGGGCTCTGGCGCTGACGATGCCACCTGCGGCATTGGGGGCCTGCGCCTGTACCACTGTTTGCAAATTGCCACCCAAAGGCCCATAAATTTGGGCTCTACCACTGACTAAGCCAATACTGGTAGGCAATTCAGTGCCGTAGGTTTGAGCGATCGCGTTTCCTGGCAAGTTTTGGCCCGCGAAATCTAAAACGAGACCGCCTGCCTCGCCAAATTTGATGCCACCGCTACCCGTGACCGTACCACCCACCTCTGGGGTCGCCTTAATTTGATCGAAAATAACTTTCGACTCTGCTGTGACCAGGGCAAAGTTAGTGCTGATGCGGCTGAAATCAACTTTATCAACCCGAGCGGTTTTGGTGGTGACTACGGTGCCTGCTAGGACAGGCTTGGCAATCGGCCCCCGCAGTAAAAAGGCTCCCCGCACTTCGCCTGCGGTGGCAAAGGGTAACTCTTCAACCTTGAGGGTGTCGAGCAAATTAGCCACACTGACTGGGGCCAAGCGTCCCCGCAGATCGTAGTTGGACTGGGTGTTGAGGACTCCTGCCACTTGGATCGGCAATTTGCCGTAAAACGTGCTGATGTTTTCCAGCCCAATAAGCTGCCCCTGGAAGCGCACAAAGCCTTTGGCCTGTCGGAAAGGTTGTGGGACTTGCCTCACTTGCGCCGTAACAGTTTTTAGTTCCGCGCGCCCCTCTAGCTTCACAGGTTCATCCGGGTGAGATCGCACAGCCAGCGTGCCATCCACGCGCCCCCCCTGGAAATCAAGGGGTAGGTCAATAATCCGACTCACATCCGACGCTAGGAGATCTTGGGCTCGAATCTGTAAATTTGTCTGCTGGCTTTTTAGTTGGGATTCACCCTTCAGCCGTAGATTGCCTCCCCGCAAAGGTTTACCACTGACCTCAAAGGCAATTCGTTGGTTTTTATCAAAAAAGTTGGCCGCCCCATTGACTTGATTAAACGCGATCGCCACTCGTTTGCTCCGAGGAGCGGGATAGGGAATCAGCACAATGCCCGCATCGCGAAAGCGAATCACATCTAGGTCCGTTTTGATCAGCCCCGCCTGTTCTTGAGCTTTAACTCGCGTGGAAATCCATTCGCCGCTTTTGGCTTGCTCTACATAAATGGTGGACTTGACTAAAGTAATGCTGGGCTTCAGCGTCCGGGTAAACAATAGCTGCAACGGATTAAACTCGACCTCAACCGCGGCCACAGCAAGGCGATCGGGATCAGTGGGTGTCGCAGGCACCGCAGAAGCCCCAAAGCGAATGCTGTTGAGATCAAATCGCTCCACCTCCCCTAGCTCTACTGGGCGGCTTAGAGTTTGACTGAGGTTCTTCTCAATCAGGGGGGCGAGGTCGTTACGCACAAAATTCCAGGCCCACCAAGCACCACCAGTGATGCCAGCAAGCAAAACAACTCCAACCACAGCACTGGTACGGCTCAACAGGAGCAGCCACAGGCGTCGGCTAGGAGGGGTGGGTTCGTTACCCGGAGGAGAAGACTGGGTCATCGCATTTGCAACAATAGCAAGCTGGGGAACGCCAATAAGAATCTATCCCACGATGCTCAAATTCCCAAGCTGAAACCATCGTTGGGTTACAAAAACCAATACATTCTTCTGAAAGTATTTTGGGATGGTGGTTCAGTCGGTTTCAGCAGCCTTGGGTGAATCAATAGCATTCCACCCAGAGCTTGACTCCGATTTGGAGTTGCAAGTTTCAGGTAGCGATGGATCGAAGTTGAGAATGAGCTTAGCGCATGCACTCGTCGCGATCGCCTCTAAGATAGGAAAGAACTGTGGTCACAAGATGCCTAAAACCCATGCGTGTGTTCGTTCTACTTTTTAATGCCCGAACTGAAA
Organism: Trichocoleus sp. FACHB-262; assembly: GCF_014696035.1. NCBI lineage: Bacteria > Bacillati > Cyanobacteriota > Cyanophyceae > Leptolyngbyales > Trichocoleusaceae > Trichocoleus > Trichocoleus sp. FACHB-262. The sequence continues at coordinate 145,829 of NZ_JACJPK010000086.1, read as the reverse complement.
ACGAAGGAATTCACACGATTCAAATTCAAGACCCGGAGCGGGGAGAACGCAATGTGGTGCTGATGTTTGAGTCGGAAGATGATGCCACTCGGTTTGGTTTGTTGTTGGAAGCTCAGGACTTCCCAACCCCATCGGTGGAAGTATTTGAACTAGAAGAAATTGAAGAATTTTGCCAAGGTGCTGACTACGACTGCAACTTGGTTCCAGAAGACACCCTGGCGATGCCTCCAGAGTCCAATGTAGAAGAAACCGATTGGCGCGAAGAAGGGGCGGAACCAGAAACAGAAGCTCCAGACTCGGAGATCGACCGCATTCGTCGTCGTTTGGAAGGACTTCTATAAGTAACATGCCTCAAGACCCTCACCCTGCTAGCGCTGTCAATGGCGAACAGCTCCCCCAGCATTTTCCTGATGAGCGCGGCTACTTGCTGACGGAGCAAGTGAACCCCAACAGTCAGAATCTCGATCAACTCAGTGCTCTAGAGTTGGTTGAGTTATTTAACCGCGAAGACGCCCAAACCATTGCCGCGATCGCAGCGGCTCGACAAGAACTAGCCCAGGCGATCGAACGGACGGCTGTGTCACTGCGACAAGGGGGACGGCTGTTTTACATCGGTGCAGGCACCAGTGGTCGCTTGGGAGTCTTGGATGCCGCCGAATGTCCTCCCACTTTTTGTACGCCACCTGAGTTAGTCCAAGGCATTATTGCTGGGGGCGCGGGCGCATTGGTGCGGAGTTCCGAGGATTTGGAAGACCGCGCTGAGGATGGAGCAGAGGCGATCGCGCATCGTCATATCACAGAACTAGATGTCGTGGTGGGCATTACGGCTGGGGGCACCACCCCCTATGTTCACGGAGCGTTGCAAGCCGCGAGACAACGGGGAGCTACAACGATTTTTATCGCCTGCGTGCCAGCGGAGCAGGTTCCCGTCAAAGCAGACATTGATATTCGCTTGATTGTGGGGCCAGAAGTACTCGCAGGCTCTACCCGTCTCAAGTCTGGTACGGTCACCAAGTTAGCGCTGAATATCCTGTCCACAGGAGCGATGGTGCAACTGGGCAAGGTGTACGGCAACCGCATGATCGATGTTTCCGTCACCAACAAAAAGTTGCACGATCGCGCCCTGAGGATTTTGCAAGATTTAACCGACCTCAACCGCGAAGAAGCAGGTTGGTTGCTGGAGCGCAGCGGTCGCTCAGTGAAGCTAGCGCTGTTGATGCATTGGACGGGTTTATCGCGAGAAGAAGGCGATCGCCTTTTAACTCAACACCAAGGAAACTTGCGCCAAGTCGTGCTGAGCTATCCGCAATCTCCCAAACGATGATTGGGTCGCGTGTGATTGGGGGTACAGCCTCAGCTACAGTAGTATTTATACGTACCTGCTCCGTTGGCGAAACATTCTTAATTCAACCGAGAATGACTCTCGTTCGTTGCAGCAGGAGCAGCAAATCAGCGACTACCTGACTTTGTCGGGTTCTGTTTCAGGAGCACACCATAACCATGATTACGGCTGCGTCAGAAGCCTCTGCCATCACTTTAATGGTCCTAGTTACCCTAGGAATTTTGGGCTGGGGATTTTACCGAGCTAAATCTTTTGGCAAGCTAGGGATTCTGGCTTGGCTACAGTCCGTGGTATTGATGCTGCCTTGGCTGCTGTTTTTCGGGCTATTCGCCGCTGGCATTTATCTCAACTTAGTCGGCATTCTGTTTCTAGTAGTTGGCTCCACTGCTCTCTATGTCTTCTTAGGGAATCAATTGCGATCGGCTAGTCAAGACACCGTGTTGCAAGAACGAGCGACTGCCATGCTGAAGGCACGGCAAGCAGTGAATGCTGAACCCGCCAACCAGAAAGCTGAGGGCGAACTTGGGTCATCCGGAACTGAATCAACTGCTTCTGTTGGGGAAGGCGAAGGCATACCCATTCCTGCCGCAGATTTGCAGGCCATTCAAGGCATTTTTGGGATTGATACCTTCTTCGCTACTGAAACCATTCCTTACCAAGATGGAGCCATTTTTAAGGGCAACCTGCGAGGAGATGTAGAGGCTGCCTATAGTCGTCTGGCGGGTAGCTTGGAAGAGCGATTGGGCGATCGCTATCGCTTGTTTTTGGTAGAAAACCAGGATGGCAGACCAGTCGTGATTGTGCTGCCGAGTCGCAACGACCCCAAGCCCACCACGCTGCCACAGAAGCTCTTGGCTTTGTCACTGGCGATCGCGACGGTGGCAACTTGCTTAGAAACAGGCGGCATTCTCTTAGGTTTCGATTTCTTCAGTGCTCCAGAACGGTTCCGAGAAGTTTTACCGATTGGGGGCGGAATTTTGGCCGTGTTGGCAGCTCACGAAATCGGTCATCGAGTTCTGGCCCGCCGTCATCAAGTGCGCCTTAGCCCACCTTTCTTCTTCCCGACCTCTCAACTGGGTTCGTTCGGAGCTTTGACTCGCTTCGAGTCGATTGTGCCCAACCGCACCGTGCTCTTTGATGTGGCGTTTGCGGGACCAGCCGCAGGAGGCTTAATTTCCTTACTGATGCTGGTAACGGGGCTAGTCTTGTCTCATCCTGGCAGTTTGTTCCAGGTGCCAGCGGACTTCTTCAAAGGCTCCATTCTGGTCGGCACTTTGGCGAAAGTGGTGTTGGGGTCTGCCTTGCAAAACTCGCTGGTCGATGTGCATCCCCTGACTGTGATTGGTTGGTTGGGCTTAGTGGTGAGCGCGTTGAACCTCATGCCTGCTGGCCAATTGGATGGTGGGCGGATCGTGCAAGCCATTTATGGCCGCAAAACGGCTGGCAGAACCACGGTAGCGACTTTAATTCTTTTGGCGATCGCGGCTTTTGCTAATGCCTTGGCCTTGTATTGGGCGATCATCATTCTGTTTTTACAGCGAGATTTAGAGCGGCCTAGTCTTAATGAACTCTCCGAACCCAACGATGCCCGCGCTGGCTTAGGATTGCTGGCTCTGTTCTTAATGATTGCCACCCTCCTGCCCCTTACCCCTAGCTTGGCAGGCCGCTTAGGAATTGGTGGCTAACTTCACCAGAAAGTCTGCTATTTTAGCGGCCATCATCCATAATTTGAATAGGGTGCTCCTCAATTCATTCTTTCATCTACATTACTCAGCATTACAAGGTGTGACACCGAATCGCTATGGCTGCACCAGCTCCGATTTTAGTGGTTTTGGATTTAAGCGCTCTGGAAGTAGGAAAAACTAGAGAGTGGCAGGAATTCTCTCGTGTAGGCGAGTGCTTTATTCCCCAGGTTGTTTTTGACGAAATCCGTTATCTCCATGACCGAGCGCCAGAGGCGAGCTTGGAGCAGACGGCTAGAGAGTTCATGCGCTTCTACCCTGATAGTGGCTGGCATATGACGGCCATCAGTGCGCCCCATGCTTCTCTCAAACCTGCGAGCGGAGAATCTTTTAGCAAAAAAGCTAGGCTATCCTTAGCTGTAGCCCAAGCCGCTTACGGGCTGGCACGCAACCATCCCGGTTCGTTGGTGGTTTTAGTGACGACCGATCAGTCTTTGTTGCAGCGGGTCCAAGGAGTAGAAGCACCTAATCTCTGTGGCATTACTGCGGCTGCTCTGCGTCAGTGGTGTCGCACCGAACGGCAACCCTTAGCTGTAACCCAGCAGTTGCGCCAAATGGAAACTGCCCCTGTGGTGGGTGCAGGCAAAGTCGGTACTGTATCTAGCAAAACCGCTGCGACTGCTAACGCTTCCAGACCTCGCTCCACAGTGGTCAGGACAACGCCGACGCCATCTCTATCGCATCGACGTTCTTCTAATGCTCCAGGCGCGATCGCCCAAGTGTTTTCTACCCTGTTGATGTTAGGAGCGTTGGTTCTCGCGGGTTCAACTGCTTGGTATCTCATCCAACCTGCAGGCTTTAATCAGTTTTTGCAGAAAGCAGGGTTGCCCACTCTGCCCAATCAAATCACTCCTCCTAAGCAATAGGAACCCTAACGGAACTCATCTGTAAGCGATCGCCGTCTGAAGTTTTGTCAGGCTGGCGTAGATTGTTGTAGCAGCGTCTTAAAATTGCCGAGTCAGTCATGCTCATTGGCGCTGCATCATCAGCTTGAGTTTAGTGAGTTCTTGTGAGGTTTTCTATGCGACCCCCGACCCAATATCGTTCTGCAACCATTACTGCCTCATCAATATCGCCTCGCTTCATGGTTGTTTTGTTGACAGGAATTTTGTCGGTTGGTTCTAGTTTGGGTTGGCTGAGTGCTGCGATCGCTGCCACCACCACTCATGCTTCTCCCTTGGCTCCGCAGGCAGTGCTTGGTCAACCAGAACAGGCGACTTTACTGGCCCAGCAAGGTCGTCGGGGGCGAGGTAGAAGTGCTGGCTCTTCAACCAGCAATTCATTTCCAGCTTCTGTAGAGAACTTAGTTCGACAAGATTTGGCTCGTCGCATCAATGTTCCACCTGGTAGGTTGCGAGTCACTTTAGCCGAGCCAAAAGTCTGGAATAACGGCTGCTTAGAGTTAGCTGCTACCAATGAAATTTGTACTCAAGCCCAAGTTCCAGGATGGCGAGTGGTACTCTCCGCTGGACAGCAGGCTTGGGTTTACCACACTGACCAAACTGGCCAAAGCTTACGTCTAGCAGTCGATGCTTCCAAGGCCGATTTACCCCAGGCGATCGCGGCTAGCGTGACTCAAGCAGCGGCTCAGCAATTGGGAATTGCAGCGACTCAAGTCCAGATTGCCAAGTTTGCCAAGCAAACCTGGAGTAATGGTTGCTTAGGTTTGGCGACCTCTGGTGAGTTTTGCACTCAAGCCGAAACTCCGGGTTGGCAAGTTACAGTCGCAGGGCGATCGCAGCAGTTGGTTTATCGCACCAATGAATCTGGCTCAGTGATCAAGTTAGACACGCCAGCCAGCGGTCTTTACCCAGCGGGCTTACCCAAAAACGTTTCTAGAACTGTCTTGCAGGCTGCGGCTCAGCAATTTCGGGTACCTACTACTCAGTTGCAAATTGTGCAATCAGAAAAAACCACCTGGCCTGATGCTTGCTTAGGCTTAGCTGAACCGGGAGTGTTTTGTGCCGCTGTTATCGTTCCCGGTTGGCTCGTCACTGTAGAAAGTGGGGGGCAGCGCTTAGCCTATCGCACCAATGATTCTGGTTCCTTGGTGAAGTTCGATCGCCAAGCCAGTAATGTGAGTAGCGCCACAGGCTTGCAGCCAAACTTGATTGGTGGCAGTGAATTGATTCCGCCTCTAACCACAGGAGTTATTTTTCGAGTAGTCACCAGTGGCGGCATTGCAGGACAAACTTCCGCGATCGCTTTGCAAGCAAATGGTCAGCTGATTCAAGGTCAACTACAACCCAATGGTGTTGTCACTCCTGTGAAAGTGGTGCAAGTATCTCCGGCTGAGGTGCAACGCTTTCGGCAATTACTCGAACAGCAAAACTTTGCTCAATTCAATCGCCATAGCTACCCTGCTCCTCAGGGAGCCGCCGACTATTTCACCGTGACGCTGTCTGGGCCTACTGTAACGGCCCGTTATGCAGATATAGTGCAAAATCAGTTACCAGCAGAGTTACAAAACGTGGTACAAGCTTGGAGCCGTATTGCTGCCAACTTGTAACAACTCCACGATTTTGGGTGTAATGCCTGTAATGTCTTGCACAGGCTGAAACGCGATCGCTTGAGGGCCAATCACAATCAGCGGCACCAGATTGGCGGTGTGATGCGGATGGGATAAGTCCTCAATATTGCCGTGATCACTGCTAATCACCAGGTTAACCCCAGGTTGCAGGTGCGCTACGACACTCTCAACAAACGCATCTACTAACCGTAAAACCTGAATGATTTGGGCTTTGTCCTGACTATGACCTGCGTAATCGGGGAGATAACACTCAAATAGGGTGAGATGGTGCTGGCTCCCAATTGTGGCCAGTCTGTGACCTGCGGCAGCGGGTGTCAGGGGTGTAACATTGCCGCCCCGCTGATTCACATACTCGCCAGTAATGTCCCAGGAAATCGCAGTTTGGCACTCACCTCCTCCACCCATGCGAAAAGGCACCCCAGCCGTCAGGGTCAAAAGCGTGCCCACCGAATAACGCCGTCGCCGTTTCGCGATCGCCTCAAAGTAAGCGGGAGAATACAGATTAGCATGGGTTACAGATCCACCCAAGCTCAGCACCTGCTTGAACATGCCGTGGGCTTCAATCAAAGTTCGTAGAGAGCCATTGGCAAAAGCGCTGAGATGACGTCCCATAAAAGCAGGCGCATTGCAGCCTGTAAATAATGAGGTTTGGCCCGTCGCACTTTGGGGTAGCCCTGGCACTCCGAGGATGGCATCAATCGGTTGCAATAACAGCCCTGCTCGGCAAGCCGTTCGTCTAGCCAATAACGGCCCGTCCAGAAGCTGCGTTAAAAATGGCATGGCTGCGATCGCCGCTAAAGGGTTAGTTGCTCGCGCTTCTCCCAATCCCACCCCATCTAAGAACAGAAAAATAAATCGCGCTGCTGAGTCACCCATGTTGCTTAACTAGATGCACTCGTATAGAAGCGCAGAGCAAACTGCCAAAACATCCGCGAGACTAAGAACAAAGCTAAGGCTAACAAGCCTGCTCCCAGCAACCAAACGAGTTCTACTCGGCCTAGTAGGGCTTCGGAAGGAATGGTGGTCAGAAACGCCACAGGCACGATAAAGGTAAAGAAAAATCGGTAAGCGACGGGATAAGCCACCATTGGATAACGGCCCGCTTCTAATAAACCGCGCAAAACCTCGGTGACGTTATAGATTTTGACAAACCAGATACTCGTGGCTCCCAACATAAACCACAAGCTGTAGAGGCTGATAAACCCGAAGCACAATGGCACTGCACCAAGGAAATAAGCAGGAGTTTCAATTCCCAACTGCCGCCCCGCATAGCCAATCACCAAGCAACCAAAAAAGATATCCGGTAAGCCCCAAGGAGAAATAGTACGGGTTGAGAGCCAAAACTGACTGTTAATCGGTTTCAACAGGACGAAATCCAACGTGCCTTGCTGCACATGCTGCACAATGTGGTTTAAGTTGGGGCCGAGAAAGGTACTAGAAAAGCCCTGCAGCACCGTGAACACGCCCAACACCACCAAAGCTTCTGCCCAAGACCAACCTTCAAAGGTGTAGCCTGTACGGTAAAACAAAAACAGCCCAAACAAACTACCAATCAAGTTGCCCAAACTCGTCAAAGCCGACAGCACAAAGTTGAGCCGATACTCCATCTCCGCCGCGATCGCCGTTCCCCAAAACAACCGCAACACCCGCCCATAACGCTGTATCCCTTTCTCCTTGATCCTCTCTTCTTTTTTCATCCTTCCTCCCTCATCCTTCGCCCTTCCTTCTAACTCCTCACTCCTCACCCTCCCTAAGCCCCCATCCCCGAATACTGCTTCAGCCCTTGTCTCCACAGCCAACGATTCAGCCCTAAAAACAGCAAACCCCAACCTGCCATGACTAAACATCCTTGGCCGAAATTCACTGGCAGTCCCACGAGTAAGCTGGCAGGAAAGTGAACCATGTAAGGAAACGGCGTCCACAGAACCACGTTGCGAACTGCGGGTGGAAACATCTCTAGCGGTGCCACCAAACCGGATAAAAAAAGATAAAGCAAAAACCAGAACTGCTCGATCGCACTGGCTCGTTCGATCCAAAAGGCGAATAAAGCAAAGGTATGCTGAATCAGAAAACGCAGAGCAAAGGCGATCGCAGTCGCTAAGCTAAACAACAAAATATTGCTTACGGGTGGAATCCAGGCCGCTTGCGGATAGAGCAGGAAAAATAAAATAATTAGCCCACCGACAAAGGGCAAACGCGCCAATCTTTCGGATACGTGAGCAGTGACATGATGCCAAACCGGATCAAGCGGCTGCAAGAGTCGGGGTGAAAGCTTGCCTTCCACCACTTCTTTCTCAAACTCCCAAATCACCCAAACGACCGTGATCTGCCGCACGATAAACACGGCCAGAAAATAGCGCACAAAATCGATAGGAGACAAGCTCAACTGTCCGCCTTGAGCTGCTTGAATCCAAACTCCCATCAATATCAGGGGCAAGGAACCCGACAAAGCCCACAACAGCAGCTCCGCTCGGTACTCCAACATATAAGCGTAGTAAACCGAGAGCAAAGCTTGAGTAATTTTCCAGGCTCTCCTCATACCGCCACTCCTGCCCGGAACAACTGACCGATCACTTCTTCGATCGGAGGGTCTGTCACCGCTAGATCTACCACCTCTAGTTCCGCGAGAATCCGAGCCACTGTACGGGTTAAAGACTCTTGAGGTACGACGAATCGAACCATGCGGCCATCTACTGCCTCAATGTCCCCGTAACTCAACAACTCCGCTTTGGACTTGGGTTGAGCCAATTCCACTTTGACTTCACGGCAAGGGGCAAAGCGTTCCGACAGCCCTTCTAAGCTACCGTCGTAAATCAACTGTCCCTGATGAATCACCAACACCCGCTTACACAGCGCTGTGATGTCTGCCATGTAGTGACTGGTCAGCAGCACAGTGGCTCCATAGCGCTGATTATATTCCCGCAAAAAGTCCCGTACACTCACCTGAGCGTTGACATCCAAGCCTAAAGTGGGTTCGTCTAAAAACAAAACTTGAGGATGGTGGAGCAAAGCTGCCAGAAGTTCCGCTTTCATCCGTTCACCAAGAGACAGCTTCCGGACAGGTTGGGTTAGCTTGGCTTGCAGAGACAACATCTCGGCCAACTCGCCAATGCGATACTGGAGTTCTTTGTCGGAGATGCCATAAACCGCAGCATTGATCCGCAGAGAATCCAGCGCTGGCAAGTCCCAGATCAGTTGTTGCTTTTGACCCATGACTAGCGTGATGTTTTGCAGAAAGCTGGCCTCACGCCGAAACGGTACCTGCCCCGCCACCCGCACTTGTCCCGATGAAGGGTGAATCAACCCGGTGAGCATTTTGAGTGTGGTAGTTTTGCCAGCACCGTTAGCTCCCAAAAAACCAACTACTTCACCCGCTTCTATCTGAAACGAAACTTGCTGTACTGCTTGCACCAAGCGGTAGTTACGCCGCACGAAGTGAAGCAATGTCCCCTTCAGACCTGGCTCTTTGACCGCTACAGGATAGACCTTGCTCAGGTCTTCAGCCACGATGATAGACATACCCGATTCAATACCCGAAGGAACGCCCTTTCCCATTGTGCCTTGGACACGGAAGTGCGATCGCCCTACCTCTGCTCTAACTTCTGGCCTAACCTCTGGCTTAACCTCTAGCAGCTACCTTCTGATTTTTCTTTCTAGCTAGGGAACTCTATAAGCATCCTCATTCGCCATTTCTCAATCTACCTAGCACCATGTTGCAACTCATTCGCCCAACGGCAGTCTCACTGATTTTGGCTTTAGGGTTTGCTGCTCCTAGCTTTGCGAATCCATCGCCAACCAAGCAATTTGGGTATCCGCTAGCAAAACCTAGCAGGGAACCGAGCTTAGCTTGCTATATGAAGACTGATTCGGGGCGGTTGATCAACTTAGATGTGTTTTGTGTGACGGGAGGGCAAGAACCAGAGTTGGGCACTGGCGATATTCAAGCCACGTTGCGCTGGGAAACGGTGGATGACTTAGACTTGGCCGTTACTGACCCCAGTGGTCAGACCGTGTTCTACAAAAATCCTCGTATTCGTTCCGGGGGACAGCAGGATGTAGATGCCAATGCTGACTGCATCAAGCCTGTCGCTAAACCCGTTGAAAATATTTTTTGGCCCACAGGTGGGTCGCCAGCAGGTAAGTACACAGTCGAGGCACGGTTATATCGGCGCTGTGCGGCTTCGGGGCCAGTTCCCTTTACCTTAACCGTGCTAGTCCAAGGAGAGACCAAAGAGTTGACTGGCTCTGTCGATGACACTAAGGCCGCTGTGCGGTTTCCGTTTACGGTGGTGCGCTAGGAAAACACGATCGCCAAATATCTCAACTAGATTTGCGGGTGACGCGGTAGCAATGAGCTTGGATGAAGGCCGTTGCTGCCTCACCACTCATAGGCTTGGCAAACAAGTAACCTTGTCCCGCTTCACACTTTAAGGCTTTGAGTTGAGCTAACTGCTTCGCTGTTTCCACACCCTCGGCAATTACATCCATCCCTAGGTTCCAGGCTAGGGTAACAATGGTGCGAATAATGGCTAACTTCTCGGCATCTGTATCCACACTCGTTACAAACGAGCGATCGATCTTCAAGGTGTCGATGGGAAAGTGATGCAGATAGGCTAACGAGGAATAACCTGTCCCGAAATCGTCAATTGATAGCCGAATTCCTAGGGCTTGCAGTTGTAAAAAGAGGGCTGTGGTCGCCTCAGGATTCTGCATGAGCACGCTCTCGGTAATTTCTAATTTCAAGTTGCGAGGGCTCAAACCCGTTGCCGTCAGAATTTGACGAATCCGTTCTACTAGATCAGGTTGGGCAATTTGCTTCCCAGAGAGATTCACGCTCATTGTCCAAGTCGCTGTCGTGGGAAATTGCAGTTGCCAAGACCGCATCTGCTGGCAAGCGGCTTCTAGTACCCACCATCCGATGGGCACAATTAAGTTCGTTTCTTCAGCAACCGGAATAAATTCCGCTGGAGAGATGAGGCCTCTGGTAGCATGCTGCCAACGGACTAAAGCTTCAAATCCAATCACTTTGCTGTTTCGCAGTGAAACAATTGGTTGGTAATGCACCAAAAACTCTTGTCGCTGAATCGCTCGTCGCAGGTCGTTTTCGAGTTGCAGCAGTGTGACAGCATGATCGTGCATGGCCAAAGTAAAGACTTCGTACTGAGCTTTGCCCAAAGCTTTGGCGCGATACATGGCTGTATCTGCATCTCGCAGCAGGTTATCTGGCTTTTCGTAATCAATCGTGCTGAGGGCGATGCCAATACTAATGGTGGTAAACACCTCATGGCCGTTGAGCATAAAAGGCATCTTGATGGCTTCTTGAATCTGCCTTGCTACGCAGGTCGCATCGTTGATGTCTTGAATGTGCTCTAGTAGAATCGCAAACTCATCTCCAGCCAGATGAGCTAGCGTGTCGCCTATACGTAAGCAAGCTTGCAATCGTTGGGCGACTTCAACCAGCAACTGGTCGCCGAATAAATGTCCCAGACTGTCATTCACCACTTTGAAGCGGTCTAGGTCGAGAAAAAGAACGGCAAAGCAACCATCAGATTGGCGGCTGACTTTGGTGGCTGCTTGGTGCAGGCGATCGCTAAAGAAAGCGCGATTGGGCAAGCCAGTCAAGCTATCAAAAAAAGCACTTTGCAGCAGTTGCTTCTCAACCTGCGTGCGTTCTGTAATATCCTGCACGAAAGAAATGGCCCCAAGCACCTGCCCTTTTGCGTCTAGTAGCGGCGCATTGAACCACTCACAAATAATCGTTCTGCCATCTTGCGTCACATTCTCGTTGATACTGCGAGTGCCACCGCGTTGGTTAATCAAGTCATGCCAAACTTGATTGGCATAAGCCTTGATGTGGCTAGGGACGATTAAAGCTGCTTGCCGACCGATCGCTTCCCGAGGGCTGTAACCAAAGACTTGAGCTGCACTGTGATTCCAGTGAGTGATCTCACCATGTACATTCCAGGCGATCGCGGCGAGAGGAGCTTGCTGAAACGGGTGCCACTCGTCTGGGTGCCACTCGTCTGGAATGGTTGGGGTTTGAGGTGATGGGTTAGTTAGAACACGGGCGATCGCCGTAGCTACCCTAGCGCTCAGCCAACGTGCGCTAGCAGCAAAGAAAGTCAGCCCAGTCGCAAGAGCAACCAAGCGCCCACCAGACGAGCTGAGCAGGGTCTCAGGGAAATAAAGCATGAATCCAGACGCTAAGCAACTTTAGGAGGTCAGCTCCGCAGCTTTATTACCATCGTTTCACCGCTGCTAGGCTGACAACAACAGCGTTTGCTGCGAAATATGGCCGTATTCTGGCTGAAATCAGAGGCTTAGCTGCATAAGAGGCTTAACTAGCTGTGGCGCGATCGATCGCCGTGATGTCTGCTGCTGACAGTTGCACCTCGATCGCTTGTACAGAGTTTTCGATGCTAGAAGGTTTGCTCGCGCCAGGAATGGGAACCACACAGGGAGACTTAGCGCGTAACCAAGCCAACACGATGCAGTAAACAGAAGCGTTGTGGGACTGAGCGAGTTGGGCGATCGCCGGAATATCTTGCAATTTCCCAAATCGCCGACTACCGCCTAAAGGACTCCAGGGGATAAAGGTGAGCTGCTCTTGCTCGCAGTACTCCAAAACCCCATCCGTCTCTGGTTGGCGATACCAGGGGTTGTACTGGTTCTGCACCGAAACCACATCCACTACCTGGCGGGCTTGTTTGATTTGCTCGACCGAGAAGTTGGAAACCCCCACGAAATGGATCAAACCTTGCTCCACCGCTTCTTTGACAGGCGTGAGCGATGCTTCGATGCTGTAGTTGGGGTCAGGAGCGTGGTACTGCCAGAGGTCGATCGGTTGCTCACCCCCTAACGCCTCAAAACTGGCTCGAATCGTCTCTCGCAGGTGCTCTGGGTCGCCATTACGAGTCCAAGACCCATTGGGGCGCATCAAGCCACCCTTTGTCGCAACTTTGACGTTACTTTTCTCGCCGTCATACTGCTGGAGCGCTTTGTGAATCAGCCGTTCATTATGATGCTTATCAGATTCATCTTTGCAGTAAGAGTCTGCCGTATCGATGAGGGTCACGCCCAGATCCAAGGCTCGATGAATGGTAGTAATGGCTTGCACTTCAGCGGGGCGATCGCTCAAGGACATCGGCATGCCACCCAAACCGATCGCACTAATCGTAATATCTGTATTGCCCAGCTGTTTGGTTTCCACGCTTCGCTCCTACTATCTACTCCAGCTTTGGCTATCCTGATGGACTACCCTGAAACACTCTGATTCACAGCAGCGCCTTCCCAACAAAGCCACCTCTCAGCCTAAATAAATTTCCGTGAAGCTGGCTCTGTCTAACGAAGGGAAGACAGGCGGTGATCCGCCCAAAACTAAGTTGGGTAAATTACCGTCTCTAGGGGCTCGGTTTCAGTTGATTCAAAGCCTTGTTCTTGTAGAGACTGCCAGCCCGCCTGCCACATCGAACGATTTTTGAGTTGTTTAGCATTGAGCCAAAAGCGAACATTGGGGTCACAGGCCGCTACCATTTCCGCAAAGACCCATTGACCTTCATTTTTACGATTCACGACTTGAAAATGCCGCCATCCCATTTGGGTTTGTCGGGCTGTCCACTTGGAGCCAACTAGATAAGGAAACTTTTGCTTTTTGGACATAACCGACTTCAAAGCGCTGATATTGCAACTCATCCTCTAAATTCAGTGTGACACTTCGTGAACTTACAAGAGAAAAGTGCTTTCTAGCAATCAAGCGCTAAACCTTAAAACTCAAACCTTTCGAGCAATATGGAATGCGGAAAGATAGGAAGTCAGCAGATTACCATCGCAGGTTTCTTCTAGAACTGCCTGTAGATCTGTAAACAAAGCCTCCCGCTGCTGTGGTTCCAAAGCAATGTACGGGGATAAGGTACTCAAAAGCATCAGGTAGTTGTCAATACTGTAGGTGACTTCGGAAATTAGCTGCTCGGACAGTAAGTGCTGAAATTGTCCTGAGTCAATCACCAGTTGAGCAATTTGGTTCAGGTTCTCCGCATGGAATGCATGGTCTTCATAGCCTGCTAGAGACGGAGCATGAATTTGATAAACCGCCTCTAATGCTTGAGAAATTTCGTAGCTGGGCTGGGGAGGTGTGTTCCACAGCAAAATCAGAGACCCGCGATCGCGCAGCGCAGCAGCAGCCTTGACATGTCTGATTTCAGGATCAATCCAGTGGAAAGAAGTCGCGGCCAGAACCGCATGGAACTCCTGAGCCTCTAATGGCCATTCTTCAAAGGAGGTATTGTGAACCTCAATGTTTGGATAGGCTGCACAGTGTTGCTGAGTTAACTGACAAGCAGCTTGGCTTGGCTCCAGACAAACCATTGAGTAGCCTAGCTGAGCGAATGGCCTAGTTGCGATGCCAGGACCACACCCCAATTCCAAAATCTTGGCATCAGCGGGAAGTTGCGCCAACTCTACGACTCGCCGAATTAGAGCTTGGGGATACCGTGGCCTGGCTTGGTCGTATGCCTGGGCGACTCCGCCATACCAACTTTTTCTTTGGGTAAGATCGTTGCGATACCAATCTTGGTGAGGCCAAGGTTGCGAGTTTTCTAGATCTTGCATGGTTTTTGAACTGGGCGGCATAAGTACCTAGCTACAGGATAAAATGAACAAGCAGGTGAGAGATTTAAGCAGTTTCTCTACCAAAGTAAGGGCGCGATCGCAGCCACACATGTGGTGGAGTGAGTCACAATAGGACTTTGAGCGGGGTAAAGCATAAAACTTATGGCACTTATCGCAAATGGCGGCAAACTAATTCGCGATTTAGAAAAGTCAGGCTCTTTGGGGTTCTATGTGCCCTTGGAAGGTGGTTTTGAAGGCCGCTATCAGCGACGTTTACGAGCCGCTGGCTATGTGACGGTGCATATGAGTGCGAAAGGGTTAGGCGACTTGGGAAGTTACCTGACTGGAGTTCATGGTATTCGTCCCCCTCACCTGGGCAAAAAAGATATTCGAGTTTACTTTGCGCCGCCAGTTATCAACTATCACCTAGAAAACCTGCCCACTCATGCCAAAGGTTTGGTGCTGTGGTTGATTGAAGGTCATATTTTGTCACGCCAAGAAGTAGAATTTCTGACCCTGCTGCCAACTCTGGAACCGCGAGTCAAGATAGTCGTAGAGCGCGGCGGCGATCGCGTTTGTCGCTGGCAGCCTTTGCAAGAAACCTTGATTCCGGCTTAAGCTGGCTCGGTGTTTAACTCCAGCACCGGTTCATCTACTTGTTTTTAGCAACCAATTTTTAGCAATTAGTTTTTAGCCAACCGACTAATTGCTAATTTTCGCGTCTTTACTCGTGACGCTGCGAGGTTTCATCCTCTAGACTGGACGAAAAACACGGATGCATTGAGGTTTACGTCGTGAAAGATCGGGACTATACGCTCATCGTGGATAAAAGTGGCAGTATGTCCACTCCAGATCAGAGAGGTGGCCGCAGTCGTTGGATGGAAGTACAGGAGTCTACTTTGGCGCTGGCCCGCAAGTGTGAGCAGTTTGACCCGGATGGCATCACGGTTTACCTGTTCTCAGGCCGCTTCAAGCGCTATGACGATGTGACTTCAGCCAAAGTAGAACAGCTCTTTCAAGAGAACGACCCCGCCGGAACCACCAACTTGGCGGCAGTGCTACAAGATGCCACCAATTATTACTTTCAGCGCAAAGCCGCTGGGAAAACAAAGCCCGCTGGCGAAACTATTTTGGTGATCACAGATGGAGAACCGGACGATCGCCGTGCGGTTATGGAGGTGATTGTTGATGCCTCCCGCAAAATGGAGCGAGATGAAGAATTAGCCATTTCGTTCATTCAAATTGGTGCTGATCCCCAAGCCACCAAATTTCTCCAAGCTTTAGATGATCAACTCGCAGGGGTAGGCGCGAAGTTTGATATTTGTGATGCGATCACCTTTGCCGATATTGAGGAGATGAGTTTGAGCGAAGTGTTGCTCAATGCCATTAATGACTAGAAGTGCAGAACGATATGGACTCGATCGAACGGTTACTCGCACAAGTCAAAGCTCAATACAGCGAAACACCTGCACCGCCAGCCTCACCATCCCCGTTACCACCTAGCTCTCCTCCAGCAAAGCCAACTTCTGGGCGGCAGCCAGACCCGCTTGATAGCTTGTTGGCAGAAGTCAAAGGCCAGTACGAGGTGCAGGACGCGATCGCACAGGAAGCTCAACAGCAGCAATTAATGGCGGAACAACAGCGTCAAGCTCAAGCGCAACAAGCCCGTCGAGATACTTTGGCTCGCACCGCCCAAGATTGGTTAAAGAACTTAGATCCGTTGTCTACGGAAGGGCTTTGGTTTAACCAGTTTGCTGAGCAATACCCTTCTAAGCTGGAAGCCGCGATCGATTATTTAGCCGCTTTAGAAGCAGATCAGTAGTTTGTTAACAAACTGTAATCACACCGCATCTGCCTTTGAGGATGCTGGGTGGCGATCGTCAGGCAAACCGCTACCAGATTTGGCGTGAGTTGGCGGCGAAGTATCTCTTAAAGCAGCAGATGTGGTGAATGAGCAAGAGTCAGGCAATTCCTCACTCGATTGCAAACAGCCCCCAACCTAGCGGCAGGGGATCAAATTTTGTCTAGAGCCTCGTCATTTCTCAGCGAGAGCATTAGCATGAAGGTGTGACTAATTTTGACCATCCCTTACGTTCTCTAAGGGAGGGACGCTGGTTTAAATTAATTTGCGGAGCCAGTTTCCAACATCTCCCTGCCGTCCGAAACTTAACTTTAGCCTACGCGTTGGCTGGTGCTGATTGTATTGATGTTGCCGCAGACCCAGCGGTAATCGCGATCGCCCAAGCAGCTTTAGACACAGCGGATGACATTGCGATCGCCTCTCAGCATCCCTCTTTAGCTTGGCAGGGCCGCCCGTGGCTGATGGTGAGCCTAAATGACGGTGAAGATCCCCATTTCCGCAAAGCAGAATTTAACCCAACTTTATGTCCTTCCGACTGTTCTCGGCCTTGCGAAACGATTTGCCCCGCGCAAGCAATTGTCTTTGAGCAACCACAGCAAAACCAACCGGAGCAATTTTCTGGAGTTATAGATGCCCGTTGCTATGGTTGCGGACGGTGTTTACCCATTTGTCCGATTCAGCAAATTACGACTCGCTCCCATGTGTTTACTCCGGAAGCGATTGCCCCTTTAGTACTGCAAGCGGGCGTAGATGCTCTAGAGATTCACACCCAAGTAGGGCGGCTAGCTGATTTCCAGCGACTTTGGCAGGCGATCGCTCCTTGGGCGGGACAACTCAAATTACTAGCGATTAGTTGTCCGGATGGCGATGGCCTAATTGACTACCTCTGGTCAATTTATCAAACGGTTTCGCCGCTAGCCTGTGCTTTAGTTTGGCAAACGGATGGTCGGCCCATGAGTGGTGATATTGGAGACGGTGCGACCCGTGCCGCCGTCAAGTTAGGCCAAAAAGTGTTGGCAGCCAACTTGCCAGGATTTGTGCAGTTAGCAGGAGGAACTAACCGTCATACCGTCGAGAAGCTAAACAGCTTAGGGCTTCTAGCTTCCCCAAGCCTACAGAGATACATTGCTGGAGTGGCCTATGGTAGTTACGCACGAGTGTTGTTGTCTCCAATTTTGGAGCAGCTAGAAAGTTTGCAACTGCCTGTCACCGGGCAATCTTCCGGAGCGATCGCCTTAGCCGAAGCACCACTGCAACCAATTCAATCAGTGCAATCCCTGCCCCTGGAAAGCCAACCGCACCTACTTTGGCCCGCAGTTGATTTAGCGCACTCCTTGGTGAGCCAAATCAAGACGCCGTCCGCTCTCAATCAACCTTTGCTTTCCTAAGCGCCTGCTGTTAATTCAACTTTTTTAATCACTATGGTGAGTCTGAACGAGACAAATTCTTTTGACAATCAGGAAAGTTTGCCGGGTCCAGTAGACCCGCTTTTAGCTGCATCGAGCCAACAGAAACAGCAGCCCGCATCAGATTTAGATATGACAGCAGACATGGCAGCGATCGAGCCTGAAAACGTCACGATGAACAACATGCAAATTACAGACGATCTCAGTAAATTGCTAGATATATTGCCAAGTGAGATCCGCCAGCGCTTAGAGCAGCATCCTGACCAAGAGAGCTTGGTTGAGGTGGTGATGGATATAGGCCGCCGTCCAGAAGCACGTTTTCCAGGCAAAGCAGAGTACTTGTCAGAAACACCCGTCTCGCAAACTGACCTCCAGTACTCGATTGAGCGGGTAGGAAACTTCGGGGGAGACAATCGCGCGGGGATTGAACGAACTCTGCACCGAATTAGTGCCATTCGCAATCGGCGAGGGGAAGTCATTGGTCTGACCTGCCGAGTCGGGCGAGCCATTTTTGGCACCATTGGCATGATTCGAGATTTGGTAGAAAGTGGCCGTTCCATTTTGATGTTGGGGCGACCCGGAGTTGGTAAAACTACTGCACTCCGCGAAATTGCAAGGGTTTTGGCAGATGAGCTAGAGAAACGAGTGGTCATCATTGACACCTCGAATGAAATTGCAGGTGATGGAGATGTGCCTCACCCCGCGATCGGACGAGCACGGCGGATGCAAGTAGCTCGACCCGAACTTCAACACCAAGTGATGATTGAGGCGGTGGAAAACCACATGCCAGAAGTCATCGTGATTGATGAAATTGGTACGGAATTAGAAGCTCTAGCGGCCCGCACGATCGCAGAACGGGGTGTGCAACTGGTGGGCACCGCTCACGGCAACCGGATTGAAAACTTGATTAAAAACCCCACATTGTCTGACCTAGTAGGTGGTATCCAGTCAGTCACATTGGGCGACGAGGAAGCCAGACGGCGGGGCAGCCAGAAAAGTGTTCTGGAGCGCAAAGCGCCACCGACCTTCGACATCGCAGTAGAGATGTTGGAGCGGCAAAAGTGGGTGGTGCATGAGCATGTTGCCGAGACGGTGGACAGTTTGCTGCGGGGTCGCCAGCCTAACCCTCAGACCAGAACGGTGAACGAAGCGGGCGCAGTAGTGATTACCCACGAATTGCCTAATGCGATCGCAGAAAACCCACTGCCCCCCAATCGCTTTGCTGCGGCTGCGAAAGGAGCCGTGGGCTGGCGGGCTTCAGGACAAATGACGCCACTGCCAAGTCCTAGTTTTGGTGAAAAGAGTTTCTCGGCTAGACGCTCAGCCTTGACCAACCGATTAGATAGTTCTCCGGCGGCCCAGGAGTTTGAGCAATTACTAGATGCCTCTTGGCCTCAAGGCAGCCTTGGCATTAGTAGCAGCAGTTCAGATTTTGTTAGTGAAATCTCCGCTCGCACCACAGGCCCTAATGGTGAAGATCTGCCCTTGCATGTCTATCCCTATGGCATTAGTCGGCATCAACTCGACCAAGTGATTCAAACTCTGAATCTACCTGTCGTGCTGACAAAAGATATTGACAGCGCCGATGCCGTTTTAGCGTTGCGATCGCATGTCAAAAACCATGCCAAGCTGAGAAGTATGGCCAAGAGCCGCCATGTGCCGATCCATACAATCAAAGCCAACACGGTGCCGCAGATTGTTCGCTCTCTCCGTCGCCTATTGGATATGGATGATCCGGCGGTGCCTGAAGCCTCTGATCTAAGTCTGTTTTACCGTGATGGTGATGAAGACGAAATTGAGGCGCTAGAGGAAGCCAGGCTTGCAGTTGAGCAAATCGTGATTCCTAAAGGCCAGCCAGTCGAGTTGTTGCCGCGATCGTCCAAAGTGCGGAAGATGCAACATGAGTTGGCAGAGCACTATCATCTCAAGTCTTCTAGCTTTGGAGAGGAACCGAATCGGCGCTTGCGGATCTATCCCGCATGAAACTGGTGCAGTTAGTAGGTAGCAACAGGTAACAACCGTTCTACATTGATGTAAAACACCACGCTGCTATCGGGGACTGGGATCAGCTTTTCGATCGCTGGGGATAAACGGCCCTGACGGTACCCCATTGGCAGCGTTGCTAGTTTGCTCAGGTCAGCCTCCAAAATGGTGGGCATTTCGGAAGTGGGAATGCCTAAAAGTTCACCACTATCTAGCAGACAGATAACTAAGAATTGTGAGGGTGCGATCGCCTGCTGGCTCAGGAACAGGGTAGCGCTATCAATTAAGGTGACAATGCCTTGATTGTGCATGACCAAACTTTGGCCTGTTTCTAGCGCTCCGTAAGCCGTAAAGTTGTTCAAGACGGACTGAACCTGGCGCATGGGAATGGCATATTGCTCACTGCCAAATCGCAAGGCAATCAGTTTTTCGGTTAAGTTAGGAGCCTGGCTGGAAACCTGCTTCTGGAACCTGCGGTGATAAGGAGTAGGTGGCATAGCAATATCAAGACTTCAAAGGGCTATCCGGCTAGCGGCTAAAAGTTGGGCGAGCACTTCTAGAACTTGGGCTTCGTTGTAGGGTTTAGTGAAGTAGTGAGCCGCGCCTAACTCCTGCGCCAACTTTCTATGTTTGGATCCGCTGCGAGAAGTCAACATCGCGACAGGAATGTGAGCAAATTGAGAATTGGATTTGAGCGATCGCAATAACTCAAACCCATCCATGCGAGGCATCTCAATATCAGCAATAATGCAATCGCATTGCAGCCCTTGTTGGAGTTGCTCGATCGCATCTTGGCCATCTTTGGCTTGCGCTACTCGATACCGCGCCCGCGTTAGGGCCAAAGCCAGGAGTTGTCGAATCGTGTAGGAGTCGTCTACCACCAAAATTTGAGGTTGGGTCGCGGGCACCGGTGCTAAAATCTGTGGGCTTTTGTCGCTCATGGCGATCGCTTGGCTGGTTTGGTAACTGAACTGTTCAACCAGGTCATCAATATCTAAGATGACAGCTACTTGTCCATTTCCTAAGATGGTGCTGCCCACCACGCCTTTAGGTTTTGAAAGCGGCGCAGGAATTGGTTTAACTACAATTTCTTGCTGCCCCATCAGTCTTTCTACCGCGATCGCTACTACGCCCTCTCCAGCACTCAGGACCAAGATAGGAATCAAGTCTTGGGTCAGTGGATCTGGAGATGGTAAATCTGAGTCAGCCGGATGGTAGTGCAATAGATCTTGCAACCGCACCAACCGGATAAATTCACCACGCCAACGAATCATGGGCTGATTTCCAGCCATTTGCACCTGATCGCCCTGAATGTGCAGAATCTCCTCAATCGCGTCTAAGGGCACCGCCACTGTATTGTGATCAATCCGCACCATTAAGGCTTCGGCGATCGAGAGCATAAGTGGCAACTTCAAGATAAAGCTAGTTCCTTGCCCTAGTCGAGAATCAACTTTCACAGTGCCTCGGGCTTGCCGCAGGTTAGAGCGCACAATATCCAGTCCTACCCCTCGCCCAGAAAGATTCGTGACATCTTTGGTAGTGCTAAACCCTGACCAAAATAGAAAGTCGTACAGCTCGGCGAGGGACAAATCCTGAACTTGTTCGGCAGGCACAAGGCCTCTAGCAACAATTTGTTGACGAATGGCTTCCGGATCAATGCCTTTGCCATCATCCGTGACGGTAACAATAGTTTGACCGCCTTGTTGAAAAGCAGAAATTTCAATCTGACCACTAGGTGGCTTCCCGGCATTCACGCGAGCTTCAGGTAGTTCAATGCCGTGGTCAAGGGCGTTCCGTAATAACTGAACTAATGGCTCTCGCAACGCATCTAATAAGCTTTCGTCAATTTTGGTGTCTCGGCCCACTAACAGTAAGTTCACTTCTTTGTGATGGGTCAAGCACAGCTCTCGCAGGGCACGGGGTAAGTGATCGACCGCTCGGCTGAAGGGGACTACCCGTAATTGCATCACGCGCGATCGCAGTTGTTCGGTAATGCGGCGGAGTTGCTCGGTACTTTGGTCAAAGGTAAAAACCAGAGCATCCAGTTTGTCAGCCGTTTGAGCCACCGTATGGGTAGTCTCAAGCACAGACTGAGCTCTGGAATGAAACTCAGTATATTGGTCTAGCTCTAAAGCGTCGAATGTCGATGGAGCAGAGCGGCGTGAGTTAGCGGGGCTAGGTGACAAACCAGATGGCGCGATCGCAGTTTGCCAGTCAGCCACACTCAAACGATCATATTCTTCTCTAAGTTGGCCACCAAACTGGTGTAGCTCTGCCATGCCTCGCCGAATGTGCTTGATTTCTGAGCGTAACTGTCCTCCTTGGACTTCCAAATTGGTGCGGTTAATCACCAGTTCTCCCACCAAATTAACCAGTTCCGTCAAGCGGTCCACTTCAATGCGAATCGTCGGACGTTGCCAGCTATTGAATGAAGTAGAGCCTGCACTAGGACTGGGTATGGGGGTAGATGCCTCAGCAAAAACTGGAGTCTCTGCCTCAGTGTGGCCCAGGATAGGCACGGTTGGCTGATCTAAGTGACTTTCCGCCAAGAGACTTGGCAGTTGATCTGAGGACTGTGGTTGCTGGGACTGGCTGGGTTCAGCTCCGAACCGCTCGTGTAACAAATTATCGGGTTCGGAACGATGAGAGGGAACGGCGATCGCGGTTGCCTGCGGTAAAACCGTAATCGGCTGTCCATTTAAGATTTGCTGACGAGCAGTCTGGAGATTTTGCGCGATCGCCCAGCCTTGCTGCTGGAATTGCTCAAAGGATAACTCTGGTGAACTGAGCAGCACCTCCAACGTGTCGGCAACACGACCAAACTCAGGCAGTTGCAGCATACCTGCCACACCGGAGAGTTGGTAATAAATCTTAGACAGCACCTCCACCGCTGATGGGATCGTTTCAGGTCTAGCTTGAGATAACTCAGCTTCCAACTGATTCAGCACCGTCAGAATTTCGTGTTCAAAGATCGCCTTTATCACTTCATAGTTCGCAGGGGCATTCAGGGGCAAAAGAGCGGTATCTAACACCTTGGGATAGCGTGCTTCAAGCTGAGCTTTGATTTGAGCGATCGCCTGCAATTCAGCTAGAAATTCTGCTTTACCCTGAAAGTTGCTGTTGGTGATGGTTTTGAGACAATCTACCCCCTGTAGCAAAGCTGTGATCGTCGGAGAGTTCAGTTGAGCCAGATCAACGCGATCGCGCAAAATAGCAAAACAATCTTCCAGGCCGTGCGCTGCTGTGGAGAGACCCTCAAAACCAAACATTAAGGCTGAACCCTTAATAGAATGGGCGGCTCGGAATAGCTCCTTCACGGCTTCTGAACGACGATGGGCTTGAGGATTGCACTCGATCGCTAACAAATTTGTTTCTAGAATCTGGAGAAATTCTTGGGCTTCTGCTATGAAACAACCGATCAACCTGTCTAAATCCTTTGCATTCATCGCCTAATCCCAATGGCTGACATACGAGGCACAACTAGGGCAAACGTGGGTACTCCCTGAGCATTACTGCGATCGGAAATTAGCGACCGAGCTTTGCAGTTTGTTGACGACAACGGCTAATCCATCCAAGGCCACCGTGACGTTCTCTGCTTTTTCGGCAGTATTAGTAGAGATCTCACTCACCTCCTGAATAGTGCCAGAGATATCTTCAGCCGAAGTTATCTGCCGCTGAGCCGCCTTGGTAATGTTCTGCACCAAGCCATTAATTTCTCGACTAACGTCAATAATGGCGTTCAGATTAGTTTTGGCTTCGGAGGCTAATAGGGTTCCGTCTACTACCTGCTGCGTTCCTGCTTCCATCGCTGCCATAACTCGGCTGATTTCGTCTTGGATGGTGCTGACAATGTCAGAAATTTCCTCAGTGGCTGAAGCGGAACGTTCTGCGAGCTTGCGAACTTCTTCGGCTACGACCGCAAAGCCTTTGCCTTGCTCTCCTGCTCGCGCTGCCTCAATCGTGGCATTGAGGGCTAGGAGGTTGGTCTGGGAAGCAATCTGAGAAATAGAGGTAACAATCTTGCCGATTTGCTGCGAACCTTCTCCCAAGCGTTTCATCATTTTGGAGGTCTCAGAAATCGTGAGGCGGAGGTCATTAATGCCATCGACTGTGCGATCGACCGCTTCACCACCGATTTCTGCAGTTTGAGCAGCTTGTTTAGCCACATGCTCGGCTCGATTTGCCGCTTCAGCAACATCTTGGATAGAGTTCAGCAGTCGCTCAATTTGCCGCAGGGTACTTTCAATTTGAGAAGCTTGGGTCCGGGCTTGCTGGGCTAACTCATTCGTGTTGTTGATCGAGTCTGTAGTCGATTGATTCACCTGAATAGCCGCAGATTGAATATTCAGGACAACCTTGCGCAGCGAGCTGATCAGGTAGTTAAAAGAATCGGCCAGTGCTCCTAAAGAGTCATTGGTGACTTGAGCCTTGACGGTTAAATCCCCCTTCGCAGCGCCTTTAATCTCATTCAGCAGATTGACGACTTGTTGGGTGATCGCATCTGCTTCGAATTTACGCTCTTCAGCCTGTTTTTCCAGACGTTCCTCAGCCTGCTTGCGCTCAGTCACATCGAAGCGAATGCCGATATATTTGACGATTTTGCCGTCAGTATCAAAGATCGGTGCAATCGTGGAGTCAACCCAATAGAATGCTCCATCTTTGCGCTTATTTTTAATTTCGCCTTTCCAGACTCGACCACTGGAAATCAGGCTCCACATTTCAGTAAAAAAGGGTTTGGCATGATGGCTAGAATTGACAATCCGGTGATTCTGACCTAGTAGTTCTTCGCGACTATAGCCGGAGATCTCACAGAACTTGTCATTGATAAAGGTAATATTTCCTTTGCGATCGGTTTCGCTCACAATAGCGGCTTCGTCTAGAACATTTTGCCGATTTTTAATTTCTTGAACTAGACTTACCTGTGCTAATGCCAAGGTTTGCAGGCGTTCTTCTGCTTGTTTGCGTTCTGTGACGTCAAAGCGTACCCCAATGTAGCCAGAGATATTACCTTTGCTATCAAATAGGGGCATAAGAGTGGAATCCACCCAATAGAAGGAGCCATCCTTGCGCTTATTTTTAATTTCGCCGCGCCATGTTTTGCCATTGGCAATAGTCGCCCAAAGCGCTGTAAAGAATTCTTTGGAATGCGTTCCAGAATTGACAATCCGATGATTTTGGCCTGACAGTTCTTCCCGACTGTAGCCGGAGATCTCAGAAAATTTTTGATTAGTGTAAGTAATGAGTCCTTGGCGATCGGTCACTGACACGATCGCGGAGGCATCTAAGGCTTTCTGTTGATTGCGTAATTCTGTAATTAACGTTTCTAGCCGACCGCCCATTGAGTTGACTTGATCGCCTAGCTCTTGCAGAAAGTTGGGGACTTGAACATTAGAGATGCGAGCATCTAGCTTGCCTGCCGCCAAGTTCTGTACGGTCTGAGCGATCGCATGAACCTGTCGTTGCCATTGAGTTTGTTCTTTTTGCTGCCGCTGTGCTTGCTCTTGATTCTGCTGCACCAAGCCTTGGATTCGCTCTGCCAAGTGATTGACCCCAGCTCCTAGCGTGACAATTTCCTGGTTGCCTGCGGCGGGTACACGGGCGCTCAAATCTCCTTGGCTGATTTTTGTGGCGACAGCGGCGGCTGCAAATAAAGGGTGAATCGTTTGCCGAGATAGGCTTGTGGCGATCGCGCCCGCGACTGCTGCGATCAGTCCTGTTGCCACCGTTAATGTGATTAAACAGGATGGCTGCCCTGCAGTTGCATCAGGTTGGATGGTGAAATAGGTAGTTGCTCCGATGGCTAGCATTCCCAGCAACAATGTAGGCACAATGCTGAGACTTAGAACGGTAATCATGACTTTTCGGCCAAACGGCGGCGAGCCTAGAGGCTGCTCTGGCGAGTGACCGAGCATCACAGGTTGAGAGGCAGTCGGAGCTGCAACGTAGTTGAGGTTGAGTAATCCTAGCTCGCGGGCCAAAATCAAGCGTTGTTCATCTGCTAGCAGTTCATCTCGGAGTCGGCTGGAATTGATGCCTGAATCTGGAGCAGCGTGAGGTTCTGTCACTTCAGCAGCAGGCTCGAAAACAGTCCGAGGCGGAGCCGTAGGAATAGCACTGTAGGATGTAGCATGCTCAGAGGCATATATTGCCCTCTGGTAAGCACGGGCGAGCCAGTAGTGAAGATTGGCATCTTGCGGATTGTCTGCTTGTACTTGCTCCAGCAATGCGATCGCTTCTTGATAATGACCCGCCTGAAGAGCACGAACACCAGCTTCTAAACTTGGATGAACAGACATGAGGGCAGCCTCTAGAGGAAAGAAATAACCAGTAGACAGTAAACAGGCAGTCAACAAACAGGCAGTCAATAAGCAAATGCTTACCAGTGCTGGGATTGAGCGATCGCTTCTGCATCTAAAATCATCAAGAAGCGGCCCTCGTAGTCATATAACCCTTTGAGCACTGGAGCTAGCTCTGGGCTCACGTCCATAGCAGAAACAATTTGATCTGGGTGAAGTGAGACAACTCCCTCAACCTGAGATACCGCTACGCCCACATGTAATGGCAGCAACTGCATATTTTGTGGATCAGGAATTTCTAGAACCAGAATTCGGCCCTGAGCTCGCTGCAATTCCACTAATCCGATGTTGCTCAAACGACCAAAATCTGCAACCACTAAAATTTCCCCTCGCAGGTTAGTTAAACCCAAAATAAAAGAGGCAGTATTAGGAACTGAAGCTAGTGATTGATCTTTTAAGAAGAGAACTTCACAGACTTTAGTCAACTCAATCGCGAAATAGCTGTCTTTTTGACGAAACAAAAGAAACTGCTGAACGGTAGCAGGCGCAGCAATAGCAGGTACAGGGAGAACAGTCATTGCAAATAGCTACTCTGAAGGATGTTGAAACAATTAACCTGGATTCAGAAATATAGAAGTTTCTATAGGGTCCAAGTAAAGATTTACCAAAGCTCAGAATTCACAAAAAGCGCTGCACAATGTTAAGCAATTGCCCTGAATCAAAAGGCTTAGTCACATAAGCATCTGCACCAATCTCCATACCCCAGATCTTGTCAATGTCAGTATTTTTTTGAGTACATATAATGATCGGGAGCTTCTTGGTTTTGTCGTCTTCACGCAATTCACGAATTACTTCAAAACCATTAATTCGCGGCATAACCACATCTAAGATTACGAGGTCAGGTAGCTCTTGCTCTTGTAGTTTTTTAATGGCTTCTTCACCATCGTGAGCCTGTACTACGTCAATGCCAGCACTCCGCAAAACACTAGAAATTCTCTCTAGTTCGCTATGTAGGTCATCAACCACTAATACTTTGCTCATTCTTCCACCTGTAATACTTCTGCACTGACTCAATTAGATTCAATCAATTCAAAGTTAATAAAATCTATCATTCACTGATAATTTCTAAACAGAAGTAGCTCTGTTCCTAGGGTGCTGCTACTAGAATTTAGTTTTTGAGTGAATTAATCTCAATCAGCCTTTCAATAGTTTGGAGCAACTGACAAGCATTAAAAGGTTTAGTTAAGTATTCAGTTGCACCCGCCAGCCTACCTTGAACCTTGTCAAAGAGACTATCCTTGGCCGTTATCATAATGATAGGTAGCTGATGGAATTGAGGTAAATTTCGAATCGTGCGGCAGAGTTCTAAACCATCAATTTCTGGCATCAAAACATCTAGTAGCAAAATGGAAATTTGCTCATGATAAATTGCTGCCAACGCATCAACCGCATTGCTCAAAGCCAGAACCCGATATTTAGGCGATAAAGCTGTCTGGATTAAGTCTCGAATTACAGCACTATCATCTACTACTAGAACAGTATGTATCGAATCTGGAGAAGAGGATGGCATAAGTTCTGCGTAACCATCACAATTGATGGGGCGATCGCTATCAGTGAAATAGTAGTTATATATTAGAAAAGCTGGATTTTCAGCTACAACAAAATCAAAAAAAGACAGAATAAAAACTTAATCTTTGCTTAATCTTTGAGTTGTTCAGACTGATGCCTGATTCAAAAGCTGCGAAATAAGTCAAATCTTAGTTTCTATCCTGTCTTGAGCTTCACTTCAACTAAAGTTATAAATTCCCTATTCAAACTTTAATTATCTTTTGCTTAACATATCTTAAAAATACGACAAATTGGCTTGCAACTTAGCTTTAACCTAAGTTGAACTACTGACTAATACCGTAATAGCTGGCTTCTAAGTAGTAAAAACAGCAGTTGACTAAGCAGAAAAATAGAACTTAATTTGCTTAGAGTTGGCGATCGCACAAACTCTAAAAACGAACAGCAATCAGAGCTTCAGCTTCCAGTCATATTGCAGCTTATTCAATCAGAGCTTGATTGGCAGAGCACAAGTGCAAATATAAAGACAAATGTAAAGTGGCTGTGCTTTTGGTTCTTGTCAGTAACTTTTAGGGCATCATAAATCAGAATGAAAGTGCCCTGAGTCTGGTTGCTAGCAAAGGTTAAATGTCTAATCTTAATAACTGTCTCAGTGTTGATACGGAGGCTAAATCATTGGCTCCAGTTAGTTGCGATCGCAGATGTGTGGCGATGCTAAATCCTTATCCCTAAACACAACCTAACGACCCCTGTTAGTCCCCAAATTTGAATATCAATGTTCTGTGACATCTGTGATGACAGTCAAGCTGCACCGCAGATCAGGCGCTCAGCTAGCACAGGACTCAGCCAGTAGGTAGCAACTAGTTTATGCAAGCACCCATCCCTAGCAACGAATTAATTAGACTAGCGGCTTTGAAGCAGTATCAAATCCTGGATACTCCTCCTGAAACTAGTTTTGATGATATCACCCGTTTGGCTGCTCATATTTGTCAAACTCCGATTGCTTTGGTGAGCTTGGTCGATGAAAATCGGCAATGGTTCAAATCTAAAGTTGGGTTGACAGCCTGTGAGACCTCACGAGAAGTTGCCTTCTGTGCCCATGCGATTTTGCAACCGCAGTTGTTCCTGGTTGAAGACGCTTTACTAGACGATCGCTTCGCGACTAATCCTTTAGTTGTTGATGCTCCCCACATTCGTTTTTACGCGGGCGCACCTTTAGTCACCCAGGCAGGATTTCCTTTGGGGACGCTCTGCGTGATTGATTATGTCCCCCGCACCCTAAGTCCGGAGCAACAAGACGCACTGCTAGCCCTGAGCCGTCAAGTGGTGACGCAATTAGAGTTACGGCTCAATCTCCAAGCTCTGACTCAAGCCGTTAGCGATCGCCAGCAAGCGGAGAAAGCCCTTGAGGAAGAGCGCACTCTCCTCGCCACCGTATTGGATTCCACGGATGACCTAGTTCGCAACTTTGTTTCTACCGTGCTAGAAACAGCTAATGCTCTGGTGGTGGTGCTCAATCCTCAAGGTCAAGTTCTTCGGATCAACGAAGTCTGTACAGCGACAACTGACTACACCTTTGAAGAAGTCAAAGGAGAGTATTTCTGGGACTGGTTTATTGCTCCCGATGAAGGAAAGCAGGTCGAGGCTATTCTACAGAAATTGCATTGGGGAGATGCAGCCAGTCAGTATGAAAGCCAATGTCTAACCAAGTCAGGACAGCACCGCACTATTGCTTGGTCACACACGGTTTTATTAAATACAGATGAATCTATCAAGCACATTATCTGTACAGGCATCGATATTACAGAGCGGAGAAATGCTGAAGCGGAGCGCGATCGCTTCTTTACGCTCTCGCTCGACATGCTTTCTATTGCTGATTTTGACCACTATTTTAGATACCTCAGCCCAGCTTGGGAAAAGAACCTAGGTTTTACCAATCAAGAGTTATCGGCTCATCCCTGGAGTGAATGGCTACATCCAGACGATCAAGAAGCTACTGCAGCAGAACTAGAAAGATTGAAATCAGGTCTAGAAACACTTTGCTTCGAAAACCGCTATCGCTGCAAAGATGGTTCTTATAGATGGCTTTCTTGGAAAGCTACGCCTTTAGTAGAACAGCGATTGATTTATGCGGTCGCTCACGACATCACAGAGCGTAAAGCTTCCGAAGCAGAAATACGGCAGACCCAAATGTTTTTAGACTCGATCGTCGAAAACATTCCGCACATGATCTTTGTGAAAGATGCTAAAGAATTCAAGTTTGTTAAATTCAACAAGTTCGGCGAAGAGCTGACGGGTCTTTCTAGAGCTGAAATGATTGGCAAAGATGATTATGACTTCTTTCCAGAATCAGAAGCCGACTTTTTTAGAGCCAAAGATCTAGAAGTAGTACAGGTTAAACAGTTAGTTAATAGTTCAGAAGAAAAGATTCGCACCAAGCACCGAGGCTCTAGAGTTTTACATACCAAAAAAATTCCTTTATTAGATGCCACTGGAAACCCACAGTATCTATTAGGGATCTCGGAAGATATTACAGAGCGCAAGCGAGCCGAAGCAGCCCTACAGGAGAGCGAAAGGCAGTACCGCTCTGTGGTCGAGAGTATCAAAGAAGTCATCTTCCAACTGAGTGTGGATGGTCGCTGGACTTTCCTCAATCCTGCTTGGACAGAAATTACTGGATTCTCTTTGGGAGAATCGATTGGCAGCCCCATTACTGACTACTTGCATCCGGATGAGCGTGAGTCTACCCACGTCCAACTGCAAGCGATCGTGAGAGGAGACATAGAAGCTTTTCGGCAGCAACTCCGCTTTTTCACCGAAGCGGGCGAACTTTGCTGGCTAGAAATCTATATGCAACAGATGTGTGCAGCAAATGGCACCGTGATGGGTGCGTCTGGCACGCTGAATGATGTGACGGAATGGGTGCAAGCCCAAGCGGCCTTAAAAGAGAGTGAGGCCAACTTCCAAAAGATGGCGATCACAATTCCTGGGATGGTTTACCAGTTTCTCCTGCGCTCCGATGGCTCGTTGGCTTTTCCCTTTATCAGCCCTGGGTCACGGGAATTGCTGGAGTTGGAGCCAGAAGTCATTCAACAGGATGCTGATGCCATTTTTAGCCTAGTCCACTTAGAAGATCGCCCAGGTTTAGATCAGTCTATTGCAGTTTCAGCTCAAACCTTAGGGTCGTGGACCTGGGAGGGAAGATTTGTTTTGGCCTCAGGCCAGGTGAAATGGATTCAAGGGGCGTCATGTCCGTCTCGGCAAGCTAACGGAGATCTCCTGTGGAATGGCATCTTGATCGACATCAGCGATCGCAAATGGGCCGAGGAAGAGCTGCAAAAGTCGAACAAGCGCATCATCAATATTTTAGAGAGTGTCACTGATGCGTTTTTTGCGCTCGATCGCGATTGGCGCTTTACTTACGTCAACTCGCAAGCTGAGCAGATCTTATTTAGGGATCGAGCCGAGTTGATTGGTCAGCGGATTTGGGACCAGCTACCGGAGACTGTAGGATCTACATTTCACCGTGAGTATCACAGAGCTGTGAGCGAGCAGGTAACGGTACATTTTGAGGAATTCTACGCACCTCTAGAAACATGGTTTGAGGTGCAGGCGTATCCTTACCAAGATGGCCTCTCGGTTTATTTCCGAGATGTAACGGCTAGAAAGCAAGCGGAAGTCGCTCTGATTGAGCGATCGCGCCTCTCAACCTTAAGCGCTGAAATCGGGATTGCCTTAGCCCATGGCGGAGATTTACCAGAGGTGCTGGATCGCTTTGTTAACGCCGTAGCTCAGCAACTCGAAGCCGCCTTTGTACGCATCTGGACCTTCAACGCCGATACGAATTTATTAGAGCTACAGGCGATCGCAGGACAACACAGCCATACAGAAGACTTCCCCAGTTTGATCTCTTTGGGCATCTCTATTGTTGGCTTCATTGCCCAAAATCGTACGCCTTACTTAAGTCATGATGTGGCTAAGGATTTGTGCATTGGAGCTACTGAATGGGTGCAGCAAGAAGGGATGCAGACCTTTGTAGGCTATCCGCTGATTGTGGAAGATCGGCTCGTCGGAGTGATGGCGCTCTTTAGTCGCAAGGTGATTACAGACACAGTCCAGAACTTTTTAGGCTGGGTAGCCAACAGTATTGCAGTCGCCATTGACCGAGCTTGGGCGCGAGAAGAGTTGCTGAGTCGGCGTGAAGCTTTAATGTTGCGCTTAGCCAATCAAATTCGTAACTCCCTCGATTTAGACACCATTTTAGAAACGGCTGTCACCGAAATCCGCAGCTTGCTAAAGATCGATCGATGTCACTTTGTTTGGTGCTGGCCACATCCAGAGCAACCCACTCTAGCCGTCACTCATGAAGCTCGGCATGCCACTCTACCCAGCTTATTAGGAGATTTTCCGCCCCAGTACACTGATTTAGTCGTTAGGCAAGTTCTGAGCGCCGATGTCATTCAAATCGATGATGCTAGCAATGAGCAGAACATCGATGTAGATGTGCATGCTTTGTTGTCCCATTTAGGGATGACTTCGCAATTACTGCTTCCCTTAGAAACTCGTTCGGGACAATTTGGAGCCATTGTTTGTAGCCATGCAAGTGGCCCTCGGCATTGGACTGAGGTAGAAGTAGAGTTGTTGCGGGCCGTGACCGACCAACTGGCGATCGCGATTGATCAAGCGGAGCTGTATGCTCAAACTCGGGCTGCTGCTTTTGCAGCCCAGATGCAAGCAAAACAGTTGACAGAGGCGCTACAACATCTCAAACACACTCAAACTCAACTGATTCAGACCGAAAAGATGTCTAGTTTGGGTCAACTAGTGGCTGGGGTAGCTCATGAAATCAACAACCCGGTGAACTTCATCAGCGGCAATCTCATCTACGCCGACAACTACATCCAAGACCTACTCGAACTACTGCATCTGTACCAAAAATGCTATCCCGAGCCTGTGGAGAGTATTCAGCAGCAGATAGAAGAATTGGATGTTGAGTTTATGACAGAAGATTTATTGAAGCTGCTTTCCTCCATGAAAATGGGGGCAGACCGCATCCGCCAAATCGTGCTGTCGTTGCGCAACTTCTCCCGCTTAGATGAAGCCGAGATGAAACCAGTCAATATTCACGAAGGCATTGATAATACCTTATTAATTTTGCAAAACCGCCTCAAGCCTGCGGGAAGTCATCGAGGCATCGAAGTGGTGAAAGAATACGGAGAACTGCCTTTGGTGGAATGTTACGCAGGCCAGTTAAATCAAGTGTTTATGAATATTCTTGGCAATGCAGTGGATGCGTTAGAAGAACAGCCGCAATTGGGTCAGATTACAATTCGAACCGAACTGCTCACTCCTGAATTAGCCGCAGTTTCAGAACTGTCAGGCTTAGCAACCACTAGTTCTAGTCCGCAAGTTTTGATTCGCATTAAGGATAATGGTCCTGGTGTGAGTGAATCTGTAAGAGGACGTTTATTCGATCCATTCTTCACGACAAAGCCAGTAGGAAAGGGTACAGGTTTAGGGCTTTCCATTAGCTATCAGATCGTTGTAGAAAAGCACGGTGGCACTCTTCAGTGTGTTTCAGAGCCAGAGCAAGGGTCAGAGTTTTGGATTCAAATTCCTATCACTCCTCCTGCCGCTCTAAGACCCGTAGAAACCACCACAGTTGATGTCGCCTAAACAAAACTAGACGGCAGTAGTTTCTACATCCACAGGCCACATCCACAGATCACATCCACAGGATGACGGCATAAGCTAGTTTAGACTCTACCGCAGCGCTCTCTCGTTTATTAGGTAACTAATAGAAGTTAAGCTCAATACTTTTGGATTTTTCTACTGCTACTTCCCTAAAAGTAGATAGTGATAACAATCAAGACCTTATAACTTATGCCTCCAATTCAGGATAAATTTCAGCAAGCTCTTACTGAATTGATTGCAGCACGGACAGGATTACAAATTCGTCTGCAAGATCAGCCTAATATTTACAAGAAGATTCTCAGCAGAATGCAGAGCCTCAAAATATCTGAATTGGCTCAATATTATAAGCTTCTAGAAATGCCTACGCCTCAAAGCGATCGCGAATGGCAAGAATTAATTATTCTATTAACCACAGGAGAAAGTTATCTATTTCGTGACCAAGGACAAATTAGTTTACTAAAAAATAAAATACTACCAGAACTAATTGACTACCGAAAAGATTTAAAAGTTAAGCAAGGAAAATCTAAAGCTTCACTCAAAATTTGGAGTGCTGGGTGTTCTACAGGGGAGGAAGCTTATTCACTGGCAATCTTGGTGCATGAGTTGTTGCCAAGACAAGATGACTGGAACATCACTATCTTAGGAACTGATATTAATCCTGAAGCGATCAAGAAAGCTAAAAAAGGTAGCTATAGCTCTTGGTCTTTCCGAACGTTTGGCGCTGAATTACAGCAACAATATTTTTCTCCTCATCGATCTGGGTGGGAAATCAACCCAAAAATTCGAGAAAGGGTAAAGTTTTATCCAGGGAATTTGATTCAAGATAAACTTCCTAACCCTCTATCTGATATTTGTGACTTAGATTTAATCCTTTGTCGTAATGTATTTATCTATTTTGATGCTGCGGCGATCGCGATAGTTTTGCAAAAATTTTACGATTGCTTGAGGCCTGGTGGCTATTTAATTACGGGCCACGCGGAGCTGTACAATCAAGAACTGACTCAGTTTCAAACCCAAATCTGGCCAGAATCGGTGGTGTATCAGCGCCGTATTTCATCCACTGAACCCAATGCTAATCTAGCCAGAAGTCAGACTCATCAGCTAGGTTCCCAAGAACTCAAAATTCAGCGATCGCCCACCCAAGAAATTAAGCCCGTCGGGAAAGAGGCGTTCCCAGCAAATTCTCTCCCCAGTTCTGAGGTAGGTTATAAATCCACCTATAAAACAGTTAGTGAGTTAGATACAAACTCACAGGCTAACTCCAAGGCCTCAACCAAAATCCACTTGGCTCTATATCAAGCATCTCTCACCCAAGCCGAAAATTTGTTGAGAGATGGTCTGTGTGTATTAGCTCTGCAAGCAGCAAGCCAAGCTATTAAGTATGACTCAATTAGTTTCGATGCTTATTACTTAATGGCTCAGGCCCATGCTAACTTAGGGCAATATCAGGAGGCAAAAAACTACTGTCAAAGAGCAATTTCCTTAGATATATATTCTATTAAGCCTTACTACTTATTAGCTAAAGTGTCTGAAGAAGAAGGAGACATTGAGTCAGCCAAATCTATCTTAAAAAAGATTATTTATTTAGATCCTAAGGCGATCGCTGCTTATCTGGATTTAGGCGCAATTTATGCAAGAGAAAATGACATCATTAGGTCTGCAAAAATGCGTAGTACAGCATTAGATCTTCTGAAGCAAATTTCTCCTGATACAACTGTAGAATACCAAAATCATTCAGCAGCAGGTGATTTACTACTCTACGTCAAGAAGTTATTGAATAAAAATACTTAATTAAAATTACTCAACTATCATTTCTTAAAAACTTAAAAAAACTACTCATCTGTTATAAACCAATGTTACCGACTCCCTATTTAGTCTTCAGTTTACATGGTTCTCTCTATGGCCTCGAAGCTAACCTAATTCAGGAAATCTTTTATCTACCAGAACTCACAACGGCTGTAGAGATGCCGCCAGATTTTATTGGCTTGATTAATCTTCGGGGCAAAGTGCTGCCTGTTATGGATCTGGATCGTCGATTTGGACGGCAACCTCAGGATTATCAGCTTAGCGATAGTATTATCGTGCTGGAGTGGCAGGAGCTAATGATTGGCATTTTGGTCAATCAAGTTGATG
Organism: Trichocoleus sp. FACHB-262; assembly: GCF_014696035.1. Lineage (NCBI taxonomy): Bacteria > Bacillati > Cyanobacteriota > Cyanophyceae > Leptolyngbyales > Trichocoleusaceae > Trichocoleus > Trichocoleus sp. FACHB-262. Next base: position 110,669 of record NZ_JACJPK010000086.1, on the reverse strand, counting down.
AAGTTAAAAATCTTGATTTGGCCAGTATTGAAGTAGCAGTTCCCTATGGTAGAGAGGCAGAAACTACATCGAGGTTCACCGCTGGGATTGCCAAAGTTGATGGTGAAATTATTACTATTCTTAATCAAAAAAATTTAGTGCGGTATCCCTCAGTAAATGAGGTTTTGACTTCCTTAGAAGGGGTAGTAGAGCCAGCAAGCTACTCGACATCAGAGTTCTGCCCCCATCTCACCGCAGCCGAAAAAGCCATCTTACGGGAACGAGCTGCTAACTTATTACAGTTACCTCAGAATCAAGATTTTACGGGATTGATCCCACTTGCTGTGGTGGGGCTGAATGGAGAATATTTTGGCCTAGATCTCAAGTTTGTCCGTGAATTTACAGATATCCGCAAAATTACTCCAGTTCCCTGTTGCCCAGATCATATTATTGGCAATATGAACTTGCGTGGTGAAATTGTCACACTCATTGATGCTCGCAGCCTCTTGAATTTAGCGGGCAACCCCAGTCATTCTGGCATGAAAGCCATGATTGTGGATATTGACGGATTAATCGCTGGAATCACTGTAGATGAAGTATTTGATGTGAGTTATCTTCAGCCCAGTGAGCTAAAAGCTGTGCCCACGACTCTGTATTCAGAAGGTAGTAATTTTCTTAAAGGTACAGCTTTCTATCGAGAAAAAATGATGGGAATTTTAGATATATCAAAAGTTTTAGATCAAGGTAATTTGTTCGTGGAAGAAGAACTATAGATTTCTTGATTAAATTTCAAGTTTCACTTGATTCTAGTTTTAACTCTTATTAAGAGCTGTATTTTCAAGTTTTTATCGCAGCCTATTTCTTTAAAATAAATCTAAAAGAAACTATTTCTAATTTTTAGTATCGTGAAATTTTATCAATAACCTATAGTTTTCAGGCAGGAATGGGATTTCTTAAAGAAGTCAAGCTTGACTGAATATTGCTTTGCGGTCAGTGAGCCATAAATTCAATGTCTTTTGTTTAAATTAAAAAGCAAAAACAGTGTAAATACTGAGATTCACTGAAGTTTGCGAAATCTTTAAAAGTGCTCCGATGTGCAAAATATTAAGTAGTTGTTTTAGGCAAAGCGATCGCCAGAAAAATACAATAATTTGTACTGCAATCATAAAAATGCTGAGCCAAAGGAAATAAAATGCTGCACAACAACATGAAGTTGAGTCGAGTTGTACCCATTGGATTTGGGACTATTTTTGCCCTGATGATTGGTGTTGGTTTGGCCTCAAAGCTAAGTATGCAGGTCTTGGCTAACTCAATGGCATCGGTTAACCGCACCTATCAAATTAAAGGAAGTCTTAAAGAGCTAGAAAGGTCTTTGATTAATGCTGAGACAGGCCAACGTGGATTTATTTTTACAGGCAAAGAAGAGTTTCTAGAACCCTACAACGCAGCGACGGCCAGTCTTCCGACTGATATTAGTCAGTTGAGAAGTGAACTTAGGGATGAAGAGCAAAAGCGATCGCTGGTTGAAGTCGAGAGATTAACCCAGCAGAAATTAGATGAGCTAGCCCAAACCATTACACTCAAGCGCCAAGGTAAAGAGCAGGAACTCAGGGCTTTAGTTTTGTCTGGCCTAGGCAAAACCATAATGGACAACATTCGCCGCGAGCTTAACAAGATGCAATCCGTCGAGGATGACCTATTGGTGCAACGGCAGGCATCAGCCACACAAGCTGAGCAACTTGCCTCTTTGATCTCTCTAGGGGGAACTTTAGTGGCAATTATTTTAGGCTCCTCAGTAGCGATTTTTATTGCACGGCGGGTAGTCCAGCCGATTAATCAAGTTGCAACCGCGATCGCTAGCTCTGCCTCAGAAATTGCCGCAGCCGTGGAGCAGCAGGAGCACACGGCTACCCAGCAAGCTGCAGCCGTCAGCGAAACTACAACCACAATGGATGAGTTGAGTGCTTCTTCTCGGCAGTCAGCTCAGCAAGCTGAAGCGGCAGCGAATAGCGCCCAACAAGCGCTTATTTTGGTTGATGGCAATGGTTTTGGTGGGCGGCAGGGAGGAGAGCATAGCACTAGCCTGCGCGACAAAGTAGGACAGATTGCTGAGCAAATTCTGCGCTTAAGTGAACAAACAAATCAGATTGGCAGCATCTCTAGCTTGGTTAGCGATCTAGCCAACCAAACTAATATGTTGGCCTTGAATGCGGCTGTAGAAGCAGCTAGGGCGGGAGAACATGGCAGAGGTTTCGCTGTAGTCGCTGCCGAAATTCGCAAGCTGGCTGATCAAAGCCGTAAGTCAGCAGAACGAATTAGTTCGCTTGTTTCTGATGTTCAAAATGCAACGAACTCTACCGTAATGGTGGCCGATGAAGGCACAAAAACTGTGGAGGGAATTGTGACGGCGATGAACAATATCACTGTCAATAACCAACAGATTTCATTGACTGCAAAACAACAGGCGATCGCGATTGAGCAAGTTGTGGACGCAATGATTTCCCTCAATCAGAGAGCCCTGGAAACAGCAAGTGGTATTAGTCAAACCAAAGCCAGTACGCAAAAACTGAACGAAGCTGCCTACGACCTAAAGGTAGTGGTGTAGTGGATTCATTTAAATGGAATTTGTTCCATGTTTGAAGGTATGCCCCTGCGAATTAAGCTCATTGGTGCATTTCTTGGTAATGAAGCAGCATCGCATTGGAAGAATTTAACCTAGATATTTCAAGTAGGTTGACCCCTGATTATGATGATCGACGACGATGAACTCCGGAGTATCTTTAAAACTGCCAGCGAAGAACATTTACAGCACCTGGAAGCAGGCTTACTGTATTTGGAGGAACATCCGAGCGATCGCACTAGATTAGAAGATTTACTGCGAGAAGCGCACAGCCTGAAGGGTGATGCCAACATGCTAGGAGTCAGAGATGTCGGCACCTTAGCGCACCAGATTGAGGATGTTCTCGGAACGGTTAAGCGTGGCAACATCAGGCTAGCAGCAGTAAGCGATCGCCTCTACTACGGCTTAGATGCAATCCGTAAATTAGTGCATGAATCAGTCACAGGAGAACCTGCTGACATTAATGCTTTCCACGTCCTCGCTCATTTAATGGGAGCACCGGAATCAGATTCCTCGTCCTCAGCCGTCTCTGCTGATCAATCTGCCAGCACCACGCTTGCCTTACCTACCGCCACAGATCTCCAGGAAATTCCCACTGATACATCTTTAGTAGCGAGCGACAGCGCTAGGGATATCGCTGAAGTAGTAAACGGCCACCTGATACAGCCTGTTGACGCAGAAACTCCACTAGATACTAAAGATGCTGATCCTGATTCAGCCGCAACGATTCCCTTGATTGCGGCTGAGGGGTTGCCTCACGAGAGCGGCCATGTGGTTATCGGCGAATTTGTGACTGCTGATCTGGAAGAAAACAGCGGGGACAACGGTTATCATCTCCCCTCAACTCAAGAGCCTCCGACTCTCAACTCCACAGCAATTCCTGCGGCCCTCCCTCAAACTCCAGCGACAAATTTGCCATCAGCGGCTCCAGCGATCGCGGATGCCAACAATTCAGGTGGCTACAAGATTGAAACAATTCGAGTTGAGACGCAAAAACTCGATGCTTTGATGATCCAGACAGGTGAGCTAACCGTGACTAAAATCCGGGTGGCTCATCGCTTAAGTGAGATTGAAGCGATCGCGAGTTTGTGGGAAGAATGGAGTCGCGATACCTTTGTCAATCGGTTTGTCTTCAGTTCTAGCGATCGCCCCGCCACCCAGAGAGACCTCAAACAACTGCAAACGTTTTACCAACGGACAGAAGAACGCCTAGATCGGCTTGGATTGCTCATTAATCGCTTAAAGAGTGACGCTTACGAGGATAATGCCCGCCTAGATATTGTGGCCAGCGAACTGGAAGAAGGCGTTCGGACTCTGCGCCTCTTGCCACTATCCACAATTTTTCAATTGCTGCCTCGCATCGTGCGAGACTTAGCCAAGCAACAAGGCAAAGAAGTCAATTTGATCATTGAGGGTGGAGAAACCCGGGCTGATAAGCGGATACTGGAGGAGATGAAAGACCCCTTGATGCACATGGTTCGCAACGCCATTGATCATGGGATAGAATCTCCCGCAGAACGAGAAAAATTGGGCAAGTCTCGGCAGGCTACGATTCGCCTCAAGGGCTACCAAACCGCCACGAATATCGTCATTGAAATCAGTGATGATGGTCGGGGTTTAGATGTTGAGAGTATTAGGCAGACAGCCCTCAAACGAGAGGTGATTCGAGAAGCAGATTTGGCCGTTATGACTCCCAGCCAAATTCAAGCACTCATCTTTTCGCCCGGATTTTCCACCCGAAACTTTGTTACCGAAATTTCTGGCCGAGGGGTTGGGCTAGATGTGGTCCGCACCAATGTCGAGCGCCTCAAGGGGACCATTCAAGTAGAATCGCAGTTGGGTCAAGGTTGCACCTTCCGCATCCAAATGGGCACAACCTTAGCGACAGCTCATGTGCTAATTGTAGAAGTGCAGGGGCGACCTTATGCGATCCCCGTAGAAGCCGTGCATACGACTTTATTAGTGCAACCTCATGAGATTTTTGCCATCGAGGGGCGGGAAACCATTATCCTGGCAGACCAACCTGTGTCGATTGTGAAATTGGCGGATTTGCTAGAACTAAAATCAAGTCCACCGTCGCGTCCTGCCCAGCCTGGTTTCAGCTCCAAGTTATTACCCTGTATCATCTTGAAGGTGGGCAGCGATCGCGTCGGGCTACTGGTAGAGGCTCTACTCGACGAACAAGATGTGGTCCTCAAACCTCAAAGCAAATTACTCAAGCGAGTCCGGAATGTGGCTGGAGCAACAATTTTAGGGACTGGCGAAGTTTGCATGGTGCTCAATCCCCAAGACCTACTCAAGTCAGTGCGACAGCGAGCTACCACTTTGGCTCCCAAGGCTTTTGCAGAAGTGCAAGCACCCAAACAAGTAGTCTTGCTCGTAGAAGATTCGATCACCATTCGGACTCAAGAGAAGCGCATTTTGGAGAGTGCTGGTTACGAAGTAGTGACAGCAGTAGATGGCTTAGATGGCTTCAACAAGCTGAGAAATCGTGAATTTGATGCCGTAATTTCCGATGTCCAAATGCCCAACTTGGATGGTTTGGGGTTAACTGCTAAGATTCGTCAGCATAAAGAATATAGCGAGCTGCCAATTATTTTGGTCACGTCTTTAGCAACCGATGAAGATAAGCGCCGAGGAGCAGAAGCGGGAGCCAACGCCTACATCACAAAAGGTACTTTTGACCAGAAGGTGTTACTAGACACCCTAAGGAGACTTGTTTAGATGTCGTCTTTGCCAATTCGGGTTTTTCTAGTAGAAGATTCTCCAGTATCTCTGGTTATCCTGCAACGGATGCTTTCTTCTTCAACAGATATTCAAGTTGTTGGAACCGCCCGGAATGGCATTGAAGCTTTGCAACTGATTCCCCAAGTGGAACCGACCGTCATTTGCACAGATTTCTATATGCCAGGGATGGATGGGCTAGAGTTTACCAAGCAAATCATGGCAGAGTATCCTCGCCCCATCTTGGTAATTAGTGCCTCTGTTCAGCCTGACAACACGCATAATATCTTTCAGTTGCTAGAAGCGGGAGCGGTGGATGTCTTCCCAAAGCCCGGTGCAGGGTTGGCCACTGACTACGAGCTGGTCAAGCAGGAATTAATCACTAAGATTAGAGTCCTGTCTGGTGTGACTGTCTTTACAAAGCAGCGTCGCTTCCCAATGACTCAGTCTTCATCTTCAGGAAGTACGCCTAGTACTAACTATCCAACCTCTACAGAGGCGCGTATCGGGTTGAATACAGGGCCAAAGCGGGTACTGGCCCTTGGAGCATCCACAGGTGGCCCCCAGGCACTGCAAGCAGTTTTGAGACCACTACCTGCCAGCTTGCCCTTCCCAGTCTTGTGTGTGCAGCATATCAGCGAAGGATTTTTGCAGGGATTAGTAAATTGGCTCAAGGCTGAATGTCGATTGCATGTCAAAATTGCTCAAGCGGGTGAAGTACCACTCGCAGGAACGGTATATTTTGCCCCGGAGCGATCGCATTTAGAACTCGATCGCCAAGGTAAGTTCCTTTGCTCAGTTTCGCCCTTGGTAGATGGGCATCGCCCCTCAGTCACTGTGACCTTTAACTCTGTGGCTAAGTTTTATGGTAAGGCGGCGATCGGTACTCTGTTAACTGGAATGGGCCGAGACGGCGCTGAGGGCATGCGAGCGATCGCTGAAGCAGGCGGCCTCACCATTGCTCAAGATGAGAAAAGTAGCATCGTGTTTGGTATGCCTAAGGAAGCAATCGCGCTGGGGGCGGCACAGCACGTATTACCCATCAATGACATCGCCAATTTTATTACTAGCAAAGTCTTGCCCAAAAAGTTTTAGTTGCCAAAAGAAAAAGTTTGTAGGAGCGGTTGAAATCAATACAGACCGTGATCTTACTCACTGCATAACCTGTCGAAATAGGTAATAAACAGAGAAAATATTTAAGTATGCTATTTAACTAAGCGCGTTAACTAAGCAGGATTAGCTCAGCAACTTTCAGAGGAATCTGTACTCGTTTCCATGACAGACCTATCGAAGCTTAAAATTCTGTTAGTAGAAGATAGTCCTGTCAGCCAGAGAGTCGTGGTTAGACAGCTCAAGAACCTAGGCTGCGAACCCGATGTAGCAACTAACGGTCAAGAAGCTTTAGCGCTCATGGCTCAGGCGAATTACACCATCGTCCTGTTAGATTGTCAGATGCCTGTCTTGGATGGCTACGCTACTGTGGCCGCAATCCGTCGCCTAGAAGGACAAAATCGACAAGCCGTGGTGATTGCGATGACTGCCAATGATGTCCAGGGAGAGCAAGAAAAATGCCTCCATGCGGGCATGAACGACCTTCTCAACAAACCTTTTAACGAAGCTCAACTCGTTGACAAGTTAAAGCGTTGGAGTCACGCTTGGGTGTGTGACGCGATCGCGCCTCCAGAGACGGAGCCAGTTACAGAAACTACAGGGGTTGTGACGCCTGAATTAGCTACAAGAGTTGGCTTAGACCTCGATCGATTTCAACGCATCACTCGTGGCAACGGTGTATTCCAGCAACAAGTGCTACAGCTATTCCTGCAAGATACTCGGAAAAACATTTCTCTGGCCAAGGCAGCCGTACTGGCTCAAGACTTTAAGACCCTAGAGCACAAAGCTCATCAAATTAAAGGAGCCAGCGCTAATGTTGGGGTCAAAGTCATTCAAAACCTAGCTGAGCGCATAGAAGAACAGATTCAACAAAGAAGTTGGGACGAGATCACGACAGGCATTGCTGAAATTGAGCAAGCCTTGAATGAGATTGACAGTCTCATTGCCGCTTAACTTGGCTTGGTTTAGCCCGATAAGATATTTGCCCGAAAATAAGTTCTTGCCCAAATATAGGCTTTGGCCCTAGATATTCAAGCCAAAGTCTTCCAGAAATAGCCTTGCAGCCAAATTTAGCTGGAGCTGCCCGGAGCCTGAGCGCCAACAAACTTTTGGATTAACTGGCGCAATTGAGTGGCATCAAACGGCTTGGTCAAATATTCTGACGCGCCTGCGAGCCGCCCTTGAACTTTATCAAAGGCGCGATCGCGGGCCGTCAGCATAATGATGGGCAACGCCTCAAACTGAGGTAATTTACGCACCGTGCGGCAAAACTCTAGGCCATCAATGCCTGGCATGGAAACATCTAGAAGTAAAAGCGCTACCTTTTCACGGCCTAGAACTGACAAGGCATCTACAGCGCTATCGGAAACCAAAACCCGATAATCTACCGCCAAAACTCGCTTAATCAGTTCTTGCATGACAACGCTGTCATCTACGGCAAGAATCGTTGCTTGATAACCTAGGTCTGAGGACATATTCCTATCTCTAGTCTGCTGACGCAGTCTAAATAAACGCAATGGAGCGAGATAACCCAAGGAGGGCATGCGAACTGAAACTAGAAGCGATGGTTCGGTTGCATATCCTTATTGTCGCCTCCAACCAATCGATTTAACCTGAGAGTGCCCAGTTTTCCCCGCGGACCAACAAGAAACGCGATTCCGAAGGCGATGAAAACTTCGTAGCAGTGATGCTTCATCTGAGTTAGCCAAGCGGAAGTTTGAAAAAAAGTTAAGTTACTGGCTAGAAAGTGCTTGACAGACTATGGGATTTTGCTGCTATTATTGTCAATGTGAATCCAATGGGGCGTCGCCAAGTGGTAAGGCAGCGGGTTTTGGTCTCGCCATTCCTAGGTTCGAATCCTAGCGCCCCAGTTGTTAAATCTAAACAATTATACTTTATTCTAAGCAGTTTATTGCCATAGGTGAGATAGTTCTTACCTGAAGCGCAGTTTAGAATCCAAGTTATGTCCCTAAGTGCACCAAGAGTCCTTGCCCTTGACTTTGATGGAGTTCTTTGTGACGGGTTGCTGGAATATTTTCAGACCGCATGGCGAACTTACTGTCACCTCTGGAATAGCCCTCAGGCTGTAGCCAATCCAGAAGCTAGTCAAGAAGTGGCTGAGCTGTTTTACCAACTCCGTCCAGTCGTGGAAACAGGTTGGGAAATGCCGGTTCTAATCCAAGCGATATTGCTAAAGATTCCGACTGCTAAAATTTTTCAAGATTGGCCTGCGATCGCCCAAGAAATCTTAACTGAAAGTAACCTACAGGCCGTAGAAGTCGCTGCTGCTCTCGATCAAGGGCGCGATCAATGGATTGCTACCGATTTGAGTAGCTGGTTAGCTCTACATCGCTTTTATCCTGGAGTGATTGCTCGACTTCAGCAATTCTTGGCTGCGTCAGGGCAACCTGTGATCGTGACTACGAAGGAAGGGCGGTTTGTTGAGCAACTGTTGCAGCAGCAAGGCATTGAGTTAGCTCCCAACCAAATTTTTGGCAAAGAAGTGCAGCGCCCCAAACACCAAATTTTACGAGAGTTGCTGGCGACCTCTGAATATCACCTCACAAATGCTGCTGAGTTGTGGTTTATTGAAGACCGCTTAAAAACCTTACAATCGGTACAAAAGCAGCCTGATTTAACAGAAGTCCAGCTTTACTTAGCAGATTGGGGTTATAACACCGCCACAGACCGCAGCCTGGCTGCTCAAACCTCTCGGATTCAACTGCTCTCTCTCGCTCAATTTAGCCAAGAGTTTGCTGCTTGGCCCTAGGAATTGCCCCATGCTTGATCTGACTAAACTAGCGCAGCAGATGCAGGGAATTAGCCAGCACTTATCGGACGAAGCAACTGCTTTGCGGCAGCGCTTGGAACTAGCCCAAAAATTACTAACCCAAGCTCAATCTCGGCAAGCAGAACTCGTCTTGCAACGACAAACCTGGAGCGATCGCCTGGGCTTTGCAGCAGCGGAACCCGTAGAACCACTCACTACAAGAGTCAATTTAGGAGTTGCTCCTGCGATTCATACCGCGATCGCCACCGATGGATCGCAAATTGCTCCTAGCCACCACGAGATTGCTTACTGCTACTTAATTAATGTCGGGCGAGTCGTGCTGCATTACGGGCAAAGTTTGCATCCTTTATTGGATAGCTTGCCAGAAGTGTTCTACCGTCCTGAAGACCTCTACGTTTCCCGTCAATGGGGAATTCGCACTGAGGAATGGATGGGGCATCGCCGTACTGTCTCAGAAGCGACGGTATTGGCAGACTTGGCGTGCCAGGTAAAGGATGAAGTAGAAAGAAAGCAAGATGAGAAACAGGAGGCAGGACAAGTTCCCCTGCTGGCGATGGTAGATGGTTCGCTAATTTATTGGTTTTTGGAAGCGCTGCCGAATGAAGCTCGCGATCGCTTGTTGCCAGAGATTTTACAGGCTTGGGAGCAACTGCGATTAGCCAAAATTCCCCTCATTGGTTATCTCAGTGCTTCTCGGAGTGGTGAAGCTCTCAACTTCTTGCGCTTACAAACCTGTCCTCACCCTGCCCCCGACTGCGCCACGTACTGCCCTGGCCAAAGCGATCGCGCTCCTTGCCATGTGTTTGACCCGCTACGAGATATTGCACTGTGGTCCGCATTTCTCGAACCAGGACAACGTAGCCCGCTTTGGCGCAGTTCGGCTCGGATTTTAGATCTGTACGGTCCACATAACATCTACTTTTGCTACGTTCACGTGGGCACTGAAATTGCCAGAGTAGAGTTTCCTGCTTGGGTGGCGGAAGATACTGCTTTGTTAGAGATGGCCCTCAGCTTAACCCTGGCTCAAGTGCAGAAGGGCTACGGGTATCCAGTTGTGTTGGCGGAGGCCCATAACCAAGCGGTGGTTCGGGGCGGCGATCGCTCTCGCTTTTTTGCCCTTCTAGAGCAGCAAATGATTCGAGCGGGGCTACGAAATATTGGTACGTCTTACAAGGAAGCGCGCAAACGGGGCAGTATCGCCTAAAGAGCCACGCTATTTATAGCGACGAGAAAAAACAGCGATCCCTGCAACAGAGGTTAGCTTCCGGGGAGTTAGCTACTAATGGGCGAGTTTTAGTAAGATTCAGACTCATCGACTAATTTTTCAATCAGCAAATCCATCTGCTGCTGACGCTGACGCAAAAAAGTTTCGCATTGCCGCAGTTGGTCAATTGCGATCGCAAATTGATCAAAAACCTCAACGAGATCTAGGTCTCCTGCCTCAATCTGACCAATAATCGTTTCAATTTGGTCCACCGTTGCTTCATAACTCCAGTCCACCTGGGATGAAGTGGAGGGGGAATTAGTACTAGGTGCGGGGTCAGTTGGCTTAGAAGTGCTTTGATTCAAGCTTGTTAGGTCGTTCATAGTACAGTTGAAGGCTCACTGGCATTAGGCTTTGCCGGCAAAATTTCGGTCACTTGAACTTTGAGCTGACCTTGCCCTAGGTTAATCGACAGCTCTTGGCCCAAGTTTAACCCTGTGGTAGAGCGGGTAATGGTGCCATCTCCCTGTCTGACTATGGCATACCCTCGATGCAGAACTGACTGGGGATCAAGATTGGCCAACTTTTGCTGTAGGGTTTGACAGTGATGCGTGGCTTGTTGAGATTGCCGTAGGGCACCTTTAATTAATTCTTGACGCAGCCACGCCAGGTTGCCTACCTCCCGTTGCAATTGGCGCTCTAGTGGCAACCTGCGTAGGCGATCACGCAACTGGCGTAGTTCTTCCTCGACTCGGCCAAACTGATGGCTCGCTGCCTCTTGTAAAGCCATCGCTCGCTTCTGATGTTGCGTGTAAAGGTCAGCTAATTGTGGCACAGCTTGCTCTGCAGCTGCCGTAGGGGTGTGAGCATACACATCTGCGGCTAAATCTGCCAACGACTCATCCCGCTGATGCCCGATGCCAGCAATCACGGGAATGGCACAGTTGGCGATCGCCCGCACCACCCGTTCGTCATTAAAGCAGGCCATATCTTCAGTCGCACCCCCGCCACGGGATAAGATCAGTACCTCAGCTCGTCCATCCCGCTCAACCCGTTCGATCGCATTCACAATTGAGACGGGGGCTTGATCCCCTTGCACTAAGGTGGGTGAGAACAGCACCTTTAAACCGGGATAACGCCGCTTCAGAGTTCGTTGAATATCTCCCCAAGCCGCAGCTCGTGGAGATGTGATGACGGCAACGGTTTGCGGATGGGAGGGGAGCGATCGCTTACGTTGGGGATCAAACAATCCTTCCGCTTCTAGCCGATGCCGCAACTGACGGTATCGTAAAGCTCTTAAGCCCTCACCAGCCGGGAGCACTTGCCAAACAATTAATTGATAATGTCCCCGTTGAGGATGTAGATGAATCCGCCCTAGAATAATGATCTGTTCGCCTGGGGTGGGTAGGGTTACTACTTTGCCGAGCTGACTGCTCCAAACCACACAGCTAATGGCAGCCTTCGCATCCGGATCTTGTAACGTAAAAAACAACCCACTCCGATAACGGTTAGCACTCGAAACCTCGCCAGTGACCCAAATCTGCTGCAACTGACTGTCTTGCTCTAGCAGGGCTTGAATGTAGGCCGTCAGACCTGCCACTGAAAGTGCTGTATCGGGAACTAGGAGATCGGGAAGGTAGAAGGTCATCGTAACATCATCTAGGGACTATGCCCTCGTCATAGGGGTCTACCGAAGTGCCTGAAAACCTTAATTCTTTTTTTAGTACGAACGTACTGAAAACAAGGTAAAATTTTAGAGGGAGCAATTAGACTGCTTTGCCTGTTTCCAGAGTAACGAGACTTCAGCTAATTGGATAGATAAATTTAACTCTATTACGGTAATTTCGCTGCTGTTGTCACCCTCATATCGGCTCTAAATTTCTAGAATAGAGTCTCACCCCTCTGTCTTGTCCAGCCTGTTACATCCTGCAAAAAATCCTGTCTTGAGGCGTTAATGGCTACCAAAATTACTGATAACCCCGATAAGCAAAAAGCCCTAAGCCTAGTGCTCACTCAAATTGAGCGTAACTTTGGTAAGGGGTCGATCATGCGTTTGGGAGATGCTACCCGGATGCGGGTAGAGACGATTCCCACTGGAGCGTTGACCCTCGACTTGGCCTTGGGTGGGGGGTTACCCAAGGGGCGGGTAATTGAGATTTACGGCCCTGAAAGTTCCGGAAAAACAACCCTAGCGCTGCATGCGATCGCGGAAGTGCAAAAAGCCGGGGGAATCGCCGCCTTTGTAGACGCTGAGCATGCTCTTGATCCGTCTTACTCCGCAGCGTTGGGCGTCGATATCGAGAATCTGCTGGTTTCTCAACCTGACACAGGTGAAGCAGGCTTAGAAATTGTTGATCAACTCGTTCGCTCTGCGGCTGTCGATATTGTCGTAATTGACTCGGTAGCAGCCCTTGTACCGCGCGCAGAAATTGAAGGCGATATGGGTGACATCCACGTCGGTCTTCAGGCTCGGTTGATGAGCCAAGCCTTGCGGAAAATTACTGGCAATATTGGTCGCTCTGGTTGTACTGTCGTTTTCCTCAACCAGTTGCGTCAGAAAATCGGCGTAACCTACGGTAACCCGGAGACAACAACGGGGGGTAATGCTCTTAAGTTCTACGCCTCGGTTCGCCTCGATATTCGCCGAATTCAAACCCTGAAGAAAGGCACTGAGGAGTTTGGGATTCGGGCTAAAGTGAAGGTTGCCAAAAACAAAGTGGCTCCACCTTTCCGCATTGCTGAATTTGATGTCATTTTTGGCAAAGGGATTTCGACGCTGGGTTGCTTGATTGACCTCGCGGAAGAAATGGGCGTGATCACTCGTAAAGGCGCTTGGTACAGCTACAACGGCGAGAATATCAGCCAAGGCCGTGATAATGGCATCAAGTACATGGAAGAAAACCCCGAAGTCGCTAAAACCGTGGAACAGCAAGTCCGCCAGAAGCTCGAAATGGGCGCTGTGGTTTCTGCTAACTCCGTGGCTCCCCTAGAGGTTGAGGACGAAGAAGCTTTTGTTGAAGAAGAATAAACCTAACCCCTGGCCCCTTCCCTACTAAGGAAGGAAGCAAGATTTGAAGTTAGCCTCCTTGAAAAAGGGGGTTTTTTATTGATGTTTTTGTTCAACTAATTGCCGTACAAGGGCGGCTAATTGCTCAGCGCTATCTGCTACGGCGAGAGATTCTGTCTTGGTAGCCATCTCTCGCAAGAGATTGGGCGATCGCAGCAGCTCTAGCACTTTTGTTTCTAGTAGTTCTGGGGTCAGGTCTGCTTGGCGATAGACTTGGGCGGCTCTTGCCGCTGCAAAGATAGCCGCATTATGTGCTTGGTGATCTTCGGCAGCGAAAGGGTAAGGAATCAAAATCGATGGGGTGCCTGTCATGGCTAACTCCGTCAGCGAACCCGCTCCAGCCCGACTAATAGCCAGGGTAGCCCGCTGAAATAATCCCGCCATGTTGTCGTAGAACGGTAACGCGAAATAGTGCGGATGTTGCAAGCTTTGCGCCTCTGGATCACTGTCCCCCGTGAGATGGACGATCCAAGCACCTGCCGCTAACCAGGCTGGAGCGGATTGCCGCACCATTCGATTCACTGCAACGGCCCCTTGGCTACCACCAACGACCACAATTAATGGGACATCAGCGGGAATAGACAAATCTTCCAACGGCTGAGCGGCTGCGGCTCGAAACTGCGATCGCACTGGAGTCCCAACGTAGACATTGTGGGCTTTGGGCAAATATTGGGCTGCGCTTTCAAATCCTAGGCCGACTGCCGTACACCAAGGGCTAAACCAGCGCGTAACTTTCCCTGGTAGAGCGTTGGATTCGTGCAGAATGACGGGTAAGCCAAGCGATCGCGCCGCAATAATGCTCGGTCCCGCAATATAACCGCCTGTCGTAAGTACGCCTTGAAAATTGCCTTGCTTGAGTAAGCGGCGCACCTGTCCAATCGAGCGAATTAAACGGAAAAGAATTTTGAGCGTCCCTAAACCTAGCCGTTGTTGAAAGCCTTCGACCGGGATGGTTCGTAGCGGATACTGAGCGGGAACGAGTTGAGTTTCGAGCCGATTCGGTACACCTAGCCACTCGATTTTGTAGTCAGGGAGTTGCTCTGCTACTGCGATCGCCGGAAACAAGTGACCGCCAGTGCCACTCGCTGCGATGAGTAATCGAAGAGGAGAATTTGCCGCAGGACTATTCATGGGACACAGTTCAACTACTAGGCGATCGCTTAGGGTACTCTACAATGCAGGAAGCAGTTACAGGCTGCGATTGGAGATCAAACTGTCCACATCGCCGACTTCGCATCCAAAACGTTGATCGTTGCTACTCAACTATCCAGGCTATCACTTATGCACAACTCGCTCACGGGTCTATGCCGCAATCTCCAACCTAACTCCCGCCACATCCGGGCAAAAGCAGGGACTTGGCCGCTCCTGGGTCTGCTGACGCTAGGATTGACTGTTTTTGCGGGAGAGGGAGTGCAACCTGTAGCAGTGCAGGCTCAAACTAGACCAGTAGCGCCAGCCACGACAACCCCAGCGGCCCCAGCACCCCTGAAGAATTTACTGGCTCAAATTGATGCGGCTGCCAATAGCCACAATCTTTCGGAAGTCATGAAGTTCTACAGCTCAAACTTCAGTCACTCGGACGGTTTAACGCGCCAAGGAGTTGAAAAAGCCTTAGCGGCGTTGTGGAAGCAGTATCCCCAGATCAACTACCGCACCGAGCTAAAGTCCTGGAAAGCCGAAGGAAGAGGCTTTACGGCGGAAACAGTGACTTACATGAGCGGCGTGCAGCAATTAGGTGAGCGGAACTTAGTTCTGAACACAACTCTGAGATCGCGGCAACGGCTGGAAAACCAGAAAATTGTGCGGCAAGAGATTCTAGCTGAGGAGACTCAGTTGACCACGGGAGAAGCGCCCCCCCGCGTAGAAATCACGCTGCCAGAACAAGTGCGGCCCAACCAGGAATACAGCTTCGATGCGATCGTGCGAGAACCTTTGGGAGATAGCCTCCTCTTAGGAGCAGCCGTAGAAGAACCGATCAAACCGAACAATTATCTCAACCCCGCTACGTTCAACCTAGAGTTGCTGTCGGCAGGTGGCATTTATAAGGTGGGTCGCGCACCTGCTAGACCGGAAGATCGCTGGATCTCAGCGGTTTTAGTGCGAGAAGATGGCATGACGATTGTGACTCAACGCTTACGAGTCGTAGGTCAACCTGTTGCCACTCAACCTCCCAAACCTTCACGGTAAGCTGAATCTGATGTGAGTCAGCAAGCTGAAATTGGGGTGTGATTGTGGTTGCGATTAAAGATCAAGTCGTTTTAATTACTGGGGCTAGCAGCGGCATTGGAGCGGCTTGTGCTAGAGCTTTTGCTGAGGCACGTACCAAGCTGGTGTTGGCGGCTCGTCGGCGCGATCGCTTAGAACAGTTGGCAGATGAGCTAAATCAAGAGTTTGCTAGCGAGATTCATCTGTTGCCGTTGGATGTACGCGATCGCCCTCAAGTAGAAGCTGCCCTCCAATCGCTACCCGACTCTTGGGGCAACATTGATATTTTGGTCAACAATGCGGGCCTGAGCCGTGGCTTAGACAAGCTCTACGAGGGCGATGTGCAAGATTGGGAGGAGATGATTGATACCAATATCAAGGGCTTGCTCTATGTGACTCGCTCTGTGGTGCCTGGGATGGTGGCGCGAGGCCGAGGGCATGTGATCAATATTGGTTCGATCGCTGGGCATCAAACCTATCCTAATGGCAATGTCTACTGCGGCACTAAAGCGGCTGTGAGAGCGATTTCGGAAGGGTTAAAGCAAGATTTGTTGGGTACGCCTGTGCGAGTCAGTTCTGTTGATCCTGGTTTGGTGGAGACAGAATTTAGTCAGGTGCGATTTCATGGGGATACGGAGCGGGCTGAGAAGGTATATCAGGGATTGACACCACTCACGCCTGAGGATGTGGCGGATGTGGTGTTGTTTTGTGCGACTCGTCCGGCGCATGTCAATTTAAGTGAGGTTTTGTTGTTGCCAACGGATCAGTCGGGGCCGACGTTGGTGCATCGACGTTAGTTAATCCGAGCCTTGAGGGCACCTGCCCTCAAACTCCCGCTGAGGGACGGTTGCGTCCCCCAGACCCCCTCCAAACGAAGCTATGTGTGAGTGTTTCGAGTTTGGGCGATCAGAAATCTTACTCTCTCACTCCTCACTTTCTAGCTCTTCACTTCTTCATCCCTCATCCTTCCTACTTCATCCTTCTTAGACTTCCGCTCCAATTCTCTCGGCGTGAGGGACGTTGGTGGGGGCGCTAATGGCGGCATAGAGACGGTTGAGGGCGTTGACGTATGCTTGGGCGGAGGCCACGATGATGTCGGTGTTGGCGGCTCGACCGGAGAAGACGCGATCGCCGTGACGCAATCGGATCGTGACTTCGCCGATCGCATCAATTCCAGCAGTGACGGATTGCACTGAGAACTCAATCAGTTCGTTGGGCACGTTCACCACGCGGTTGATAGCTCGGTACACAGCATCCACAGGGCCAGTGCCGATCGCGGCATCGGTGAGCTCTTCGCCTTCGGGGGTGCGGAGGCTGACGGTGGCAGTGGGACGAGCGCGATCGCCACAGGAAACCTGCACTAGTTCTAGCCGGAATAGTTCAGGAGCCTGCTGAATTTCGTCGTTGACAATGGCTTCCAAATCCCAATCTGAGATTTCTTTCTTCTTATCTGCCAGCTCTTTGAACCGAACAAAGGCTTTATTCAAGTCTTGATCCGACAGCTCAAAACCCAATTCTTTTAAGCGAGTCCGGAAGGCGTTACGGCCTGAGTGCTTACCTAAGACGATTTGGTTATCGGTCAACCCAATAGATTGGGCATCCATGATTTCGTAGGTGAGCTTGTTCTTCAGCACTCCATCTTGGTGAATCCCCGACTCATGAGCAAAGGCATTGGCACCGACGATCGCCTTATTGGGCTGTACCAACATGCCCGTCAAGTTAGAAACCAAGCGGGAGGTTTTGTAGATCTGGCGGGTGTCGATATTAGTCAGAGATGCTTCTGAGTCAGCAGGACGACCGAGGAAGGGGTTAAAGTACTGCCGCCGCACATGCAACGCCATCACCAATTCTTCTAGGGCAGCATTGCCAGCTCGCTCGCCAATCCCGTTAATGGTGCATTCTAGCTGGCGAGCTCCATGCTTCACGGATTCTAGGAAATTGGCGACGGCTAAGCCGAGGTCGTTGTGACCATGTACCGAAATGATGGCTTGGTCGATGTTGGGGACATTTTCTTTAATGCCGCGAATCAAAGCGCCAAATTCGCTGGGCACGGTGTAGCCCACGGTATCGGGAATATTAATGGTGGTGGCACCTGCGGCGATCGCCCGCTCTAACACTTGATACAAAAATTCTGGCTCAGAGCGACCTGCATCTTCAGGCGAGAACTCCACGTCATCAATTAAGGATTTGGCATAGCCGACCATTTCTTCGGCGATCGCCAACACTTCAGAGCGAGACTTCTTCAGTTTGTGCTTGAGGTGAATATCCGAGGTAGCAATAAAGGTGTGAATCCGACCATGAGCCGCTGGTTTGAGAGCTTCTGCTGCGGTCTGGATATCTTGACGAGTCGCTCTAGCCAAACCACAAATCACCGGGCCTTGCTCGGTCCCTACAGTCTGAGCGATTTTTTGAACAGCTTCAAAGTCTCCAGGGCTGGCAAAAGGAAATCCTGCTTCGATGACATCAACTCCCAGACGAGCCAGTTGTCGGGCGATGGTCAGCTTCTCCTCCACGTTCAGCGTGGCTCCGGGCGACTGTTCACCATCACGCAAGGTCGTATCGAAAATAATAATTCGGTCTGGTTGGGGTTGAATTTTCATAGCAGATTTAGCCAACTTGAGTGCAAGTGGACAACACTTTTCTTATTCTAAGGAACCCCGTTGACGTTTAAGGTGCAACTTTTAGAACTGAGAATCGAATTTCTCAATTTTGGGCCGAATATCGTTGAGGTCAATATAGCGATCGGTGGCGTTGCGGAGTTCACGAGCAATCATGCCCTCTGTTGATACCACTGTGATATGAGTACTCTTGGAGCGGAGTAGCTCGATCGCCCGCTCGAAGTCACCATCCCCACTAAACAAAACCACGCGATCGTACTGCTCAACCGTGTTGAACATATCGATCACAATCTCTATGTCCAGATTGGCTTTTTGCGAGTAACGACCCGAATTGTCGTCGTAATACTCTTTCAGAATTTTGGTGCGGACGGTATAGCCTAGACTAATCAGGGCGTCACGAAAGCCACGTTGGTCTTGAGGATCTTTAATTCCGGTATACCAAAAAGCATTGACCAACATGACATCCGGATCATTTGTAAAATGTTCCAAGACACGTCTTGGATCAAAAAACCAACCATTTTTTTGTTGCGCATAGAACATATTGTTCCCGTCTACAAAAATAGACAGACGGTTCATTGAGCAAGGCATAGAAGCTTAGACCTAATAAAAATTAGAGAATTAATTTGAAAGTTATGGACTTTATCTACTTGTCTATATAGGTGGTCTACTAGGCAATTGTAGTTAGCCCACATTAGAGCAGTTACTTGTGGATAGAGGCTAGCTGCCTGCGGAATTTATATCTAATCAGTTCTCTATTAGCCGCTATTGTCTCTTGGCTCTACCTCTATCGAGCGAGATAAAGTTGAGCCATCCTAAAGTATGTTTATGAGGGTGCATAATTTTGGGTTGTAGGTTGTTGTAGGTTATTTAATGTAAGTGTACAGAATATAACTCTAGAGGTTGTTATCAGTTCATCTACATTGAGGTGGGTTTGTATATAAGCTTCAGATTTTCGGGGAACTAAGCCCCTTTAGACTGCCATCATTATAGAGACCTACTCTCTAAGATGCATCTGGGGAAAACCTCAAGAACTGACTTAGGGTTCTAGCTTGAGATATGTTTCTATTTTTAGCTTTACGGCTCGGCCTGCTGACCGCAACTACTTATACTAGAGTTCTCTAGTTTCGTTGAATGCCATCAAACAAGAAAGCGGATGGTTCCTGCATAGGCACAGTATTACATAAAGATAGCCTGTGCTCTTAGTCAGGGTTTGCTAAGTTGATTAGAAAGAACTCGTCCAGGTTAAGCAAATCTAAAAGCGATTAAATCCTATTCCTGAACATTGATAACTCATCTCCAAACCAACTCAAATTGCTTAACTTCAAACGAGTGACAACGCCATAAGTCTCTGGATGAAACCAGCTAAATCACTGAGACAACCCATGCCAAAAGAACGAAGTTTGCTGCCAGCGCAGAAAAACATTGGTACTACAGTTCGGCCTTTAGTAACTGAAAAGGTAAAGTCAACGAAGCCTGCACAGCGGTTTCTGAATCTGACTAACTTGGGGCACATCCTAACAGGCGTCTGGGCAGCAGCAGCAGCGATCGCAACGGCCACCAATATTCCGCTAGGCCAAATTATGGAGCGGCAAGCCCAAACTCTATTTTTTGAATTACGGGGTCCCGTTGCAGCACCGAGCAACATTGTAATTTTGGCGATCGATGATGAATCAATGTCTCAAGGGCAGTTCTATCGAGCCGATCCAAAGCGATATAAATCTCTCGCAGCTCTAGAGACTTGGCCTTGGAGACGAGCCGCTTATGCTGAAGCCATTGACAAGTTGATGGCTGCTGGAGCCCGCTCTGTGGCTTTAGATATTGAGTTTACAACGCCCAGCAGTTATGGCACCAAAGATGATGAGCGATTGCGTCAGAGCTTACAGCGTTATGCAGGTCGCGTCACTCTAGCCACTAAGTATGAAGACATCATCAATGATCAAGGCATCACTGCCCAGTTAACTCCCATTTATCCTCGTTTCCGCACTAATCCTCTCTCAGTGGGTTCAATTAATTTTCTGCTAGAGCCTGACAGCAAGGTGCATCGTCTAGGCAATCAATATTCTGCGCTTTTAGCTCAAGACCCTAACTTTGCTAACGGATTACCTCAAAACGTACCTGATTTTGCTGAGGCGACACTCAAGGCAGCCCAGGTAAAGTCTAGCGGTTCGCAGGGAGACCATATTTTTTTCTATGGCCCTGCAGGAACCTTCAAGCAGATTCCCTTTTGGCATGTGCTTGACCCTAGCTACTGGAATAATTATTTGAAACCAAATCAAGATTTTTCTTTCAAGAACAAAATTGTCTTGATTGGGTCAACGGCTGAAATTTTACAAGATTTTTTACCAACGCCCTTTTCTGCTAACTGGCTAAATTCTCAGGCCATGCCAGGGGTAGAAATTCATGCCAATGCGATCGCTACTTTAATGGAAGGTCGGGCGATCGCAGACGGGATTCCCGATCGGTCTTTACAAGGAATTTTTTGCTTAGTTGGTAGTATCGGCGTCGGTTTTTTATTGAGCTTCCCCAAGCGACCCTGGCTTCGGTGGCTGTTAGTCATTGTCGCTCCTTTGAGCTGGGGGGGCGCTACTTACCTCATCTTTTCTTACGGTGGGTTGATCTTGCCAACGGCCTTACCAATCACCGCGATCGCTCTCAGTGGGCTTTCCTACACATTTGCTAGCTCCACCCTTGAGCATTTCAAGAAGCTAAAGTTATGGCATACCCTTAAAAAATATATTGATTCTCCTCTCATCCAAACCATTATTAGCCAAAGCCAACAGGGACACGTCGGAGATCTATTACGAGAGCGAGAGACCGCCATCTTAGGCACTAAGCTTGATGGTCGGTATGTAATCACAAAGGTTCTAGGGTCAGGCGGATTCGGCGAAACCTACATTGCTGAAGATACCCGGCGTCCTGGCAATCCTCAGTGTGTTGTGAAGCGACTGAAAACAGCCACCAACAACATCAATCTTTTAGAGATGGCAAAAAGGCTGTTTATCGGAGAGGCCGAAACTCTAGAGCGTCTTGGCAAGCACGATCAAATTCCTCAACTATTGGCGTATTTTGAGGAGAAGGAAGAGTTTTACCTAGTTCAAGAATTTATTCCTGGCCGTCCTTTAAGCCACGAATTGACTTTAGGTAGACAGCTACCCGAAGCTCAAGTCATTGACCTACTTAAGGACTTGTTGCAAGTTCTTGCCTTTGTCCACAGTCAAGGCGTTATCCACCGAGACATCAAGCCTAGCAACATCATTAGACGGTTAACGGATGGCAAGCTAGTCCTGATTGATTTTGGAGCTGTAAAGAGAATTCCTCACCTAGCCGAAAATGACACGCCAGACAGCATCACGGTTGGTATTGGTACTCAGGGATATATGCCCAGCGAACAATATGCTGGTACTCCGCGCTGCAATAGCGATCTGTATGCTCTCGGTATCACAGCCATCCAAGCCCTAACTGGCATCCCCCCCAGTCAGTTCAAAAAAGACCAAGCAACTGAAGAAGTGTTGTGGCAGCATAAAACTGAGGTGAGCCATGAACTAGCAATCATACTCAGCAAACTCGTGCGCTATCACTTCAGCCAGCGCTACCAATCTGCCACTGAAGTTTTAGAAGCACTCCGAAAGCTAACAACTACTAATCATTCAACTAGTTTTAGCGCAGCGAATGGGCTTTCCCCTCTAGATATAGCCCATATGGATGTGGATGTCTCTACAGACCCAGTGTCGCTTACAGATGCTGCATTTTCTACAGTGGCTTGGCCCAATACTCTTGAAGGAGAAACAGAATCCACGGAGGTCAGTGACCCCGTGGATAATAAACCAGTAGACAAACACTAGTTATTTGTTTATTGGACCTCGGCCAGGGAACTCGCCTCCCGTTGCCCCTCCCCCAGGGAACTTGCCTTCATTGGCTTTACCTGGAAACTCCTTCCCAGTCTCTCCTTCAGTGGGAAACTTACCAGTTTCTGGGTTAGTAGGCTGTTCTACACCCGGTGCATTGGGATTAGGATTGGGTGTTGCTGGACCTTGGCCAGGGAACTGCCCACCATTGGCTCCACCAGGGAATTGACCCCCTGTTGCCCCGCCGCCAGGGAAGGGAGCTGGCAACGTTGGATCAATTGGTATCACTACTGCTCCACCCGTTCCAATTCCATCAACCATTATTGGTGGATTTGGTGGGTTTTGGATTTCTGGTCCCACAGGAGATGGAAATGAGGGTGCCTCTCCTGATGTCTGTGGTGGAGTCACTACAGAAGGCTCAGGCTGACTCACAATAGGAGGCTCCTCAGGAAATGAGGGTCCCTCTCCTGATGTCTGTGGTGGAGTCACTACAGAAGGCTCAGGCTGGCTCACAATAGGAGGCTCCTCAGGAAATGAGGGTCCCTCTCCTGATGTCTGTGGTGGAATCACTACAGAAGGCTCAGGCTGGCTCACAACAGGGTCAGGCCGTGAAGCTGGATTTGCTGGTTTTCCAAGCTGAGCAGGTGGATTGATAGTAGGTCGGTTGTCAGGGGTTGGGTCTTGAGCCGATGTAGATGGTGCAGCAGGTGTAGTAGCGCCAGGGTTGGGGGGAACTCGACTAGAACCACTGCTATTCTGTTGAGGCGATGCTGCGGTTTGCCCAGACTGGACTTCCCCTGCTTCTACGGTTCGGCGAACATCTAATGAATTGAAGACGCGATCGAGGTTGTTAACCGGGAAACCAGCTGACTCAGAGGGCAACCGGACAAAGGTTGGGTTTTCGATGACGTTTGCGTTTTTGAAGGAGGACTGGCCTTGCAAAGCCTCTACTGTCTCAGCTCGAACTGCCGCGATCGCCTCATCTGAGGGGCTAGCAGCATCCTTTTGCGTGAGATTCAGCCCTTTGACTAAATCACTGGTTTCATAGAAGGTATTGAGATCAAAGTCGTAGACTTGCTCAATCCGGTTTTTGACTATAACCGCCAACTGGCCAGCTCGTAAGCCTTGACTCTGAGAAGCATCACGGTTATAAATTACCATTGGCCCTTGCGGGTTATTGGTCAGTGCCCCAACCAGGGTGGTATCTGTGTCAGGAATATAGCGGACAAACAAAGCAGAACCTTTAATGCCCGCCGCTGCATTGGGGGTTCTTACTCCTGTAGGACCACGACCAGGCGGAATGAGGAGTAACATTGTGCCATTAGAGAGCTGAAATGTACGGGCATTAGGCACGAAACGAAAAACGGCTTGCTCACCCACACGAGCTAAAGAACCGTCATTAAAACGTAGCTCTGCTAGAGAAGCACGCGCCGTTGCTAGAGCATCGCCAGGAGCCATTGCATCAGAAACTCGTGCCGATCGAACAGGTCGGCTTTTTTGCATTAACTGCACACGATTCCGGAGTGCCTGAATGACAGCACGAGTCAAGGGAGTTTTGGCATCCGCAGGCTGCGGAAAGCTCCCAATAGTTAGACCCGACAGCATCAGAGCAAGGAACAGAGCTAATTTTTGAGACATAAGCGGTTCCTGGCGGTGCAACATCAAAATTTTATATGAAAGTTTTCCGATTTCCGTATATTCCCCTAAGGAAATATACATACAATCCAAGATTTGAATCTATTGACGAAAATTTTCGTCCGTTCTTTACTAACCAAGATGAACAAATTAGCTGAATTTCGTCTATTTCCTATATTAGGAATCACAACTTATCGGTAGGCATCCATTCAGGCGACGATCAACTTAGTTTGGTAGTTCCCTAAAACAAAAAATTTAAGCTAAAAACCCTGATTTATATTTCGTACCACCCTAGCAACCAAGGAGAATTACTTCTACGATGAGTTTTGGCTGGCTTTTCAGTAAATATACGGTATCCAACTTGCAAGTTTATCTACGCTTGTTTTATCATCCGCACCTCAGACTTTGGCAACACCTAGGTCTATGGCTGAGTCTTGCAGGTAGTTCAGCTTGTGCTACCGCAGCAACTGTTCCAATTCCGGAAGCTACTGTTGAGCCAACAGCCAATCCGGTTGTTTTGCCGCTGCCAAAATTTTTACAACCTGATAATAGCCTAGGAACAAAGCAGGATTCTGTATCCTTAGATGTAGGCTTCAGTTTACCAACCGTTGAAACTGAGATCCTATGGTCAGAGGTGGCAGTAGAGCCATCCTTGACCAATCCAGCCTTAGCGAATCAAAACTTGCCGCTGAGATATCTGTCTCAGCTAAACGCGCC
This sequence comes from Trichocoleus sp. FACHB-262, assembly GCF_014696035.1. Lineage (NCBI taxonomy): Bacteria > Bacillati > Cyanobacteriota > Cyanophyceae > Leptolyngbyales > Trichocoleusaceae > Trichocoleus > Trichocoleus sp. FACHB-262. The sequence goes on along the minus strand of NZ_JACJPK010000086.1, from coordinate 86,154 downwards.
TTCTGAAGTTGAGGTGCAATCGCAGCAAGAGCGTCACCTGGAGCAAACATTAGCAGATCCAGAGCTAGGTAATTTGCGGTTGCAAAAACCAGGCGATGCCGTCCAGGAAAGTTCAGGGGAGCCAGAAGAGCCTGGAAAAGCTACTGATAATGAGTCTGATACATCTGATACAACAAATATAAGTAACTCTGAAGCAGAGCCACAAGCTGCTGATCCTGAGTTAGGCAACTTGCGCCTACAGGAGTCTGTAGAGAACAGCAATCAACAACTTGACCCAGAACTCGGTACATTGCGCCTGAGACAACAACCTGTGCAGGCTAGTCGTTCCCAGCGAACTGTTTACTTGCAAGGTCGAGTTGATTTTTTCCAAAGTGACAACATTTTTTCCAGTGTTGACCCCATTAATGACAGCTTGATCCGCACGGGACTGAGCCTGTGGGCAACTCCAGCGATCGGGCCTAAAACCTATTTAATTGGCTCTATCAATGCCAATCTGATCAAATATGCCAACTTGGATGACTTCGACTACAACGAAGTACGGGTGGGGGCATCCATCTATCAACAACTCACTCCCAAAATGTACGGGGAGGTGGGCTTAAGCAATCAGCAGCTATTTACGGCTGGAGGCGGCGATCGCTTCTTAAATGACAACTCCATCCGTGTGGGTCTGGGGCGTCGGGACTCACTGGGGAATGCGGTAACCATTGATAGCTTCTACCAACTACGCTATAGCTTTGCCGACCCGAGCGATCGCAGCCGAGTGGTCAATGCCTTGGGCGCATCTCTAAATTACAACCCGACTAGTAAAGTTCAGACAGGGCTGGACTATCAGTACGTACTATCGAGCTTTACGGAGCAAGGACGGGAAGACAACTATCACCAACTGCTGGCTCGTCTAAGTTATGACTGGTCTCGCAACAGCCGCATTACGGTATTCGGAGGCTTCGGCTGCGGCAATTCTTCTAACCGCAATGTAAATTTCGACAGCTCCATCCTAGGCGTCAGCTTATCTGTTAACCTGCCCCTCTTTTAACTCCCTCACCCCTCACTTCTACAAATAAGAACACCAATCGCTCCAACTGCCAGCGTAGAGTTTGCCTTGATCAATGCCCGCCAGTTCTAGGGACAGTAGATTGACGCAGGCTGTCACGCCAGAACCGCAGTAAACCAAAATTTCTTCAGCTGAAGCGACTTCAGTCCAGCGATCGCGTTGCTCTACGGTTGGTCGCAGATAGCCTTGCTCGTTAGTGACTTCTTGCCAAGGATAATTCACCGCGCCCGGAATATGGCCTGCCACTGGGTCAATCGGTTCGCGTTCCCCTCGGTAGCGATCGCCTTCGCGCGAATCTACCAAAACCACATTTGGTGTATCTTGGCGAGCTTTGACGACATTAATATCAACTACCTGCTCAAGCTGCGGCTGTGGGGCAAAGTTGCCTGCTTGCGGTGGTGGTACGTCTACGGTAACGGGATAGCTTGCTGCCTGCCAAGCTGCGAAACCACCATCCAAAACTGCGACATGGCTGTGCCCGAAGTAGCGCAACAACCACCAAAGGCGGGAGGCGAAGGCTAAGCGTGAGTTGTCATAAGCCACAACTAAAGTTGGCCCATTTGGACTCTCAGAATTAACACCCATCGCTCGTAACTTGGCGGCAAAGTTCTCTGGATCTGGTACTGGGTGCCGTCCGCCGTGTTGATTCACCGGACTCGACAAGTCGCGATTGAGATCTAAATAGTAAGCGCCTGGAATGTGGCTGGTTTGATACTGCTGCTTTCCCAAATCAGGTTGCATTAAGGCAAAGCGGCAATCTACAACCACGACTTGCGGATCGTTGAGATGGTCGTGCAGCCAAGCAGCAGACACAACAGGATGAGAAACAGTCATGGAGTTCAGCATCACACAGGTTGAAGCTATTCTACATGGCCTAATTACCTCACAGCAGTCCCAGAGACAGCCGCAGCCGTTAAGCGTTGATAACGAGCAATTTTGAGCTGAGATTCTGTTTGCTGGAGGGCGACTTGCCAAACTTGATAACCACGCGGATTCAAGTGCAAGCCATCAGTGGTCAAGGCTCGATTCAAGGTGTCTTGCGTGTCAGTGAAGTAGGGGTACAGATCTAGAAAACTTACTTTCTCTTGTTGGGCGATCGCGGCAATGCGTTGATTCAAGCCACGAATCCGACTACTGGGAATCGCAGCATAGCGAGTTGGCAAAATCGACTGCACAACAACTTCGGCACCAGGATGCTTCTGATGGAGCTGTCGCATAATTTGGCGCAAATTACTCAAAATCCGTTGGTCGCTATGGCCTCGACGCAGATCGTTGATGCCAGCCATGACGTAAATGGTGTCAGGCCGCGTCTGAGTAAAAGCTGAAAGCCGCTGGAGAATGCCACTTGTGGTGTCGCCCGAAATTCCTTGATTCAGCCACAATTGCCCCTCAGGTAGGCGTTGGGTTGGGAACCAGAGGCTAAGCGAATCTCCCACAACGACCGAGAGGCGATTGTCTCCTTGGCCTCGTGCTACCGCTCTGGCTTCTAGCTCCAGTAGTTGTTTCCATTGGCTGTAGCTGGGCTTCGTTGTTGCTTGAGACCAAGCTGAGTAAAAACTATTGCTAGCGATCCGGGTGTAAAGAGTGCCTGCTCTCAGGGCTTCTAGTCTTTGGCGATAGAGCTGGTTGCCCGATCGCGGAGCCAAAGCCCGAGCTTGCGGTATATCAGTAAAGTTAGGAATCAAAGCAGGACTAACTTTAGAAACCTGCTGACTACCACGCTGGTCATCCAGAATGGAGGCGATCAGGTTGTCTTCTTGAACGTGAATTTCTGTAGCAAGTTGTTGGTTGGGCGCGATCGCCCCCACCTGAGCGGCTCCTACCTGGGCAGCAAGCTGAGGCTGACATCCGGGTTGGCTAAATTCTGGAGCACCAAATTCAACCTCGGTGGTGACCTGGGGTGAAGCTAAAGCGACTGTTTGAGCTTTGGTTAAATCGTCTGCTGCGAATAAGTAGCTAATCTGAGGTATTTCTGGTGCTGCGGTCTTAGCTAACTGACTCTTCACTAAAACATCGGCTACCAGCAGACAAAGATCGCTCATAAAGTAACTCCATCACACCTTCCCTTACCTTTGACAGGGAGAAGTGGATGGAGTCAGGAAATTTCACCAACGATTTATTTCAACCAAAAAATTTGAGAGCGCACCTCTCCCAAATCCTTAGGAATTGCCAAAGCGCCCTAGACCAATCGGAAAATGAAGGGATAACGGAATGCGTGGTCAGTGTCACTTAGAGAAGTCACGATCGCCCAAATCGCCAATCCCCAATGAGCCAGGAAGTAGAAAGGCACCAAGAGGAGACCAATCAAGATCCAGGACAGGACTCCAATAATGGCTCCCCAGACCCAAATATTAAGGTGAAAGTTAATGGCTTCTTTGGCGTTTTCCTTCACCACGGGGTCATCAGAAACAAACAAAATCGCGATCGGCACACCAATAGATACCAAGGCAGCGCTAAAAAAGATCGAACCATGCGCTACTGCCGATAATAATTTCCGCTTATCCGGGTCGTACATTCCAGTTTCTCTCCATCACGGAGTTAAGGTGTTTGCGATTGCAATCAGGGCAATTGCCTTAATCATATCTAGCTAATCTTTGCCTGAAAGTATGACATAGATAGGGAAATCCGATGCTCTCCGGTAGGTATCTCCTCATCCTCTACCTGAGGAGGATTTCCGCAGGCGCAGCTTTTGTCGCTATCATCAAGTTTAAAGGCAACGTTGAATTTAGCGATTTAGCGTTGATAAGTTGCTTTACAGATTTACCCAGTCAGGTTCCGGCATGTCCACTGATTCCCTTGCCCTTGACCAATCGGTTCAAGACAAATCGCTTCAAGTTGAGTTGGAGACAGAGATTGAACGTCGTCGCAATTTTGCGATTATCTCTCACCCAGACGCGGGCAAAACCACTCTGACCGAAAAGCTATTGCTGTACGGAGGTGCGATTCACGAGGCGGGAGCGGTCAAGGCCCGACGTGCTCAGCGCAAAGCCACCTCAGACTGGATGGAAATGGAGCAACAGCGGGGGATTTCGATTACCTCGACGGTTTTGCAGTTTGCTTATAAAGACTGTCATATCAACCTGCTGGATACGCCGGGACACCAAGACTTCAGTGAAGACACCTATCGCACCTTAGCTGCCGCTGACAATGCGGTGATGTTAGTCGATGCAGCCAAAGGTTTGGAGCCGCAGACTCGCAAGCTATTTGAAGTTTGCAAGCTGCGATCGCTGCCTATTTTTACCTTTATCAACAAGCTCGATCGTCCAGGGCGTGAACCGCTGGAACTGCTGGATGAAATTGAGCAAGAACTAGGCTTACAAACCTACGCGGTAAACTGGCCGATTGGGATGGGCGATCGCTTTAGAGGCGTGTTTGACCGACGAGAGCAAAAAATTCACCTATTCGAGCGCAGTGCTCACGGTAGCCGCGAAGCCACAGTCACAACCGTCGATTTGGGCGACCCTCGGATCGAAGACTTGCTGGAGCAAGAACTTTACTACCAACTCAAAGAAGATTTGGAAGTGATTGAGGGGGTAGGTCCAGAGCTAGACCTGGCGCAGGTACACCGAGGCAAAATGACGCCCGTATTCTTTGGCAGCGCCATGACCAACTTTGGAGTGGAGCCATTCCTGAATGCTTTCCTAGACTACGCCCTCAAGCCTGGGCCTCATCACAGTACGGTGGGTGAGGTGGAGCCTACTTATCCAGAGTTTTCGGGTTTTGTCTTCAAGCTGCAAGCCAACATGGACCCCAGACACCGCGATCGCATTGCCTTTGTGCGGGTGTGCTCCGGTAAGTTTGAAAAAGATATGACCGTGAACCACGCTCGTTCGGGTAAAACCGTGCGATTGTCTCGCCCGCAAAAGCTGTTTGCTCAAGAACGCGAATCGATAGAGGCGGCTTACCCCGGTGACGTGATCGGTCTCAACAACCCTGGAGCCTTCGCGATCGGAGACACGATTTATCTGGGCCAGAAGCTAGAGTACGAAGGCATCCCTTGTTTCTCACCCGAACTCTTTGCCTACCTAAAAAACCCCAACCCCTCCAAATTTAAGCAGTTCCACAAAGGTGTGTCGGAGTTGCGGGAAGAAGGAGCGGTGCAGATCATGTTTTCGGCAGATGAAGCCAAGCGTGACCCGATCTTGGCGGCAGTGGGGCAACTGCAATTTGAAGTGGTACAGTTCCGGTTGCAAAATGAATACAACGTGGAAACCCAGATAGAACTCCTACCTTACAGCGTGGCTCGTTGGGTCACGGGAGGCTGGGACGCTTTGCAAAAAGTGGGTCGCTTGTTTAATACCGTCACGGTGAAAGATTCTTGGGGCCGTCCTGTGCTGCTCTTCCGTAACGAGTGGAACTGCCAGCAAGTAGAGGGCGAACACCCGGAGTTAAAATTAAGCACGATCGCTCCCGTAGTTTCTGGGCAAGAACCTATCTCTACTTGATGCTATGTTGGAGCGGATTATGGCAGCAGCATCTGTATGTCTAGTTCCGACCCTTCTGCATCTCACCAACCATCTACCAACGCGACGCTGAAAGCAGGCTTAACTGCCCTGAAGCAGGGAGATTACCCCACCGCCATCTCTCTGCTAGAGCGCTGTGCCAACTTTTCTCCAAATCAGGTTGCAATACCTACACCCAATAGCCCAACTAGCTTGCAAGCCCAGATTGGGCTGGTAACCGCCTATGAGCGTCAAGGTCTGACGGAGCAAGCGATCGCCCTCTGCCAAGCCCTCACCCAAACACCTAATCCTCAGGCGAAAGCTTGGGCCGACAAAACTTTAGCTAGCTTCATCAAACGCTATCCTCAACTGGTGGCATCTACCGAGTTGTACCCGTCCACCTCACCCGCATCCGAGGCTCCATCCACAATATCTAATGCTAGTGAGGCTGGATTCATCCCACTAGATGCTGCCTCCACTCGTAAAACTTCTCGGACTAATAAAACTAATAAGCTGCGTGCTCAAACAGCTTCAGTCAGGCAGCCGCAATCGCCTCAACCGATTTTTGATACCGTTACACCACCCCCGGAAACGGTGGAGGATGATGAAAATCCAGACCCAATATTAGCGACATCAGCAGCCATAGAACCGCGCGAGTGGAAACAAGCAAGTCGAGCGCAAAAGTGGCAACCGCTCAGCAAGCTCAAACTCACTCGCCTTTGGCTCTTGCAAGCAGGTAGCGCGATCGCCTTTTTCGCTTCGGCGTTATTTGTCCTACGGTTCTCTATGCGAGCTACCAACTGGCTGTTGGTCAAGCTCCCGTTTGTCCAGCCGATCCAACTACTCTACCGCGATCCAACTGTCATCTTTATCCTGGGGGTGGGGCTGATGCTAGCCTTGCTGCCTTGGCTAATGGATGCGCTACTCAAGCTTTTGTACGGCTTGAAACCCCTCTCAACTGCCACCTTAGCCACCTACAGTCCAGAAGCCACCAAAGTTCTGAATCGCCTGCCTCGGCAAAAGAAGATTGCAACTCCTGCTTTGCGGCTTTTGCCTACAGCGGCACCAATCGCTCTCACCTACGGCTCCCTACCTCGCTTCGCCCGCATTGCCGTCAGCCAAGGACTGCTAGAACAACTGGCAGATGACGAAATTGCGGCCCTCTATGCTGGGGAAATTGCTCACATTACTCACTGGGATTTTGCGGTGATGTCCCTAGCAGTGCTGCTGCTGCAAGTTCCCTATACGCTGTATTGGCAGGTAGCCACTTGGGGCGATCGCTTGGAAGCTCGGAGAAAGCAAGCGCAGCGACAAAATACGGCCTTGTTTTACCTCTTCACGGTACTGGTCTACATCATTGCTGCCTTTTCCAGTCTCAACTATGGCGTCTATTGGCTGCTCCGCTGGCCGCTGTTGTGGCTGTCTCGTCAGCGGCTCTACTACAGCGATCGCTTAGCCGCTGAATTTACGGGCAATCCTAACGGACTCACCAGAGCCTTACTCAAAACCGCGATCGGGGTGGCTCAAGATGTGCAACAGCAGCAACAAACCAGCTATGTCCTCGAAGGCTTCAACTTCTTAACACCGCTCGATTACAAAACAGCCCTGACGGTCGGTAGCTTCTATCCAGCGGTCTCCTTTGAGGCACTTTTAGAATGGGACCGCAGCAACCCTCACCGCCATTGGCTCAATCTCAACCAATCTCATCCTTTATTAGGCGATCGCCTGCAACTCCTGAGTTCTTATGCTCGTCACTGGCGACTCGACTCTGAGCTAAACTTTGCTAATTCCGCTCAAGCACCCACGCCCAAACTCACCTGGCAGCAGTGGTTAACTCGCCATGGACAACGCCTAGCCCTCCAAGGCGCTCCCTTCTGGGGCTTGGGGTTAGGCGTTGCGATCGGATTAGGGATTTGGTTAATCGCTGCGATCGGTGAGTTCTTAGGGTTGTGGAATTTGTTTTGGTTGGTGGGTGACTGGGCTGTCCTTATCGGTTGTTTACCCTTGGGCCTGAGCTTAGGGATTTTTGTTCGGATCAATCCGTTCTTTCCAGACATCACCCCAGTAACACTCCGAGCCACATCTCCACTCCCCACACTTATAGCCAATCCCACACTTCTCCCCATCGACAGTAAACCTGTGCAATTGCAAGGCAAGCTGTTGGGGCGGACGGGGCTGGCTAATTGGCTGAGCCAAAGCTTGATTCTCCAAACCGACACGGGGTTAGTGGCGCTGGATCATACTTCAGCCGTGGGGCCACTGGGGGCGTTTTGGTGGCGATCACCCCAACCCCGTGACTTAGTTCACCAAGCCGTAACTGCTAAAGGCTGGTTCCATCGGGGCGCTACTTCCTGGATCGATTTAGAAACCTTACGAACTTCGAGCGGCAAAACTAGCATTAGTCGCCATCCGATTTGGTCTACCTTGCTAGCTGGGGTAGCCGCCTGCGTTGGCACTTATATCCTGTTATTTATTGGAGGATATTAGTAATATCTACTTATTGATTTTTTTGCCACTATCAAATCTTGTGTAAAGAAAAGTTGCACTAATTTGGAAGTTTATGTTACTTTTCTTTACAGAGAGATCCGATTTACCGAAGACGTGGCTCAGCCCTTAACAATGGCAGTTTCTACAGCAAAACCGTCTTGGTGTCAGGTTTTCTTCCTCCCAACACAGCAAGCTCGACCAGCCGTAGCCATCGGCTGGTTTTTATTGAAACAGTCTAGAAATATACCTGCGTGTTACGTCAATCTATTGGTATATTCAAAGCTTGTTTCGCCAATCTACTGATAAAGATCTGGCTCAAGTCTGAAACTTATGATTTTACCTAGCTGCGTATCTAAGGCCGTGATACCTTAATGAATGGCATAGAAATCCTGGAAAAGCAGTTTAAACAGAAAACGCTCGAACATAAGCCTCCAGTGATCATTAAAAACCTACAACCATGATGAAGTTCAACTTGCTCTTTTCTGGAGTGTAAAGCATTGGATGAAGGGTACTGGACAGCTTTTTTGAGGCGAGGAGCTGTGTTTTCGATGTTAGCGAGGAGAGTACAAGGCGTAGCTATTCGTAGAGTCGTCTATCAAGGCAATCTCTCGCTAACTGCGTGAGGTTAATGCTTTCAAGCAAGTTTATCTGAACCGATGTCTGGAGGTATCTTTCATGTCTATTCGTCTATATGTGGGCAATTTACCCAAAGAAGTGGAGCGCCAAGAGCTAGCAGCAGTATTTGCAGAAGCTGGTGATTCTGTCTCTACCAAGGTTATCACTGACCGCAAAACAGGCAAATGTCGAGGTTTTGGTTTTGTGACTGTCAAAACCGATGAGCAAGCCGATGAAATTATTGAAAAATACAACGGCTTTGTGCTCAAAGACTGCGCTCTAAAAATTGAGAAAGCGTTGCCTCGCGCCAAAGGTAAGGAAGAACAGGGTGCAGAGGGTGCAGAGGGCGTCAGCAGCAGTCCTAGCCCCAGTGCTCCTTCTACGGGTAGCCGTCGTAGCAAGGGCAATAGCAACAATAACAATAAGTCTCGACGAGTTGCGGCTAGCACTTCTACTGATAGCGATGCGGTTCAGCCTGACCCACGTTGGGCTCAAGACCTAGAAAAGTTAAAGCAACTGTTGGCAGCTCAAGCAACTAACTAAAGCTGCGTACAGCAGAACTTCCATCTCACAGTCATCGTATTTCATGATTAACGACAGGTGCAGTTTACGACTCACCCGTCACAACTAAAAAGCTACCGAGGCAAAGGCTGGAAAGCTCTAGTCTTGCTTCGGTAGTTGTGTTGTATTTGGGCAGTTCCTAAGGCAATTGTTGTTTGAGCTGGCTCATTTGAGTTGAGTCAAAGGTGGCTTGCACTACGACTTTCTGGCGATCGTCTCGCAGTGTCAGTAGGTAGGTATCTCCGTTGGGAGTAACTTGCCACTGGGGATTTTTCATGACTACTGTCTGGAGCGCAACCTGCGGCAGCTCTACCCGAATCACCACTTCCTTTTGTGACTGCGGGAAAATGTATAGTTGCTGATGCAGTTGGTCTAGTTCCAGTTTGTGGACTGTGGTGCTGCGCTCTTGCGATGAATCAGGCTTCTGCCAGTAGAGGGTGATGCCACGAATAGTAGGGTTTACTACTAAAAACTTTTCATCAAAACGCTGGGGTTCCCAGTTGAGGTTGGTGGCCTCCGCAGTTGCAGGCATCAACCGTTGTTGCCACAGAATCTCTTTGCCGTTGAGGTTGTGCCACCATTGGCTAATCGTGGCAAAGTGATTACTGTTTTCAGGGCTATTGCTGCCATATTGCCAAATGCTTCTTAGTTCCATGATCAGCCTCGCTGAAAGGGTGAAGCAATTTCTAGAGAAATCGCCGTTGAGGATTCTGTCTTCAGTGTAAGAAAGTCGATGGACTTACCCTTGGTTTATAACCCAGTTTATGTTGCGCCTCTGCCAGCAGGACATCGTTTCCCAATGGCGAAGTTTAAGCTGTTGTACGAGATGCTACTAGCGGATGGGGTGGCGCATCTAGAGCAGTTTTTTACCCCTGAGCGGCCTGCCCAAACAGTTCTAGAACTTGTCCATACAAGAGATTATGTGCAAGCTTATTGTGAGGGCACCCTCGACCCTAAGGCCCAGCGCCGCATTGGTTTGCCTTGGAGCCCAGCTTTGGTCGATCGCACCTGTACTGCGGTTGGAGGCACGATTCTCACGGCACAGCTAGCTCTACAGCAAGGGCTTGCTTGTAATACGGCAGGCGGAACTCACCATGCCTTTCCTAGTTATGGCTCTGGATTTTGTATTTTCAACGATTTGGCGATCGCGGCTCGTACCCTGCAAAAGTTGGGCTTGGTGGAGAAAGTTCTGATTGTTGACCTAGATGTACATCAAGGCGATGGTACAGCCCTAATCTTCCAGGATGATCCGAGTGTCTTCACGTTCTCAATGCACTGTGAAGTTAACTTTCCAGGTACTAAGCAACAAAGTGATTTGGATGTGCCTTTACCTGTAGGCATGGAAGACGATGCTTATCTACAAACCTTAGCCGCCTATTTACCCGATTTACTCACTGAGGTACGTCCAGATCTAGTCCTCTACGATGCAGGAGTTGATCCACATTTAGGCGATCGCTTGGGTAAACTGGCGCTCACCGATACAGGTTTATTCCGTCGAGAAATGCAAGTTTTGAGTACCTGTGTGGTGTCGGGCTACCCTGTTGCTTGCGTGATCGGGGGTGGCTATGCGGATGATTTGCAGGCTTTAGTATATCGACACTCACTTTTACATCGTGCTGCGAGTGATGTATATCGGCAATACCGACTTTAAAGCCGCTCTCTCACCCTGGGAAGAGGGGCGGGGTGAGGTTTGGCTTTTATTTGGCAAAAGTACGGAGACAGCTTGTAACAATTTCTGTAACAGCAGAACCGTTTAAGAGTGGGCTCGTCTAGATTGGGGACGACCCTCTCCTGTGCTCTAGCCATGCTGCTACAGGACGCGCGTGATTATCAGATTTTGTTTCTCTCATTGTTTCTCATCCTGGGCTTAGGCACGAGAGACTGGACGGTTCGACCCGAATTCATTGCCGTGACGATTGCGACTTGCCTCACGACTCAATGGGTTATGTCTGCTTTACAGGAGTGGTGGCAGTGCCAGGACTTACAGCGATCGCTCACTTCACAAACCACTCAAACAGAAATTTCTACTCCTTCGACTCCCGTCAAAAAGCAAGGGCGATCGCTACGGAGTGCCCTGATCACGTCTTTAGGGCTGTGTTTACTGCTCAGAGCGGATCATGCCAGCACAATGGCTTTAGCTGGTAGCTTAGCGATTCTCAGTAAGTTTGTCTTTCAAGTACAAGGCAAGCATTTCTTTAATCCGGCTAACTTCGGCATCATTGCTGTGCTAATGCTCACTCAAGATGCCTGGGTTTCTCCGGGGCAATGGGGCGATGAGTGGTGGTACGGGCTGCTTTTTCTGGGGGCTGGGGGTCTGGTATTACAGCGCGTCGGGCGTTGGGATACTTCAGCCGCTTTCCTAGGCACCTACGCTGGCTTAGAAGCCTATCGCAATTTCTGGCTGGGTTGGACTTGGGATGTCTACTGGCACCGATTAATGAGTGGGTCTCTATTGCTGTTTGCCTTATTTATGATTACTGACCCTCGCTCAATTCCCAATGCTCGGATCGGGCGATTGGTTTGGTCTGTCGCCATTGCCGCTGTCACGTTTGTGCTCCGCAATCAGTTCTTCATCCCGACTGCTGTGTTTTGGGCCTTATTTGCGCTGGCTCCGCTCACCTTGCTAATAGACCTGATCTGGTCCGCGCCTCGCTTTACTTGGTCTCGGCCTGCTCCTGAATCTGGTGAACCTATCAGTGCCACTGCCGTTGAAGTAGTTGAAGTATAGGAGCAACATTTCTCAGCCTTCTTAATTCACGCACCTGGAGAAAACTATGATGAAGCCGTTACGAATATTGCTGGGCTTGCTTTTGGCGCTGGTTATTCTAATTGGGTATGTACCTAATGCTTGGGCTTTTTGTGGCTTCTACGTCGCTAAAGCAGATACCAAACTCTATAACAAAGCTTCTCAGGTTGCGATCGCCAGAGATGAAGAACGCACTGTCCTGACGATGGCCAATGATTTCCAGGGTGATGTCAAAGATTTTGCGATCGTGGTGCCTGTGCCAGTGGTGCTAAAGCAGGAGCAAGTTCATGTCGGCGATCCTAAAGTGCTAGAACGGCTGGATGCCTTTAGTGCCCCTCGTCTGGTGGAATATTTCGACTCCAATCCTTGTGAAACTCAAACTTTTAATGGGAGGGTAATGGCTCCGTCTGCGGCAATGGCTGGTGCGCCTACAGAAGCTGCGAGCGACAATGCCCTGGGAGTCAAAGTTGAAGCTCAATTCACGGTGGGTGAGTATGACATTGTCATCCTCAGCGCTAAGGAATCCAGTGGTTTAGAAACTTGGTTGAACCGCAGTGGTTACCGCATTCCTAGAGGAGCGAAGCAACTTCTGCAACCCTACATTCGCCAGAACCTAAAGTTTTTCGTCGCCAAGGTGAATCTAGCAGAGTTTGAAAAAGCGGGCTATCAATTTCTCCGCCCAATCCAGATGGCTTACGAATCACCCAAGTTCATGCTGCCGATCCGTTTGGGCATGATTAATGCTGCCACCGAGCAAGACTTAATCGTTTACCTGTTGTCTCCTCAAGGCCAAGCTGAAGTCACTAACTACCGAACCGTGAAGGTGCCCTCAGATGCTGAAATTCCAGTTTTTGTCAAAAACGAGTTTGGCGACTTCTACAAATCTATGTTCCAGACAGCCTACACTCGTGAAGGTAAAAAGGTAGCTTTTTTAGAATATGCCTGGGATATGGGCAACTGCGACCCTTGCTCAGCTGAACCTCTCAACCCTGAGGAACTGCGTCAGGCGGGTGTTTTTTGGCTCAACGATAACGCCTCCTCCAATGTTTTCCTGACCCGGATTCATGTCCGCTATACCCGTGACAAGTTTCCTGAGGATCTAATGTTCCAGGCAACCTCGAATCGACAGTCCTTCCAAGGGCGCTATGTTCTGCGCCATGCCTTTACAGGCGAGACGAACTGCGCGGCTGGGCGACAGTATAAGAGAGCTTTACCCGCCCGCTTTGAACAAGAAGCTCAAACCCTGGCTAAGCTAACGGGTTGGAATATCCAGGATATCCGTCAGAAGTTGCCTAAAATTTCTAGCCAAACCGCTCCATGGTGGCGCAATCTCTGGCCCAAATAACGCACCCTAGTAAACCGCGATCGCGCCCTAGTTTAGTTAGAGCCTGAAGGAGTCTGTAGCGGATTAGAAACAGCTTTAGTCTGAAGATTTTTTCTGAGGTAGTAAAACGGACTCATCAAGCTACCTAGAAAAAACTCCAGTTCGCAAGCGGCAATTAGATCTGTTTTGACTCGTTGGCGATACTTGAGTAAATGCATCACAGCTCTCCGGGAATTACCTAAAAAAGTTCTGGCCATGATCCAGGGCTTCTGGGCATCCGCAGTGTAGATCAGGCGTAACTCACAGGTCGCCAGCCCACACCCTCTAGCTAGCTCAGTCAAATAGGGTCGTTCTAAACGCCAATGAGGAATTTGATGATAAGTTTGCATGGCAGGGTTGTACCAAATTTCCCAACCTGCCTTGTGTAGATACAGCAGAGGTTCGTAGTCATCCCCCTGCACCATGCACCCGCGAACTTTACCGCTCAAAGCAGGACGTTGCGGGACATGCTCAAGCCAAGCCCGCCGTCGCACCACTAAAGAAGCTGCTGGCGGTAAACTGATCCGCTCTGGCTCATACAAATTTGGATTTGGACCGCGCTGCCGAATCGCCAGAAATGCCTGAATTTTCTCAAAATTAGCGGGAGGCTCTACCTCATAATCTCCATAGATCTGTCCGCCATAGGCTCCTGCCTGAGGGTGAGTTTGCGCAAATTCATAGGCAGCGACGAGCCAATCTGGCGTTGGCAAATTGTCATCATCTAAAAAGCCAACTAGTTCACCCTGTGCTTCTCGAATCGCTCGCTGGCGGGCAAAAGCGGCTCCTTGTTCTGGCTCAAAGCAATACTTGAGGGGATAAGGGTGAAACCAGTTGGCTTGATACAGTTGCACCACAGCGGCAGTACCATCGGTGCTGTTGTTGTCAACGATGATGATTTCCCATCGAATCGATTCAGCAGCAGTTTGCGATCGCAAGCGCTCCAGAATCAGCGGCAGGCGATCGGCACCGTTGTAGGTAGGAATTGCGATCGTTACATCCATAGGAAGATTAGAACTTAGGCCCTCTTAGTTTTTCAGGGTTTTCTTCCAGTGGTGGAAGGGGCTCAGTAAACTGTTGCGGAACAGCTCCATTTCACAAGTCGCTACCAAATCTTGAGGGATGACGGTTCTATATTTCAGCCAGTGCAAGAAAATTTTACGCATATCGTTCAGGATATAGGCCAGAGCTGCCAATGGACGCTGCCATGGTTTAACACTAAGCATGCGAGTGTAGTAGCGACTCAGACCAATCCCTCGAAACATGGCGAGTAGATAATCTCGATCAAAACGCCAGTGGGGAATTTTGTGGTGCATTTCCATGTCTGGGTTGTACCAAATTTCCCAACCTGCATTCTGAATATGCAGAAGCAGTTCTAGATCTTCCCCCGGTTCGCTGGCCGCGATCGCTTGCCCCTGAGACTGTCCAACTCTTCCTTTTAAGGTAAAAGTTTGAGGCACATAGCGGCTCCAGACACTTTTACGCACCACTAAGCCTGCTGAGGGAGGCAACAACTTTTGTCGAGGATCGTATAGCAGTGGCTGAGGACCGCGTTCAGTAATCGCTAAGAAACCAGCAATTCTCTTAAAGTTTTCGGGAGGTTCTACTTCAAAGTCACCGTGAATTTGACTCGCGTAGGCACCCGCTCTAGGGTGAGTTTGAGCAAAGGCGTAAGCTGCTGCCACCCAGCCTAGATCTGGAAGATTGTCATCATCTAAAAAACCGATCAGCTCGCCTTGGGCTGCTTGCACCGCCCGCTGCCTCGCATAAGCAGAGCCTTGGCGACCCTCAAATAAGTATCGGATGGGACAGTGAGCGGGCCAATCTGCCTGGAGGGTACGAATGACCTCAGCAGTCTGGTCTGTACTGTTATTGTCAACCAAAAGGATTTCCCAGCGAAAATGCTCTGTATTCACCTGCGATCGCAGGCGCTCTAACAACCCAGGCAAGCGGTGCTCACCATTATAGGTAGGGATGGCAACTGTAAATTCAGGAGACAAAGGCTTGCAGGGAAGAATAGGGCTTCTACTAGAAATTGCCTGGGAAGAGGGCCTTGGAGAGTAGGGCATTTGAGTTAAGAGTTTAAGTGAGTAAGGTATGTTTTGGTCAACCTTGTCGTGGCAACAGCCAACAAGGACTCGAAGCACTTAACTGTTGCAATAGAGCCCCTAGAGTAGACTCGCTGTTGCAAATTGCCTGATTCTCAATTTTAAGTAGACCCCTGATTTGCCACCGAGTGTTGTATTCCTAATAGCAGCTATTAGTTAAACCAATTGTTTTAAAAGTTTTGCAACTTTATTCAATAGCTTTCTAGGTTGAAAGCCGACCACTTAAAATTCCTGTAGTGCTACCAAGAATCTTGCCCAACTCTTAAGTTCAGCGAACAAGTTTCTAACAAATAGTGATCGGCAATAACTTACCCAGCGATCGCTTTGCTGCGATCGCAATCCCTTAGGGTGGAGTTTCTCCCACTTCTGCCATGACATTAAAATCCAGCATGGGCATAAAGAGGTAAATGCTGCCCCGATTCGCGTAGCGATATGCTTGCAATCGGTTATGTTGCTTCACTATCAAGCTCCTAGCTAGACGTTTATCTAGGTAGCTCACTCAGCTCTCATGGAATGCGCTGTGTTCTGCTAATCAGAAAGCCACAAATCTTAAGACGAGTAAGCCTCCATATTCTCGCTTTCAGGAACCGCTTCTAGACATCTAGCTTAGGAGTGATTTCACAGCTCAATTTGAAGCAGTGATGAGAGTTTCATCAAGCAGAGGCAAAGTTTGAGAGATAATACGGAGGTGCTTAGTGGCCCAATAGCTTGTCGCGTAAGTGTTTGATGCGATCGCGATACTTAGCGGCCTCTTCAAATTCTAATTTTTTCGACGCTTCCTTCATCTGAGCTTCTAGCTGACCGATTAGCTGCGGAATGTTTTCTAGAGGGAGATCACTGGCTTGCTCATAGACTTGATCTAGTTCTTGGGCGTTGAGACGGCGGGATACCTCTAAAAACGACAAAATAGCGTTACTCGATTTTTTGATAATTGGCTGTGGCGTGAGGCCGTGCTTGGTGTTGTACTCCATTTGCACTGCTCGCCGCCGCTCGGTTTCGCTAATGGCCTTGGCCATACTGTCAGTCAGGTTGTCGGCGTAGAGAATAGCTTGACCTCGGATGTGACGCGCTGCCCGACCAATAGTTTGAATCAGCGATCGCGCCGCTCGTAAGAAACCTTCTTTATCCGCGTCTAAAATTGCGACCAGAGATACTTCTGGTAAGTCCAACCCTTCACGCAGCAGGTTCACGCCAATCAGCACATCAAAGGTGCCTTCCCGTAAATCCTGCAAAATCTCAATCCGCTCGATGGAGTGAATCTCAGAGTGCAGATAGCGAACCCGAACGCTGCGCTCCTGCAAGTACTCGGTCAAGTCCTCAGCCATCCGCTTAGTCAGCGTGGTGATCAGCACCCGTTCCTGAAGCTGCACTCGCTCTTGAATTTCGCCGAACAAATCATCAATTTGGCCTGTAGTGGGACGGACGAAAATTTCCGGGTCAAGTACTGCGGTAGGCCGAATCACTTGCTCTACGACTCGACCTTCCGAAATTTCCATCTCCCAGTCTCCAGGAGTGGCAGAAACAAAAATGCACTGTTTTGCCTTGCCCCAAAACTCCTCAGACTTGAGGGGGCGGTTGTCGGCGGCACTGGGTAAACGAAATCCGTGCTCAATCAGCACTTGTTTGCGGGCTTGGTCGCCATTGTACATACCCCGAATCTGCGGCACAGTGACGTGAGATTCATCAACGACCAAGAGCCAATCTTGGGGGAAATAGTCGATTAAGCATTCGGGGGGATCTCCCGCTTGCCGCCCGGCGAGATGGCGCGAGTAGTTTTCTACACCGTTGCAATAGCCCACTTCTCGTAGCAACTCCAAGTCGTAGCGGGTGCGCTGCTCTAGGCGTTGGGCTTCTAGGAGCTTGTTGTTTTGCTCTAAAATTTCCAGGCGATCGCGCAGCTCTTGTTCGATGGCGTTGCAGGCTCCCTCTAGGCGGTCTTCGGGAGTGACGAAGTGACGGGCAGGGTAAATATTCACCCCTTCCATGCTTTGCAGCGTTACACCCGTCACGGGATCGATGTAGCGAATCGCGTCGATCTCATCGCCAAAAAACTCCACTCGAATGATACGGTCTTCGTAAGCTGGGCCAATTTCCAGCACATCCCCTTTGACTCGGAAGCGACCGCGCCCCATCTCTAAGTCGTTGCGAGAATACTGCACAGAAGCTAAATCGCGCAGAATTTGGCGTTGGTCGGCTTCCATCCCCACGCGCAGGGGCACAGCCGCATTCAGATATTCGGAGGGAATGCCTAAGCCATAAATGCAGCTAATGGAAGCGACCACAATCACATCGCGCCGTTCGAACAGCGATCGCGTGGCCGAGTGCCGCAGCATATCAATCTCTTCGTTGATCGAAGCTGTCTTTTCAATGTAAGTATCGGTCACCGGAATATAAGCTTCCGGTTGATAGTAGTCGTAATAACTAATGAAATACTCGACGGCGTTGTTAGGAAAAAACTCTCGCAACTCGTTGCAAAGTTGGGCCGCTAAGGTTTTGTTATGAGCCAAGACTAAAGTGGGCTTTCCCACGTTTTCAATCACCGAAGCGATCGTAAATGTTTTACCAGTACCCGTTGCCCCCAGCAGAGTTTGGAAACGTTCACCTGACCTCACGCTCTGGGTCAGTTGCTGGATCGCCTTAGGTTGATCGCCAGTGGGTTGAAAAGGAGCTTGAATCTGGAATTGCGCCATAATCTCGACTCAATAAAAGCACAAATTTGCTAGAGTTTCGGCTCTTGCGCCTAGTGACTTGAGAGCAATCTGGGGTCGCTCGGAGTCAACTAGCCACTCCTCTAGTGTAGCGATCTCAAGTAGTACATTTGGTCGCCTAGAACACGGTGAAATTCGCGATCGCCCGTTGAAATCACAAATGAAACCAGCCAAAGCAACCCAGGATATCTCAACACTTCAATCTGAACTGCGAATTACAACCATTAGTGACCCTCAATATAACTGTAGCGGATGGAACTGTGAGCTGAGGACTGATTAGAATCTAGGTCTTTACATTGAACAGTCAAATATCTAACTAGTAAATCAATTAGTGATTGGGCACAATCCTAGGAAACTCTTGAGACAGCCAAAGGTAGGGCAATATTTTTTACCTTTCTCGGCTCACATTTACTGAATTAAGAATCAAATTCAAGAGATTAATAAATAAGAAACTTCTTAATTCATAAACCGTAATCCTTAAAGGTTAAATCAAAAGGCGCAATCCAGAGTAAGGCTAATGCAACTTCTGGCAGATGGCTCAGATCGTAGTTGTCGCTACATTAGGAATTGTCAAGTGGAATAGATTTTCACTTTTCAACGTGATATTTGAATTTAGAGTTTTGAAAATTACGGAGTACATAAAATGAGTGCAGAAGATAGAGCTAAAGCAGCTGGCAAAAATATTGAGGGCAAAGCTCAAGAAGCTTGGGGAAATATAACGGGCGATCCCAAAGACCAAGCAGAAGGACAAGCCAAGCAAGTTGAGTCTCAAGCTCAGCACGCTAAAGAAGACATCAAAGATAACATCAAGAAAGCAATTGACTAGTCATAGCTAGTTCTAATGTGAGTGCTGGGTAGCTCGCGAGCTACCCAGATTACTGGGTACTTATATTTCTTGAGCTTTCTGAATTTGAGTTAGTTACGAGTAATTACAAAACCGATATTAGCTCCGAAGGTCTCACCTGTTTTCAAAAATACTGTTTTTAACTAACTCAAATCTAGTTGCCATCTGTAGTAGGCTCACCATTTGCCAAACAACTTCCAAGCCCTACTTTTAACAGTGGGAAGTTATAGCAATTCAAATGATTAATTAATTTTGCGAGGAGACCTTTCGTGAATTTACTTCAACATAGTCGTAAGTTTTTCACGGCTTTAGCTTTGGTTTTGGTACTTACCATTACAACCGCTTGTGGTGGGCCATCCTCAGCCACTCAAGCGGTGAACCAGCCGACTCAAATTGAGAATCGTTCAGGTTATAGCCAACTGGAACGAGGTAACACGGCTGCAGGTGGCAACTTTGCTAACTGGGTTGTGCAGACAGCTCATGGTTTAGTGCAGGATGCTTATGTTCGGGATAACAACAAGCTGGGAGTAGTAATTTCCAAGCAAGTTAAGCCTAACGAAGTGCGGCCCTTAGCCAAGTCTTTGGTACAAGGCTTCCGGCAGAGTGCGCCTAACCGTGATCTGACGGTCTTGATGTATGCCCCCGACAAACAGTTGATTTTGACTGCTCGCTACGATTCTGGCTCTAAGCAAGTTGAGTATCAGTAAGGTGTAGACCAACAAGACGTAGACCAGCGATCGCTATTCTACGAGCAGCTTTCAATTTCAAATAGCTTTTTTATAACTTCAGATGTTGCCAAAACTCTGATGATTAATAGGAGATTAATACTGTGACTAGCAGCGAAGATTACAAGCGTCAAATCATGAATGATTTGGCTCATGGCAGCACCGAGCAACTCGACGATAACTCGTCTCTAGAGAACTATCAAAGTTTTGACGATTTTGCTCAGCGTTCTTCTAAAGATGAGCGCCGTCATTTGTTTGGTCGTTCCTTCCATCCAGAGAAGATCCCTTCTGCTCAAATGGAGCCTGAGCTACAGAAAGCGATCGCCCAAATCAAACCCAATGAGCGGGACGATGTAGCTCGTGAGTTTTTCAAGCACTTCAAAGAACGTGGGTTGAGCGATCGCGATTTGGAACGGCAGTTGAGTCTCTCTACTCATCACCCCAGCCGCATGAATGCAGATGATGTGACTAAGCTGGCGAGCTTTGCTTATCACAATCATCCTGATCTTTTCCGCGATGTTTTAGCTGAGCAACCAGGCATTGTTAAATTCTTTAGCAATCCTATGGTGGGTGCTGCGTTTGGGTTAGTGGCTGCTAGATGGCTCTCTAACCGCAATAAGTAATCCTGAACTTCAGGGAATCAGCACTATTCGAGTCAAGGTTAATTGAAAATCTTCACTTTAATGGTGCTCATGATTTAGACAGTTCAAACTGTACAAACTCTTCAACCCAAAGGTACCTTTAATTAGCTACCTTTGGGTTTTTAATTATTTAATAGAGCCAGCCCAGTCTAAAGGCTAAAATCCTTTAGAGCTTTGCCATTTTTAGCGTCTACCGTTTTTTATCAAAGACCAATAAAAAAGCAAGCTACTAGGAACTAGTAACTTGCCATTGAATTATCTAAGCAAAAGTTTAGGTAACTGTCAGATTAAACAGTGGCTAGCTCAGGACGCTTGCTGTTGCGGATACCTTCGATCGCAGTTGCATAATCGGGTGCATTGAAGACCGCAGAACCCGCCACAACCGCGTTAGCACCTGCTTCTAAGACTTGCCAAGTATTGTTAGCCTTGAGGCCACCATCAACTTCAATCCAAGGATCGAGACCCCGCTCATCACAGATTTGACGCAGCTTGCGAATCTTGGGTAGGACCGCAGGAATAAAGCTTTGACCACCAAAGCCAGGGTTGACACTCATAATCAAAATGAGGTCACAAACTTCTAAAACGTAGTCAATCAATTCTAGTGGGGTGGAGGGATTGAGGACTACGCCAGCTTTCTTACCGAGTTCTCTAATTTGACAGAGGGTGCGATGCAGATGGGGAGAAGCATTGTGCTCGCAATGTACAGAGATAATATCGGCTCCAGCCTTAGCAAAACCTTCTACATACTTCTCTGGCTCCACAATCATCAGGTGGACATCCAAAGGCTTCTGAGTCACGGGGCGAATCGCTTCTACAATCAGCGGACCGATCGTGATGTTAGGAACAAAGCGGCCATCCATCACATCTACGTGAATCCAGTCTGCTCCTGCTGCATCTACTGCACGAATTTCGTCTCCCAAACGGCTAAAGTCGGCTGATAGGATGGATGGAGCGATAACTATCTGTTTCTCGGATTGCGGCTGCGTCATGGCGAACGATTTCTCCCGTGTCCTCTGTCGTATCCAGTTTAACAAAATGTTTAAAAAATATTTAATTAGAAGGTTGTCATTTGATCCTCAAATCCCCCTTGGCTTGTAAAGATTTCGTGGAGGAGAGGCTGTGACTCAGCCGTGGATGTTGAACAGCTTAGCAGGGTTATGGGGAGGACTCAGTGTTACTGTTCTGCCTGCCTCCTTCCAGGTTGCTAGAAGCTCGCTCGGTGAAGCGGGCATTGATGCCTATCGGCTGCAAGCTCCCCCCTACAACCTTACGGGCAACAAAGTTGCGATTGGTCAGGTAGAAATCGGTCGTCCGGGTAAGTTTGGTGTCGATAAGGCCGTTAATCAAAGCTGGGCGATCGCGCTATTGCGGGTCTTCTTTCGGGATGGCCCTGCTAAAGGCAACACCCACGTCGACGGTCACGCTCAAAATGTGGCCAGCATCATGGTTAGCGCTGATCCAACCATGCGGGGAGTGGCACCCAAAGCGCGGCTTTATGCATCTGCGGTTGGCTTATTGCAGGGTAACGGCCAACCAGAAGAATGTTTATCAGCTCAGCATGTGGCGCAGCAAAATGGAGGAGACATCCGAGCTATTAACTTCAGCTTTGGGGAATCGCTACAACAAGACCCGCGCCCTAAAGCCCGTCTTGATGGCAATGCCCTACTCACCCAATGTCTAGATTGGTCCACTCGCGCCCATGACGTTTTGTATGTTGTCGCTGGTAATCAGGGGAGAGGGGGGATTTCTATTCCCACAGACAACTTTAATGGGGTGAATGTCGCTTTTACTCGCCGTTTAACCAGTAATGGGCCTTTTGCTCTGGTAGATGCAGCTAACTTAGGTGACGAGGTTATTTCCCCATCCCAGCGATCGCTTGGTCTGGAGAGCAACGTGGGGCCTCGTCGCGCTATTAGCTTAGTGGCTCCTGGCAGTAACATCGTGGCGCTGAACCCAGATGGCAAAACCACTAGAGTCACTGGTACTAGTTTTGCGGCACCCCACGTCACCGCTAGCGTGGCTTTGTTACAAGAATTTGGCGATGCCGCGATGCGCCGAAAAAGCAATCAGTGGGGGTTGGATGCTCGACGGCACGAAGTGATGAAATCAGTTTTGCTCAACTCAGCGGATAAAGTCCGCGATCGAGGTGATGGCTGGACTTTAGGCATGGGCCGCACCATTTTGGATCGCAATCAGCAAGACTGGTTCGCTTCAGATGCCTACCGCGATCGCACGATTCCCCTCAACCTGCATATGGGCACGGGACAACTCAACACGTTTCGCGCCTACCAACAATTTCAACCAGGCCAATGGAACCCAACAACGCCAGTTCCTCCGATTGGTTGGGATTACAGAACTGTAGCGGCGCAAGCGAAGAGTTCGTTTCAGGACTATGTGCTGGAGCAGCCTCTACAACAAGGCAGCTTTGTCTCTGTCACCTTGGCTTGGGCTCGGCGAGTGGAGTTACAAGACCGAAATCGCAATGGTGAGTATGATATCAACGAGAACTTTAGCGATCGCGGCCTGAATAATCTAGATCTGTATTTGATGCGAGCTGAGGATAATGACCCAGCGGATAGCATCTGGGCCTCGGTTAGTGAAGTTGATAGCGTTGAGCATATTTTTTACGCGATTCCTACGACGGGGCGGTATAAAATCCGGGTTCTGTATCGCCAGCAGATGAATCAAGCAACTCAACCATATGGGCTGGCTTGGTGGACTGTTCCGGCTCGTTAAACCAGATTGTGCCTGTGGTTTGGATACTTGTTTGGGCCATTGTTTGGGCAGTTGGGGGTGGATTATTAGGCGCGGTGGGGGGTGCCATCTGGGGGCCTGTGAATGCCGCGATCGCGGCTACGATCCTGACTTCAATTGGCAGTGTGACTAGTGCAGCGCTGTTCTGGGTAGTTTGCTGGCTGCTGCCTGAGGCTATCGTGCCGCTACAAGCGAATCTGCCTCATTTTGAGTCGATTGGCGCGGTGATCGTGGCGATCATGGGTGGGGCGTTAAGCAATTCCTTATTTAGTGCTCGGCTCCAAATCCCAAATGTGATTTTTTGGAGCGTTTATGGCACTGGCTTAGGGGGCATTGTTGGTAGCATCGGCAGTCTCATTGGTCTCCCAGTTGCCAGTATTACCCCAGAAGTCCTAATGACTGCGATCGCCGCAGGTTCAGGTTATGCGGGCTATGGAGCGGGTATCGGGGTGATAGGCGGTTTGCTCAATACACTGTTGGCTTCTCAGCTGAGCTTTTTCTTTCAGCCAAGTTCGGGTTCCATATCGGGGGCTTTGTGGTCAGGAGCATTGGGAGCAGTCCTAGGTACTATTGTCGGAGCCATGATTGGAGCGGCGATCGGCTTTATTTTTGTTCCTGGGGTGGCAACGGCGATCGCGCTCTGTACTGTGATGCTGGTGAGCAGTGTTCTGTGGATGTTGAGCTGGAGCTACAAATAAAGCCACATAGACTCAACATGCCTAGCAGCTTCTGGATTACACAGTTGCCAACCGTCAGTGACCAACCGTAATGAGATGTTGCGGAAAAGGTAACTACCCGGTGCTTTTATCCCGACCAGACTAATCTAGGGGAGGAAAGTTTTTCATCCCTGAGCCACAGAGCAGCCTCATGAATTTACGGTCATTGCAACGAGTTGGCACGATTACCGCTAGCACCCTGTTACTGCTTAGCTTGGTCGGTGGCTGGCAACTGGTGACGCTTAGCGCTGCCCAGGCACGGCCTAATGCTTCTGTACGGCCTCAGGCTCAGGCAACCACTTCGCAATCAGAGGCCCTTGATCGTAAACTTGTGACTGCCAACACCACCTTTGGCTTCAAGCTATTTGCCCAAGCTCTGAAAGCTGATGCTGGCAAGAATGTGTTTATCTCACCCTCTAGTGTTGCGATCGCCTTAGCAATGACCTACAACGGAGCCAAGGGAGAGACGCAGCAAGCAATGGCGAAAGCGCTGGAACTGCAAGGGTTAAGCTTAGCGGACGTGAACCGCAGCAATGCAGCCCTGATCTCAGGATTGCAAAAGGCAGACCCAGCGGTAGAAGTAGCGATCGCCAACTCGTTGTGGACCCAAAAAGGCGCGGGATTCCAACGAGAATTTTTGCAGCGCAACCAACAGTTCTACAAAGCCCAAATCACGGAACTGGATTTCACCCAGCCTCAGGCAGCTAGCCAGATCAACCGTTGGGTGCAGCAGAAGACCCGAGGTAAAATCAGCCAGATTGTGGACCAAGTGCAACCGAATTTGGTGCTGTTGCTACTCAATGCGGTCTACTTCAAAGGCAAGTGGAGCGAAGCCTTCGACGCAGCAGCCACCGTAGAACGTCCCTTTACGCTGGCGAATGGTACCCGTAAGCAGCACCCCCTGATGACCCAAACCGGGGAATACGACTATTACGAAACTAGTAAGTTTCAAGCGGTAAGCCTGCCTTATGGAGAAGGGCGCTTGAGCTTGTATCTGTTTTTGCCTAAATCTAAATCTAATCTACCGTCCTTCTACCGCGATTTAACCGCCGCTAATTGGGAGCAATGGATGAAGGAGTTCCGAAATCGTCCCGGTTCCGTTCAAATTCCCAAGTTCAAGCTAGAGTACGACCTCAATCTCAACAACGCGTTGAAAACGTTGGGTATGGGCATTGCTTTCAATAGCAGCAAGGCGGATTTCTCGGGAATGAGTCAGGCAGATTTGGCGATCGATCAGGTCCGACACAAAACCTTTGTGGAAGTCAATGAAGTTGGCACTGAGGCAGCCGCAGCAACTTCGGTAGAGATGATCGTTACCTCAACTCAATTTCCACCAACGCCATTCAAGCTAGTGGCCGATCGCCCCTTCTTTTACGCAATCCGAGACAATCAGACAGGTAGCTTGCTGTTCATGGGTTCGATGGTAAATCCTCAGACCTAGGCTCGAACTGGATGGAGCGCTAAGCTTCTGGTACCTCTTTGAGCGTGGGGTCTTCTGGCGGGTGCATGGGTGCGGTTTCCACAATCGTACGTGGAGCGCTGAGACTCGGCCCTTCCGTCACAAAATTGTGGCTTGCGGCTTGGCCAAGGTTAGGCGATCGCAAGGCCATTAAAGCAGTTTTGATCACGACTGCTGTGGGCACCGCCACAATTACACCGAGCAATCCACCGACCCGTGCCCCTGCCAAAATAGAGATTAGGACCCAGACTGGGTTTAGGCCTGTCATGCTGCCCAAGATTCGAGGGGCAATCAAGTTTTCTAGAATCTGCTGGACAATGACCGAAGCAATCAAAACTCGCAGCCCTAGCCACACGTTTTGCAAAGTTACCAGTAGCGTCACGAGGGCAATGCCGACGGTACCGCCAAAGGGCACCAAAGCCATCAAGCCAATGGTCAAGCCAAACAATAAGCCAAAAGGCACCTTCAGCCACAAAAATGTGGGAATCAAGGCAGAGGCCATGCAGGTAGCAAGAATCAACTGCCCAATGAAAAAGTTCTGAAAACTCAGGCGCAACGTCTGAGTAAAAGGCTGACGCACGGGAGCAGGTAGCCACTCCACCACGCTAAACCAGAGGCGATCGCTATGTTGCAGCAAGTAGAACGACAGCACAATGGTCAATAGACCATCTAGCAAACTTGTAACCGTAATCACTGCCAAGTTGAGCGCTTGCCCTGCAATTCCTTGTAATTGCCCCTTCAAGCGATCGTTGATTTGCACTACCAACGCATCAAAATTAACGGGCAAATTCAACGCTTCCGCCCGCTCATTCAACATCAGCAATTGCCGCCGCCCAGAGTCAATCCAGTCGGGCAAGCGACTGACTAATTGTTGAGCTTGACTGAACACCAAAGGCACTAGCGTCACGCCTAAGGCCAACAACACTGACAAAGCCAACAAAAACACCAAAATTGCTGCTTGCTGCCGTTGTGCACCATGCCGCTCCAACCAACTGACTGGGTAGTTGAGTAGAAAGGCGATCAAAGACGCGCCAATCAAAATCACAATCAGGGAGTGGAAGTACTCGAACATCAACGCCAGCGCCCAAGCATTCAGCACGAGGAGGGGTGCTGCCAGCGCGATCGCCAAAAAGCGCGGAAACGGCTTGAGTGATTGCCACCAATTCAACAGCCGCCGAGCTTGCGTAGGCCGCTGGACAGGGGGTTCAGATTGAGTTTTTAGTTGCAACCGATCATCAGCCACGGAGGTCAAGCCCAATCTAGTAAATAAACTCTAGTAAGAGTATTACCAAGGATGAATATTCTTCGCTAGACAGAGCAAGCCTGGTTCGGCCTAGCTCTACATTCAATGTAAGAGAATCTGCTCAGAAAAAAAGCTATCCCAGGTTTGAGAGGCGAAGGATTTAGGCATGTGTGGACGATTTACTCAGAGCCAATCCGCAGCAACCATTGCTGCCACATTTCACTTAGCGGCAGTACCTGATCTCGCACCCCGGTACAATATTGCGCCGACGCAGCCGATCATGGCAATTCTCGCGACCGCAGAACCCGCAGAACAGCCCGAGCGACAATTGCGTCAGTTGCGCTGGGGACTGATTCCCAATTGGGCTAAAGATATGAGTATGGGATCTCGGTTGATTAATGCTCGCTCGGAAACAGTGGCGGAGAAGCCTGCTTTTAGATCCGCATTTCGGCAAAGACGTTGCCTGATTGTGGCAGATGGTTTTTATGAGTGGCAGCGCTTAGAGAAGAAAAAGCAACCCTTCTACTTCCGACTGCAAGATCAGCAACCGTTTGCCTTTGCAGGGCTGTGGGAGCATTGGCAAACCCCAGAGGGCGATCGCCTTGATTCCTGCACTATTCTCACTACCCAAGCCAATGCGTTACTCAGCTCGATCCACGATCGCATGCCCGTGATTTTGCCTCCCGAAAGTCACGACTTGTGGCTTGATCCCACTGTGCGGGAGCCTGAGCAGTTGCAACCTTGGCTTCAGCCTTATGCAGCCGAGGCTATGACTGCTTACCCAGTTAGCACCAAAGTCAACAGTCCTGCCTATGACCATGCTGAGTGTATCAACAGTCTTTAACTTGCTGGAGCACCGTTCTCACCTTTCTGTACTCCAGGTCTAAGCGGGGCAGCAAAACCACGGCTTCTTCCAGCGTTGCCTGACACGCGATCGCTTCCAGTTCTTGGCAAAGCTCAGCTAGCGGCAAAGCCCCGACTATCACACTCAAAGATTTCCAGGTTTGGGCGGCTTGATGTAAGGCGGCTGGGTCGTGATTCGTCACCGCTAGCGCGATCGCTTGCATCAAATCAGCGGCTTCCTCTAGATAACTGTCAATCGCCTGGTAAAAGCTACTAGCAGCTAGGTCTTCGCCCTGTTGCAAAGACTGCAATATTTCCAAATCAATTACAGTCTCTAGGGCTCCAAAGGCAA
Source organism: Trichocoleus sp. FACHB-262 (assembly GCF_014696035.1). Lineage (NCBI taxonomy): Bacteria > Bacillati > Cyanobacteriota > Cyanophyceae > Leptolyngbyales > Trichocoleusaceae > Trichocoleus > Trichocoleus sp. FACHB-262. The sequence continues at coordinate 58,499 of NZ_JACJPK010000086.1, read as the reverse complement.
AAGTACTAGCTTTTTGGGCTGTTATAGCCTGACCCTCTCGCAGCACCCGCATTAATTCTTCAACTCGAATCGGCTTGCTGATATAGTCATCCATCCCTGCTTGCAGACAAACTTCTCGGTCTCCTTGCATGGCGTTGGCAGTCATGGCAACAATGCGAGGCCGCTCAGTCACCGACCAAGCCTGACAAATCTGTTTTGTTGCCGTCAAGCCATCCATTTCGGGCATCTGCATGTCCATCAGAATCAGGTCATAACGCTGGCGGCGCAGAGCAACTAATACTTCCAAGCCATTACCTGCCACATCAGCGCGGTAGCCCATCCGTTGCAACAAATGCAAGGCTACTTTTTGGTTCACCACATTGTCTTCAGCTAGCAAAATTCGTAAAGGATGTTGCGCCGCCAGCCAAGGAATCTCAGCTTTGACTTCCGAAGCCCGCAGGCTAGCAGATGAAGCAGAACCTGCCTCTGGTCCCCAAACTTGCATCAGGAGTTCATAGAAATGCGACTGCTTAATCGGTTTACTCAGGATTGCAACAATCTTGATCGGGCTTAGCTCGGTCTGGGCTTTGGAATTGCCTACAGAGCTCAGCAGGACGAGGGGGACGGTTTGACCTTGCGGCTGTTGGCGAATCGCTGTAGCCAAGCTCAAGCCATCAAAGCCTGGAACCTGCGGGTCCAGCATCACTAAATCGAAGGCGGGAGTTTGCGTAATTTGCTCCAAGGCTGCCTGGCTAGAACCGACGGCTTCAGCCGTGACGCCCCACATCTGAGCTTGTTGAACCAAGATTTGGCGAATTGTCACATTGCCTTCCACGATCAGCAGTCGTTTTCCAGCAAACTGGGGCGATCGCATTGATAACTCGCTCTCTACAGCGTTAGGTGTCGCCTCAACCACAATGGAAAAATAGAAAGTAGAGCCTACCCCGACTTCACTCTCCACCCAAATGCGGCCTCCCATCAATTCGCTTAATCGCTGACTAATGGCCAACCCTAACCCAGTACCGCCATACTGACGGCTAGTGGAAGCGTCAATTTGACTAAAGGGATGAAACAGACGGTGAAGGCGATCGCTAGGAATGCCAATTCCAGTATCTTTCACCGCCACACGAATCGAATATTTCGCTGCCCCAGAACTGGCAGAAGCGTGGGTTGCCCCTAACTTGCGAGCAGCGACGGTAACCACCACCTCTCCGGCTGCCGTAAACTTAATCGCATTGCCGAGCAGATTAACTAAGATTTGTCGGAGCCTAGTGACGTCGCTCACGATTGAAGTAGGAACTTGTGTCTCCAGGACATAAGCCACTTGCAACCCTTTTTCTGCCGCCTTGGGTGCTAGTAAGTCCAGCACTCCTTCAATACAAGTACAGAGATTAAAGGGCTGTTGCTCTAGCTCCAACTTGCCAGATTCAATCTTAGAGAAATCTAAGATGTCATTGATGATGGTTAAGAGCGTTTCTCCACTACTACGAATGGTTTCAGTAAAATCTCGCTGTTGAATGGTCAGACCTGTATCGAGCAAGAGGCCCGCCAGACCGATCACCGCATTCATCGGTGTACGAATTTCATGACTAACTGTGGCTAAAAATTCGCTCTTAATTTGGTTAGCTGTTTCAGCCGCTTGCTTTGCCTGTGCTAGGGCTTCATTCTGTTCAGTCAGCTTTTGGCGCTGGTGCTTTTCTTGCTCTAACAAATGCGCCTGACTCAGAGCAATCCCCACTTGGGCGGCCACTGACTCTAGAAGCTCCACTTCATTAGGAGTCCAGGCGCGAAAGTCATCGCACTGGTAGAGGCTGATTACGCCATTCGCTTCCCCTTGATAGGAGGTGCGAATCGTCAATAAAGATTTAAGTTCTAAGGGATCAAAAATAAAGTGATAAGGCTCTAATAGCGGTTCAGCATAGACATTGGTGTAGGCGATCGCTCGGTCTTGCGACAAAACTGCTGCTACCAAGTGATTATTAACCGCAGAAATATCGGCCACTTCTGCCTGATTGATCAAGATAAAACCGGATTCAGCATATTGAGCCACCAAGCAAATCCGAGGGGTAGGGGTCGTAAGATAGGTCCGAATCACACAACGATTCACGCCAAAAGCTTGACCAATCTGTTGCACCGCAGTCTGAAAAATTTGGGAGGCATCCAGGCTTTGGCGAATTTCTTCGGTAATTTTCTTGAGTAAGAGCGTGCGCTGAAACTGTTGTTGCAACACTGCCTCGGCTTGATGGCGTTCTTGCGCTAAGGCGATCGCGGCAGCCGCAGCCCGCAACAAATCAATTTCCGAGGTTTCCCAAGCGCGGGCTTCTACACAGTTATCAAAACCAATGAAGCCACAAAATCGGCTATTGACAATAAAGGGCAACACTAAAATCGATAGAATGCCTTGCGGCTCCAAAATTACTCGTTCTGATTCAGGGAAATCAACCACGATACCCGCCACAATCTCGCCTTGCGACAACCTCTCGGCCCAGCGGGGGAAAAAGTCGGCATAGGAAAGATTTTGTAGCTCGGGATTGTCAATTTCGGGTTGAACGCCTGCGGTACACCACTCAGCCCGTTGGCTCATCAGTAACTGAGAACTGTGCCGATGAGAGTTTTCAAAGTGGTTTTCAAAGATGTAAACTCGGCTAGCTCCAGAAACCTGGCCTAGGAGTTGGAGGACTGAAGTGTAACCCTGCCAATCTTCCTTGCAGACCAAGAGTTGCTGCTGCACTTCGACTAAAGCAGCTAAATATTGCTCTCGTTTAGCGATCGCTGCTGCCGCTTGTTTTTGCTCCGTTTGTTTTTGTGTCAAATTAGAGCCGGAACCAGTCATCTTGAGGGGGTTTCTGGCCTGATCGCGCTCAACCGTTTGCTCAATGGTTGGCTGAATCATTTGCTCAGTCATCTGCCCCATAGCTGGCGCTTCTAGTACCAAAGTGGGGTGGCTCAACGGAGTCAGAGACAGTGCTTTCGAGAGCGGAGCCAACCAAGCTACTTCTGGTATCAACGGCTGTCGGGCCGCTCTGCGAGCCGCGAGAAAGACAGTACTGAGGTAGTAGCCTGCCAACAAAAGGTTAGCGCCGAAAAGCAGTTCACTCAGCATCTGCTAAAACCTCTGAGAGTAGAAGTAGAACTGATAGAGTTTGCCATTGATTCTGAGACTGGCACTCATGGATTCAGCTTTGCAGCTTAGATGCCAGGATGACACATGCAGTATTCCCGATCTGGAGCGGGGAACTGAGTTGGCAGTGAAATTTCTCAGCAGTTGTTAGCCTATGGTTAGCCCCACCAACAAAATTAGCCTCCTGCCAATAGGAGAGCGATCGCCCTCTCTGAGCGCTTGCCGCTCCAGCACGGCTGAAAAATCGGAATTATTCATGATACAAATTTTGCTGGCTGAGGTTGTCTTTCTGAGGAGATGATTGTAAGTGAACCGTGAGCGTACTATTCCAGGGCCAGGACAAGAATCAGTCTGGGACTACCCCCGTCCGCCCCGCTTAGAGGATTCTCCTAAGCATATTCAAATAGTCTTTAATGGCGTCGTGATCGCAGACACCCATCAAGCAAAACGAGTTTTAGAAACCAGTCATCCTCCCGTTTATTACCTTCCTCCTGCGGATATTAATCCAGACTCTTTAATTGCTTCTGCTCAAGCATCTTGGTGTGAGTGGAAAGGACGGGCAGGTTACTACACTGTTGCCGTCGGCGATCGCCAGGCTCCGAATGCCGCTTGGTTTTACCCTGAGCCGACTCCTGCTTTTGAGCCGCTTAAGGACTATGTGGCGTTTTATCCCCACTTGATGGAAGCCTGCTACGTCGATGGAGAACAGGTCCAGCCCCAACCAGGAAACTTTTACGGCGGTTGGATTACCTCAGATATTGTTGGCCCGTTTAAAGGCGCATCGGGGACTTGGGGTTGGTAAGCATGAAAGATGTTGACCCTTTAGAAAGCCAGGACTTAAAACGGCTACAGATATTCTTCTACTTGATCCCAGTCGTCGGCTTTTTTCCCGCCATCTGGACGCTGTATCGCAATGAAGGAGGCCGTCAGAGAAAAGCCCTGAGTCGCTTGGTTGTAACCCTCGCCCTAGGATGGCTGTTTGGGTATATCTTATTAGGCACTGGAGCCCAAACTTCGGAATCTCTCACCCTACCCTTGCTATTGATGAGCAGTTTGCTCACCTCTGGCTATTTTTTGGTCAACATCTGGTTAATGGTACGGCTATGGCAGCGTAAACCATTGCGTTTGCCTGGAGTCAGTCATCTCAGCGATCGCCTACCGTAAGTAGGAAGCTGCTTTTAGATGAGCGATAACTCTCTCTTGCGTTTGAAGCCAAAGGGTTCGTTCCTTAGCTAAACCTAAGAGAGGGGCATCAAATGTCCAGTTTTGGCACAGAATCCAGGGAATACTGTTAACATGCTGCTGTGAACTGGACAGAGGCTGGAAAACTATTGGCTTGCCAGCCTGAGATTGGCTGCCCTATGTTTGAGCAATTTGGGTGCAGAGGTTTCCAAGTCACTCCAGTAGCATCAGCTATTTTTGCTTTAGTGTGTGTTGAGGAAGCCAGTGTCGACCCAAAAGATCCCTTACCAGCGATCGCTGCCGAAACGTCATCAGCCCGTGCCCAAGAAACCGACGAAATCAAGTAACTCACGTTTGGTTTGGCTATTGTTTAGCCTCACTGGGGTCGCTATGTTATCAGCGACGGCTGGAGCTTTGTTGGCGGTATCTCTGGCAACCACCCCACTGATGCAGAGTAAACTCAGCGCTGAAGAAGCAGCAGTCTTTGGGCAAGGCGAGAGCATTTCCAGCAATCCTAACTTCCGCTTACCTCAACTCACCCGTCCCGTCAGCATTCTGATATTGGGCGCTAAGGTCCTCTCCACCGACGTCCAAAATCCGCCTGCTTACGCGCGTAACTTAGGTTATCAAGCCACAATCAACTCGCTTGATGGTTTGACTGACACCATGTTGCTGGTTCGGTTCGATCCAGACAGCAAAAAGTTAGCGGTGCTATCCATTCCTCGCGACACCCGTGCCTACGTGGAAGGATATGGAGTCACCAAGATTAATGAAGCGAACTACTATGGTGGTCCTGCCCTCAGCGCCAAAGCTACCAGCGAGTTACTCGATGGCGTGGGTATCGATCGCTATGTTCGGATCAATGTGCAGGGAATTGAAAAACTAATCGATGCTTTGGGTGGTGTCACGGTCTACATCCCCAAAGACATGAAGTATCAGGATGACAGCCAACACCTCTACATTAATCTTAAGGCTGGTAAACGTCGCTTAAACGGCAACCAAGCTCTACAGTTTTTGCGATTTCGCTACGACGAGAATGGAGATATTGGCCGCATTCAACGCCAGCAAATGCTGATGCGAGCCTTAATGGAGCAAGCGCTCAATCCCGTTACCTTGGCTCGCGTTCCCAAGATTCTGTCTGTGATTCAGTCGCACCTCGACACAAATCTGAGCGTAGAAGAGTTAATGGCTTTGGTCGGATTTGCCACTCAGACCAACCGCTCTAACGTGAAGATGCTGATGGTGCCTGGCGATTTTAGCGCTCCAGGAGAATTCCAAGCAAGTTATTGGGTTCCTGATCAGGATCGCATTCAATCACTGATGGCCCAGCATTTCAATCTTGGTGTGGGTAGTTCTCTGCCCACCAACCCCGCCTATTTGCGAGTCGCGATCCAAGACAGCACCCGTGAGTCTGCGGCTACAGATGGCGTGATGAGTGCGCTAAATCAGGCAGGATATGAGAATGTTTCCGTCAATGATCCTTGGACCGAACCGCTGAATGTGACGCGGATTGTAGCCCAACAAGGAGATGCCGAAAGCGCCGAAGCCTTGCGCCAAGTTTTAGGAGTTGGTGAAGTCCGCATCGAGAGCACAGGAGCTTTGCAATCAGATGTCACGATTCAAGTGGGTAAGGACTGGCTGCGCCAGCAAAGCCGCTAAGGTACAGCTTCCTCGGAGTGAGTTGCCTGAGTCATAATCCACTCCTGCAAAATCGGATTCACCCGCTCTGGAGCTTCATCTTGCGGACAGTGCCCTAAACCCTCCAGCGCAATAAATTGCTGAACTTGAGGAAACTTGGCGAGCTCCTGACCCAAAGCGATCGGCTCCCAAGGATCTTCGGCACCCCAAAGAATAATCGCGGGACAAGGTATGACGGGTAGTAAGTCTTCTGGCAATGGCCCCTGAGAGTAGCGAGTAAAAGCCAAGAAGACTGCTGCTGCTCCTGCATCCACAGTAGGGGCCATCAATAAATCCACTAGTTCATCCGAAACTGCGGTTGGATCTCGATATGCTTGCAATAAGATCTTCCGCACCACCTTGCGTTGTGCGAGGCGGCTAAAAAAGAACTGCCCAATCCAACTCACGCCTAGTAAACGCTGTAGCACAGGGGCACCGACTCGCCGATGCCAGGGCAATCCCAACCGCTTGCGATCGTGCAGTAGCCGTAAGGAACAGTTGAGTAAAGCAACTCCTAAAGCAATTTCTGGCCGATCCACCGCTGCTTGCATCGCCACAATGCAACCAATCGAATTCCCTACCAGAAAAGCAGGGCCACCCACGACTTCTTGGCAAAAATCAGCGACCTGTTGCCCCCAAGTTTCCATCGTGTACTCGATTTGCTCCCCAGGCTGCAACGGGCCGGGTTTGGCTTTAGCGGAACCCCCAAAGCCAATCAGATCTAGGGCGTAAACGCGACAAGTAGTGGATAGAGCGGGAATATTCTTGCGCCAGTGTCCCCAGGATGCCCCAAAGCCATGTACTAGAACTACAGCAGGCCCGCGATCGCCTTGGGTATGGTAAGAAATTGGAAATCCCTGCCAGTTCCAGGTCAAGGCAGTGAGATGGGAGTAAGTCACGGCTGAGGCATTAGAAACGGGGGGCATCATGGAATTTCTAGAAAACTACTGGCAAAACTGCATAAGCTTCAATCCTTATTGTGGCAACAAGCCCGCAGGAATGCGCGGTAATGGCTAGAACATAGGCTGGAGTACCAAGAAAACCCTAAGTTTTGGGAACACTAGCAGCAAAAAGGGATTTTGAAGATGCCGCCAAGACCCATCCGCCCCAGTATCACCCCGAAGATCAGTACAATGCCCCGTCAGCAAACCGAAGCGACGGTCTATCTGGATGTTTATAAGCTGGTAGTAGAGCGAAAACGGCTGCAAGAGGAGCAGCAAAAAATTGAGCAACGCACCCAGCAAATCAATCAGCGAATGACCCAACTGGATCGACAAATTGCGGCGTTAGAAACAACTTTGCAACAAATGCGGTCAGGTATAGTTCCAGAGGCACGATCTCTCCCCCCGACTGCCTCTAGTCAGCCAGAAACTTTCGACATGCTGTTCTTGGAATATTAATTGCCCTGTGAAACATTTTCCGGCGAGGCTTTACGTTCTCTGGCTTGGTATTTTGGTGCCCCTGCTAGGTTGCAATTCAGTACCTCAACAAACATCATCTAGTCCCCCGGCAAGTGTTGCTGGTAGTCCCAGTGCTACAGCTATAGCCAGCCCCAGCGATCGCCCTGCACCAACCCAGTCGCCTACCCCAGCCCAGACGATTTCCGCGAAAGGTATTGGAGCGGCTCAATTTGGCATGACGTTAGGAGAGGTGAAGCAGGCATTAGGGCCAGAAACATCCTTCAAGGTTGAGTCACCCTACATTGTTGACTTTGATGCGATCGCGGTGCAGCAAGGAAAAGAAACCCTGTTTTACATCCTGTATCCTGCTGTCACCCAACTAGCGGATACAGATAAGTTTGAAATTTTGCTAACAGATAATCCTCAGTTCCAAACGGCTGAGGGTGTTGGCCCTAGCATGGCACTCCAGCAGGCCGAAACTATTTATGGTCAGGCAACGCTGTCTTACCATACGGCCAACGAATCGAGAGAGTACGTGAAGTTCGCTCAGCAACCCGCTGACAGGATTCATTTCCGCCCTCAGACCCAAGATAAAGCTCAATTTGCAGGCATCTACCCTTCACCCGCGCAGGAATACAACGAGACTCAAGCGTTTGCACCAAATGCCGCGATCAAGACGGTAGAAATCCTTTGCCCAGCTCAGAATTGTTTGAAACCTTAATTCTGAAAGACTTCAGCGGAAAACATCTCAGTCAAGGTACGGAGGTAGGGTAAAAATAGCGCTAGATGATCTGGGGTGAGGCGATCGTGCATTTCCCAGCCCAGCGTTTGTAGCATGTCTTGCACCAACTTCCAACTGACGTTGAGGCGCGGGTAGAGCATGACACAAAGCGGGAAGAGTTCTTGCTGCACCGAGCGAATGCTGTCTTCCAAAATGCACAGGCAGAGGTACACCTGGAACATCTCTACATCGCGGATGCTGGAAACTCGAACGGAGGCTGAGTTGAGCAAACCGCTATAGCTCTCATAACCCGGATTCGATCGCCCGACTTGGCTGCAAACCGCATGAGCAATTTTGGTGCTCACAGGCAATAGAGCTTGTACTGCTTCCAAAACGGGGGAGCCAAGGTCATGCTCTGCCGCTGCTTTATAAGCGTCCCGCAGGGGCATGTACATGTGGTCATCCATGACCTTGAAGTAAGGCTCTAACAGCGATCGCTCGGTCGGTGGCAGTTTTTCTAGCAGCATTTTGCCAGTGTAGTGAAACTGCATGCTGACAAAGCCGATCGCGCGTGGGTCTTGAGCTGTGTATTTGCGCCGCACTCGGCCAAAGTCATTCCCCACCACCACTGACAACCGCCGAGGAGTAATGCGCTCAGCGTAAGCATCTAATGACTTTTTGAACAAGTTGTGAGCATCAGCTGCAATTTGCCAGGGGTCGATCAAGCTGGGGTCAATATCGTGGCGCTCCATTTCTTCGGAGAGCAACGTTTCTGTGGTGGACCAAGCCTGAGCGCTGGCTAAGGTTAACTGCTTGAGTAGCTTGCTGGCAGTGAGAGTGCGCCCCTCTTTGGAATTGATCGCCGCCAGGTTGTCACTCGTTTTCAGTTGCTCTGTCGTTTCCTTAGAAGTGACGGCAACGACGTATTTTCTGGCCCAAATGGCTGCTAAGGAATGAACCTTAGATTCTGATACTGCCCCCCTGGAACCTGGGCTTGGTGCTGCAATCCGTTGCAGCTGAGACGGCAATGCCATAGACGATTGCTCTTTAGCCGCAGTAGATGCCAGGGAATGAGTCATTACCAAATCCACAATTATCAACAGGGTTTTTGAATTTAGAAATCAAAACTTGATCATCTCAGGCGGCGGCTGAGTCATTCAGCACCAATAAGCAAGGAAGAAAATACGCAGATATTTACAGTTTTCTGAGAAATGCTCTATTAGACATCAAGTATCCTGTATTTTTGCTGAAAAGTAAAACAGGCTGTTGAGAATCTTCAATCTCGTGAAGATCCAGTGGACACTCAATTCAGTCTGAAGTCAGAAATTAGCCGCTGGCTACATGATTTATGAGAAAAGTCTACCTTCCTTAAGGTATAAATTATGTCAATAATGTCTCACTCTAGTTACATAAAATCTCATAAGCCAGAGCCAGTTAGGCTAACGGCAAGGCGTAATGCCAGCGCAGATTGCTACACCTGGGACCGAAAGGTTCTTGTACTATTGAGGGTGAATTAAGCAAAGTGGCAACTATGAGTGCAGGCAGCAATTCGAAAGCGATTAAGTTTGGTACGGATGGATGGCGAGGGATCATTGCTGACGACTTTACCTTTGCTAATGTGCGGCGGGTAACACGCGCGATCGCCAGCTATCTCAAAACCGCTTACTCTCAGGATCGACCGGTTTTAATTGGCTATGACACTCGCTTCTTAGCAGATGAGTTTGCTCAAACGGCTGCTGAAGTGTTGGCAGAGTTAGGTTGGACTGTCAAAATCGTGGATCGGGACTGCCCAACGCCTGTCATTGCCTATAATGCTCGTCACCTCAACTCAGCCGGAGCGCTGATGTTCACGGCGAGCCACAATCCTGCCCCTTACTGCGGGATTAAATATATTCCTGACTATGCGGGTCCTGCAACGACCGAAATTACAGATACGATTGTCGCCAATATTGAAGGAGCGAGTGACGCGCCTGCATCGACTAACAATGGCGATCGCATTTCTACCTTTGACCCCAAGCCAGAATATTTAAAGTTCATCTATACACTTTTAGATGTCGAGCGGATTCGCAGCGCTAAGCTCAAGGTGAAGTATGACGCGCTCTACTCTACTTCACGAGGTTATTTGGATGAAGTGCTGATGCACTGTGGCTGTGAAATAGAAGCGTTCCACACTTACAGAGATGTGCTGTTTGGTGGGGGCATGCCTGAGCCGAAAGGCGAGCAGCTAGAAGAATTGGTTGCAGCCGTGAAGCGCGATCACGCAGATCTGGGCTTAGCGACAGATGGAGATAGCGATCGCTTCGGCATTGTGGATGAGCAAGGCAATGTCTTGACTCCCAACACGGTGCTGTTGTTGCTGGCCCGCCATTTGGTCAAGAATAAAGGCAAAAATGGCGCGATCGTGCGGACTGTGGCCACAACCCATCTGCTAGATAATTTTGCCGCTAAGTATGGCTTAGAAATTCACGAAACGGCAGTGGGCTTCAAGTATGTCGGCCAGAAGATGCGGGAAACCACGGTTCTGATCGGTGGTGAGGAGTCGGGCGGTCTCAGCATCATCGACCATATCCCTGAGAAAGATGGGGTTTTGGCAGATATGTTGGTGGCTGAGGCGATCGCTTATGCAGGTAAGCCTTTGAGCCAGTTGGTAACAGAAGTTATCGCCGAAGCAGGTGGTCCGCTCTACAACAAGCGTCTCGACTTGCACTTGGAAAACCCTCACAAGGAAGCGGTTTTGGAATCTTTCACTAAGAATCCACCGTCGGAAGTGGCAGGGATTAAGGTGAAGGAAGTGGGTCGCAAGGATGGCATTAAGCTTTACCTAGAAGACGGTAGCTGGGTGTTGCTACGTCCCTCTGGAACTGAGCCGTTGATGCGGGTTTATATGGAGACAAATTCTCCTGAGAAGGAAACCCAAATTGCTCAGCATATGGATCGGGTGATTCATCAGATTCAACCTGTGGGTGTTTAAGAAAAGCCTTGGGGGCGCTTGCCCCCAAACCCCCGCTGAGGGACGGTTGCGTCCCCCAGACCCCCTCCAAAGGTAACTTCGGTATCTTTAGTTGGGGAACTTCTGTCTCCTAATTTCTGGCTCCTGACTCCCTCTTCTCCTTTCATCCTTCATCCCTCCTCTTTCTCCTCACCCCCTACCAATGGTTAATCTACTCGCCTCGCTACTTTTGGCTGCCTGGGTTGTGGCGATCGCCATTGTTTCAGTGCAGAATTTTACGCCTGTCTCTTTTGAGTTTCTGCTGTTTAAGTCGGTGGAAATTCCGTTTGGGATTGTGCTGGCGTTTAGTGTGGGGCTGGGTATGGTTGGGATGGCGCTGCTCCAGTTTCTATGGGGTTTCAGCAGCTCTATTCGGAGTTACTCTGGTTCCTCAGTCAATCCGGGTGGAAGGGCTCAGAGTGACGATAGCTGGTCTGAAGATTGGTAAAACTGAGGCTTCGATCTAATCGATCCGTAGGTTGAGGGGTAGGCGGGCATAGACCCCAAGAGAATCGTTGAAGGCTTTCAGGGTGGACCAATCTTGTTGCACTTTGAGCAACTCGGCTGTGAATGGATCGACTTTTTCGGTAGCTGTTTCAGCAACCTGAGCGGCTGGATCACCGATGAGCCGCTTGAGAATTTGGTCTTCCAGGCTGCGGGTCTTAGGATATTCTTCTAGTTTCCAGTCATCGCCCAACTTGGCTCGCTTGGCGGCATCTTCGACGGCAGCATTGAGACCACCGATCGCATCGACTAAGCCGAGTTGTTTAGCGGATGTGCCTGACCACACTCGGCCTTGAGCTAGGGTTGCTACTTTCTGTTTGGGCAGTTTGCGAGATTCAGCAACTTTGGTCAGGAAGCGGTCATAGATGCGATCTACGACGCGCTGGTGCACAGCTAATTCTTGGGGTGTTCTGGGGCGCGTAATGCCTTCACTATCAGCAAAGCGGGCGGTCTTCACCACATCCCAAGTAATGCCTTGGGCGTTGGCTAGTTTTTGCACGTTGGGCAAGAGGCCGAATACGCCGATGGAACCAGTGATCGTATTAGGTTCGGCGAAGATCCGATCGGCATAGGTGGAGATCCAGTAACCACCGGACGCGGCCACATCTCCCATTGACACCACAATCGGTTTGACTTTCTTGATCAGCACTACTTCTCGCTGAATCACTTCGGAAGCGGTGACGCTACCACCTGGGCTATTCACTCGTAATACAACTGCTTTGACATCATCGTCGAGCCGCAGTTCTCGCAGTTGTCTGGCTAGGCGATCGCCTCCGACCGAGCTAGGGCCGCCAATCCCTTCTACAATGTCGCCTTCGGCATATACCACTGCGACTTGATTGCTGGAAGATTTTTCCGTGTCGGATTCAACCGCTCTGGCATAGGTCGGCAAGCTAATTTGGCGGAAGGAGCGCTCGTCTTCGTCGCTGTCCGTCATTTGCTTCAACTCGGCCACAACTTCATCGAAGTAAGCCACTTTATCAACTAAGCGCCGTTGCAAAGCTTCTTCGGCTAACAAAACGCCTTGGTTATCGGCGATCGCTTGAATTTGCTGAGGCTTGAGTTTACGGTCTTTGCTGACGGTGGTGGAGAACTCGCTCCAGAGGTCTCCTAGGAGCTTGGCCGTTTGTTCACGGCTGGCAGAGCTTTGCTTAGTGAGGAGGAATGGTTCCACGGCTGATTTGTACTTGCCAACTCTAGTGACCTGAACGCCAACCCCATACTTTTGCAAAGCTCCGGTGTAGAAAGTTGGCTGGGAACTAAACCCGTTCAGTTCCATTGAACCAATTGGATTGAGTACAACAGTGTTGGCAACTGAGCCGAGGTAATACTCTCTCTCTCCCCACTCCATGTCGTAGGCAATAATCTTTTTGCCCTTGGCCCGAAACTCCTCTAGCGCTTCCCGCACTTCCTTCAAGGTCGCCAAGCCAGAACTGCTACTACCCGCGCTCATGTTGCCATACAGGTAAAGCGCGGTAATCCGGTCGTCCTGAGTCGCTTCCTCAATCGCTTGCAGCACTGTCTGGAGAGAGACGGAGTCATTATTGTCGTTCGATAAAGCTTCACTAATCGCCTGACTCGTACTAGTGGCAGGCTTGGAATCGGTAATGTTCAGGGATAAATCAAACGTTAGAACGGACTTGTTTCTCACCTGGGGGCCTGAGTCAACTGACGCAGCAGCAATGAGCAAAAATATTAGCCCCCCCACTCCTAGACTGCAAAAGAGGATCAGCCCTGCCAAACTAGCAAAGGTGTATTTGAGAAAGTCACGCATTGAGAGAATCCCTGGCAAAAGTGAATAGCGCCTCAGCAAGCATCAGGCTTCAAGGAGAAACTAACTGGTCAAGCTTTAGCTAGGTGCCTAAAACATTCCTCTATGCTAATTGCTCTCTCACGAAGCCGCCGCTCTTTCAGCATGCCCAAACCCAGCTCTAAAGGTGAATTATGCCTTTAGCTCCAGAGCTTGCGATCGCCTGAGCGCTTCAATAGTCGAGTTGCCTGTACAGAAGAGTACCGTTTCGATCTCGGCAATCAGCACCTCTGCCAGTTCCGCCAAAGCGGTTTCCGACTCACAAGCTGCCTGCAAGAAGGGCTGGGCCAAACCTGCCAAGTCTGCACCTAAGGCGATCGCTTTAGCCACTTCCAAGCCATCGCGCAAACCACCGGAGGCGATCAGAGGCAGGGTAGGGGCGATCGCCCGGATGGTGGTGATGCATTCTGCGGTGGGCAAGCCCCAATCGGCAAACGTAGCGCCTAAGCGTCGTTGTTTGGCATCCGTAGCTCGTTCACTCTCCACCTTGGCCCAGGAAGTTCCCCCTGCACCCGCTACATCAATGGCCTGTACTCCAGCCTCAATCAGCTTTTGCGCCATTGTTGCCGAGATGCCATTACCGACTTCTTTGGCAATCACCGGGACGGGCAATTTCTGGCAAAGCGTGGCAATTTTAGCGAGTAAGCCTCGGAAGTTAGTGTCGCCTTTGGTCTGCACGCACTCTTGCAATGGATTCAGGTGCAGAATCAAAGCATCAGCTTCTAGCCAATCAATCACCCGCAAACATTGATCTAGGCCATAGCTGTAGTTCAGTTGCACCGCCCCCAGGTTCGCGAATAGCAAAATATCGGGAGCAAGCGACCGCACATTGAAGGTCGGCGCAACTTCTGGATTCTCGACTGCAACCCGCTGAGAACCAACCCCCATCGCGATTTTGTAGTGCTGCGCAACTGTGGCGAGGCGGTAATTAATGGTTTTGGCTAGCTCTGTGCCGCCTGTCATCGAGGAAATCAGCAAGGGAGCCGCCAGCGGTTTACCCAGAAATTGAGTGGTTAGGTTAATCTCGCTGCGGTCAATCTCTGGTAAGCAGCAATGGGTAAAGCGATAGCGCTCTAGTCCATTTGTCGCCTGATGACATTGCACGTTTTCATCTAAACAGATGCGGATGTGATCAGCTTTGCGGGATTGGGTTTCGGTGGGGGAAGTGAGGGGCGCGTTCACAAAAGACCAATGAGTCAAGCAAAAGGGAAGTCTTGATCAGAATACCTTGGATGGCAGCACTCCAGACACTTCCCTTCATTCAGCAATCGAGTTCAGTAATCAAGTCATCCAGGCAATTAACCACCCCAGCCATCGGGCTTACGAGGAATTAGTTCCACTCCATCTCGGCCATCCAGGTCTTGCAGGTAGACCTTCACTTTCTCTTCTTTCGAGGTGGGCAGTTTTTTCCCTGTGAAATCTGGATGAATCGGCAGTTCTCGATGGCCGCGATCGACTAAAACGGCCAGCCAAATTTCTGGAGGTCTACCATAATCATTCACTGCATTGAGGGCCGCTCGAATCGTCCGCCCTTTATAGATCACGTCATCTACTAAAACCACTGTTTTCCCAGCTAGATCAAAAGGAATATCGGTTTTATCGGGGGTACGCACTCCAATCTCATCTAAATCATCTCGATAAAACGTGATGTCTAAAGCTCCCACTGGCACCTGCACCTGCTCCAGAACCTCGATTTGTCGCGCTAATGCATAAGCTAAGGGCACGCCTCTGGTGCGAATCCCCAGTAAAACCAGCTGAGACAAATCATTCGCTTTTTCGACAATTTGAGAGGCTAGTCGGGTCAAAGTCCGACGTAATTCCTCGGCTGAAAGAATTTCTATGATTTCGGAGGCCATAAAGTTTCTACTAGGAGCTGTATTCGCCAGAAACACCCTAAGCGGCTTAGGCAAAGTTTAGGGCAACTGGCCTGTAGAGAAAACCATTTCAGACCACAGAGTTAAACCAAAAAGTCCCAATCCTAACCAAAGCAAAAAGCTAATGCGGGTCAATTGCAAGGCTTGGTGAATTCGTTCTGGCATAATGGCGTGAATTGGTTCTCCTAGCAAGGGTTTATGTTTGGCAACGCCGCGATACCAATTGGTGCCTCCCACTTGCACACCCAAAACTGCCGCATAGGCACACTCACTCCAGCCAGAGTTAGGGCTAGCATCGGCGATCGCGTCTCTGCGACAAATCCGCCACACAGATCGCGGTTTTCCGGAGAGCAAGGCTAGCGTCAGCACAACCAGACGGCAGGGTAGCCAAGTCAAGCGATCTTCCATCTGGGCGCTAAACCACCCCAAGTGCGTGTAGGGTGCTTCTTTATAACCCACCATTGAGTCTAGGGTGCTGGCAGCTTTATAGGCGAGGGCCAAAGGCACTACTCCGACTCCTGGCAAAGCGGCACCCAGCAAGGCATAAAATAAGGGAGCCATCACCCCATCCGTGGCATTCTCCGTGACGGTTTCCAATATGGCTCGTAACACTTCCGGTTCTGATAAATTCTCCGTGTCGCGTCCGACATAAAAGCTCAAACGAGTACGCGCCTGGGCCAAATTTCCGCTGGATAAAGGCTGCATCACATCTTCAGCAGCAGACCTCAAGCTCCGCCCCGCGAAACAAGAGGCCAATAGAATGCTTTGCACAGCAATTCCGAACCCTGCATGCATCCAAGTGGCACCTGTGGCGATCGCCCAACCAACCCAGCCGCTAACAACAACCAGCCCAAGTCCCAAAAATACTCCTGCCACCCGCTGCCCCGTAGCTAACTTGAGGTAACGAAACACGAATTGTTGGTAACGAGCGATCGCCCAGCCCATGACGCGCACCGGATGAGGCCAGCCCCAGGGATCTCCGATGGTGTAATCAATCAAAGCCGCGATCGCTAATACCCAAAGGGCGATCGTGGATGGTGGGGTGAATGATTCTAAAGCTGCGAAGAGATGGCTAAAAAAAGATACTCCTGAAGTCATGCCAATAAAGTCAAAAAGGGGTATGGCCCATCGGAGTGTACCTGGCTTTTTTAGGCACAATCAACAGATGCATCTACTCTCGCAGGAAGTTTAATTGCTATGTCCTCCCATCAACTCGTTCCTATTCAGTCTGACGACGGCACAATCATCTACATCGAAGCTCAGGAAAACGTTGAGAATACTCCAGTTTCTGACACTTCATCCTACGAAGACACCGAAGAAGTTGAACAAAAACGGGGAGGAGGAAAGGGATGGCCTGGTGCTGCCGCTAAGTCTATGAGTTCCCATAGCTCAATGCAGATGGTGCAAAATACCCTCCGCAGCTATACCGCTTATACGCTCAATGCCTTCAAAAACTTTGGGGCTGGCAACATTGATGAAGTCACCCTGGAGTTTGGTATCAATTTTAGTGCAGACGCAGGCGTGCCCTACATCGCCAATGGCAAAGCCCAAAGCAGCATGAAAATTACAGTTAAGTGCTCTTACAACAATCAAGTAGAAGGGGCCGAGGAAAACCCAACTGATGAACTTGTGCAGGGACAGGTCAACTGTACAGCCAATAGGCAAGTCCATGAGCCAATCCATGAGTCAGCAAACGGAACAGCTTATGGAGAAGTTAGCCGCCAAATTCATAACCATCACAACCAATTTAGGCAACCAGTTTAGTCTATATTTTGCTGATGCAGCGCTGTCGGATCAGTGCATCTCTAAGCGCAGTCAGTATTAAATTTTACCCAGCCTACCAATGGAGCTGATGTCGGAGTCAACACCTAATCGAAAAGGTTGTTGGCTCCTCCTTTTTTAGAACCAAAATTAAACTACAAAACTTGTCGATTCTCCTTGAGCCGCTTGCCAGCTTCGGGCATCATAGTAAAGGTCTTCTAAGGAAATACTGTATAGCGCCTCTTTCAACTTTTGGTGTAAGCGATTCCAGAGGGTAAAGGTCACCCAATCCTCGGCTTGCTCTGCGTCCGGAGCGTAGCGTGACAATGGCTCAATTGTTTCACCAACCGCTTCTAAGATTTGACCCAGAGAGATTTGAGCCGGCGATCGCGCTAGTTGATATCCGCCTTGAGCCCCTCGGAGCGAGTTCACTAACCCCGCTCGACGCATCTCAATCAATAGCTTTTCTAGATAAGGGGCAGGCAAATCTTGGCGACGGGCGATCGTGTTGACGGAGGTAGGACCATAACCCGGTTGCAAGCTTAAATCTAATAAGGCTTTAACACTGTAATGACCACGAGTTGTTAGCTTCATTGCTCCCCAAAAAAGTTGCCGTAACAGACGCAACCATTCTCATCTAAAGTGGGTGTCGCACCATAAATTACAAAGTCACCCTTAGCAGTAAAATGCAGTAATTTACCCTCATCTTCTCCTCAGCAAGCTCTGCTTTATTAGTTTTCCTCTTCTGTCTCAAACATCCTAGACTACCTCCGAATAAGAGCAAGGATTTTAGTTGTAGATTGCTCCATCAGCCTCTTCACAAAGGTTGAATAATTCTGCTTCCACCAGCTTGAGGTGACTGTAATAATGATATTTTCTTTGGATCTTAATCAGCAGTTCTAATGCTTATCTGACTTATCTAGACATTACCTATACTTCATAAGTACTAAATCAAAAAATTACTTCTTAAAATCAATAGATATTGTGAACAAGCCTGCTTTATCAGTGTAGTATAGTTTTACAAGCTGATACTCAGCTCAGATTTCCATATCTCAGCGTCGATCAGCAAGAAGTAATCTAGACCTCTTGTTAATTTTTTTAGACTCAAGTTGATGACTAAAAAGAAAAAAATTGAACCTCTGACAGGTGAAGCTCTCCTCAAAAAAGTCAAAGAGTTAGACACTCTTAGTAAGGAAGAAAAAGCGAAGGCATGTGGCTACTACACTCAGACTAAAAGTGGTGTGGAACGAGTCAACATGATGAAGTTTCTCAATGCTCTGATTGATGCTGAAGGCATTGAGTTAGACGGCAAGCAAAATGGTAATGGTCGGGGTGGACGCAGTGCAAGCTACCGCATCAGTGTTCAATCCAATGGCAATTTACTCATTGGCTCTGCTTACACCAAGCAAATGGATCTCCAACCTGGAGACGAATTTGAAATTTCTTTAGGCCGTAAGCATATTCATTTGCGGCAAATTGATCTGCAAGACCAGGAAGCTGCTTCTTAAGTTTCTTATTGCCAAACTCTCAGATTTGAGCGGCAATTTTTGCTAATGAAGCCAGAATCCATCGAATCGTCAACTAGAGTTCCTGCAAGAGTAATCAATCCAAGGCACTCTTGCCGGACTTTTACATTAAATTTGTAATTGTAATTTCTGTGTAGATTCTTTTTATGGAAAATATCGATTGGATGAATTTATCGGCTGCCACATTAGCGATCGCTATCCTCATTGGCGGTATGTTGATGATGTTCACCAGTGTTTGGACGACTAAAAGCAAGAAGTAAAACCTGAATCCTCAGTCGTGAACAAAACTAATTTCTGACGCAGCTCGCTTTGTCATTAAGCGGGCTGCTTTAATGTGGGTAAAGAAATTTCCTCAGAGTTTAACGGAGCCGTGAGGTGTCGCTGTAGGGCTTTGCGAGTAGCAGCCAAGTTACATGCTAAGGGAATTCGCTCTTGCTCCAACAGGCCTACCACTAGATGAGGAGGCTCTCGATCGACTACGGGAAGCTGGCGCAATCCTCTCGCTCCCATGCGATCGATCGCTTCCGTCACCAATTCATCCTTGTAAGCATACAGCAGCTCACTGGTACAAATTTCTCCCACAGGCTGACTTGCTAATGTGGCTGATGGTTGCGGTGATAACGCTTCTGCTACTGAATTTGCTGTCCTCTCTGGGGCTGCTAGCACGCGATTAATATCTTGCAGCGTCACAATTCCCCTCAGTTGCCCTGTCTCATCCACTAGCAAAGCGCTATGCAGATGCCCATGCAGCAAAATCTCGCTAGCTTCTAGCACAGGTAAAGCATACGGCAGAATGAGCGGAGAAGGTTGCATGGCCTCTTCTACGGTCAGGTGCTTTAAGGCTTCTTGCCCCTGATCCGGCTCAACGTTGACTCCCATCTGCTTCAAATTCAAACCTGGCTTTGAAATAGGCTTCAGCGACTCGATCACCCAGACACTCAAGCCAACGGCAGCCATCAAGGGCAACACAATGCGATAGTCGCGTGTGAGTTCAAACAACAGTAAAATCGCTGTCAAGGGTGCTCGCACGCTTCCCGCCAAAACAGCAGCCATACCCACCATTGCATAAGCAGGGGGGGCGGCAATAGCGATCGCACCAGCAGGCAGAATCGCCGCCAGAATCTTGCCATAACTTGCGCCTAGCACCGCTCCTAAAAACATAGCTGGGGCAAAAATTCCACCCACTAAACCACTGCCCAAACTCAGAGCAGTCAGGGCAAGTTTGAAAGCCAGGAGCAGGAGCAATAAAGGCAACGAAAATTCTACATCTCGGAGCAAAGCCTCAATGGTTTCGTAGCCAATCCCAAGAGTCTGGGGCAGAGCGAGGGCGACTAAACCCACACAAGCTCCACCAATGACGGGATGAACTGGGCGGGGAATGCGGCTCACCCAAGCAAATCCTGAAATTTCACCCCGGAAAAAAGTTTGCGCGAGCTTGATGGTTTGGGTGTAAGCCACAGATACTAAGCTGGCACATAACCCAAGACCGATATAAAGCGGTAGTTCTAATGGGCTGCGAACTTCGTAAGCGGGCAAGGCAAAGGCAGGTTGTGCTCCTAAACCGATCTGAGCAATTAATGCTGCCACCACCGCGGCTAAGAGCACGACACTCACCGCTGAGGTGGCAAACGTAGTGCCTAAAACCACTTCAAGCGCAAAAAATACTCCTGCGATCGGCGCATTGAATCCTGCTGCTAGACCTGCCGCCGCCCCTGCTCCTAATAAGAGACGCTGCCGTTCTTGAGATACTTGCAGGATTTGGCCAAGCAAGAGGCCAAAATTAGCGCCAATTTCTACACTCGGTCCTTCTGGGCCTAAGGAAGCTCCGGTGCCCAAGGAAACTGACGCAGCTACCATCTTGGTCACAGGGCGAATGGGAGAGATTTCGCGCTTACCCTGCGTTGCGGCAATGAGAGAGGAAATGCCAGGGCCAAAGTCTTGCCAGCGCCAGCGCATAAAGCCAACGATGACACCCCCAAGCATGGGCACACAGGCTAGGGTCCAAGCTCCCCAAGGGGCGATCGCTCCCATCAAATCCTCTAGCATCAAGCTATGGATTAATTCGATTAAATAATGAAAGGTCACGACTCCCATGCCAGTACCGCCACCAATCAGGATCGCCAAAATGAGCACGACCGTTTCAGGTGTGGGTTGTAAGCGATTGAAAATATGGGCAAAATGAGAAGTAGAGGGGGCTGGCGTCGGTTGCTCAGCCAACCCATCTGGGGCTGGAATCAAAGACATTGAGAGTCAATAGAAAAATTAGATAAAGCTTAACTTTTATGTATTTCTAGTCTTTCATTGTGATTGATCTTGAAGCCTGACGACAAGCATTAAACTCCTGCCAAAGCCAAGAATTCATCAAATGCTAGAACGAATGGATAGATACTATAGGCTGTTACAGCTTAGTTAGGTTAGAGTGATATCGCATTGCCACAATAGCCTTGGAAATTCAGCTAACTGGACGATGTTAGCAATGCCATTTTGCGGAAAACTAGCTGTAAGAGAACCGTCAGAGTAAGATTCTCTGCCTTAGCAGGCAAGCGTACTGAGTAGTTCCTGGGCAAGTGGAAAGTTCTAATGAATGCTCACACTTTTGATCATGACGCTGTCATTTGTCCCCTATGCCATCGCGATGGCAGAATTGGGCCGCATCGGCTCTTGAATGGGCTGTTAACTTGTTCTCACTGTCGAGAGCGGTTTGTAGTCAGCCGCAGTGGCCATTTTGTCCGTGATCCTTTTACGCTGAAGCAGCTAGCAGACAGCCGCACTTTACGGCGTCAAAGTCATCCGTTCGCTAGAATTCTGCGTGATTTCGGTTTTTCCAAATATCCATCTCTTTTTGCGATCGCTAGCAGCGTGGTGCTTTTAGGTTTGACATTGACAGCTGTGGGAGATTGGGCGGTTCCTCAAGCATCAGTTCCAGGGGTAGTGAACCATATTACTGAAACTTTAGGTATTGACGAGACAGATCCTTAAGTCTGGAGTTATTTCACCGAACTCAGCCATAAGACCTGTTTGGCACCGATGACGGGGCAACTCATCGAAGTTATGTAAGCTTTGCGAGCTCTGCAATTTTTTCGATCGCTTCAGCGTCGGGATGAGTTGAAGTTTTGTAGCAGTTTCCAAAGCCGTATGGTGGCCCATGAGACTCGCTTTAACTCCATCTTGGGATGGATGTATTGAAGCATTCAGTCATGAAACTTTAATATTTAGCCACTATTTTTTCACATCAAACTTAACAAGCTTTAGGGGGGGATCTCCCTAGTCATTGGGTAACTAAACCATTGTTTTCCTCCTAGGCGTAACTTAAGTTTAATAAGAGAGCTGCAAAGCCTACTTACACGTTTTCTTTACAGAATTAAAAAATTCAAATTGGTTACTAACTATATGCATAAGTGCCCTTGCTGCTCCGATCGTCTCCTACGTCATGCTCGTCACAATGAGGTTTATTGGTTCTGCACTCATTGTTGGCAAGAAATGCCTGACTTGACCTCTTTGATGGAGACAAAACAGCAGAATCGGCAGCAGCTTGAGCGTCTACTAGGTGGTTATAGCTCCCCTTTAGCAAGAGTTTAAGGGATAACAGATTTTTCAAGAAATTGCTGTTTAACTAAACCGATTCAATTCTTTTTTTAAGTTAGATAAAAGAGACAAATTCAAAAAAACAGCGATCGCCTCTGAAATCAAAAAAGGCGATCGCTGTTTTTTTGCTTTAAAGATCTTTAAGCTGTTTAGGCACTAAAAGCAGGACATCGTATAGTGGTATGCGCTTATGGTGCTAAAAGCAGGTGTGCCGCAATGGAGTTAAACAGCAGATGAATCTACCTTTAGTTTTAGATATCGCTATTGGGTTAATATTTATTTATTTAATTCTGAGCCTATTAGCTTCAGAAATCCAAGAATTAATTGCCACACTTTTGCAATGGCGAGCAGTTCATCTCAAGAAATCCATTGAAGTTTTGCTCACAGGTGGTGAGGGAACAGAAGAAAAAGATGTGAGAGACTTTGCCGATCGCTTATATTCCAATCCACTCATTAAAAACATTAACCAGGAAGCTAAAGGTTGGGCAGAAAACTTTTTCAGGAGTATCACTTGGGTAATTAGCTCCGCTATAGGTCGTGGCAGAAGTATCTTTGGAGGCTCCAAACGGAGTGGTCCTTCCTACATTAATGCTGAAACTTTCACGACTACGCTTTTAGAAACTTCCGGAATTCCGGTATTAGTGCAAAAGTTAAGTGAATTAAAATTAGAAGAATTTATTCAAATCAATCTGCAAACAGCGATCGCCGAAGCTCAAGCTGCTATCTATACGCCGTCAGTCACTGTTCCTACTGACACGACCACAGCTTTAGAAGAAGATGCCTCAGGGGAGGCACTCCGAACTCAGCTACAAGCCGAATTTGATGTACTGACGCAGCAATTTAATACAATCCTGGAAGACTTTAGAACGAATAAATCAACTCTAGAAGGTAGCATCAAGTGGATTGCTTATCGGCTCGATCGCTACATTGAGCGATGCAAAGAGGTAGGTTCTGATGATCCTCAAGCTCAAGCATTTATTGGGCGGCTACAAGCCTTAAGACGAGAGATCTTTGAGGATGATCCGACCAGTGGGGCGATCGCGATTAGGCCTATTTTGCAAAGTTTGATTCGGCCTAGCTTAGTAGAAATTGTCGAGGCGGTGAACGACAAAGACAGCCCAACATATCGCAGGCTCTTAAGGATCATTGAACAAAAAATTAATGGCTTACTCCCAGAAAAACTAGCTCACGAACTGGTGCAAGACATTAGAACTGTACTGGAAAAATTTGCTGTCATTACCCAAGACACCCCACTCTTCACAGAACTCGAAACTGTTCAGCAAAGCTTAACTGAGATTGCTAGCCATGACAAAAGCACAACTGAGAGCCGTATTGCCTTAATTCATCAAATGCTGTCAGTACGGGATGGTTATATCAGCAATGCTGAAAGTTACTTATCAGATGTTGATTTTCTAACTGAGCTTAATGCCTCAAAGAATCTTCCTTTGAGCAGTTTTAAACATGAGCTTTTAGGTGAGATCGATGCGCTTCTAGAAGGCTTTCGGGATATTACTAGAGGAACGCAACTTCACATCAAGCTAGATAGCTTACGTCACCTTTTGGATGACATTATCCGTAGTTTTGATCGTGGGGAAATCCAGCTTTTGTATACTCTTGACCAAATGTTAGGGGCGCGAGACGCCTATATTGACAATGCGAGCCAATACATCGCCACAGCTTCGATCCCGGTAAAACGGCAAGATAGCTTCCTTAGGCAAATCAATGGATTAAAACGCCAAAAAGATTCTTTTAGCAGTGTGGATAACCGGATGGCCATCATTGCTTGGCTCACCGCCACTTCAGAAGAGCTTGACTGGGAAATTAAGCACAATACAGAGATTTATCGACAAGTTTCAGGCATCGTTAAAGATAAAAATATTGATGCTTATACCAGTGTGGTGAATGCGATCGCCCGCTTGCCTCAACCCATCAAAGCTAGCCTTTCTGTACTAGCGAGACGAGCGCAGGAAAAATCAACCACTGTAGAGAATGAAGTCAAGCAGTTTCAATTTGAAATTGAAACCTGGTTCGATCGCTCAATGGACCGGGCGACAGGGGTTTATAAGCGAAATGCCAAAGGGGTGGCAATCATCCTTGGCTCATTGATTGCATTTGCTGTGAATGCAGACACATTTCACATTGTTAACCGCTTATCTAGAGACACATTATTACGCAATGCGATCGCGACTAGTGCAACTCAAGTTGCGACCCGAGCCAACGATATCAATGCTGTTGAAAACCAGGTCAATGCCGCTTTACAGGATCTACCATTACCGATTGGGTGGGACCAAGTTAATTTAACTGCCCAGGGCCGTCAGAATCGAGGCTGGCCTTTACCATTTCTCAAAACGATGTTGGGCTGGCTCGTTAGTGGCATTGCCATTTCAATGGGGGCATCCTTTTGGTTTGACCTGTTAGGCAAGGTCGTGAATGTGCGGAATTCTGGCAAGCCCCCAGAGAAAACTCAGGCGAAGTAAGAGTCGCGTTTTATTGAATCATGCTCTCTAAAGCGATTTGCAGATCTTGAGTGAGGTCTGCGATCGCTTGTTTGGCCCCTCGGCGATCGGCGCTATAGGCACCCCAGCGGTCTGTGACTGAAATCGGTTGCCCTATCGTCATCTGTACCGTTTGCTTACCTAGTTGAGGCCGCTGAAAAGGGCTGTTGCCTTTAATCCGAGAAATCATGTCCCACATCAGCAACGTTGTCTCGGCAAAGCGCTCTGCTGTTGGTTTTTCTAGGACGTAGCGCCCTGTCACCGCGACAAAGCTCTCCACTAGTCGCATGTGCCACATCCGCAGGTTGGCTTCTTCCGCCACACGATCGGCCAAACCGCGTTCCAAGAGAGACACTCCCTCAGGATTTCTGAAGTCTTCGCGGTAAATGCGGTCCCAGCCTGCTTGCTCTAGTCGGCGACAGCGATCGATCAAACTCCCTTTAGCCTGCAAATCAAAATACTGTTCTGCTACTTGTAGGGCCACATCCAGCAAGGCTCTGAGGCGATGGGTAAAAGCTTGATCGGCTTGCGAAACAGGAGCGTGATCTGATTGAAAAATGTTCTGCTCGGGCAAGTCTTCTGCTCCAGAAGGCGGAGCGGACTGTGTAGGCAAGGTGCGATGGTAGAAGCGAGTATAAAACTCTTCCATCAACGTCAAAACATGCTCGCCTAAGCTATAGAGCCTGTGGTAGAGTGCTGCTTCTCGGCCCTGAAGACCTTTAATACTGGGAGTTTCAGTTCCTTTAGAACTCTCAGCCACCGATAAGCCGCTATCGGCTTCTAGCTGGCTCATCAACTGCTCAATCGGCTGCCAAGGAGGTGTCACATAGCGATATTGGATGCCCATTGGCACGATGAGTACCTGTTCGGAGCGATCGGCCTTGAGCAGATCTTCCACGCACCAGAAGCCGAGCTGAGCCACACCGGGTTCCAAAGGACTAATCACTTCGTTATGGCCGTTAGTCGCACCTTCTGGGGCCGCTGCGAGTGGTAGTTTGCCATCCACAAACAAGCTCCGGGCCGATCGCAACCCCGTCCGATCGACTTTGCCACGATGAATCGGCGTACCTCCTAACCGGGAATACAGCCAGCCGATTTGTGATCCCGCCCACAGCGGAATGC
Source organism: Trichocoleus sp. FACHB-262 (assembly GCF_014696035.1). Classification (NCBI taxonomy): domain Bacteria; kingdom Bacillati; phylum Cyanobacteriota; class Cyanophyceae; order Leptolyngbyales; family Trichocoleusaceae; genus Trichocoleus; species Trichocoleus sp. FACHB-262. The sequence continues at coordinate 32,753 of NZ_JACJPK010000086.1, read as the reverse complement.
CGCGATCGTAAATAAAGTGGGCGTGAATCGGGTGCTGTAGCGCCACTCCTTGCTGTTTCGCCACGCGCGGCAGAATTGAGGAGTGCAAATGTGCCATGCAGAATGGATCATCAGTGCTGGGGTGCCGAAACGCCATGAGAAAGCGAATTTTACCCGCTTGAAATTGGCGATAGCAGTCTACCAATTCCTCAACATTGCTGGCCTGAATTTGGGTAATCGCAGTCCGCGATCGCAACCAAAGTGGCAGCAGTCCTTGAGCAACCCGAAGCACTAGGGGATTAAAAGCGGGTGGAATAAATTCCAGTGGCGGTTGAACTCGATCGATCGTACTTGGCAATTTTGATCCCTCTTGGCTCTAGTTCTTCATATCTTGACCTGAGCGCTGAGCAACTTTACAAGCTTTCTATCATGCCTTGGCTATCGTATAAGCTGCTACGTCTGGCCAGAGATTCGACAGTTAGGTGAAAAAATCGTGAATATTTACCTGGGAGAACGTAGGTGACATACAAGCCTAGGTAGATGAAGCGGCAAAAATTTTGTAGCTATTTACGAGGCTGAAATAACAAACGTGATGGTAAACACTCGGTTTGATGCAATGCGGAAATGATACCTGCCTGTTTTTTATATATGGCGTTTTTCTCAGCAAATCTACATCTTGAGTGGCTGAACCTGACAGGACTAAATTTGGTGTGGCTGGATGGGGCCGCTAATTTGGTAATTGCGGGTTGCTACTTAATGATTGCTGGCTTAATTAGTCTGGGCTTATGGCGTAATCGTTGCACTGGCATTGATGCCTTTGCCGCCATTACCGCTGGGATTTTTTGGAGTGGCAGTTGGAGTCATGCGGCTCATGCAACGAGTATCACGGGGCTGGATGCAGCGCTTAGTGGACAAACTTTTTTTGATGCCATTGCCGTGATTCCAGCGATCGCGTTTCTGAGCTTGCGGCGGCGATCTAGTCTCCTGATTGGCTCGACCCAAGTTCTGGCATCGCAAAAGCAATTGGTGAAGCGCAACGCCGAACTAGAGAAAAAAATTGATCGACGTACTCAGGAGCTAGAAACCCAAAACCAACGCCTGAATGAAGCTTTAACCGCATTGCAAAAAATGAATTTGCATTTGGCGCAAACCGAGAAAATGTCAATGTTAGGCCAGATGGTGTCTGGGATTTCTCACGAAATTAACAACCCGATCAATTTTATCCACGGCAACTTACCTTACATGGAGGAGCATGTGGGGGATTTGTTGGCATTACTCGAAACCTACCGCGATCGCTATCCGCAAGAAACCGTCCAGGTAGAAGCCGCTTCACCTAACATTGAACTTGATTTCATTGTGGAAGATCTGCCTCGGATTATGAACTCAATGCGGTTGGGCACCGAGCGAATTCGAGAAATAGTCCTGAACCTACGCAACTTCTACCGCCTCGACGAGGCAGAAATGAAGCCAGCCGACTTGGAAGCTGGGATTGAAAGCACTTTGGTGCTGCTGCAAAACCGCTATAAACAGAAAATTGAGATTGTGCGGCAGTTTGGCAAAATTCCTCTCGTGGAATGCCACATCAATCAGCTCAACCAAGTGTTTATGAACTTACTGAGCAACTCAATTGATGCATTGCTAGAAGGAGAGCTTAGCCCTGATTCTACTCAATCTCCATTGTCTAGTTCGCTAGAACTAAGGCAAATTGTGATCAAGACTGACACCGTGGGCGCGAATCGAGTCGGCATCTGGATTTCGGACAACGGTCCTGGGATTACTGTTGATGTTCAAGAGCATTTGTTTGAGCCATTTTTTACCACTAAGCCGAGAGGAGTGGGAACGGGGCTAGGGCTATCTATTTCGCATCAAATTATTACCGAAGCGCACCAAGGCCGCATTTATTGCTGCTCCACTCCAGGAGAAGGCACAACATTCGCGATCGAGTTGCCGTTGCGACAAAAGGCACCGCTCAGTTAGTTGCAGAACTGTGGCTCAGGCGAACCTATTGCTCTGAGCATTTCGCAAACGCCACCACAATCATCACTTCAGAAAATAAATACCAACTGAAGTTGCCAGATTTGATCTTGGCGGATCAGTTGAATTTGACGAATGAATTCGCGGAAATAGAACCGTCGCTCTGCCTCGGAGAGATCGAGCCAAAATTCTGGAATCGAAACGGCTTGGGCGATCGCAGGCAAATTGGATGGAGGAAGCTGTGCCAGTTGGTTTTGCAATTGCGACATTTCGGTGCGGAGTTTATAGGCCCGCAGTTCAGCGGTTTCAGGGTCTAGAGTCTCCTGTTCAATCAGTTCAGGCAGTTGATTGAGTATGGCTTGTTTATTAGCGATCGCGTGCTCTATGGAGCCTTGAATCCCGCCGAGATTTGGCATATTCACCTGGGCCACCGCTTGTGGCAACTCCTGGCAAATGGTCTGAATGGTTTGCTCTAGAATTTGCTCGTAAGGAATGGCTCGACATTTAGGTTTTCGGGGACAAGCGATCGGGCGGAGGTAGAGATATTCCTGGTCGCTACGGCGAGCCGTCACCCGTGTTACGGTCAGGCCAGATTGACACTCAGCACAAACCACCAAACCTGCCAGAGAACGAGGAGCACTCGCGGTACGGGGTGGGAGCCGACGATTACGCCGCAGCAAGCGATCGACCTGGGCGGCTTCTTCCCGCGACATGATCGGCACATGGGTATTTGAGATCACTTCCCCATTTTTGTAAGCCAAGTCTCCCCGATACACCGGATTGTTGAGCCAGCGCTGCCCCGTCGAAACCGAAATTTTTTTGCCATGTTTTTTCTCTAGATACCGCACTGCTCCATGCAAGGAGCCGTAGAGCAAAAACCGCTCAAAGAAATCTTTTACAATCGGGGCTTGGCTGCGATCGAGCGCATAACGATCCTTGCCCCGACGATAACCAAAGGGGGCTTTTCCCGGCGGCGGCAAAGCTTTGATGCGATTGCGAGCATGGCCTTGCCGAATTAAACGGCTCCGCTGGCTCTGCTGCACTTCCTCCAATACTTTGAGCAAATCAGAGCGCTTCAGGGGTGTTTGGTTGCCAGTCCCGACTGCGGTTTCTAGAACCACCAACTGCACGCTTAAATCTTCTAGTTGAGCGAGGCGATCGCTGACTTCTTGTACCGAATCTCCCAACTCTTCCAGTCGGCGTACCAGTAAATAATCAACCGCTTCTTGTTGGCAATCGCTGAGCAACTGTTGCAATTGAGGCCGCTTTTGTTGCTGAGCCGCTTTGCCCTTGGGAAAAGCAATTTCCTTAAGGGTGGCATCTCGCATGCCTAAGTCTTGATAGATGCGATCGACTTCCCAACCCCAAATTTCTGGATCGGGTACAGGTTCTAGCAACGGGTCGCTATAAACATAGGCAATGATTTTCATGGAGTTGGAATAGCGATTAGCAGTTAGAGGTTTATACCTCGCCTAGCTCAATGACATTGCCGTCGGGGTCTTGGGTGAAGAGGGCGGGGCGACCGGAAGTGCTCATCTGAATGGAGCAACCATGCGCCGAAAGTTGATCTTTGGCAGCGGCTAAATCTGTGACTGAAAAAGCCAGATGGCGATTGCGTCCTAACTTCTCCGAGTCCACCAAATCAGCAGGAACGCTGTCAGCCACAATCAGGTGAATTTGATAATCTTCTACCTGATACCAAGCCCCCGGAAAATTTAGAGGTCGCTCGGCTTTCGGCAAACCCAAGACTGTGCCATAGAAATGTTCAGCTCGCGCCAAATCAGCAACTAGCAAAGCGGTGTGAAGACATTTGGTGATCTGCATAGCCAGTTGGGAAAAACGTAGGGAAGTGGGGCGATCGCTTTCATTATCGCCTTTATAATTGCGCTGACATTTATGGCTGTGCCGAATACCTACTTGCAGATAATAACCATGTTTAACGCAAAGTTCATGCTCACTCCTCCGCTTTCTGCCTCGCCCATTGAGTGCATCCGCTTATCAAGGATCTAGAGCTTCTTCAATTGAATTCTTTATATCTTTGTCAGGAGGGCGCTTGACAAATTGCTCGTGGCTGTAAATCCATAGGGGTTTGATAACAGAAGCTTCCTCGTTCACTAAATACATGAGCCTGATCTGACCAGATGCACCTTTGGAGCAGCGAAACTCAAGCTTGTGGAACGTCCACCCTTCAGGAAGTTTTATTTTGCTAGGCAAAGGTTCGTCACGAGAACTAGGTGGGTATGGAGCATCTATCAGACCCTCCAGTATGTTCACAACAATTTCTATAAATTCTTTGTTGTAAGCTTTGCTGAGTTTTTTTAGAGAACGTGCAAAATTCTCGGACTTCTCAATCGAAAAGGGAGTTGAGCCAGTCACGCACTTCTCCTTTGTTTACACGTTCTGATGAGACCTGTTGTTCAAATGCTTGTCCTAATAGTTCTGCAACTAGCGGTTTGTATATGGGATGATTGCGCTCAATCTCATCAAGTTTTTGATAGCCCAATACCTTCATGTCTTCTAGCGATATCGGCTCAATGGAGCTAGCTTCAGGCGGTAAACCCTTACGAGCCTTCTTCCAGGGGAACTCTAAGTGAGTCATACCACTCAAATAGTAGGCGTGGTACTCACCAAAATACTCCCAAATTTCTTCTAGCAGTTTCCTTGTTTCTGTTGAAAGATATTCCAGGGAATCCTTATCGGGAACAGGTAGTTGTTCTGCTTCAAAGTTGCTGTAAAACCTATAAGCAATCGGACAAACTGGGCCATACCGCCATGCTTGAATTTCCTCATCAAACAACGGGTCATCATGTAGTGCCAAATATAGGCTTTGAGTATAGTACAGAAGCTTCTGAACCTTCATATTGGTCATTTCAGCTTCTCTACCGTCCTCGTAAGCCCTAATTATGAAATAGCGGGCAACATCAAGACAGTTGACCATAATTAATTTCAACAGCGATTCAAAAAGCCCTTTATCGTAGCAAAGAAAAAACTGTTTGGATGTCTTTCGTTAATTTACGTTAACACAGGCGGACATCTACCTACTTGTGTTCGCAGCAATTCTTCTCAGTACCAATCAAGCTATTAACAGCTAGAAGATATAGTTCAATTGTACTATAAGCACACTTTTCTAGACACCAAACTTTTTAGCTTTGAAAGGGTAATCTGGATCAAGCCTGACCAAGCGCGTAGTTAGTAAATCGATGAGCGATCGCGAAATTTAATGGGAGTGCTGTAGGTTTACCATGCCCCTCTATTGCAGTCAAAGACACGAAAACCCGGATTCCAGCCGATTTTGCCATCTCTGTGGCGAAAAGTTGCAAGCACCTGTCACCGTTGGTGTTTATGCTGGGCTGCTGCTTGGCGATCGCTATCGAGTAGTGCGGGAATTGGGGCATGGAGGCTTTGGACGAACTTACTTAGCAGAAGACCAAAACCGCTTTAACGAACCTTGTGTCCTGAAAGAATTTGCGCCTCAGGTTCAAGGCACCTACGCTCTGCAAAAAGCCGAAGAATTGTTTGAGCGAGAAGCAGGCATTCTCTACAAGCTGCAACACCCGCAAATTCCTCGGTTTCGCGAACTCTTTCGCGCCGCCCTCCCCGATCGCAGCCGCTTATTTTTGGTGCAAGACTATGTGGAGGGCCAAACCTATCGAGCCTTGCTGGATACCCGTAAGTTGCAAGGGCAGCGGTTTAATGAAGCAGAAGTGACTCAGCTACTACTGCAAATCTTGCCGATTCTGGACTACATCCACTCTTTAGGAGTCATTCACCGCGATATTTCTCCAGACAACCTGATCTTGCGGAGTGCTGATTGGCTGCCAGTTTTAATCGATTTCGGCGGTGTAAAACAAATTGCGGCTACCGTGGCCTCACAGTTTTTGGCTCAGTCTGTGGGTAATGGCGTTAGCTCTCCGACTCGCTTAGGCAAAATCGGTTACGCCCCGGATGAACAGTTGCAGATGGGCGTTGCCTCTCCCCACAGCGACCTGTATGCCTTGGCCGTCACAATTCTGGTGTTGCTGACGGGCAAAGAACCACCCGATCTATTAGATAGCTACAACATGAGCTGGACTTGGCGGCAGGAGGTCAGCCTCAGCCCCAAGCTCAGCGCCATTTTAGACCGCATGTTGGCTCAGCGTCCCAGCGATCGCTATCAATCTGTGCGCGAGGTACGGCACGACCTCAACCGCTACGATGTTCCGGTTTATGCTCCGCCCGCTCCTGCCCCGGTTTACCCGCCACCCGTCCAAACCACGGCTGCGACCGTGGCCGTAGGTCGCCCACCTGCTCCGCCTGAAGCTGCCGTCAGCAACTACACCGTGGCTCCGCCACCTGCCTACGCTCCCCCTAGCCGTGGCAACTCGTTCGGTTTTGGTAAAGTGCTCTTGCTGTTGTTGGTGATGGCTGGAGCCGCTACTGGAGGTTGGTGGTTGAGTAGTAATTGGCTGGGTGATTTGGCCGATCGCACCCCATCTGCTCCGCCAAACGAGCAACCTGTTGTGGTGCCCAATGTCGAACCCCCGGCAGTTCCAGAACTGTCTCAGGAGGAGCAAAACCGCAAGGAAGCGTTGGGCGATCGCCGCCGTAACTTAGGCGTAGATTACCAGTTCTTCGTGCGCCTCGTGAATCAAGTGTTTTACGCTCAACATTCCGAACTGCAAAACCGCCAACTTAGTGCTGGGGCAGAAGATGCTGACTTACGCACCCAGTGGGATCAAACCGCCAACCAACTGCTCGACCAACTAGAAAACATCAGCCCAGAAGCTCGCAGCGAGATGGGTAAATATGACCGTAACGATCGCGATCGCTGGCGGGGTAGCGTCAACAAACTCAACCTCAGCACCCGTGCGCTTTACACCCTCGCGGATGCCAAATTCTTCCAGTTATTTCCCGACCAACAGGGCCAAGATTTTGTCAACCAACCCATTGGTCAGGTGTGGCACGCGATCGCCGCTGACGAACTCAAAGCCGTGCAAGAAGGAACCAGCCTAGAAAAAGTCCAGTTTGCTCCAGGCTCCTTTAGCCAAGAAGTGAGTGGCACCCTAGCTCCAGGAAAAGGCAAGGCTTTCATCGCCCAACTGTCCCAAAACCAACTAATTCGGCTGAGTTTGCAAGCTGACCAGAAAACGCTGCTGTCAATCTATCCGCCTACTAGCTCTCAACCACCCCTGCTAGAAAACTCGCCGGAAACTACTTGGTCTGGAAAATTGGCTCAAGATGGTTACTACGAATTTGTGGTGGTTTCAGCAGCCACTGCGCCTGTGACGTTTCAACTGAACCTCGCAGCGGATAACGTCATCTCTACACCTCCTAGCCCTGTCTCACCGCCACCGTCACCATCACCCTCACCCGACTCAGAGCCAACTCCACCAGCACCTTAAATTTTCAGCACATAATTCTACAAAAGCAGAAATAAAGCCTCGATCAGCTTAAGATCCTCCCAGCAGTTAGTTGGGTAGAGACAAGAGACTCTCTATGATTTGATTGGAGTCTACCTCTGAGCTATGCAGCCATCCCTTTCTCTAGGCACAATTTTGCCAGGTCGATATCACCTAATCGACTTGCTGGAGCAAGGTACCTATTTGGCCGAAGACCAAACTCGGTTTAATGAGCTCTATCTCTTACAGGAGTTCCGCCTCCGCCATCCTGGTGCTTACTCACTAGAAGTTATTCGAGGAGTCTTTCAACAAGAAGCGGCGATTCTGTATGAGCTACAGCATCCTCAGATTCCTCGGTTTCGGGGCATTATTCCTTACGCCGATCGCTTGTTTGTGGTGCAGGAGTATGTTGAGGGGGTTACCTGCGGGGATTGGTTGAAGGAGCGCTTAACTCAGCACCAAGTTTTCTCTGAGGCAGAAGTGTTGCAGTTATTTTGGCATGTGCTGCCTGTGCTGCTGCATATTCACAGTCGGGGCATTATTCATGGCAATCTTTCGCCAGCTAGCATCTTGATTCGGCAGCGAGATGGAGTGCCGATGCTGACTCACTTTGGCTTAATTCAGGAGATTGCTACTGATCTAGAACTCTATTATCCGGGTCCGAAGAAACATCTGAGCAAGCTAGGTTATGCCCCCAAAGAGCAGTTGCAATCTGACAAAGTCTACCGCAACAGTGACCTCTATGCCTTAGCTGCCACCGCAGTTGTTTTACTGACTGGGCAGGAGCCTCAGACCCTCTACAACCCGCGACGACAACTGTGGTATTGGGAACCTTGGGCGACGGTTTCACCAGGATTGGCCCAAATTCTCAATCGGATGCTGAGTGCCAAGCCGCAAAATCGTTATGGTTCAGCGGGCAAAGTGATTCGCGCTTTGCAAGCTCTATTTGCCCAACCCGCTTACATTCCTCCCACTGCTGCCTTGGCACTGGCTCCCCAACATAACAACCCGCCTCCTGTCGTCGCAGATTTGCCTGTGGTAGAGCCAGAGCTGGAGTTGGCAACAGAGCTAGAACCGCAATTAAACCTGGAAGCAGAATTAGAGCCAGCGCCAAAACCGCAACCTGTAGTGGCCTTAGAGCCAGAGCGGGTGGAACCGGAAAGCGATATTACCTGGATGGGTTCGGCTTTAGCGGTTGCTGCGCTTGGACTCACCTTGCTCGTGCTGGGTCTGTTGGCTGGAACTGCTTGGCGATCGCTACGACAAATGCAGCAGGCTCGGCAAGATTCATCCAGCTCTGCAACGGTGGTACAAGCAGCAGCTCAATCTCGTACTGCCAAAGCTGCCGCCGCTGCCAGCACAACTCCCAAGTCGGAAAATGGCACCCACGCAGCTTTACGCGATCGCCGTCGGCGCTTAAACATCAGCTACGACCTCTTTGTGGATTTAGTCGATACGGTTTTTTACTCAGAACACTCCGAACTCGACAACCGTCGTCTCGGCTCTGATGCATCGGATCGGGCACTGCGCCGTGAGTGGAATACCACGGCAGAAAAGCTGCTGAATAAGCTAGAACCTCTGAGTGAAGAGTCTCGTAACCGCTTGGGACGATACAGCCAGCAAGACTACGACCAGTGGGTGATGGAACTAGAGCGACAGCATCTTAGCCGTCCGACCTTTGCTCAGTTGGTGGATGCCAAGTTCTATCGCTTGTTTCCAGAGCAACAAGAGCGCTATCTAGACCCCAATACCTTTGGTCAGGTTTGGTATGCGATCGCGGCGGAAACCTTTCAAGCCATTCAATCTGGAACTGCTTTCTCCCCACTTCAGCTTGGCCCTAAAAACCCTAGCCAAACCTTGACCGCAACGCTCAAGCCTGGGGAAGGGAAAGTTTACGTGGCCAATTTAAGCCAAGGGCAGACGATCCGAGTCGCCTTGCAGTCTCCTAACCAAGGCACTCGCTTGTCCATTTATTCTCCTGAGCGCCGTTCTGCTGCGGCTCAAGCGCTGATCAACGACACACCCAAAACGAGTTGGTCGGGCACGCTACCTCGTCCTGGCTATTACGAAATTGTGATTCTTTCTAATTCACCCGACATTGTTCGTTATCAACTCAATCTGACCTTACAATCTCAGACCCCTACCACCCCTAACGAGCCATCGTTTGACGGGTGACAACGCGGTTAATCGGTGGATTGTTGGCCATAGAGTAAGCCATATTCAGAATATTTTGCCGCTCTCCCGAAAAGAAACTCACGGTGTACACTAAGCCGTTTTGCTCCCAAATCACAGAAGAAAATCGAGAGGCGGGTTTAAGGTTGGGACCTGGCAGAAAATAACCGCGTACCCCTTCTGCTAGCTTGATCGGAGCCGCCGCAGCTTGATGTTTTTTTAGTTCGATCTGGGCGCTTTCTGAGTCTTTACTGTCTACCGAGAAGCTACCGATTAAGCAAGGCTGGGGGCTGATATCGCACGTAAACAAACCTACAGTCATGCCAGGAGGCGACTGGGAAGGAAAAACTTTGACAATCAGTTCATCAATAAAATCTCGATCCCCTGGGCCGCTCAACCTAATTTGCGATGGCAAGCGCATCACCAAATTGGGCGGCAACCCTTGGCTGATTTTAGCGAGGTGTGGTGTGAAAATATCATCGGGGATAGCCGCAGCTTTGATAGCGCTGCCACCAACCATTAAAGCCGTAGATAACGCTACAGAGGCAGCTAAGCAGTAGCGACGCAAGCGGGGGTAGATCACCGGAACTCCTGGCACTCCAAGGGAAAAATTTGGGCTAGCAGTAACAAACTCACATCACCTTCAGGATGCCCAAGCGATCGCTGAAGATGGACTCAGCTATTTTGGGTTAATTCTCGCAATTTCTTAGCACCCTGCTAGGAAAAATATAGATTTCACCACAGATTGCAATTGACCGATGCATCACGGGCTAGAAGCTTAAAACCTTTTGGGATGAAAGCGAGGATGCAATAGAGATTCAACGGCATGTCCTGCCTGCAAATGCTCTTCCACCACAGCCGGGACATCACTGGGTTGGACTCGGCAATACCAAACTTCATCGGGTACCACTCGCACATTGGGTCCCATATTGCACTGGCCCAAGCAGCCACTGGCACTGATGCTGGCATCAGGAACAGGCTGAGACTGAAACGCTGCCAAAACTTGAGCTGAGCCTCTAGCTAGACAGTTCTGATATTGACAAACTAAAACTTGACGCTGACCTGCCGGATCTTCCAACTAAAAAATCCCCGTGCTGTTTTCCCATTCTAGAAAGAGCCAGAATTCTCTGGCCTAGGGAAAAGCACGAGGATTCTACATAGTTAGCGATCGCCACCTCCGCCAACTGGCGTTAATTACTTACCAAAGCCACGACCGCGACTGGTGGAAGGGATGCAGAGGCACTTTTCTAGTTGCGATCGCAGGGCATCGTGATCTAAGTCTTGACCGATCAGCACCAATTGGTTTTTGGGTTGGCCGTTCCAGGTGTCATCCTCCAGCGAAAAGCGCTTGCCACTGAGGTGGAAGACGTGACGCTTGGGGCTTTCGTCAAACCAGAGAATGCCTTTAGCTCGGAAGATGCCCGCAGGTAATTGGTTGTCTAAAAAGTGTTGGAACTTCTTAATCGCGAAGGGTTTGTCACTCTGGAAAGACAGAGAGGTAAAGCCATCATTCTCTAAGTGGTGGGAGTGATGGTCGTGATCGTGGTGGTCGTGAGTGCACTGCCCATGATCATGATCGCAAGCTGAGTGGTCGTCATGACCTTGGTGGTCGTGATGATCATGCTCAGCATGGTCATGATGGTGGTCATGGTCGTGATGGTGGTCGTGGTGATGATCTGGATTCGGTTCAGAATCAGTAGGGTTGAAATATTTATCTGATTCAAACAGACCCACACTCAGAATCAATGGCAAGGCGACATTTCCCTTCGTGGTTCGGAGAATTCGAGCGTCTTTCTTCACGTCCCGAATCTTCAGCTCTAGAGAGTCTGCATCGGCTTCATCTACCAAGTCCACTTTGTTGAGCAAAATGATGTCGCCATAAGCAATTTGGTTATAAGCCGCTTCGCTATTGAACAAATCCAAGCTGTAGTTTTCCGCATCAACCACCGTCACAATTGAGTCGAGTCGAGTCAGGTCACGCAGTTCTGTGCCCAAGAACGTCAGCGCTACAGGCAGGGGATCGGCCAACCCAGTGGTTTCAACCACGAGGTAGTCTACGCGCTCTTGCCGTTCTAGAATTTTGTAAACCGCTTCTAGCAAGTCATTGTTGATGGTGCAGCAAATACAACCGTTGCTGAGTTCCACCATGTCATCGCCTGTCTTCACAATCAGCTCGTTGTCAATGCCGATTTCACCAAACTCATTCACCAGAACCGCAGTTTTCACGCCCTGCTGGTTGGTCAGGATGTGGTTCAGAAGGGTCGTCTTCCCACTACCGAGAAATCCAGTAATGATCGTGACTGGCAGACCATGCTTGGGGGCATCCATTGCCTGAGTTTGAGCGAGATCAGTGGCTGATTGCATAGTGTGACTAGTCAGTATTTGCTAGAAAAGAGTTTTTTGGAGTCGAAGCAACCTCAACAATCCGCAGGAGTGTAACGAAGTCTCAAGCCGATGTTGGGCCATCTCCTATAGTAGGCGATCGCTCTAACGAATGACTGGTTGTGCGATCGCCTTTCTCAAAACAGCACTCCGTAGGGTGTGTGATGTTCACATCACGCACCGACAATATGAATCGTGCCGAGAAATTGAGCAATGGCGCGTTACGCTGCGCTAACACGCCCTACCGAAACTCTAGATCTGTCACCTGTATCTACTACGGTAAGAAAAGGGAGGCTGTGCCTTACCCTAGTAGAATCGAAATGTTTAGCCCTACGTCCCTCAAATATTCCTAGTTCACAATGACCCTAACGCTCTACAACAGCCTCACCCGTCGCAAAGAACCTTTTGAGCCGATTGAACCTGGCAAGGTGCGGATGTATTGCTGTGGCGTAACGGTGTACGACTACTGCCACTTGGGTCATGCTCGCTCTTACATTGTTTGGGATACGGTGCGGCGCTATTTGCAGTGGCGTGGCTTTGATGTGCGCTACGTGCAAAACTTCACTGATATTGACGACAAGATCCTCAACCGGGCGCGGGAGCAAGGTGTTTCGCCCCGAGAAATCGCCGATCGCTATACCCAAACCTATTTTGAGGACATGGCGCGGCTGAATATCCTCGAAGCCGATGAGTATCCCCGTGCTACGCATACCCTCGATGGCATCAAACGTCTGATTCATGAGCTAGAGCAAAAAGGCTTTGCCTATGCTGCGGATGGCGATGTTTACTACAAGGTGCGGCAGTTTTCTGAGTACGGGAAGCTGTCGGGGCGCAAGCTAGACGACATGCAGGCGGGAGCGAGTGGCCGTGTTGAGGTATCCGTAGAGGAACAAAAAAAGCAAGACTCTTTCGACTTTGCCCTGTGGAAAGCGGCGAAACCAGGCGAGGAATTTTGGGAGTCTCCTTGGGGTCAAGGTCGTCCGGGTTGGCACATCGAGTGCTCGGCAATGGTTCGGGAGCACTTAGGCGACACAATCGACATCCATGTGGGCGGGTCAGATCTGGTGTTTCCGCACCACGAAAACGAGATCGCCCAGTCGGAAGCGGCCACAGGTCATTCCTTGGCGCATTACTGGCTGCACAATGGCATGGTGAACGTGGGCGGCGAGAAGATGTCTAAATCCTTGGGCAACTTCACCACGATTCGACAAATGTTGGATCATGGCCTAGACCCAATGGTGTTACGGCTGTTTGTGTTGATGGCCCACTACCGCAAACCCATCGACTTTACCGATGAAGCGATCGCCTCGGCTAATAACAGTTGGGACACGCTGAAAGAAGGATTGTTATTCGGTTATCAATACGGGGAGCAATTGGACTGGCCCGATCGCCAAGATCCTGACTTTGGGAATTCCGCCAACATGCGGATTGATATTCAGAGTGATCCTGTGCAACGCTTTCAGGCAGCAATGGATGACGACTTTAACACCCCTAGCGGTGTCGCCGTTTTGTTTGAACTTGCAAAAGCTCTGATCCGCGAAGGTAACCTCTTGGTTCACCAAGGCAAAACTGAGGTGGATGCTCAAACACTACGCGCTCAATGGCAAACGCTGGTTTGCTTGGCGCAAGTTCTAGGATTAGAAGCGGCACCAGAGTCAGGTACTGTCACAGGTGGATTAAGTGATGCAGAGATTGAGGCGCTGATTCAACAACGACAGGAGGCTCGCAAGGCCAAAAACTTTGCAGAGAGCGATCGCATTCGGGATGAGTTAAAAGCTCAAGGGATCACGCTAGTTGATCAACCCGGTGGCGTCACAACCTGGCACCGCAGCTAGTTAATTTTGCTGGTTAGGGATTTATGAGACTCGTGAAACCCTAACAACCAGTGCTAAAGCCGATAATGGAGGGGAAGCCATGAGGTTTCCTCTCTTCATCTATTGCTTTTGTGATTCTGCTCAAAGCTCGCGCTATTTGACAACGAACGATGATATCTGAACTCTCAAAGGCGATCGCGGCTCTGGATCTTCCCGCTGATTGGTTGGGTCTGCGAGCCGTAAAAGACACGTCCTCAACCTACGCTGTCCGGGATGGCAAACCTGAAACTAATGGCAAATCTCTGACGCAGGGCGTCATGGTGGAAGTGCTGGTGAATGGCCAACTGGGGTATGGAGCCACCAATTCTCTCAAGCTGGAAAGTCTGCAAACCGCAGCTAAAACCGCTTACCAGCAAGCCCTTACGGCTAGCCAATGGTCAATTCACCCGACTACTGTGGCAGAGCGGCCTAAAGTGGTGGGGCAGTACAGCTCACCGTTTCTGAAACCCTTGCAGTCTTTGACGGCTGGGGAAATTAACGAGGTTTTGGTCAAGCTCTGCCAAACCTTGAACGTGTCTGATCAGATTGTGCAAACTAGTGCTGCTGCTCATACCAGAGAAATCGAAACTTGGTTTGTCAGCAGCAACGGCTCCGAGGTTTATCAGAAATTCCTGACTTTAGCGACCGACTACGCGGCGACTGCTCAAGCAGGCCCAGTCGTGCAGCGCCGCAGTCACAATGGCTGGTTGGCGCATTGCCATCAAGGGGGCATGGAGCTGTTTTTGACTCCCGAACTATGGGCTGAAGTCAAGCAGGTGGGGGAGCAAGCGGTGGAGCTGCTGAGCGCCGAGGAATGCCCCACCACAGCTACGACGTTGGTTCTGGACCCAGACCAAATGCTGCTGCAAATTCATGAAAGCGTGGGCCATCCGCTAGAACTCGATCGCATCCTAGGCGATGAGCGGAATTACGCAGGAGGCAGCTTCGTCAAACCAAAAGATTTTGGGGAGTTGGTTTACGGGTCGTCGCTGATGAATATCACCTTTGACCCCACCGTTCCGGGTGAGTTTTCCAGCTATAGTTTCGACGATACTGGCGTACCTGCAACTCGTGAGTATGTAATTCGCGAGGGTGTGTTGGAGCGGGGTTTAGGTAGTTTAGAAAGCCAAGCTCGCCTCGGCCTCCCAGGAGTGGCTTGTGCGAGGGCTACTTCCTGGAATCGTCCGGCGATCGATCGCATGGCTAACCTGAATTTAGAACCAGGCAACGCCAGTTTTGAGGAGATCATCGGCAACATTGAGCAGGGCGTTTATATGCAATCCAACCGCTCTTGGTCGATTGATGACCAGCGGCATAAATTTCAATTTGGTTGCGAATACGCCAAGCTGATTGAGAACGGTCAACTTACAAAAACGCTGCGCAATCCCAACTACCGGGGAACGACACCGCAATTTTGGCGCAGCTTGTCTCAACTCGGCGATCGCTCGACCTGGAAGCTATATGGTTCTCCAGTCTGCGGTAAAGGGGAGCCAAATCAGACTATTTGGGTGGGGCATGCCGCTCCTGTTTGTGCCTTTACCAATATTGAGGTCTTTGGAGGTGGTGCGTGAGTTCATCCATCAGTTCATCTGTAATTTCTCCCCGGAGTTCCGCAGAGTTAACTGCTTTAGAATCTAGCTTTGCACAGGTGGTCGAGGCACTGTTGCGCCAAGCCGAATCGGGTGAATTTTTAACGGTAAAACTTAGCAGCGAACGCAGCCAATTTGTTCGGTTCAATCAAGCGAAAGTACGGCAAATCGGGAATGTGGCTGATGGCTCACTTAAGCTCACCTTGATTCGTGACCAGCGCACGAGTTATCGCAGTTTTCCGCTTACGGGCGATTTGGAAGTGGACTTGCAGCAAGCTCAACTTGCCTTAGCAGATCTGCGGCAAGAAGTCTCTCAGCTCCCAATTGACCCCTATTTAGTCATTCCAGCGGGCACCAGCACCAGCCACGATGTGCACTTAGGGCAACTGCTCGCGCCTGAAGCAGTCACCTCCACTGTGCTACCCATTGTGGCCGAGTTGGATTTCGCGGGACTTTATGCAGCAGGCTTGCTAGTGCGGGGCTATGCCGACTCTAGCGGTCAGAAGCATTGGTTTGCTACAGATTCTTTTGCTCTGGACTATTCTTTGTTTGGCACTGGCGGGGAAGCGGTCAAAGGCACGTTGGCAGGGAGCACTTGGGATACAGAGGCTTACAAAACCCAAATTGAAGAGTCTAAAGCCCAACTGCAATTGCTTTCTACTTCCCCTAAACAACTCTCACGCGGACAATACCGCACCTATTTCGCCCCAGCAGCGATCGCGGAATTGGTTGGGATGCTGTCTTGGGGTGGCATTAGTGAAGCCGCTTTGCAGCAAGGGAATAGTGCTTTGAAGGAGCTGCGGCGGGGTCAAAAGCGCTTGTCTCCCCGCTTCACGCTCAAAGAGAATTTTCAACATGGTTTGGTGCCTCGATTCAATGAGTGGGGAGAAACCGCTCCGATAGAGTTGCCGCTGATTGTGGCGGGTGAACTGGTGAATACGCTGGTGAGCGATCGCACCGCCAAAGAGTATGGCTTGGCAGCAAATGGAGCTAGTGGTTCAGAAGGCTTGCGATCGCCAGAAATTAACGCAGGTGGTTTAGCACGGGAGCAAATTTTGGCGGAGTTGGACACAGGATTATATGTGTCGAACCTGCATTATTTAAATTGGAGCGATCGCCCGACGGGTCGGATTACGGGGATGACTCGCTATGCCTGTTTCTGGGTAGAAAACGGCGAAATTGTCGCCCCCATCGAAAATCTACGCTTTGACGAGAGTTTGTACCGCTTTTGGGGTGAGAATCTGATTGATTGCACTAATTTTCAGGAGTTTATCCCTGAGGTGGGCACTTATGGAGGCCGTCAGTTAGGAGGTTGTTGGGTGCCAGGGATGTTGGTGGAAGGGTTTACTTACACACTTTAATTTCGTTGCACCGCTCCTTTTCTGGCATACCTGTAAGAGCTTTGATTCCCCAGACTTGAGGGCTTTTAAGCAGATTCCCCCCAACTTTGTCAGGTTAGGGGGAATCGGTGACGATACGACTTTTTACGACTTTTAAGGGGTCGTGCCGACTTTTTCCTTTTCTAGGCGCAGTTTGGAGCGCTTCACGGGTTCAGGGATGGCGATGGGGTAGTCACCTGTAAAGCAAGCGGAGCAGAAGCTGTTGGGATCTTCACGGGTGGCGATGAGCATGCCTTCCCAGCTGAGATAAGCCAGGGAGTCTACCTCAATCTGTTCAGCAATTTCTGCAACAGATTTGGTCGCTGCAATCAACTGGTCTTGATTGTCGGTGTCAATGCCATAGAAGCAAGGATGGGTAACGGGTGGCGAGGAAATCCGCATGTGTACTTCGGTCGCCCCAGCATCTCGCAAAGCTTTGACAATCTTGCGGCTGGTAGTACCCCGGACGATGGAGTCGTCTACGATAATCACTCGCTTGCCTTCTAGCACGTCTCTGAGTGGGTTCAGTTTCATGCGAATTCCAGCTTCCCGCATGCTCTGGGTCGGCTGAATGAAGGTACGACCGACGTAGCGGTTTTTGATCAGGCCCTCAGCGTAGGGGATACCAGAAGATTGAGAGAATCCGATCGCGGCAGGAATGCCAGAGTCGGGGACAGCAATCACAATATCTGCATCAATCGGGGATTCTTGGGCCAGTTGGCGACCAATCCGCATCCGATAGCTGTATAAGCTTTCTTTACTCATGACGCTATCAGGACGAGCGAAGTAGATCATTTCAAAGATGCAAAGCTTCCGTTGAGGCTGTGGTGCCCAAGGGAATGAAGCTAAACCTGCTTCAGAAATCCAAACCAGTTCTCCGGGTTCTACATCTCGGAGAAACTCAGCGCCAATGATGTCGAGGCCGCAAGTTTCGGAAGAGAGGACGTAGCGCTCTGGCGTGGTTTCGTCAGGACTGGGAATTACTCCAATGACTAAGGGGCGAATGCCGTTGGGGTCGCGCACACCAATGATGCCGCTGGGAGTACCAATGACGAAGCTGAAGGCTCCTTGGCAACGGTGCAAAGCGCTAATGGTGCCTTCTAACCAATCTTTGCCGCTATTAATGGCTTCGGCGATCGCGAAAGCCGCTAATTCTGAGTCGGTAGTAGTGACTAAATTAAAGTTGTTTTGCAACAGCTCTTGGCGCAGAGTTTCGGTGTTGACCAAGTTGCCGTTGTGAGTCAGGGCTAAGGAACCCAAGCGAGTTTCCACTACAGCAGGTTGAGCATTAACGACGCGGCTAGAACCTGTAGTGGAGTAGCGGGTGTGGCCGACTGCTAAATGCCCAGGCATCGTACTCAGCATCGACTCGTTAAACACTTGGGAAACCAGCCCCATGTCTTTATGCAAATGGACTTTGTCACCTTCAAAGGTGGCAATCCCAGCCGATTCTTGGCCCCGATGCTGTAAAGCATATAGACCAAAGTAGGTTAGCTTCGCAACAGCTTGTTCGGGGGCATAAACACCAAAAACACCACAGGCTTCCTCTGGTTTGTCGGGTCGAGCGTCGCCGCTCCCTTCGCCCTGGCTATCACTAGTCAAAGGCAAGGAATCTTCAGGGAACGCAAGATCAGAATGGGTGGGAATCATGCTGCGGTCAGCTCCTAGTAGGTTGAATCGGATGGGGCGGGATTGAGATCGAAACTTTGAACAGCCAGCAGTAGACTTAACGTTTCTTTAATAATCCCACCAAAAACCTTAAACGGAACAACTCCTTGGCCTTAACCCAAGGAATTTGTATCTTGTGCTACAACTACAGTTGCCGCGCTACTGTTTTAGACTGCTAAGCGACGCTCAATGGCATTGAGCCAGCGATCGCTCATATCTGCAATGCTAACGTCGATAACCGGAACCGAGGGGCCAGTGGAAATCCGTAAACCAGCGTTCGGATTACCCACCTGACCGAGATTTTGCCAGTGTTCTCTCAAGTGCTCTTGCAGATAGGTTTCCCAATTTGCAGCTTGGTCTGGAGCTACAGAAACCAGGATTCTGGCTCCGCCTTCCCCGAATAGGAGCTGATCCCAGCGCAGAGAGGTAGGTTGGGAGTCGGAGATATCCAGAGCAATTTCGGCTCCTTTCTGGCCACTAATGCAAGCTTCAGCAAGGGCGATCGCAAGGCCACCTTCAGCACAGTCATGAGCGGAGCGCACCCAACCCTGACGAATACCTTCCCGGCAAGCAGCTTGGACTCGCCGCTCTAAGTCGAAATCAACGACGGGTGGTTTCCCTGCCACGGTGGTATGAACGGCAGCGAGATATTCAGATGCACCTAGGGTGACGGCTGCAGTTTCCTGAGTATCCCAGCGGAGTCCTAATAAATAGATGCGATCGCCTGTGGCTTGCCAACCTTGACCGCAAATTCGGTTCAAGTCTGGAACTAAGCCAACCATCCCGACGACCGGAGTTGGGTAAATCGGTTGGGGTTTGCCTTCGGAGTCTAGGGTTTCATTATAGAGAGAGACGTTGCCGCCTGTAACGGGAGTTTTGAACTCGGTGCAAGCCTCAGATAGACCTCGGCAAGCTTCGGCAAGTTGCCAGTAGCCGATGGGTTTTTCGGGACTACCAAAGTTGAGGTTATCGGTCACAGCCAGGGGTTCGGCTCCCACACAACTAAGGTTGCGGGCAGCTTCGGCCACCGCTGCCTTCGCACCTTCGTAGGGATGCAAGTAGACGTAACGGGGGTTGCAGTCTACAGTAGCCGCAACTCCGGTATTGGCTCGAGCAGGGGAACTGTTAACAGGACGCACGCGCACTACTGCCGCGTCGGCACCACCGGGCATGAGAACGGTGTTGTTCTGTACTTGATGGTCGTACTGGCGATATACCCAACGCTTCGAGGCGATCGTGGGGGTTTCCAGCAGTTGGAATAAAACTTCATTCCAGGTTTTGCTGCTGCCTTCTAGTTCAATGCCAGCAGCGGAGCAAGGCGGCAGGCGATCGCTCGTCCATTCCCAAGCTTTGCGGGCGTACTCTGGGGCTTCGGCCATCAGTTCCCGGTGATAGATTGGGGTGTTGTCGGCCAAGGCCGTGGCAGGAATCTCAGCGGCGACTTCTCCTTGGAAGAGAATCCGCACGATCGGCTCTTGGATCACGGTGCCCGCCACAACTGCGTGCAGTCCCCAACGCTCAAAAATATTAATCAGTTCTTGCTCACGGCCTTTGTGTGCTACGAACAGCATCCGCTCTTGGGACTCGGAGAGTAGATATTCGTAGGGCACCATGCCAGTTTCGCGCACCGGAATGAGATCTAAATCTAGCTCAATGCCCACGCCACCTTTCGCGGCCATCTCGGAGGTGGAGCAAGTGATCCCCGCTGCACCCATATCTTGAGCGGCAACCACCGCACCCGTTTTAAAGGCTTCTAGGCAAGCTTCAATCAAGGATTTTTCTAGGAACGGATCACCCACTTGTACGGCTGGGCGATCGTCCATTGACTCATCGCTAAGTTCGGCACTGGCAAAGCTGGCTCCACCCATTCCGTCGCGTCCAGTGGTGGAGCCGACATAGAGTACGGGGTTGCCAAGGCCATTAGCTCCTGATTTGACGATTTCTGGGGTTTCCATTAGCCCCAAGGCCATCGCATTCACCAAAGGGTTGCCAGAGTAGGCAGGGTCGAAGTAAACCTCACCACCCACAGTCGGCACACCCACGCAGTTGCCGTAATGAGAGATTCCTGACACCACGCCATTAAACAAGCGTCGAGTTTTGGCATCATCCAGGGAGCCGAAGCGCAGAGAATTGAGAATCGCGATCGGACGAGCACCCATTGTAAAGATGTCGCGCAGAATTCCGCCTACCCCGGTTGCCGCGCCTTGGAACGGCTCCACGGCTGACGGGTGGTTGTGGGATTCGATCTTAAATGCCAACTGAAGCCCGTCGCCCAAATCCACGACTCCCGCGTTTTCTCCAGGGCCAACCAAGATGCGATCGCCTTCGGTCGGAAATTGCTTCAGCAGAGGCCGAGAGTTTTTGTAGCAGCAGTGCTCGGACCACATTACCCCGAACATGCCCAGCTCGGCTTTGTTGGGGTGCCGACCCAAGCGATTGAAAATTTCTTCGTATTCTTCTGGTTTGATACCTTCTGAAGTAATTTCTTCCGGAGAAAACGGAGCCGAGGAAATGGCGGACATAGAAGCCTTGCGCGAATCTGGACAGGTTTCAATTTTATCGATATTTTCCGCGTTTCCTTTCCCCAAATTGTTTGTCTTAAATTCTTTCTTGCACCCAAGCTCGTAGCAATTGCAAGGACTGGACTAAACCCAGAGAATCACTCTGCTCGATAAATTCCAGCACTCTCGCCGCAGGCAAGAAATTAAAGACAGCGCTGGTTTCACTAGTGAAATACTGTTGATTTTGTAACTGATAAATTGAGAGTTGATGTTCTGGCGCAGGGGTGCTGTTGTTGCTGGTGTAGCACCAAACTTCTGGAATGCCTAAAGCCGCATAAATTGGGAGCTTATCGATCGCGCTACAGGTAAAGGCAATATCCAAAACTAAATCGGGAACTGGATCACGGGACAAATCAAGATCAGATTTACCCATCATCTCAGGCGCATGAGAAATGTAGAAACAAGCATTCGGCTCGATCGCGCATTGCAGTTCGGGTTGCTGCAACAAAGCTGAATTGAATCCAACGACTTTTAGATACGTTTCATCGGCTAGAACCAACAGAAACGATTCAATCAGTTTGCGATAGCGCTCATGTTCCTCATGCGGGTTCATCATTTCCATCCGCCCCCGATAGTAGGCGAAGCGAGTGGCACGTTCTGCACCTAGCTCTGCTAATATATTTTCAAATTTTTGCCAGCTAATTTTGTCTAATACAACCCGTTGCTCAGACGTTACCGAACTGCTGCTCATGCCAAGACCTCGATCTGTCTTCTCCATTGAATAGTAGTGGACTCCTCCTCCAAGTTCAGCGAGAAGTTCATTACATTTAAAGGCGATCGCTCCTACTGACTAAACTTCAAAATTTCCTCAACCGTGATGACTGGCTTTTCTAAATGAGGCACATGACCACAATCACGAATCCAAACCAGCTCGCTATTGGTAATTGCCCTTCTAAATTTTTCAGCATCGGCAGTTCCCAGCATGTCATCGCGATCGCCCCAGAGAATCAGCGTCGGTTGGTTGATTTGGTCAATTTGCTGGGCCGATAAATTGTAGCCACCGCTTTTGGTGAAGCTAGCGATCGCTTCCGCCCATCCTGGCATTGCTAAGTGCAACCCTGCACAACGAATGGCTTCTAGGTCTGTGGCACTGAAACCGCCGAAGGTGGTACCGAAGGTCAGCGGCAGGAGTTTACGTTGTCGCCAAAACTCGACTGCAAACAGATCTAAGGGAGAAAACAAGAACTGACCCAGCGGAAAGGTGCCGCTAAAGCCCACACTATCGATCAGCACCAACTTCTCAACGCATTGGGGATAGGCGAGGGTAAAGTCGATCGCCGCTGCACCCCCTAGAGACGCACCCACTAAAATCACGGGTCGCTGAATTAAAGTCTGCCAAAAACTGTAGAGATGAGTTCTAATGGTGCTGGGATTGATAGGGAGATCAGCCACTCGTTCCGTAAAGCCTGACCCTAATAAATCAACTGCCCATGTTTCCTGCTGCTGTGCTAGAAGAGGTGCGATCGCCCGAAACTCCAGCACTGAGCTATCAAACCCATGCAATAAGAGAATTGGGCTACCTCCGTTTCCTTGGTGTACATAAGCCGTGGGAATCGGTTGAACTGCTAAAGGAGTAGGAATTGCTTGCTGTTGAATTTGTTGAGCTAAAGCGATCGCCGTTGGGTCTTTGAGCGATCGCAGAGTCCGAGGGAGAAAGCTGGGAAACATGACAGGCAGCACTACAAACAAAAAAAGGATACCTGGGTGAGGTATCCCTGTAATCTCTCTGTGTTGGGAGCTAGAATTCTACGATTGGACTCGTAAAGTCAGGTTAACCGTAGCCGTTAATTCTTGAGGAGGTCGCCAAGCTTGTAGCGATCGCCGAATTGCCTCAATTACTGCCTGCTCCTTGAGGGATGATGCTTCTTCATTAAGCATGACCTGTCTCACTCGACCGTTGTTAACTTGAAGTTCAAACACTACCTGACCACCCCTAAAGTCAGGGAGAAGCTGAACTGACTCAAGGTGCTGAGCTAGGAATTGGTTAGAGTTTAAGTGTTGTGTAAGGAGGGCGATCGCATTTACGTCAAGTCCAGTAGCATCAATAATTTGTAGCTGCTGCTCAGGTATCGAGCCTAAACTTTTCTGGGATGATACTCCTAAGTTAAATCCTTCGTCATCTGCCAGCCTAGGAGAAGGTATAGAAGGACGGGACATAGCAGGAGGAGCAAGTAAGAAGTCATCCTCTTCAGTTCCCACCATATTGGGGGAAATTAGGGTGACATCATAATCCTGTGCTGGGATGTCAAAAACAGGTCTTTGTCGTCTCATCTTGCTAACAGGTGCGGCCATTGGTGCGGGTGGACTAGAGTAGGCAACATTGCCAAAAACTCCTTCATAGCTGACTCCTTCTGGCATTTCTACCGGGACTTGAACCGAGACAGAAGCTTCTGTGGCGTCAACTCTCACATCATCACTTACAGCCACAAAAGCAGTGTATTGAGAGAGAAGCTGATAGGCCAGTGCGGTCTCTGTCACGGCTTCTACTCCTGCCTTGGTGTCACCGCTGAGCATTTGATTCATCAAGTCTTTGATGCGGGCACGGCCCCAAAGTTGAGCGATCGCGGGATTTCCTGCTTCTGCAAACTGGAGTTGAAAAGTCTGTTGATAGCGCTTTCCTCCCGCCGCTATACCAGAGATATGCAACTTGCCAGAGTGTTTATCCTCCTTGCGACCAAATAAGACCAAGGGCTGTTCAGCAAAGAGATCCGGTGGTGCAGAGGGATAAAAGATAGGTTCGCTGCCTGCTCCTTCCCATTGCAACTGGATATTGGTGAGAACAGGATTGTTGATCTGGCGGAAGAACTGCTCTGTTACCTGATCGGTGGGCTCATCATGGCGAATAATGCGAGAGATGCCTCTACCGACTTCAGCAATGCGATTGAGCAAAAAACGATTCACAGAACTGCCTGCGCCAAAGCTGTAAAGACGAGTACTCGGTTGAAGATGGCGTTGCACTTCCGCCAAAATCTGGTTTTCGTTGCCGATATAGCCATCGGTGAGCAGCACAATACTCCGCAATCTACCCGGATCGGTGACCGGGAAGTTCAACACTGCCCGAATTCCTCGCAACATCTCAGTGCCACCCCCAGCCGTGAGCTGATTGACATAGCGAATCGCTCGCTGCTGGTTTTGGGGTGTGTTGGGCAGCGGCACGGGAGAGAGTTGCTGCGTGGTATCCGAGAAATCGATGATGGAGAAGGTGTCGTCAGGGTTCAGACCTTGTATGAAGCGACGCATCAGCTCCTGACACTGAGCTAGAGGAGCACCCGCTTGGGAACCAGAGGTGTCAATCAGAAACACCATATCCTTCGGCACCATTTGATCGGGACGATACGCAATGGCTGGAATCAAATAGACCGCAAAGTGACCCCCGCGATCGCCTGCTTCTGTGAGAACAGTAGTTTGCGTTTCAGCTCCTGAGACTTGATAACGTAGGATTAGATCTTTATTGGGAATCGTATCCCCACCTGCGAGTTTAATCTGGGCGATCGCTCCCTGAGGGATAATCTGAATTTGATGGGAAGGAGAATGGCTCTCCTGAATGGCAACACCAGCATTGATCTCGACAGTGACGCTGATATCATACCCAGAACGCATCCCTGGTGGCAGGATGGGAGCATTGAGTCGAGACGCATCAGGCACTAAATCAGTATCTTGATTCAACATCATCGGCGCTGCTGCCGAACCGCTACCGATCGCGTTTTCCTCAATTAGGTTTCCAGGGATATATCGCGGACCCACCACCATTGGGAAGACAAACTCGTAGCTCCCTCCCAGTGCTTCAGGAGATGCAGCGCCAGTAAACTTTAAGCTCTCGGTGTAGCAAATCACCACATCAATTTGTTCGCCTGGTTTGATGTTGGCGAGAGACTGCGTAAAGATATTGTCCCGTTCTTGTTCTAGCAGCCCCGCTGTGCGTCCTTGCTGCTTGGCTTGCTCATAGATTTGCTGGGCTTCTTGGCGTTTTTTAATGCTGCCTTGAATGGTGCGATCGCCAATGCAAATCAGCATGTCATCCACTGCCGCTTCATCAGGTAGCGGAAAAATGTAAACCGCTTCGAGGGTGGTGGTGAAGGGGTTCTCGAAACTCTGCGTCACTTCTACCCGCGCAAGATTCCCCGCAATCTTGGCATGCACTGCGGTGTGCTTGAGTGGGAAAGCGAGTTGCTGACGCTCGGCAGTCTGGACATATAAACCACTCAATTGGCGTTCTGTTGTCTGAGTCATGGCGGCAACCTCCGACGCTATTGTTTGTTATTCTCAGCGTAGTTACGTCTATTCACTAACCATGCTCAGCTTTGTGCTCACTTAGGTGCTCACCAGTGCTCAGGGTTGTGAAGCTGGCTTGTGTCAGCGATCGCTAAAAGTTCAGGGGTTGCCGTTAAGAGTGAAACATCGCGTGTAGTTATGGGAAGCGGCGGGCACTCTACCAATAGAACTAGTCACTTCACAAATTGCAATGGCTACTCAACCTAACTCCACCAATCTTGCTAAAGCGGACGACAATTCAGCTCCAGCTTTGTCTGCTCCGCCTCTTAATAGATTGAATCGCTTCTTTAGTGTGAGCGCCAAAATCAACTGTGGTTATGCCTTAGCACTCAGTATCGCCGTGATTGGCACAACAGTGGGGCTAGTTCAGGGCCATCGCGCTTACGAGCAAGCAAGGCATCAAATGGATGTGGCGGATGATGAAGGTGGCATGTTGAGTAGTTTGCAGGGTGGCTTGCTAGAAATCCAGACCCATCAACGAGAGCTAGCCCTCCAAATTGCACAGCCGCAAGCTTTTCAACAAACGAATCAAGACTTGTTGGGTCATGTCAGCGGGGTTCAGGAGCTATTAGCTGAGCTGAGAGAATTTGCTCAGATTAACAACGATGTGAAATTGAGTGCTTTTCTACAGCAGTATGGCAATACGGTTGAGGCTTACACCCGCTACCTAGAAGCTCAAATTAGCCGCATTGATTTAGCGAATCTGCCACCAGAAGAAATCCCCCGAGTCCAGCAGGTGCTCTCCGGCACAGTCGCGGCTCCAGAAACGATAGAGTTCCATCAGTTTATTCATGAGCTGGCAGAATATGCCAGAACAGTGCGCCAAAAACAGGCAGCGGCTGACGAGGAGCAAAGCCGTGCCACTGTCTTACAAGCCCAGATCATCCTGGCTAGTGTGGGATTATCCATTGCGATCGCCGCTATCCTGGCATTCCTGACCAGCCGCACCATCTCCCGTCCCATCGAATCCCTCACGCGCGTCACCCAGAAGATTACAAAAGAATCGAATTTCGACTTGCAAGCACCTATCACCACACGGGATGAAATTGGACTTTTAGCAGTTTCCTTTAACCAACTGGTGCAGCGGGTGAAGCAGTTGCTCGAAGAACAAGCTGCTGCCCTAGAACGGGAACGGGAAATGCAGGAAGCCAAGCTCATTCAGAGCGAGAAGATGTCTAGTTTGGGGCGCATGCTGGCAGGGGTAGCCCATGAAATTAATAACCCCGTCAACTTTATCTATGGCAACTTGAGCCATGCTCACAACTACATGGAAGACTTGCTCAAGTTACTCCGCACCTACGAAACGGAAATTGCTGACCCACCGCCAGCCATTCAAGACCAAATTGAGGATATTGATTTAGAGTTTTTGGCCGAAGATTTGCCAAAAGTTTTGGACTCAATGAAGCTAGGAGCCGATCGCGCGCGACAGATTGTCCTCAGCTTGAAAAACTTCTCCCGTCTAGACGATACCGAACCACATCCAGTCAATCTGCACGATTGTCTCGATAGCACTTTATTGATTCTCAACAACCGCATCAAAAAAGATCTTGTGGTAATGCGCAATTATGGCGATCTGCCTGTGATAGAAGGATTTGCGGGTTTGCTCTACCAAGTGTTTATGAACTTGTTGAGTAATGCGATCGATGCGCTAGAAGAGAAGCCCGTGGAGCAGGGCAGTCGGCAAATCACGATTATTACCGAGCGTTTAGACACCGACCGAGTGATGGTGAAAATTATCGACAACGGCATGGGCATGCCACCGGAAGTGCAAGCTCAAGTGTTTGATATGTTCTTCACCACCAAACCGCGCGGCGTGGGCACGGGCATGGGACTGGCTATTAGCCACCAAATTATTGTTGAAAAGCATGGGGGGACTTTAGAGTGCCACTCTACTGCTGGAGTCGGGACTGAGTTTGCGATCGCCCTACCCATCAAGTCCTCTCCGGTGGAAGCAACCGCACCTGTCTCTGCGCCCTCGGTCGCTCAGGTCTAAACTGAGTAAGAGCAAGGCTGTGACGGAACTGCGTCCCTTCAGTGACGAGAGCCAAACCCTCTTCCATTGTTTTCATGGGTACACGATCATAGGGTTGCGATCGCCTCAGTCAAAGAAACTCAATTTTTTGTACAACTTTAGGTATATATCTTCAGGAACGAATGCCACACTCTCGCTATGCTTAAAGTATTAACCCTACAGAGTCTTTGAGTATGTCAGTTATCCCCGATTGCATCAGCACCCTGGAGTTGTCTAAGCTTTGGATTTATAAGGCTTTGAAAGAAATGGAAGCCGAAAGAGAGCAAGAGCAAGCAGAACTATCAGAGCCAGAGCAATCAGAGCAATCTGACAAAGAGAGTTAAGCTTTGTTAAGCAGATTCAAAGATTTCAGAGCAAGAAGTTGATCAACTAGCCCTCAGTAGGCTGTTGCAACTCTTGAGCTGTTTTTTTCCTACCTTGAGCATTTCTTCCATATTAATCTGAGCGGCACATTCGTCAGTTTTCTCCACGAGGGCTTGTACCTCCTGATTAATTTCCGCAGCTTGTTGTTCAACATTTTTCTCGGTCATTTGGTGCCTCTAGACTTGGCTTCTGTAAACAATGGGACACGCCATATTTGCGTGTAACTCATAAATAAAGGAACTTGTTGTGCTAAAACCTCAGCTTTAGGGGGCAAATTGAGCTGTTTTTTGGCGATCGCGAGATTAAGCAATCGGTCCCAGGTGCGGGCACGCTCAGAGGCAAAGTGGCAGGTGATGTAGATGTCATCTCCGCCCAAGTTGATTGGAGCTTTTAACTATGTAAATTTATTCCTCTGGTGGTAGTAAACAGAGGAATTGGCGATTATCTTGGCTGAAGATCTGAGGCGATCGAGATTCGCAGACAATTCCACTGGGTAGAAACTGTATGCAAACAGATAAGGTAATCGAAACTTACAATCAAGGAGCGGCTGATTATGATGCCATCATGCAGCGCTACTGGCACGTCGATCGCGCACCGCTGATTGCTTCCTTACAGTTGCGTTCGGGGCAGAGCGTCCTCGATGCCGCCGTGGGCACTGGGCTGAATCTCTCTGCATATCCTGCTGGAGTGCAGGTAGTGGGCGTAGATTTGTCGGAACAGATGCTGGAACTGGCTCAGCAAAAGTCGGTCAAGGCAGATGTTGCCCTCAAAATTATGGATTTACAAAATCTCGAGTTTCCTGACGACAGCTTTGATGCAGCAGCATCTGGATTTACCCTCTGTGTCGTGACAGATCCTGTGCGATCGCTGCAAGAGATTTTACGAGTGACGAAGCCTGGTGCCTTGATTGCGATTGTGGATTACTGCAAGTCGCGCGATCCTGAAGTACAGAAATGGCAGGAGTTGATCTCTGATGCCAGTTCCCAGTTGGGCTTTCCCACAGGCAAGGTCAAGTGGAATGCTTTGATGGACTATGACGAGTTGATCTACCGCAGCAATTTAGCGATCGAGGTTTTGGCAGAGGATCGCATTGAAAGTGCTAATCCTTTTTCCTGTGGCTGTCAGCTGCTACTGAAAAATGCCAAAGGCTAAAAGTATGGTCAATGCGTCAGTCTTTGAGCCACCTGCCATTCAAAACGATTGTAGGGATACCTCCGGTGAGTGCCCTAAATAAGCAGTGGGCAGGCACAAGACCTGCCCCTACAAAAATGGTATGGTTCTCGATCAACCTTGGGTGGGGTTGATGGCATGTAAGCCACACTCTTTGCTGTTTGGGTCCTCCCACCACCAACGGCCTTCCCGCTCATGCTGGTTGGGGAGGACTGCGCGAGTGCAAGGCTCACAGCCAATGCTGATAAAGCCGCGCTCATGCAGAGGATTGTAGGGAAGCTCAAAGGCCCGGATGTACATCCAAACCTCTGCTGATGACCAGTTCGCCAAGGGGTTGAATTTAATCAATTGGCGTTCATCATTAGAGAAAGCGGTATCAACTTGAATCACTGGTACAGTTGCGCGAGTGGATGGGTTTTGATCTCTGCGCTGTCCGGTAATCCAAGCATCTAAGGTGCCTAGCTTCCGACGCAGAGGCGCAACTTTACGGATACCACAGCATTCTTTGTGCCCATCTTCATAGAAGCTGAAGAGACCTTTTTCTGTGACTAAAGCTTCTACCTGAGCGGTATCGGGATACATCATCTCAATGGTGATGCCGTAATGCTTTCTGACGCGATCGATAAACTGGTAGGTTTCAGAATGCAAACGACCTGTATCCAGGCTGAAAACTTTGATGTCTTTTTTGATTCTGTACGCCATGTCGATCAGGACAACATCTTCTGCGCCACTGAAAGAAATGGCAATGTTGTCGTATAGGCTCAAGGCGCGTTCCAGAATTTTTTGTGGGCTTTGAGTCGAAAGCTCTGTGTCGAGGCTAGGAATATTCAGTTCAGTCGGGGTCTGCTCGGTCAACTGCGCCATGATGTGTTCTTCCTAAAAGGGTGTTTGCTCCCCAGCAAAGGATCGTCTGATTGCATCAAACTATTCTATCAAGCCGTAGTCATTACCATGAGGCATGCTTTATCACTAGTACCTTTGGCCTAGTTCTTTAGGCTATTAGGCGATCGCCTTCAGGCTACTGTTTTTCTGCCTCTGGTTTTCTAGCGCTGGTCAATTGGCTAATCCAGCCTACAGATTTGGTGGCGATCGCCTCGAAATAAGCCACATTTAGCCAATCATCGACACTTTCTGCGGCATAAACTTTGGAGTAAGGCTCTTGGAAGAGGGTAATCAACCAGTTGGTCCGACGTAATTTGGGTTGATGCCCATCGAGAATCAGCAGTTGTCCGCCTGGTTTCAGCAGCCGAAAGCATTCTTGCAGAACTAGTTGCGACACGTTAGGTGGCATTTCATGAAACATGAAAGCAACTGTGACTAAATCAAAAGTGCCTGCATCAAAGCCAGTATCTTCTGCTGAGGTATGCTGCCAGATAATGTTTAGCGCTGCTTGTTGCGCTTTGTAGTCTGCCATCACCAGCATGTAGGGGGACAAATCTAACCCAATCACCTCGGCTTGAGGAAAGGCTTGCTTCAGCATTAAAGTGGTTGAGCCTGTGCCGCAGCCTAAATCCAAAATTCTGGTAGGTTGACCTACGATCGCCTGGATCAATTGCTGCCGAATCCAAGTTTCACTGGGCGGAGAGGCAAAAGCGGTGACAGCATCGTAAGTAATGGCCGCGATCGCATTGAGATAACCACCTGTAATGCCATGAAAGTTTTGGCTGCTGTAGTAGTGGGGATAGGTGAGGTTGGCTTGGCAAAAGCGATCGCTCTCCTGCTGCCAATCAATCGTTTCCAACCATTGCAGCTTGTCGGCTCCTATAAAGATGCTAAGAATCGGTTTTAATAAGAACTGCCCCAAGCTCTGAGCGGATTGCATGAATTTCAATGATGCCAAGAAAACTTTGTCTGCCTGGATCAAGGTTATCTCTATCGTTCTGATTACAGGGGCGATCGCTTTGGAATCCTGGAATTTCTATGCGGGATTAGCGAATATCCCTGTGCCCAGCAGCCTGAACATAGTGTTTGCGATTGAGCGCTTTGCGGTTGCGGTACATCTTGTAGAGGGAATTGTTGCAGCTGTTTTTGCATCTTCTCGGCAACAAAGACCGCTGCAATACGGGGTTTACACTTTTTTTGTCGGCACTGTAGGTTTGTTAGAACTGTTTACCAAAGTAGACCCAGAGTGACACGTTTGTTCATAGTCAGATGCCTCTCTAGACCTGCGTGTTAAGCTGCCAGCAGTAGCGCTTTAGGGGTTTGACAGGTATGAATACTCCCGAAAACCATCTCCCTTTCCAGGTAACAGAGAGCGTAACTCGTGGCGGTACTGTCTTTGAACTTTTGGAGTATAAACCTTTGGCTGGGAGCGATTCTCTGGCGATCGCGGAACAGGTTTATTCGCTAAATCGGGCTGGAGTGCATCTGCGTCAACTCCGAGTTCGTTTACAGAATGATGCGGTGCGAACTGAGCCAGGGGTGTTGCAGTTCCTCAAGGGCAACATCGAGATGGAAAGCTCAACGGGCGCAGGAGGGGGAGTTGGCGGGTTCATGAAAGGAGCGATTGCCGCAGCCCGCACCGGAGAAACGATCTTTAAGCCGCTGTATCGAGGCACTGGCGAACTTTACTTAGAACCGAGTTTTGGGCACTACTGGCTGATGCAGTTGAAGGGGCAAACTTTGTTTGCTGACCAAGGTTTATTCTGCTGCTGCGAAGATGCGATTAAAGTAGATGCCCACAAGGTTGAGAGTTTTTCGGCGCGAGTGGCGGGAGGTGAAGGACGCTACCAAACTAAGGTCAGCGGCACCGGGGTAGTCGTTTTTCGTATCCCCGTACCTCGTAGTGAAATCTTAGAGCTGACACTGAATAATGAAACGCTCCAGGTAGATGGCTCCTTTGCGCTCCTCCGTACCGCCGAGGTGCATTTCAGTGTGGAGAAAGCTTCTACTTCTTTTTTGGGTGCCCTTACTAGCGGTGAAGGTCTCCTCCAAACGTTCCGAGGTACCGGCAAGGTGTGGATCGCCCCAACCCAACCTCTCTATGCCAGAATGGGTGGCTTGTTATCTACCTCTACTCCAATTACTTGACGGGTAAGGTAGGGCGATCGCCTGTGTTGGTATATGTTGGCGATCGCTCTCTGCCCTAACTCGAACAGCATCTCGCACTTGGTCTAACAGTTTTTAGCCTGCTTCGTCCTCGGTTGGGACAGGTAGCCTGAAGGTTATCTATGTGAATTCTGTCTCCATGTGTGCATGCCCTAATTGGGATGAGTAAAAGTGCTGGTTTTCGCCACTAGCTAGAAGCTATGCTAAAAAAAGTGATCTGCAAGGATGCAGCTCTATGACTTTTGACCTGTCCCTCTTTGGTTCAAAGCTGAAAAGATACAGAGAGCAGTTTGACTTTTCAATTGATGAAGTATCAACACTAACGGGTATTTCAATCCCAACTCTAACTGCTTTAGAGAGCGGAGGGAAGCGACCAACAGGTGATGAAGTCTTGATTCTTGCAGATTACTATAAATGCGATTATCAATTCTTTATCTCAAATGAACAATTAGCACCTTTTGAGCAAACTGAAACCATGTTCAGAAGGTATGGCAATGAGTTTTTAAAGCAGGATCGTTGGGCTGTTCAAGAATTCTTGTTTCTGTGTGAGTGTGAAGAGTTTTTGCTTGGCTTGATTCCTAGAATAGATTGCAAACCATTCAAATTTGTTAAAGTTGGAACTTACTTCAAAGGTCATGCAGAACAAGCAGCAGCAAGACTTCGAAATCATTTAGGTTACTCCTATAACCAAGTTGGTCGTGATGTCTACGATGACTTCCGTAGTTTGGGATTTCATGTTTTTCGTCGTGAGCTGAGCAACTCAAATATTTCTGGTTTGTATATCAAACATCCCATAGCTGGAAAATGTATCTTGATTAACTATAGCAATCCTAATCAAGTTGTAAGGATAAGGAGAAGTTATTAGGCTGAGAGAAGGACTCGTAACTAACTCACAAGAAATGGATTCACTCCAGCAATTCATTGCCACCACCA